>JAKSDA010000285.1 GCA_022360315.1 Pseudomonadota bacterium
ATCGAGCTCAGCAATGACACTGTCGACTTTGGCGGGGTCGATCTCCAGGCCGCAGAGCCAAAAGCCCAGCGCACGGTCACCATCACCAACAGCGGCACCGAGCCGCTCACTATCTCCACCATCCGCCTCGCCAACAACAGCAACAACCGATTTACCTTGATCACCACCGATCCGCCTGGGGCGCCCGTTTTGCCCAACGGCACATTCGATATCGTGGTCGAGTACCAGCCCACTGTCGAGGCCGTGGCCGACACTGCCGAACTGCGCGTCATCTCGGATGCATTTCCGCCCGTGCCAACCACAGTGCCGCTGTCCGGCCGCGGTATCGATCGGCATATCGATGTCTCGTCCCTGCAAGTCGATTTTCCCGATACCTATCGCAATACCGAACAGCCGTCGCAAAAGACCTTGACTGTGACCAACAACGGCGAGGCACCGCTTCGGCTCACCATGCTGATGACCAGTGGAGTCGGCGCCAGCGCGTTTTCCATCCAAGCGGCCCAGCCCGTGGACGTGGCTGGCCAGAGCAGCGCCGACCTGGTGGTCCAGTTTGCCCCCAATGCCGCATCGGCCGCATTCGAGGCCACTCTGACCATCGTCAATGACGATGACGAAAACCCCATGGTCGATGTCCAGTTGCAGGGCCGCGGAATTCTGCCCAATATCGCCTTCATGCCCGGCAACCTGCGCGTGACCGGCGGCGCCAGCTGCACGACCCGGCTGTCCGATGTTCCGGTCAGCTCGCCACAGCTGTTCCAGCTGATCAATATGGATTCAGCCGATTCGTTTACAGTACGCGAGCTCCGCATTGCCGACCTCAATGGCAATCCAGTGCAAGACAGTCCGTTTCGCGTGGTCGATTTCACAAGTGAAACCGAACTCGACGCCGACGCCACACTCGAGGTCGATATCGAATTTGCCCCTGACTCACCCGGCACATACGAAGCCCGGATCGAAGTCTATGTCGACGCCGATCCCGACATCATCGCCTTTGCGACCATTACTGGCGAGGCAGTCGATCCCGGCCACTACCTGGACCGCAATGAAGGCGTCGGCCTCTACACTGATAGCTGCCCCAAAACAACATATTACGCCTGCGCTACCACCGCGCCCCGATCCACCACGTGGCAGCACAGCGCCGGTGCCTGGATTCTGATCCTAGCCTTCCTGACTCTGGCTGTGCGCCGCAAAGCATCCCGTAGTGCACTGCGCGCTTCTCGCTAACAGTGTCATACGAAATGTGCACCGCAGCCCTGCCGGCAACGACTGTCTGAGCACCGAGCAATCCCCCTTACCGCAGCGGCCTTTCGCTCGGGCAATTCTATATAAACAGAAACGCATCGGTTGTGGAGCAAACAGATGCCTCTGCAATTTTGGTAATTTTACATGCTAAAATAACACGCATTGTCAGCCGTACTGTACCGAGCGACCCCCGGACGATGCACCTGGCTCTCGACCCCTTACCACTGCCGCCGGTCCACTGGCAGCCCATAAGAGGGATTTTGACAGTTCAAAACCTTCACCGCACAAACCATCTCGACCGGGTTTGTAATGGCCCCAGCAACGATCGGCGCCCGAACCGACATTCCCCGGCTCGAACACCGTATTTCATGCTACCTGCCCAAACCATGCCCCGATGAGTTGCACACCACCATGCTCAATCCTGCCACTGGCCTGTGCCCCCTGTTCTCTGGCACATCCATTCAACCGGCACAATATGGAATTATGAACGGATACTACAACGACGTTTGACTGATCAGGGGAATGGGTACTTGTACCGAAATTGCCCGGCACAAACACAAATTGCTAATTACGAACGGTCTAAGAAAAATGTTATTACCGGGTGCATCTCGTATGCTAGGATGCGCGCCGCTTCCCGGACAGACATGAGGTCTGCCCTTGGGGGGAGTTTACGCAGAGAGTCAAAACTGATAATTACCGACTCTCCTTTACACTGAACGAGGTAGAAAGATATGCAAACCGTCGCTTACCTTCGCCTGATTCTGAGGGCTTGCGCCCTTGCTGCGCTGTCGGTGTTACTCACCGCTGCCACCTGCAATCAGCCCTTTGGGCCAACAACCACCGGTTCGGGTCCGACGAGCAAGGACTACAACGCCTTCGGCGATTCCATCGCCGCGGGCTACAAAGCGACGGGCGCATTGCCAGGTCAAATCAAAAGCTATGTCGGTTATTACGCTGACGACGCAGCGTACGACCGCGACTGGACCATCACCTACCGCGGCATCACCACCTCGGGCGAGACCACGCGGCAAATCGACAACCGGATGAAAAACAACCTGTCCAGGCTCAGAGAAGCCGAAATCTTTAGCTGGGACGCAGGCGGCAACGACTTTCTCGACGCCCGCGGCGATTATTATTCGAATTGCAGCGTATCACAACTGGACAATGCACTGGCAATCTGGCGAGGCGACTGGGACGAGCTGATCGATACGGTTCGCGCCAATGTGGGGTTGACCGCGGACGCGGCTCCGCTCATTCGCACCATGAACGTCTATTATCCCAATCCCGATCAGGACAGGTCGGGTACGTGCTCGGGAACCAGCCATTTCAGGGTCCTTCTGCCCCGCCTGCTCTCGGCTGGCGATTATATGTGCGCCACGGCCGAGGCCGAGGGCTGGCGTTGTGCGGATAGTTTTACGGCCATGAACTGCAATGAAAACGGCAACGGAAACCCGGATTTCCGCTGCCCCAACAAGCGTTACCTGCAGGACCTGATCGAGCGGGGCATCTGCCGGCGCGATGTGACCAGCCCGCAGTATCGCGCGCCCAGCATGGATCCCGCGTGCATCGCGGCGCATCTCGATGCCACTGGCGACTGGTCGGTGTTTCGAGATCCGGTCTCGGTTACCAAAGACGGCCAGACCCTGACCCTGATCCAGACCCGCGACGATATTCATCCCAACGCCGAAGGCCATGTCTACATTGGCAGCGCGCACCACGATACTGGCTACGACGACCTGCAGGGCAGCGGCGACGAAAACAACTACGCGCTGTGCATCGATTATCAGGACAATGACGGCGACGGCAAGGTCGACTGCGGTGACAGCGAATGCGCGGCCTATTGCAACTGATCGGGCGGTGACCAGCGCAGATGGCGCCGGGTCGAGTCGATATCGTCGTTGAGCGAGATATCGACCGGCTTGCCGCCAAATGCCTCCTTCGACAGGGTGGCGGCCCAGGCCCGGATCTTGTCGATCTCGTCGGTCCGGTCAAACACCCAATCGGCGACCACAAAGGCCACATGGTAGTGTTCGCTGCTGCGGCTCACAATGACCGAACCGGGCCCCTCGCCGAAGTAGTAGCCGTGCTTCTTGAGGGTCTGTCCGACAGTCCGGGCCTCTTCTTTGCTCGCTCCGTCCTGGTAATACACCACCTGTCGGTTGCCCATATGGACCTTGTCTCTCATCAGGGCGGAGATGTCGACCACGCCGGCAAAGAGCATGAGAAAGCCCAGGGCACCGATCCCGGCGGCTTTGAGGTTGTGCTCGCGATGGCCGCCGGATACCACGTGCGCGGTGAAGTCGGCGTCGAGCGAAACCTGGGCGATCAAGCCGATCGCGATGGTGTAGATGGAGACCAGGATAAACGGAGGCAGAGTGTCGTCCAGCGCGGTCCACAGCCAGATCGCGGCGATCTGGCCGGCCAGACCGAGAAGGGCTGCTGTGGTGGCATTGGATATGCGGCCCAGCCGGCGGTAGTCGGACGCGAGCAGCCAGGCTCCAGCCAGAGGGCCACCCAAGAGCGTGGCTCCGGCCACCTGGACCTGCGAATACAGTCGATATCGGGGAGTGACCGCATCTCCTAAAAGCACGGTGGACATGACAGGGTCATAACAGAATCCACGCTCATCCGGGGACACAAAGTCGAATCGAATGGCCGGCCGCCCGGCCCGCAAATGGCGATTCGCCACCGCGATCGCTCACTGTCCGGCCGGGTCGTCGACAACGCGAAGGACTGGTCGGGTAGCTCGAGGCACCTCGCCAAACCCGCTCGTTACAGACATGGAAGACGGTCCCGGTCGGGCCGCTGTCGATCGCATCAGGCGCGGGAGAATGTGTTTTTCGGTAAACGTGAAGAAATGGTGGCCGTTGACCGCGTAGGAGAACGCATCGCCGAGACGAGACGGACGCGACAGGGCGATCCGAGCCATAAAACGCCAGTAGTCGCGGCGATATCCCGACCGGATGCCCTGGACGTAGAGCGAGGCCAAGAGGGCGCGGAGCACGGTGCGGTCGAGGCGACGCCGGAACTGCGAGGCACGCCTGGGCCCAAGGGCGTCGAGCAGCTGCAGGCAGCGCTCGAAGTACCGCCCGGGCTGGTAGAGCGACGACAGGATGCGCGCGTAGCCCCGCCGCAAGAGCTCGGGATCCATCTTGGTGCGAAAGTTGGTCAGCTCGATGCCCACTGCGTCGCCATCCGACAGGCCGAGCATTCGTCCTTCCCGGCGCAGGCGTCGCTCGAGCTGGGTGTTGGGCGGGACGTTCAAAATGCCAACCATGGCGGCGCGGATCAACGCCGCCTCGACAAAGGCGATCTGCTGGTCAAAGATGGTTTCGTCGTCGCGATCAAAGCCGACAATGAATCCTCCGGCAACCTCGAGTCCGCTGGCGATGATGCGCTTCACCGCCTCGATGAGGTCCATGCGGAGGTTCTGGTATTTTTGGGCCTCCTCGAGAGATTCGCGCGATGGAGTCTCTATGCCGACAAAGACCATGCTGAACCCGGCCGCGACCATGAGCTCCATGAGTCTCGCCTCTCGGGCCAGATCGACCGAGGCCTCGGTGTACAGATCAAACGGAGTGCCGTGCTCTCTCTGCCAGGCCGCAATGCCGGGCAAGAGGTCCCGCGCCTTCTTGCGATTTCCGACAAAATTGTCATCGACCAGAAATAGCAGGCCGCGAAACCCGGTGGCGTGCAGCGCATCGAGTTCGTCGACCATTTGCGCGGGGGTTTTGGTGCGCGGTCGGCGCCCGTACAATTCGATGATGTCGCAGAATTCGCAGTTGAATGGACAGCCGCGAGAGAACTGCATGGCCATGGATGCGTAGGCGTCGGAGCGAAGTAAATCGTAGCGCGGCACCGGAGACAAGGTGACGTCAGGTCGCTGTGCGGCGACATAGACCCGCTGGCAGTGAGACCAGCCGCGGCTCAGGTCGGCGAGAAACGGCGGCAGCGAACTCTCGGCCTCGCCGAGAACGAGATGGTCGATGTGGGCCAGTTGATCGGGACAAGAACTGGGATAGGGACCGCCAGCGACCGTGCGGCGGCCGAGTCGCCGGCAACGCGCGGCCACCTCGACGAGCCCGGGCCGCTGGATCAGCATGGCCGAGAGCATGACCAGGTCAGCCCAGCGAATTTGCTCGTCGCGGAGCGGCTCGACATTCATATCGACCAGGCGCAGGTTCCATTGCGGCGGCAGCATGGCCGCGACTGTGATGAGTCCGAGCGGCGGGGAAGCGGCTCGTTTGCCGACCAGCCGCAACGCGTATTGCCCTCCCCAGTAGGATAGGGGGAACTCGGGGTAGACCAGAAGGACATTCATGAGCACATCACCTCGACAGGGTATTCTCTCATCCCAAAATCTGGCCGGGTCTCGTCGTCGCGCCGCCGCAACATGCGCGCGTCGATTCGGTCGAGTATATCACGAAACCTCGGTGACCAGTTCGGTGACAAAATCGGGCAGCCCGGTATTGGCCTGTGATAATCGAGTGAAGAGCGCACAGTGATCCGCTTCGGTGTCGGGCATGGATTCGTCTTGTACGACTGGCTGCCACGGCTGGATAGGGCCGAGTTGCTGGACCAACTCGTCGTACTCCTGGCGGATAGAATCCAGGTGCGATGTCGCCCCGGCCGCCTCAAGTGCCTCTATGAATCGCTCGAGGGTGTGGACCAGCGCGGCCAGGTTGCCGGACTCGCGCAGCCGCGCGGCAGCTCGATTGCCCAGCTCGACGATCTCGTCGACTGGCCGCGCGGTCTGCGCGGCCGTGTGGGCCAGACCGACCAGGGCCAGGCCGGCTGCGTATTCATCGCCAGCGCCATCACCGGCGACCCGCAGTGCGCTCTCATAGGAGCTCGTGGCCGCCGCAATATCGCCCTTGACCAGGTGGACATCGCCCAGAAATGCCTGTGCCCAGCCCATCCCGATGGCGATGCCCATGGCGGTTGCCAGTCGAATCGAGTTGACCAGGAGGCCACGGGCCCGTTCGACGTGGCCGATGTGGAATTGATGGCGACCGGCGAAGATCGTCCCCATGTACAAATATTGCCCGCCGAGACGCTGCTCTTCGCAATAGGACAGCAAGAGCGCCGCGTATCGGTTGCCCAGCTTCCAGTCAAAGGCGGTCTCGCCAAACATGGAATGGTAGACATAGGCGGCCTGAACGCGGACCGGATTGCCGAGTTCTCGGGCCAGAGCGAGGCATGCGTCGAGGTATTTGACCGCGCGCTGGTACTGGCCGAGATAGCCCAGGGCGACTCCGAGCATTCCCTGCGAATGGCACAGTTCGGAAAATTCTTCCGACTCCTCGGCGAGCCGGCAGCCCTGTTCGAGCGGCTCGACCGAGGCTCGCACCTTGCCGGTCGCACACAGCGCCCGGCCGATCAGATTGGCCGGAAAGCTGTGGTAGATGGGGTTGTCGCGGGTGACCGAGGCGTGGGCCAGGCATTTGTGGCTGTAGGCCAGCGCGTTTGGCCAGTCGCCTCTGGCGTAGTAGAGCCTGGTAAAGGCGCTGTTGATCTCGATCGAGTAGTCCGATTCCGTTAGATCCAGGACGTCGATGCACCGCTGCAAGGCCGAGGCAGTGCGCTCGATAATTCCCAGCTGATAACCGATCCGGGCCAGGTGAAAGGCCGACTGGTGGAGCAGGTGATCCCGATCGGTGCTCGCCGAAAGCCCGGCACAGAGGTCGATCACGCCCTCGAGATGGTTGCAGGCGTCGAACGGCGAGTGCAGGCGCTCGGCGTCGATCGCGGCATCGAAATAGGCGCGCGCAGCAGCGAGCAAATCGCCGGTCTGCTCGAGGTGATGGGCCAGGGTACCGGGCGCCGCGCCACGGCGTCTCAGCTGTGCCGCGATACGGGCGTGGATCTGCGCCCGGTCGTCGATCTGCAGCGTCGAGGCGAGGTGGTCGCGGATGGCGTCGTGGACGAATAAATAGCTGTGACGCCGTGCTGCGAGCAGATCAAACTCGACACCGGCCGACAGTGCAGCGTCGATCGCATCCTCGCTGAACATGTCCAGCGCTTCGATGTCCGCGGGAAAAAACTCGCGGTCGATGAGAGCCGCAATTCCCATAATGCGCAGCGACGTCGCAGACAGACCCTCGACCCGCCGTTTCAGTACACCCGATACCGAATGAGGCGGGGTGTAGGTCGGGTCCAGGGCCAGGCTCAATCGGCCATCATCGGGGCCGATCGCCAGCAAATCCTCGGCCTGCAGGTGTCGGATCACCTGGATGTTAAAAAATGGGTGGCCCGATCGCAAAAGCGGGATCGAATCCTTGAGCGGTTCGAGTTGCCCGGCCTCGACCTCGAGCAGGGCGGACAGCATTTCGTCATTGGCCTGCTCTGGCAGCGGCTGCAGCGCGATGGTGTCGAAGCTCGAGCTCGCGCTCCTCGGCTGCGACCGGGGACGGCTCGAGCAGAGAATGAAGATCCCGGGTGGGGTCGCCGCGGACAGCTCTTCGAGCAGCGAGAGGGTGCCTTCATCGGCCCAGTGGGTATCCTCGATGCAAAGCACAATGGAGTGAGCGACCGCAAGGGCCTCGAGCAGCGATGCCAGGGCGTGACTGACCTGCTCGACGCGGCCGCGCATGGGCGCCTCGGAGGCGGCGACAGCCGCCTCCGAGGCCAGCTCTTGCAGCTCGGGGAACACACCGGTTAGAATCCGGCCGCCGCGGCCGAGAATCTGGCCAGCCAGGCCGGTGAGCCGAGCGCGGATACCATCCGGCAGGCCCACGATCGAGCCGACCAGTCCACCGATGGCTTCGCGCAGGGGTGAATACGGGACCAGGGCACCGACATTCCGGCACCGCCCGTACGCGATCAGTGCCCCGGCCTGCTCGGCACTGTTCAGAAACGCCGAGAGCAGGCGCGATTTGCCGATTCCGGCCTCTCCGAGCACCAGACTGCCCGAGGCCCCGTGGCGGCGGGCCCGGGCCAGACGCGCGCGCAGCGTCTTCAGCTCGTCGCTGCGGCCGACCAGCGGAATCGCACCCGCGATCCGGGGGACCGGTTTTGCGCCCTGGGCATGGGATTCGTTGTCGTGCAGGACCGAGTAGTACAGATCGCGCAGCTCGGTGCGCAGTCGAGCGGCGCTGGGGTATCGCTGGCCGGGGTCTTTACACAAGAGGCTCTCGATCAGGCGTTCCACCTGGGCAGAGGCCGAGGGGACCACAGTGCGCAGGGCAATGGTGTTGCCGGACAGCTGCGAATACAGGATATTGGGGCCCTCTGTGCCCTCGAACGGCAACCGGCCGGCGAGCAGCTCGAAGAAGATCACCCCGACCGAGTACAGGTCGGCGCGGTAATCGAGCGTATCATCGACCTGCCCGGCCCAGCACTCCGGCGCAGTATAGCCAATGGTACCGGCACCGGTGGCATCGACTCTGCGGTGCCAGCCCTCGCGGAGACGCGACAGGCCAAAGTCGAGCACTTTCAGGATCGACTCATGGGGATCGATCAACAGGATGTTGTCGGGTTTGAGGTCCAGGTGCACGACGTTGAGCTCGTGGCAATGACACAGTGCACTGGCAACTCTCCGCATGATCGCGATGCACTCCAGAGAATCGAGGCGCCCTTGCCGGGACAGATAGTGGCGCAGAGTTTTGCCCTCGACCAGCTCCATGACGATATACAGATCGCTGCCCCCCAGGTGACCGTAACTGTATACCTTGACCACCGATGGATGGCGGAGTCGAGTGAGCGCCTCCAGCTCGTTGTGTGGCATCAGCGACTGCTTGCCCTGCACGCGCTTGGCAACCTTGATGGCGACCTTGCGGCCATCGGGCCCACGAGCCGCGTACACAACCCCGAATCCGCCCTCAGCAACGCGATGGAGCACGGTGTAGCCATCGACGACATCACCGGGATCAAGCTCTTTGTAAGCATCTTGCTCTTTGTAAGCATCTTGGTTCATGAGGACCTCGACCCGCTGCGCGGAACATTCTCGCACCGCCCGTGGCAGCATCGAATCATCAGGAGACGGTTCCCGTTGGGGTTGGACCGCGCAGTGCCGAAAATGGAGGTTAGCCACGATACCCGATAGAGGCGGCGGTACGGTGTCAAAACGTCAAATTCTGGCCGAATCTGGCTACTTCTACCGATCGAATGGCCGGCTGCCAGGCTCGGTAAGAACTGCGCTCCGCTCGGTAAGAACTGCGCTCCGCTCGGTAAGAACCGCTTCGCATGGCTTGCCGGGACGTCCGACCGACATCGAGTCGCCCACCTGTGGTCGACCATGCCGGCCAATCCAGCCGGTCCAGGTGGCGACCGGAGCAGGTCACTGGCCGGGCCCACAGCCTTGGGTGGCGCGTCCGAGTGCTGTACACCGTGTGGCAGTACGCCTTCAAGTGGCCCATACTCAAGGGCTGTGAAGTCGGGAACCACGTTCGCGGACCGCTACGAGATCGAGGAGCTGGCCGGTCGGGGGGGGATGAGTACCGTGTACAAGGCCCAAAACCGCGCGGGACGCCAGGTTGCCATCAAGGTGCTCGATGCAGTCGAGACTGCGCGGAGCAACGAGCGGTTTGCCCGCGAAGCGAGAATCCTGTCGCGGCTACACCACCCGGCCATTGTGAGTTATCTCGACCAGGGCACGACCGAAAGCGGTGTGCAGTTCCTGGTCATGGAGTGGCTCGAGGGCCAGACTCTTAGCGCCCACTTGCGCGAGCACCGCTTGCCCATCGCGTCGGTACTGGCGCTGGGCCAGCGCATCGCCGGGGCTCTGGCCGCTGCCCATGCTCACGGCGTGGTGCATCGCGACGTCAAGCCGGGCAATATCTTTCTGCCCGCCGGCGACGTCGACCGGGCCAAACTGCTCGATTTTGGCATTGCCGGGTGGAACGTCGCCTCGCAGATGCTCACCGCCCCCGGTGTCCGGCTGGGAACCCTGGCCTACATGTCTCCCGAGCAAGCGCGCGATTCGCGCGTCATCAGCCCGAGCGCCGATGTGTTTTCGCTGGGCTGTGTGCTCTACGAATGCCTGACCGGCGAGCCGGCGTTTTCGGCCCGGGAACCCATGGCCGTGCTGTTCAAGATTCTGTTCGAAGACGCCCCCCGGGTCTCGGCAGTGATGTCGCGGATCCCCGCGCCGCTGGACGAGCTGGTGAGCCGCATGCTCGACAAGAACACAGCCACCCGGCCCCAGCACGGCGGCGAGCTGATCACCGAATTCGAGCGTCTGATTCGCGAGCTGGGCGCGCGTTCGGTCCCGGCGACCCCGGTCGGCCGGGGCATCACGACCAGCGAGCAGCGTCTGGTCAGCGTCATCGTGGCCCGGCTGGGCGACCGGGGCGAGCGATCGTACTCGCGCTCCGAGCGCGCTCACCAGTCGACCCACGACTCGCGCGATCCGGCCACAGACTCGACGGTCCGGCTGCTGTCCAGCGATCCCCGCGCCCGGGTGCTCGAGCAACTCGAAGACACATTTCGATCGCTGGGCGCGCGCTGGGACATCGCGCGCGGCGGAGCCCTGGTCGCAGTGGTCGACGCGCCCGGCGAGGCCACCGATCAGGCTGTCGAGGCGGCTCGCTGTGCGCTGGCGCTGTGTTCTCATCTGCCCGGGGTGCCGGCGGCTCTGGCCACTGGCTGGGCAGTGTTGGGACGAACCCGCACCGTCGGCGAGGTCATCGACCGCGCGGTCGCCCTGCTCAACTTTGCCGACTCGCCATCGCGCGGCGACGCTCAGACCACGTCCATTCACGTGGACGAGAATACGGCGGGGCTGATCGAGGCGTCGTTCGAGATCTACCGGCGGGCCGGCCACGCGGTGTTGGCCAGCGAGCGCGAGGTTTTGGACGAGCGGCCGCTTTTGGGTCGGGTAACACCGTTTGTGGGCCGCAATCGCGAACTGGCCACGCTGATGGCCACCCTGGACGAGTGCAGCGAAGACGGCGTGGCTCGCGCGGTCTTGATCACCGGCCCGGCCGGCATCGGCAAATCGCGCCTGATGCGCGAATTTGTCCGCCGCATCCGCGAGCGCGGCCTCGACGTCGAGCTGTGGATCGGCGGCGGCGATCCCAGCCGGGCCGGCTCCTCGCTCGATACCCTGGCCTCGGTGATCCGGCGCATTGCCGGGATTCGCAAGGGCGAACCGCTGAGCGTGCGCAGGCACAAACTAAACGCCCGGGTCGCCCGTCATATCAGCGGCGCCGATACTGCCCGGGTGGCGGCATTTCTGGGCGAGCTGGTCAAGACTCCGTTTCCCGACCATCACGATGTGGCTCTGCGCGCGGCCCGTCGCGACGCTCGCCTGATGTCGGATCAGATCCGCCGCGCCTGCGAAGATCTGATCGCCAGTGCAACCGACAACCGCACCGTGGTCATCCTGCTCGACGACCTGCACTGGGGCGATCAGGCCACGGTCGATGTCATCGACCAGACCTTGCGCAACCTGTCCGAGCAGCCGCTTCTCATCGTGGCTCTGGCCCGTCCCCGCGTCCGCCAGCTCTTTCCCCAGCTGTGGGTGGCGCGCAACGTGACCGAGATGCGACTGGACGGCCTGTCCCGACGCGCGGCCGAAAAGTTTGTCCGCGCGGTTCTGGCCGTGGCCAATGCCGAGCACGTGCAGGCGTTGATCAATCGCGCTGCCGGCAATCCGTTCTATCTCGAGGAATTGGTCCGCAGCGCAGCTGCAGGCCCGCCGCTCGTGCCAGCCGACCGCGCCCCCGGCACCGAAAGCGATGCCGAGTTGCCGTCCGGCCCGGCAGCTGCTCGGCCGGACGCCGCGCTAGGCAATGCCAGGCGGAGTTCATACCGAGCGGAGCGGTTGCGCGGCCGGCGGTTCGACCGATCGGCGGGCCGGGGCATACATCTTCCCGCCAGTATTCTGGCCATGGTGCAGGCCCGGCTCAACGCGGTTGATATCCACGCCCGCCGCGTCCTGCGCGCGGCGAGTATTTTTGGCAACGTATTCTGGAGCGGCGGCGCGGCCGCGCTGATCGGCAGCGAAAACTCGGCCGAGAGCGACGAGATTCTGGCCGAGCTGGTGTCCCGGGAGCTGGTATCGCGGGCCCCGATGTCGCGTTTTCCCGACCATGTTGAGTACGAATTTAACCACGATATGGTCCGCGAGTGTGCCTACAGCATGTTGCCCGAGGGCGACCGCCAGCGCGGCCATCGCCTGGCTGGCGAGTGGCTCGAAAAGGTCGGAGAAGTGGACGACCAGATGCTGGCTATGCACTTCGAGAACGGCGGCTGGGCCGAAAGGGCCGTGCACTACTACATCCGGTCGGCCGAGTCAGCGCTCGACAGCGGCGGCTTCGAGGCGACCCTGTCCCTGGCCGAGCGCGGTCTCAACTGCGGAGCCAAAAAACGGGCCTTAGGATCACTGCGCCGGCTGCAGATCGAGGTCTATTTGTGGCAGGGCCGTTATGCGCAGGCCGGACCCCTGATCGCCGAGGCCCTGGACAATCTGCCCGGGGCCAGTGAGGAGTGGTATCAAGTCGCCGGTGATGCGGCGTTTGTGTGGAGCCGGCTCGGCCAGCCCGAGCGGGTCGCCGAGCTCATCGGTTCGCTGGCCCGCTGGCGGGGCGACAGCGAAGAGCGGGAAGCGCGGCTGATCACCAAGATGCGCATCGCCTCCGAGTTATTTCTATCCGGCCACCGGGTACTGGCCAGCCCGCTCTACGCCGCCATCGAGAGCGAGCTCGGCGAGGGCGGCGCCGACGATCCCGGCGTGGCGGCGCGTCTGCACGAGTTGCGCGGGGTGAGAGAGTACGCTCACGGCGGCGATCCCGCGTCCATGTTAAAGGAGTACGAGCAGTGCCTGGCCCATCACGAAGCGATCGGCGATCTGCGTCGGGCCTGTTTTAATCGCACCAACCTGGGTTATAGCAAATTCATTCTCGGCCTCTACGACGACGCTGAGCGCGATTTGCGCCGGGCGCTCGAGGCCGCCGAGCAGATGGGCCTGGCCCATGCCGTGGCCAACGCGCAGACCAATCTCGGCCAGACCCTTGCCGCGCTCGGTCGGCTTGACGAGGCCGAGGTGCTGCAGAGAAAAGCCGCCGAATTTTTCGCCCGGCAGGGCTATGCGCGCGGCGCGGCCAGCGCTGAGATCGAGCTGGCGGGCACGTTATTTCTGGCCGACCGGCTCGACGAGGCCGAGAATGTGGCCGGGGCGGGCCTGGCTCGACTTGCCGAGCGAGCATCGCTCAGGGCGCTTGCCCTGGCCATCCTGGCCCGGATCGCCCTGGCCCGGGGCGACGCCGAGCAGGCCCTGCTTTTGGCCGGCGAGGCTGCGGCGTTGCTCGACGATCTCGGCCATATCGAGGAGGGCGAGGCCCGGGTCCGGCTGATCATGGCCGAGGCGCTCTATGCCAGCGGCGATGAAGACGCGGCGCGAGTGGCCATCGAGACCGCCCGGCGCCGCCTGCTCGAGGCCGCCGGCAAGATCTCCGAGCCGACCTGGCGGGTCAGCTTTATCGACAATATCGCCGAGCACGGCCGCATCATGCATCTGGCCGATGCCTGGTCGGTATAATGCGGTCCAGACCATGGTGCGAATCACTCTAAAGGTAAACATTTCGGGGCTTGCGGCTGGCGGTGGGCCGGTTGTTATCCCGACAAAAAGTCGGCGAGAACGTGGACCAGGCGGGCGCGAAATGCCGGGTCGGTGGCGCGGTCTTGTCTGACTTCGATTTCGAGGGCGCGGCGATCGTGGCCGTCGGCGTGGACCTCGGCCGAGTGGATCAGGCCATCTTTGCCCGAGTACGGCTGGTTCATGGCCACGCGCATGCCGGCATCGGCAAGCACACGGGATAATTCGTCGGCCAGGGCCTGTTCTCGGTCGAACAGAACGCCGATTTCCATGGTCCGCTCGTGGCCGTTGTACACCGGGGTGAAGGTGTGGACGGCGAGCACGATCTCGGCGTGCGAACGGGCCAGTTCGCGGTCGACCGCCTGGTGATAAGGCCGGTAATACGCGTCGAGCCGCCTCTTGCTGTCGGCCGGGTCGAGGTCGATGTTGAGTTCGATGACGTCGTCCTCGGCTGCGGGCAGAAACAGCGTATCCGAATCTTCCGGCCGGTTGGCGTCGATCAAAAGGCGCGAAAAGCGCGCCAGCACAGCGGGCGCCTCGAGCGCTCTGGCCAGCTCTGTGGTGATCTCGCGGGCGCCCAGGTCATACGCCCAGTGGGTATCGCGCAGGCGTTTATCGCGATCACTCCACGACCACGGCTCGGGCATCCGCTGCGAGGCGTGCTCGCAGGTCAAAAATGCGATGGCCCTGTCGAGGCCGGCAACTACCTGGTAGGGGTCATCTCGACTCATTCATCACAGCTCGTAGCTCATTCATCACAGCTCGTAGTTTGACGGCTGGCCCGGCCGGCTGGGGGTCGGTCGTTGTCAGTAGTGATTGCTTCACAGTGCTTGCCAGGCCGATCGAGTGTACCATTCTACAGCTCCTGTGACCCCGACGGCCGCACGCGCGATGTCCAGACCTCACTATCCCAGCACCCAGGCCACGCGCTTTTTGCGCGAGCAGGCGATTTCATTCACTCCCTACCTCTATCGCTACCACAGCGGCGGCGCCACCGCACTTGCCGCTGCCGAGGCGCTGGACGTCGATGCGCTGCGGGTGGCCAAAACCCTGGTCTTCGAGTCCGAATCCCGCGATCCGCTGGTCGTCATCATGAATGGCCGCTACCAGACCTCGGTCAAGGCTCTGGCCCGGGAGCTCGCCAAAAAGAGCATTGCGCCGTGTTCGGCGAGTCGCGCCGAGTCGCTGACCGGATACCGCGTTGGCGGGATCAGTCCGTTTGGCCAGCGAACGGCCATGCCCGTGTACATGCAGATCGACCTCTTCGAGTTCGAAACCATCTGGGTCAATGGCGGCCAGCGCGGATTCATGATCGAGGTGGCCCCCGGTGCCATCGAGCAGGCCCTCGCCGCCCGCCTGGTCGATGTCGCCATCGGACCGCCGGCCTGAGCAAACCCGATCGAGGCTGGTCCTTTGGCCACGGCACACCAGACAAACGATGTGATGACCGAGGCCCTCGATTGTTGCCACCTGGAGAGTCTACTCTTCAGCGATTGCCGACATCTCGCCTCAGTCCAGCGGTCTTCAGACCCCGGGCAAACGTGTTTTCAATAGATAGGGCCATCGAACGCCGATCGTGCGCGACGGCATCACTTTTGCACAGCGGTCGCTTGACCAACGGACCGATTCTCCATTGCCAGCGAAGTGATTCATGTTTGATACGATACCGAGTCAGGATGCTCGACAAGACGCATCGCGAGCGGCGCCGACGCAAGACGTGGCTCCGGGAAAAACCACCCTGACCAGTCGACTGGCCCAGCGCTCGGGCTCGCCGACCGGCAGTGACGTCCCTGTTCAGGGCAAATCCACTGGTACAACGCCGGCGCCGGCATCGGGCACTGCTGCCCCGGCAGCGGCCGCCAAGACGCCGAAACAACAACTCGACGCGTTTGTCGCCATGACAGCCAAGGACCGGGATGGGTTTCTGGCCGGGCTGACCGCTGCGACCCGAAAAACCCTGGCCGACGGCCTCACTCACGCCGATGTGACCGGCGCCGACCACGAATCGGCCTTGCGGCAGCTCTTCGACAGCACGCCAGACGCCGAACAGGATACTCTGGCCCGGTGGATGGCGGTTCGGTTCAACATCGTGGTCGGGCTGGCCAGCCTCGGTGGCAAACAGTGGACCAAGGCCGGTTTGCGCCGCGCATGGGATGTGCTGCAAACCCTGCCACCCGCTCAGGTGGAAAACAATGTCGAGTTGTCCAAACTGACCCGTTACGACTCGACCAGCATCGAGGGTTGGGCGAGCAGTACCGGGGAAGCAGCGATCGGCTACGGCGACGGCCACCCTATCGACGCCATCGAGGAGACCGGCGCGTTCACCGACCCCGGTGATCCGCTGCGCAACACCAATCTGTTTGACGTCACTGTCCTTCACGAAATCGGTCATCGCGTCGATCCGCTGGTCAACGCCTCGGCCGAGTATTGCACGACTGCCGACGGCGGCGGATGGCAAGGACTGAATACTTCTGATGTGGCAACGCGAATGGTCACCGAATCGAACGGCGCAATTGCGCAGTGGGACGCGTCAAAGGCCACGCAAAAGCAAGAGATCATCCAGGCCTTGCAAAACTATGTAGATGCCGGGTCGTCTGGATCCCTCGATACCCAGTTTCTCTTGATGCCGTTTTTGGCTTCCCTGCCCGCAGCCGAAAAGACCGAGATCATCGCCACGATCAGAAAGGACCCGGTCGTCGACGCACTCGAAAAGGGCATATCGGCCGGGTGGACCAAGCCGGACGGGGGCACCGCGATCAACGGGCGCATCTATCAGAAGTCGTATCCGGGCCAGTGGACCAGTTACAATGCCGCTGCGCGGGCGCGAAAAGTGTCGACCTACCAGTTTCGACACCCGGCCGAGTGGTTCGCCGAGGCCTATTCCGCCTATTATGCTCCGGGTACGACCAAGGGCCAACTGCTGGGCCAGACCGACCCCAAGACCAAGGACTATTTTGATTCCACCGTGGACACCGTGGGCGCTCCGGCGACTGCGTCAGGCGCGGGCAAAACGCCGAAGAACGGGCAGTGACAGGCCGGTCGAGAGCACCGCGACACCGATGAACGCCGGGTCGAGAATATGCAGTCTAACTGGCATTGTCGTGCTGGCATGCGCGAGCTCGATGGGCTGTGGCGGTGCCAGTGGCACTGGTACGGATTCGGATACCACCGGAATGAATCGCCCGGGCCCACGTGTCGGCTCGGACGGTGAGCAGAAACCTGCGACACCAGAAAGTGCAGACATGGACAGGTCATCTCAAAACCAGGACCGAGAGTCTCTCACCGCGCGCATTCGCAGCGAGATCGGCACGCGCGGCAATGTCGCGCCCGACGACCTCGAGGTCTCGTACCACAACGAAATCGCTGTTCCCGGCGTGGCGATTTTTTCTGCCCGACAGAAAAGCGGTCACCCGCGCGATCGGCTCTATGTATCCGGGGTGGCCCACGCAGGCGAGATCATCATCGACCGGGATAAGGCCATGCGGGCAGTGGTGTCGGCGTGGCAATACGGTGACCGCCGCACCGTACCCGCGGTGAGCTTCGCGGCTGTCATTGGCTTTCTCGAAAAAATCCGCGCGCCGGCCCGGCCGATCCTCGAGCCAAACGATCTGGCGTTTTTTCAGCGCACCGAGCGGGAAGAATACGCCAGGGCAGCGTTTTTGCCCCGCGAGATCACGGTTGCCGGCCGGCCGGCCGTACAGTACTGCAATCGCGCCGAGGCGCGGGTTGCGTTCTGGATCACCACGGCCATCATTCAGCCAGACGGCGCGGTAAAACTCGAAATCCAACAGATCCCGATGGGCGGGCGTTGATATGCCGACGTACCAGATGCGAGCGCTGGAGTGTCCGTTGTGCGGGACCACGAGCGAGCGTTCTGTGGCGGTCAGCATCGATGCCGGGCGGTCACAAAAAACCCGTCAGGAGATCATGCAAGGTCGTTTTCAGCGATTCGAATGCAACTACTGCGGCCATTCCTATGTTGCCGACGGGCCGTTGATCTATATCGATTTTCAAAACAAGCACTGGGTGGGCGTGTTTCCGCGCCAGTGGGAGATGTCGTGGTGGCAGTGGGAGCACGAGCCCGGCGCTGCGTTTTCGTCGAGCATGCTCGAAACGTCCCCCCCGGTGGTTCGATCGTGGGCGCCCGGATTCACCATTCGAGCTGTCTTTGGCCTGGCCGCTCTGCGCGAAAAGCTGCTCTGTTGCGACGCCGGCATCGACGATCGGGCACTCGAGGTGGTAAAGCTCGATCTCCTGCGTTCGTCGCCGCACACTCTGTTCTCTCTCGATGGCCGGCCGCGGCTGGTCGATGCCACCGCCGACGAGCTGGTCTTTCACCTGGTCACATCGCTCGACGAGTGGCCGCAAATCTCCGATGAACCGCAAAGAGTCCCGGCAAGAGTGCGCATCGCCCGGCAGCGACTGGACGAGATGACCGGAAGCGCCTGGCAGCCAGCGCTCAGCGCTCTGTCCCAGGGTGCCTATGTCGATATCGGCCGCCTCATGATCTGCGACGATCAGCCGAGGGCCAGCGAAACACTCGCAACAGCGGAGTAGCCGCGCGATTGTTGCCGGGCATGCGCTGCAAAACAGTGTATGATCGCGGCCAGTCTCATGCTGTGGCTCAAACACATCTACGCGTGGTTGGTGTACCGGATCGGGGACATTCACACGACGTCTCGCTGTCCCTGGGTCAGCTGGCAGGTGCCACATCACTTGGTCGACTATGACGAGATCCTGGCCGCGCTGCCGCTCATCCGGTATGGAGACATCGGCCTGCACCGCGACCGCGGCTATCTATCCAACGCCTTCATCCCCGGTTTCATGAAGCACGCCTGGATCCACGTGTGGGATGGCGTCGACCGGCCACAGATCGTGGAGGCGATCAGCGACGGCGTGATAAAGCGCAGCGCGATTGCACCCATGTACTCGGATTACGCGATCATTCTCAGCCCACATGGGATCACGGATGCGGAGCGGGGCGGTGCTTGCCTCAAGGCCGAGCGCGTGGTGGGCACCGGCTATGACCCGTTTTTCGAATTCGACATCGAGGAAGAATTGCAGTTCTACACCGGAGGCGATCGTGACGGCGCAGCGCGCGATGTCGAGGAGCGCAATCGCAACGCGTATCGCTACACCTTCTCGTGTACCGAGGTGGTTGGCTATGCGTGGTGGCATAAACGCGAAGAACTGCGCATCACGCGCAAAAAACGCCTGGGAAAACAGGTCATCCTGGCCGACGACTTTCTCAACCCGAGCTGGCACATCAAGTGGGCAAGTCAGTCGGTGACTGTCGATGCGGCTCGTTCACTGGGACTGCACGAGCAAGGGCTGGCCATGCTCGAGGATTATCTGGGCCGATAGCTGGTAACGCGGCCAATCCGACTCATACGGCTCGCGATCCGTGCGGACCGACCGACTGTTCGGTCGAGCCGTGGTCGCCGGCGCGGTTGCCGATCAGGTGTTTCCCGGCTTGCTGCCACCACGCCCTCAGCGTTTCGATCGTGCCCCGGTAGCCCTGTTCGGCGATCGACGGTGCGGCCTTGAAATTGAGCAGGTTCCACTGCTTGACTGGTGGCTTCAGATAGAGCGCAGCCAGTTGTCTGGCCATTTCGGCCCGGCGGAGACTGTGACTGGCCGTGGTCACGGCGCGGGTCAAAATCGTGACGATATTGGGCATATCGACCCGCTGGGACAATGGATTGACCATCCGCCACGCGACCTTCCATCCCGACAGATGCATGGGCAGTTCCCGGCCGGCGACCAGATCCACTTCGGGCATCACATCGATGGCAACCACCGCGCCGTGGAAGAGCCGCACCATGGTATCGACGGGCACGTTGTTGCTCAGCCCTCCATCGACCAGTAGATCTCCGTTCCAGGGAACGGGCGGGAATATGCCGGGCAGCGACCCACTGGCCCGGGTCGCCGTGGCCAGGGATCCGCGGCGATGGACCACTTCCTGGCCGCGGGTGAGATTGGTCGAAATGCAGAAATAGGGAATTGCCAGGTCTTCGATGTGGAGAGACCCGGCCACCTGGTCGCCGCCCAGGACCGCCCGGCGGCCCGATGCCAGGGATACAATGGGAAGGGTCGGGTCGATGAGAGAGTCAAACACGGGCCGCAGTACTCCGAGCAGCTCGGCCCATTTCATGCCCAGGGCATGAGCGCCGGCCACCACCGCACCGATGCTGGTGCCGGCAATTGCATCGATCGGAATGCCCAATTCCTCGAACCCTCGAATGACGCCAACATGGGCGTAGCCGCGGGATCCCCCTCCTCCCAGGACCAGACAGATGGCATGTCCGGTCAAGAATCTGGCCAGACGGTCCATATCGGAGGCCGAGCCGCGGCGAATGTGGTAATGAGCATCGACGTGGCGGATTTTCAGCCAGCGTGCAGTGCCGGGAAACGCGGTCTTTGCCGGGGCGTGGAGCAAGACCAGGCTGCGCCTGGGCGCCCGTACTGTGGCAAAGCGCGAGGCCATGCGCGCTTCGCTTTCGCCGATCGCCGGGCTGTACCGGTCGTCGGCCACGATGAGAATATGGTCGGCGTGTCGGATTGCCCGGTCGCTCCACGGCGACCAGTGGCTATCGGCCTGGTACACCACATAGCGGTGATTGTTCTCCTGCTCGATGAGCCACGGCACCAGTCGCAAGTTGGCGGGATCATCGCCGGAGATCCGCGAGATGCCCCGCTTGCCAAGCTCCTGGTCGACCCGCTGCGGTGTCAAGTGAACCACTGAGTCGTGCCGGGAAAGAGCGCGGACGAGCTGTTCGCAGAACGCATTGATCGCAATATCGGGGCTGGCCGGGACAATGGCAAAACTGCGCGCTTCGGCCGAGACGCTCCGCTCCGAGCTTGTCTGTCGTTGCAGGCGGTGGACCAGGAGGCGCGAGGTTTCGATCATGGCCCTGGGATATTTCACGATGAGGTCGTCGAACACACTCTGCGACAGCCACAGAAGTTCGCTGTCGCGCACCGCGTAGACGGTCGCGGAGCGCTCTTTGCGGGTGAGCAACGCCATCTCGCCGATCCACTGGCCCGGTCCGATTTCATCGAGAGTGCGCTCACCACTGCCCGACCCGCGGCTCGCACGACTATCATCGCTGTCGTCACCGCCCCGGTTGCTGCCAGCGTCGGCCACGACCACGCGCAGGCGGCCTCCGGCCACGATATACGCACCGTCGGCAGCATCTCCCTGGCGGAACAGCTCCTCGCCTCCGGCCACGTGGACCCAGGTCATGCTGTCTTCGATCTCGGTCAAAGCCTCGATATCCAGCTCTCCGAACAGGCTGCGCAGGTAGCCGGCCATGCGCAGCCGCCGCATTCGTTTGTGTAGCGCTTGCGAAAGCGTCGCCATGAGCTCGGGATGGGTTTCGACGAGACGGTCAAACCGCTGTCGCGACAATCGCAGGACTCGAGTCCGTTCCAGGGCCTGCACAGTGGCCGAGCGGTCACCGCCCAGGATCAGGGCCATCTCGCCCACGAGATCGCCCGGGCCGAGCTGGTTGACAATCTGCTCTCGTTCGCCTTCGAGGACGACCCGCAGGCGACCTGCTTGCACCACAAAGAGGCTATCGCCCGGGTCTCCCTGCCGGACCAGGTTCTCGCCCGCCGCGATCTCCATTTCGTCGAACTCGCGGGCGATGCTTTCCACAGTGGCCTCATCCAGATCGGCAAAGAGCTTGGTCGAGAAAAGGACAGCCGTCCGCGTCCGTGAAGGGGAATGATTCATGCTGATTTCCCACCAGAGCCTGGCATTTCTCAGTCGATCGGACACTGCATGGCATGCTTTAAACAGAAACACATTGGTTGTGGATCAAACCGGGTGTTTGTCTCCGATTAGGACCTTGTTGGCCATCATATCAGATGGTCAATTCGGCCGCATCAGCGGTTGCAGAGAGTGCGCGCGGGCAGACTTGTTCAGGACGTGAACTGGCGAATGGCACCGCGTGGTGCGACGATGAGGAGGATCCCCGCAAAAATGAGTCCGCCGCCCAAGAACGTGTATCGGCTGATCGGTTCATCGGCAAAAAACCAGCCCAAAAACAATGCCAGAGCCGGGGTGATGTAGGAGATCAGGCTCAGGTAGTGGGCGTGGGCGAAGCGCAGGAGCCAGAAATACAGGCCAAATGTTATGACGGTTCCGAACAGGGCAAGATATCCAATACTGGCGATGGCCCGCGCGGTCCACTGCATGTCGGCTGAATACTCGGACAGGCCAGCAGCGACCAGGAGCAACACTGCTGCCACCGACATGCTATTGCGATTGAGCACGAGGGAATTTATCCCGGCCCCGTAGCGCTTGATCAGTGTGGTTCCCAGGCACGACGATAGGGGGCTACACAGGAGCAGTGCGCCGGTGGCCAGGGCAGAGGTCCCCAGATCGGCCAGGTCGGTGTGAAAAAGCGCGGCCACACCGATGAATCCGATGAGAAATCCCAGCCATTTGCGGCCGCCAAGTTGCTCCCCGGGCAAGAAAAAATGCCCGGCCATCGCCTGCATCATGGGAAATACCGCCCACAGCAGACTGACCAGGCCCGACGGCAGCGTCTGCTCGCAGTAATACACCAGGCCGTAGGGAACAGCAAAGCTGATCACTCCGTTGATCAGCCACATCCAGCGGGGTGGTGCGATCCCTCCTTCATACTTGCGCATCAGCGGCACCAGGACAAAAAAGAGCAGGGCAGCCACGGCAAATCGACTGCCGGCCGACGACATGGGCGGCAGATCTTCAAGACCTTCGCGGATCACCAACCAGGTGCTTCCCCAGATGCCGCACAAAAGCGCCAGGGCACTGTTGACGATGAGAGGCGATGGCGCCCTCGAGTGGACAGTGGACATGGTCGGGTATCATCGACATTCGAGTGCGGCCAGTCGACCGAGCACGCAATTCTCTGCCAGCGCGCGGATCTCGGCCCGTGATCTCGTGCTGCTTCGGTAGCACATGGGGAAGTTCTTCGCGGGCTCGAGCGATTTCGAGCATCGAGGTGACAATGGCATCTGTCGCTGATATCGCGATCGATGGATATATCTCTCACGATCGCTGGCGATTGAGCCTGGGCCCGACAGCCGACGTTGGGCTGGCCGGGTTATCCCGGTGATGGCGATACTGTGCCGGTGACCGAGAGTTCGCCGCCGTGATGGAGCAGTCGAACGCGTCCCACGCTGCCGCCACCGCCGCCGCTGCCGCCCGCTCGGAGCAAGTCGTTGATGCCCGGAAAGCCCGGACCGGCCGCTTGCGTACCGGCACCGCCATTGCCGCCGTCTCCGCCGCTGATTGCACCGGCGTTGCCGCCGACTGCGACCGCGTCCGAGTCGGTCCGGCCGTCCTGCCCGGGGTTGCCCCGACCCCCACCGCGGGCGCCTTCACCACCCCCACCGCCGTTGGCCGCAACCGCCCCGGCAATGTCGATGTCGACGGCTTCGAGTACAATGGCTCCACCCGAGCCGCCGCCGCCGCCACCGGCATAATTCCGGCTCGCACCCTGGCCACCACCGCCGTGCGCGGTGATCACCCCGCCGGCTTCGACGTCGATGCGCTGCGCGGCGACCAGTTGAATGGCGCCGCCGCCGCCGCCGCCAGGTCCGCCGCCCTGCCCGGACGCCGGATGGCCTCCGCGACCACCTCTGCATCCGCCGCGCAGCGGTACCATGGACGGGTCTCCATTGGCACTGCCACCGGGCCGGACTCCGCCGCCACTGTTGGCGACCGCGGCCCCGCTCGCGCCGACCTTGCCATACCCGCCGCCGCCGCCGCCGGTTCCGGCCGAAGGACCGCCTGGCGGTACGGTCTGGGTCTCACCGGTGCCGCCGGCACCACACTGGGCAGAATTGGCGCCCAGTCCGTCGGTCGGGCCCACCGCTCCAGCGTGCAGTGTTCCTGCAATGTGCATGTCCTCGGTCGCGACAATGATCAGAGGCCGCGCACCGATGACCTGCAGCTCGACCTGTGCCTCGATGCGCAAGCGGCTCAACGCCAGCACGAGCAGCTCGGGTCCGTCGTTTTGCTGAATCACCGCCGAGGTCGCGGTCAGGTCGACATCCGCAAGACCGTTTGATTCGAGCACTCTGCGCGCGCTATCGATCGTCGAGTTCTCTTCGATGGTCAACCCCGGACCGATATCGCCGACGTCACACGGGTCGAAATTGATCGGCGCAAAGGGCAATACCAGACAGTCCGATGCGTCGCCGCCGGTAACCGCGCTCGCGTCCGCCACCGCCGCATCATTCGCCAGACTGCCCGTTCCCGGAGGGTGAAAACTGCAGGCAGCAGAACCAGCAACCAACAGACATGCCGCGAAATCGTGATGCATCAACACGGTAGTGCCATCAAGCA
The DNA here is from genome assembly GCA_022360315.1 of Pseudomonadota bacterium. Classification (GTDB taxonomy): domain Bacteria; phylum Myxococcota_A; class Polyangia; order Haliangiales; family Haliangiaceae; genus JAKSDA01. Next base: position 24,123 of record JAKSDA010000285.1, read on the forward strand.
AACCACAGGCCACTTATAACCAACCGAGACCAAACAGAGAGTCGAAACACACACGAACGGATCCGCGGTCTGGACTCCCACATTGACACCCCACCGACCTGAAACCTGCTCATCACCCTTGTGCGCGCAGGGCCGATCGCCCGTTGCCTGTCTATCCGCCCAGCCGTGGGGCCTGGCTCAAACGTGGGTTCTCATCGACTCGGCTTGCCATCGCGCCCAATTCGCTGGATGATTCGACTGCTCGGCCAACAGTCATCGGTTCTCGGCAGTCGAACCGATCACGATGCGCACGGGCCCCGGCAGAGCAAGCCGGGTCAGCTGGAGATTCCGTCCAGCGCGGGCCGGTTGTCGGTGCGATCGCCTCCGGTGAGATCGATGTTTCGCCAGGCGCCGGTGTAGAAGCGGTAGATCAGCAAAAATGCCAGAAGGCCGATGTAGACCACAAAGCTCACAACGGCCGCGATCGGACCGCCGTGCAGGACTTGCACGGCCACGATGGACCCGGGAATGAAAAAAAACCAGGCCAGGGTCAGACGAGCCCACATGCACCACGCTGTATCGCCTGCCCCGCGCAGAGCCTCGCTGAGCGTCATGGCCCAGGAATCGAAGAGCTGCCAGGCCGCACTGATGATCAACATGGTGATGCCGAGTTCGAGAAATTCGGGCCCGTTCTCGGTCGGCGGAGCAAACCACCCCATGAGCACAGAGGGAATGGCCAGATATACGATACCGATACTCACTTGCCAGATCCCGGCCACCGCCGCGGTCTGACCGACAATGCTGGCCACATCGTCACGGTCGCCGCGGCCAATTGCCTGGCCGACCAGAATGGCACCGGCCGAACCGATGCCAAAGGCCGGCATGAACGAGACCGAGTTGATCTGAATGACCACCATCATGGAAGCCTGCACGACCGGTCCCAGATCGGCGACCACCACGTTGAGAAAGATGGTAAAGGCGGCAAATTCGAGAAACCAGTTGATCCCGTTGGGCGCGCCGAATCGCAGCATGCGGACAAATTCAGACCAATTCAGCCCCAGCTTGCCAGAGACCGAGGCACCCGCCCATTTCATGAGAAATACCAGTGCCAGCAATGCAAATGCAGCCCAGCTGGCAATGACACTGGCCCATGCTGCGCCTTCTACCCCCAGCGCCGGAAATCCGAGGTTGCCCTGAATGAGCAACCAGTTGAGCGCGACATTGAGCACCATGGCCACCATGCTCGCGAACATGTGCAGCCGGGTGTTGCCCAGGCCGCCGTACCAGTTGCCGAGAACCTCGGTGGCAACCACCGCTCCCACCGCATAGATGCGGATGGTGAGATAGTCGGTCATGGCCTCGCGAACGCTCGGCTGATGCGGAAACAGGCTCAACACCGGTCCGATCAATGGAATTGCTGCCAGGGCCAAAAGCGCGACCAGCCCAGCCAGAACCAGACCATACCAGGCGTAGCGCCGAGCCCCGAGCAAGTCGCCCTTGCCGTATAGCTGCGAGGCAAAGCTCTGCACGATGAATGCCATGCCGATCGGAAGAATGATCAGGGCAAAAACGTTCACCGCACCCATGGTCGTGGCTGCCAGCGCATCCTCACCCAGCGGTGAGATCATCAGCGCATCGCAAAAACCAATGACCGACTGCGAAGAACGGGCCAGAACCACCGGCAAGGCGAGCGACAGGAGCAGACGCAAACGCGGCACATCAGGCCGTGCGACAGAACGCCACAAGAGCCCCACGAATACTCGAAACGCCGCGCCAAGATCGCGGACAAAATGACCCTCGACCAGCTGTCTGGCCTTGTCAAATAACTTCATAACGCCACCCGCAGGAACCATGCTGCATCAATTATTTCCGCACCTGCCTCGTCAACCGATCGCACTGCCTCGCTGTGTCAACCAACCGCCGTGTCTCGCCGTGTGAGCCAAGGAAGGGGAAGGTGGGACTGATCCGCGGCAAGACAGACACTGCAATCGAGTCGGGCTCTCACGTCATGGCTTGATACGCGCTGAGACATGGATGGAGGAAGGATACTCGAAGTATTGCAGTGCGCATGTCGCGGCATCGAGAATCGACCGAGTTGTGTTGCTCGGTCCACAGCACAGTGGCACGATTACTGGAATATGCGTCTACTTGTTATGGTCTGTGGTTGTCTGGTTGCTCTCTCGTCCGGCTTGCTATCCGGCCTCGGCTGCGGCGGAACGGGGGGCAATAGCGGCAATGGCAACAACGGTCCGGTCCAGCTTCCCGCCCCATCCTGTCAAGCCAGTCCGTCGGGTGGATCGCATGCCGTTGCCGAGCCGCAATTGCTCGCGTCTCTCGGCGATCGCTATCACGAGGCGTGGCTGGGATCGCCGGCGGTGGCTGATCTCGACGGTGACGGAACGGCCGAGATCCTGGCGGCTCGCGAGGGCTTGCTGCTCGGCTGGCACGCCGACGGACAATCGGTGTTTCGGGCTCAGGTTTCCGGCCGCATCTGGTCGTCGCCGGTGGTCGCCGATCTCGACACCAGTCGGGCCGGTCTCGAAGTCGCTGTGGCAGCCCGTGGCAGGATCTACGCGTGGGATGCTGCGGGCACCGATCTGCCCGGCTTTCCCTACCAGTGGCGCGATGAAATGCGCGCCCTTGCCGCCGGCGATATCGATGGCGACGGCGCCCTCGAACTGGTCGCGGTCACAACCAGTCGGCTCGAACAGAACGATCGCCGCGACATCCTCATTGCTGTCGAGATGAATGGCGCGACCGTGTCTGGCTTTCCACCCAATACCACCGGAGCCTCGGGCTGCGACAAGAGCTGCTATGTCACCGGTGGCTACGACCAAAACCTCGCTGTTGGCGATGTGAATGGCGACGATGTCGTCGACATTCTGGCTCCAACAGATAGTGCGTATATCAGCTTGCACGAGGGCAACGGGCGTGCGTTCGACGCTGCGGAGATTTTTCAGAATCGAACCAAGTTCCTGGGAATTCGAATGCTTCACGACTACGCCGAGGCCCAGCAGGGGTTTGCACCGGTCAAGGAATCGGCCAATCAGGCCCATTTTACCAACTCGGCTCCGGCGATTGCCGACATTGACGGGGATGGCGTGGCCGAACTGGTCGTTGTGGGCTCGGTGCAGAATGCGGCGCAGAGCGACCGCGAGCGGGGAGTGGCGCTATGGGTGTTGAACAGCGACGGCACCCGTCCCGCGGACTGGATCACGCCATTTCACGCCTCTGATTTTTTGGCCGGTCTGTGGGATTATGACGGCACAAATGTCGTTGCGGCGACCAATCAAGTGGCGGTCGCGGATCTCGATCCGGCGCGATCCGGCTTCGAGATGGTATTTGCCGGGTTTGACGGCCGCATTCACGCCGTTGACAGCAGGGCGCAGGAGCTGTGGTCGTACACCTACACAACTGATGATCGGGTGCTGACGGGTGGCGTGGCGATCGCCGATCTCTCTGGCGACGGTGTCCCGGAGATCGCGTTCAACACGTACTCGCCGGACGCGGGCAAGGGTGAACTGGTCATTCTCGATGCTGGAGGGTCCAGGCGCCACGCGATGACCCTGCCACGACGCGGTGCCATGTCGGTGCCAACGATCGCCGATGCCAACGGCGACGGCCAGCTCGACATTGCGGTGAATTTAAAAGATGGCAGAGATGGCGAGCCCCAAGTACTCATTTTCACGGTTGCAAACTCGGCCGACAATTGCCTTCTCTGGCCCACGGCCCGTGCCAACCTGCGCCGTGATGGTTACGTACCACCGGGCTAGCAGCATTCGGGAAAAAACGTTTTTCCCGAATCTGCGCGCGCCCCGGCCGAGAGCGGCGATCGGCCGATTTCGGGCACATGGGGCGCCCGGCGGGAGTCCGCCGGAGGGCTTTGCCCAATAATGGTAGCAGAGTTCGGGATTTTTCCCGAACTCTGCTAGATAGAAGTATTATTAACTACTTGAAAGTTGTAATCTGATAGCAGGGCAGAGCGGCGATGCGAACGGTGGCGTCTTGGCGGGACGTCCGGCCGATCGAATAACCACCCGGTCGCTGTGCTCGTTATGAACTCCGGCCCGGCCTTACTCGGGGCCGAGCAAATCGCCGGCCGCCCGGCTGCTCCGCTCTGTGAGAAGTCCGCGTCGCATTGCCTGGCGGGGCGTCCGTCGGGCGGGTTCGACCTGCCGGATCTGGTCACTATGGATCGGGTGGCTTCACCAGTGCGTCCGGGCGAGACGCTGGTGAGAGAATTGCGTTATATTATCGACGTTCACGCTCTCTTCGACGATCAGCCTTTTCGGCGCAACCCCCCTGCCGCGATTCGTACCGAGATGCGAGTTCTATGAATAAGAGATCGGATAAAATAGTGACAGAGCCCGCCGATGCCGCAGAGACGAAAAGCGAGACGGCCGATGCAGTGGTGGGTATGTCTTCCGCAGAAATTGCCAACGCAGTCGCCTCGGCAGTCGCCATGGATGGCGATCGACTCCGGGAATTCTTGGGCGAGTTGGCGACAGAGGGCGCTGCACAAGTGGTCCTACAGCTGGCTGCCAAAGGCCGGCGAGATTTTTGCGGGGTCGATCTGGCGGGTGCTCAACTCAGCGGTGCTCAGCTCAAGGATGTCGACTTGTCGGGGGCCAATCTGGAGGGGGCAAACTTCGAAGAGGCCAACCTGGCCAGTGCCAATCTGCAAAACACCTGTCTTGCCGGGGCCAGCCTGGTCCGGGCAAAGCTATCGTTTGCCAATCTATCCGGGGCCAGACTGGCCAATGCGCAGCTCGCCTATGCAGTTATGTGGCGGGTCGATCTGTCGGGTGCCGATCTGTCGGGCGCCAACATGATCCGCTCGAGTTTGGCCCGGGCAAATCTGTCGGGTGCCAAGCTCAGCGGAGCCAGTCTCAAAGTCACCACGTTGACCGATGCCGATCTCAGCGGTGCCGATCTCAGCCAGTGTCGATTCCTCGGCGCCGATCTGCGCGGTGCCAATCTGGAGGGCGCCAATCTGCGAGAAGCCAATCTTCGCAGTGTGCGGCTCAAAGGGGCCAATTTGAAGGACGTCAACCTGGAAGGGGCCAATTTGCGCGGTGCTCTGCTCAGAAGTATGCGACTCGAAGAGACCCTCGGATACGACGACACCGAGCGAGGCGGCGGTACCACTCATTAGGCAGAAACGCCTGAGCGTGGCCCAGACAAGGTATTTCTGTAGGTTGGCTCGGTCAGTCTAGCGAAATGGACACGCCCGACATCTGGTATGCAGATCTTCCGCTGTGGCATCGCGTGCGGCACCTCTTGCGGCGCTACCTTTTGCTCTTGCGTCCGTGGGAGGTACCGGATATGGCCCAGCCAGCGCGCGGCGGCGTGGCCTACGGACTGGCCGAACGGCTGCTCGGCCGGGGCTGGAACGATCAGATGCGCAACGCGCTCGCCGACATCGAGTACGAACTCGACCGGCTGCGAGACGTCGATCCCGACACCATCAGCCCGCGCGCCGCTCGCATATGGCGGCAATGGCAAGATCTGTCACGAGCCTGTGGGCTCGACCCGTGGGAAGAGGACGCCCTGGCCATCCTGGCCTGTGGCGAACTCGTTCCCGAGGTCCAGAAGTGGTACCAGATCAGTCTGGCCGAGCCGCGTGAAAGCCTGCCCTATCATTTTTTGAAGGGATTGATCGATCCCCGGGGCGAGCGCGCCGTCGAGGTCGAGCACGCGCTCAGCCCGGCCGGAACGCTGGCTCGATTGCAGTTGATCGACCGGGTCGGCGGGCCGGTTGCCGAGGCGGGCGGTTATCGCGCAGCGCCGGCTGTGCTGGCGTTTTTGCGCGATCTGCCCCGACTGATCGAGGACCGGGTCGGCCCGGCCCTGGCCCTCGATCCGCCGCTTTTGCCGGCAGCTCTATCGGGACGCCTCGCGCCGTGGCTGCCCGAGCTTTTTTCGATCGGCTGGGACAACGCGACCACGGTGGCCGAGCGGGTCGGCCTGGCCGGGCGCGCAGCCAAGCCTCTGGTGGTTTTTGCGCCGCGCGGCTGGGGCGCGCTCACTGTGGCCCGGCACCTGGCCAAAAAACCAGCGGATGCATCAGGCCAAAAACAGGGCCAGCAAGGCCCAGTGTTGCATCTCGATTTCGACAAATTGTCCGACCAGGTGGCTGCCGAGCTGGCCATGGCAGTGGCCCGGCGCGAGGCGCGCCTGTCCGGTGCTGTCCTCTATGTCGACGGGGTCGACGCCTTACCTCAGGGCAGCGCCGAGGCCATCGAGCGAGTCAACCGGTTGCTCGCACCGCTCGACGGCGAGCCCTATCCGCGGGTCATCCGGCTCGGCTTGAGCGTATCGCGAGTCCTGGCCAGTCATCTGATCGAGGGGGGCGGCGGCATTCCGATCACCTTGCCCTCGCTCAGCCCCGACGCCCGTCGCGACCTGTGGCAGCGCGCCTTGCAGCACTATGGCATCGACCCGGGCGAGGGCCTGGTCTTTTTGGTCCGGGCCTACAACCTGGGCATCGAGCAGATCGACCGGGCAGCTCGTCTGGCCCTCGGCCTGGCCCGGCGCCGATCGCTCGACGCGCCCCGGGTTACTCCGGCCGATCTCCAGACCGCCTGCCGGCAGCAATCGGACCACGCGCTGCGCCAGATCGCGACCGCTGTGACCGTGACTGCGACCTGGGACGACGTGGTGCTCGACGAGGACACGCTCGACGCCATCCGCGAGATCGTACTCTTTGGCAAGCATCAGCGCAAAGTGCTCGACGACTGGGGCTATGGCAGGAGCATGAGTTACGGCCGCGCACTCACCGCCCTGTTTTCCGGCCCGTCGGGCACGGGCAAGACTCTGGTCGCCGGGCTCATCGCGCAGGAACTGGGCTGCGAGCTGTACCGGGCCGATCTCTCGCAGCTGGTGTCCAAATACATCGGCGAGACCGAAGAACGCCTGTCCCATCTATTCGACGAGGCCGACGCGACCGGAGCGGCGCTGTTTTTCGACGAGGCCGACAGTCTCTTTGGCAAGCGCACCGAGGTCAAATCGTCGACCGATCGGTACGCCAATCTCGAAGTCAACTACCTGCTCCAGCGCATCGAGCATTTTCGGGGTGTGGTCATCCTGGCGAGCAATTTTCCCAAATCGATCGACGATGCCTTTCAGCGCAGAATTCGCTTCAAAGTCGAGTTTCACAGACCTGATGAAGAGCAGCGCCTGGCTCTGTGGCGGGTCATGATTCCGCCCGATGCCCCGGCCGAAGACAACCTGGAACTGGCCCGGCTGGCCGACCGTTTCGAGCTCACCGGCGGCGAGATCCGCAACGCGGTCGTCCGCGCTGCCATGTATGCCGCCGAGCACGACAGGCCGCTTTCGTTTCAGGATCTTCAGAGGTCGGTGGAGCAGGAGTATCGCAATACCGGACGGCTGGTCCCGCGCACCGGGTACTGACCCGGGGCTGCGCCAGCTCACCTCGCGACACGGCCCCGTGATCTGTGGCTCATGAACCGGACCTGAATCACAGGGCAGCGATCAGAGGAAGGCCTTTTTGGCGCCGGTCGTACTATGATCAGTGCCAGGACGTATGAGATGAGCGAGCCCATTGGAAAGCGCAACCACCTGGACGATCCCCAGGTGATCAATCAAGACCGAGTTCGAGAAAAAGCCCGCAGCATCATCGTGGGCCAGATCAACGCCATGCCCGCGACCGACCGATTGACCGGGCGCGGCGCAGAACTTGCCGAGATGCTGGCCGGCGTCGACGCCATGGGGCGCGGCCTGGTCATTCGCGAGCATTATGTGTGCACCAGCCTGGCCGACGCGCGGGCTCTTTTGCGCGAGGCCGGGACCATCCTGGCCGTGTTTGGCTCGCTCGAGCAGGCCGCGTTCGACACCAGGGTCGAGCTGCTGGGCAGCGACGACGATGCGGCCCGGTACAACCAGCAGCTCACCCTGTTCTTGAACAGTCCGGTGTCCCGCCGGCTCGGCCGGGAGGACCGAGCCGCGATCGAGGGCATGTTTGTCGACCGTGGCTTCGTCAAGGGAACCCGCCAGGCCGTGCCGCAGTATGGCGACGTGGCAGCGGTCATGGCCGAGGCGCCGATCGACGCCGGGGGCGAGACTCAGCGCCTGGGCGAGGTGGGCGACCGCGACTACGATCGCTTCGCCCACCTGCACCAGCAGCTGCTCGATGTGCGCGGCGGTCACCATGCGTCGCTCGGCCAGCAACTGAGCATGCTGCCCCGCGACACGGTCAAGACCACGGTGGCGCGGACTCTGCTCACTGCGGCCGAATCGGCCAGTAGCGCTGCAGTGAACTATCTCGGCCAGGTCATGTCGTACGACAATCTGGACGCGTTTGCGGCCATGAACGGTTCTCACGATGATGGCGCGACCGACTCTGGCGGGGCCGACGGGCAGGCCGACAAGAGTGCTGGAGGTGACTATGACGCCGATGTATTCCAGGCCATGAGAGGCTTTGGCCTGCTCTCGGCCCAGCTGTGGCAGGCGCTCAGCGCCGGTCATATCACTCTTTCGGCAGCGCAAGAGCTGGGCGGCTCGACCGATGTTTCCAGCGCGGGAAACGGGTCGCTCGGGCAGATTGTGGCCCGGTCCGACATCGGCGGCGGGTCGCCATCGCCGGCCCTGGTGACCCCGATGAACTCGCCCAATCAGCTGCTCCTGGCGCCTCTGGCCGGCGGCAGCAATGGCTTTCCCGACTATTTTCGGGTTTTGCAGGGGGCCGATCCCGGCCGCCAGCTACTCACTGTGAACCTGCCCCAGGCTCGGCCCCAGGCGGCCAATTTTGGCTTTGCGACGCAGAGCGCGCTGGTTGTGAATCACATGCTCGCGGTTACCGAGAGCGCTGGCTTCGACGGGTTGTTTGGCCGCCTGCACCGCTTGCACATGCAGCGCGAGGCCGAAAAGCGACAGCAGGCCGAGGCGCGGCGACGGGCGCAGATGCTGCGCCTGGGCGGCCCCAAACCGCTCGGCCACGGCATCGTGGTTGCCGCGCTGGGCGGCCTGGCCGATGCACCGGGCGAGGGCGGACGGTTGACCATCGCGCTGGCTGCGCAGGGTACCTATGGCATGGTCACTGCTGGGGTCGAGGGCCAGATCGTGCTCAGCTACGACATGGGCGACACCGGTGCGACCATGCTCAAGCTCGAGTTCGGTGCCACGGGCAAGCTCGGCATCAAATTTGCTGGGGTGTTCGAGGCCGGGGTCGAGGGGGGGGTCAAGGTGGCCTACGGCTATCGCTTTCAGGACCACAATCACGCCGCGCGATTCATTCTCGGCTGCCTGGGCCTGGTTGCCGACCAGCTGGCCACATCGGGGGTCGGCAATGTGCACCAGCTGATCAATGTCGAGGGCGGGGCCAAAGACCCGTTCAAAGAAGGAACTCGCATCGTCGAGCTCGAGGGCAATATCGGCGGCTATGGCGAGGCCGGCGATAGCAGCCAAAACGGCGTCATGCTCGGACTGTCCACGTCGAGGCGAGGTCGCGAGTTCACCTTGCCCGGCGGCGGCGTCAAAACCGGCCTGATCACCCGGACCACGGCCTCGCTGACAGCCGCGGCCTCGGCCGGGGGCGTCAAGGTGGGCGCCAACCTGGCCGTGGCCTGGGAGAGTGTCAAGAACGACCCCAACCCGGACAACAACGGCGACTATTTTACTATTGCCGGCGGACTCAGCCTGACTCTGTCGGACAGCAATGCGCCCTCTCCGGGTGGTTGGCGGGAAAATTTGCTCAAGGGCATCACTGATGCCATGGCGTCGATCAAGGCCGGGATTTTGCGACTCCATCCCGCTCTGGCCAAATCGTCGGCCTTTGCCGGCGCTGCCTGGCAAGATATGGTCGACCGGCTCAAACGCAAAGTTACCGAAAAAGTCGGCGGCAGCCAGGGTGGTGGCATGGCCTTCGAGTTCGGCATCGATGCCAATTTTGTCGCTGCTGGCGTGGATGGCGACGGCGATCCGTCCGACTACCGCCTGCAGTATTTGCGCATCATTTTGACCTCGAGTGTTCAGGTGGCGCAGAAATGGGGCGACGACGCCGTTGTCGAGGTCAGCGTTTCGGCCGGCATGTCCGAGACCGACAAGCTGTACGAGTTTGTCGGCGAAAACACGTTCACCTATATCAAGGGCATTTACAAGGCCTCTGGATCGGCGCCCGGCGTGCCGGTGGGCGAGTGGGACGACCTGAGAACATCCCGACTGGACTCCATTTTTGAGGCCATGGCCAACTGCGTGTGGAAAGACGGTCAGGGCCCGGCCAGTGACCACTCGACCGGCAGCCTGTACATGCCGTTGTTCAAGAAGATGCAGTCCGACGAGCAGCAGCATGCCGGCCGAGTACGCGAAAAACTGGACCGGCACGCGTCGGATTATCTCGAGTTGCTCGAGCAGTGCATGCAAGCCGAGGCACGCAAGGAGGGCCGTCGCTGAGTCCAGCCGGGTCATGGACCTGGCATGGACCTGGCGAGCCGGCCAACCGGCCCCGATATGTCGAGAGATGGTGAAGAGTTTTACCGACTCGAGCCCGATGGCACCGAGATCGACAGCCATGTGTATCCCGACGGCCAGTGGATCTTTTTTGGCCACGCCGGGCCGCATCCGATAAAGCGAGTTCGCCTTGTTCTGCGGTCAAAAAGCGGCGTGATCGAATCGATCGAACTCGGCTTCTGGTGTCCGGTCGAGCGTATGGCCGATATCCCCGATACTGGTAACTACGATCTGGATTGTTTTGTGCTCGACCCCGGCCTTTTGTGTGACGTCGAGCTGTCGATGAGCGGGCCAGCGCTCGAGCGCCACGGCAAAGCGCTCCTGGGCATCAAGGACTGGAATCGACGCGCCACCTATCAAGTCGACGGCCGCTATCCCGCGGTGGATTTGCGCTTCTATCGCCTGGACCGGTTCGCCCAGATCGACCGCGTCGAGGACCGTGTCGGCGTTGGAACTGGGCCGACCGAATAAGAGCCGGTCCAAAAACTCTCCGCCGCGCCAGAGCGCCCGGTATTCGGTGCAGGTCGCCTCTGTGAGCCAGAATCAGTGGTCCGTCCTATTGCTCGGGGGGCCAACCGATCCGGATTTGTGAGTACGGGATCACCTGGTTCGGGGCACGTATATCGGGCGCTGTCTCTTTGGTGTGCGGGACTTTTGGCGACAAATTATCGTCGGAGCGTATGCTTGGCTCAACTCCGGTTATCTTTTCGCGAGCCTGCGCCGTGAGGGACTGGACCTGGCGGCCGATGCCGAGTATGACCTGTGAGTGTCCCGCACGGGGCGGGGCCTCGATTTCACTGCCGCGATCGTTTTCTCTGTCCTGACGTGTTCCTTCATACCCTGGGCAAAATCGAGCGCATGCCGTGATTGTGGAGAACAAGCATGAGACTGTACGTTGGGAATTTGACTTACGATGCCGATGAAGAAAGCCTTCGCGAGTTATTCGGCCAGGACGGCCGCACTGTGGTGAGCGCTTCGATCATCACCGATCGTGAAACCGGGCGCTCGCGCGGTTTCGGTTTCGTCGAGATGGGCTCACCGGCTGACGGTGAGGCTGCGATCAGCGCCCTGGACGGCCACGATTTCGGCGGCCGTCCGCTGCGGGTCAACGAGGCGCGCGAGCGTTCGGGGGGTGGTCGAGGTCGCTCTGGTGGAGGCGGTGGCGCGGGCCGGCGCGGCGGCGGGGGCGGGAGAGGCCGATACAACTAGCTAGAAGTCGGGGACGGTGTAAGCTTTTCAACTTGGAGACCTGCTCCTACAGTGCCGCCAAGTTGAAAAGCTTACACTGTCCGTGCGCCGGTCAAAACCGGCGGGGAGTTGCGAATGAAAGAGTCGTACAGTGAAGGCGTAACGCATCACACTGGCCCTGAGTCATGCGTCGGTATCCGTAAGGGGGCAGGCGAAGCGTTGACAAGGGTATGTACGGGCCTGGGTTTGAACCGCGAAATGTAAGCTCAATCGTGGGTGCCGACGTACTTGTACGGGTACGGAAGACAACATCGGGTCAGCCGCAATGCGTGAGGCTGGCTCGGACCCCGCGTGGTCACAGACCCCAAGCACGTACAGAAATTCCTCGCACGGGAACCGGGAGAGCCTGCGTGTGGCCTGAGCAGATGGTGCCAGGTCC
>JAKSDA010000431.1 GCA_022360315.1 Pseudomonadota bacterium
AGATATAGGCATTCCTAGATGTAGGAACATGTTGTCAGATATAGGAACATGTTCCTACATCTAGGAATGTTTATAGGGCGGATATACACGAGTTAGGCGTCTCAAATCAACTTCGAATGACCGATTTCGAATATGATACCTTTGAAGCCACTACAGAGCAGTTTCGCGAATGGCTTCGGCAGCAAGGAATCTCCGGCGAAATTGTGTGGGTATTCCAAGAGGACTTCACTTGCTACAAAAGAACTTGGTGGCTCCGTTGGCCCCTTCCGGATCCAAACCGCATATTGGCTGGAAGACAATTCGAACGCGGGGTCAATCGAAGGCTCGGCCTTTCGCTCATTGGACTATGCGAGGTGAAAGAAAAGGTGGCTTGTTACATCTGGGTTCCTCAAGATGAGGCAGATGCATCATATGCCATGCAGACAACATTGCGCTTCAAACTACATACAGATACTCCCGAGCCAATATTGGTATCGAATCGCTTCCGATGGAGTCTGTTGAAGAGATGGAATCGTTTGGTTGACCGAAACTATCTAGAGCTAGATTTGCCACGAGGAGCAAAGCTGGAAGTCCAGAGGACATGAAAAAGTTAGAAATTGGTCGAAAAACGCCGCATAATCGGGTAGCGGGGAGGTTTTCCCTCCCCGCCCCCACACCACCCTGCATGCGGGTCCGCACAGGGCGGTTCATCGTAGGGGAGCACACGCGATCCATAGCTCTCGTACTGAGACAAGCCCCTGCGCCTTCAACCACGGATTCGACATCGCCTGCTGCGTCACCGGCGTACGCGCCATCGACCATGCACCGCGACTGCTGCGACCCGTGATGATGGCATTGCGACGGTTGACGCCCAGCTTGATCAGCATCGCGATCCGACGACGCGGACGGCCCCACTGCTTCCAGTAGCACATCCGAACGCGCCGACGAAGCCACCGGTCGATCTCCGGCAGCGGGCGGTAATAATTCGACAATCCGTAGTAGTTCATCCAACCCCGCAGGTAGCACGACAAGATCGCCAGGCGTTGCTGCATCGAGACACCCCAGGTCCGGCTCGTCAAGCGACGCACCTTCGCCTTGAAGCGCTCGACGGACTGCTCCGACCAGCGGATCTTGCCTCGGCGAAAGACAAAGCCGAGGAACGCGACCTCGTTCGCCGAGACGACCTGACTTTTCTGACGGTTGACCTTCAGCCTGAGCTTTCGCTCCAGAAAACGCGTGATCGATTGCATCACCCGTTCTCCGGCGCGGCGACTCCTCACCAGAATCACCACGTCGTCGGCGTAGCGACAGAAGCGGTGTCCGCGCTTCTCCAGTTCCTTATCCAACACGTCGAGGACGATATTGGACAGCAAGGGAGACAGCGGAGAGCCTTGTGGCGTGCCTTGCCATGTAGGGTGGATCGTGCCTTCGACCTCGACACCGGCCCGCAGGTAGCGTCCGATGAGTTGCAAGAGCCTCTTATCGGACACCTTCTCGGCTACGCGGGCCATCAACACGTCGTGATCGACCGTGTCGAAGAACTTCGCCAGGTCGAGATCGACGCATACACGATAGCCTGCCTTGATGTAGCCGTCTACCTGTTTGACCGCTCCGTGGGCCGAGCGCCCCGGTCGAAACCCGAAACTCGATGCCGAGAACGCCGGATCGAAAATCGGCGTGAGCACTTGCGCGATGGCTTGTTGGATTACCCGATCAAGGATGCGAGGAATCCCTAGCAGCCGCTGACCACCACCTGGCTTGGGTATGCCATGCTGACGGACGGGGGCGGGCTGGTAGGTGCCATCTCGGAGGGCTTGGCCTATGGTGGACCACTGCGCGTGCATGAAATCAGGAAACGCCGCGATGGTCATGCCATCGACGCCAGCGGCCCCGCCGTTGGCTTTAACCTGCTTCCAGGCACGTTGCATGTTCTGGCGCTCCAACACTCGCTCAATGAGATCCTCGCGCAAGGCTGGCTGCATGGCCGCACGCCGGTCCCAGACTCCCCCGGTCGGGTTCTGCATCGGGTCCGAGTGTGACATGGCTCCTCCTTGACTACGATGTTCGGTCCTTCACCATGTCCTCCGCGTTACCGGAGGCATTCGGCTACTATGACCTCTGCTGACTCCTGTCCCATCCCGATGCAGATTGCTCTGCGTCGCGCTGACGGATGCCGTAGGATTCGGTGGCTCGTCCACCGCTTTCGCGATGGGCCTCAGTCCGACTTCCCTAGCCTCCTCAGCCATCGCCGTAGGGTCCGGTGGCTCGTCCACCCGTTTCCAGGTGGTCCTCAGTCCGGCTCCCGTAGCAGACGGCCCGCCCGTGAGACAGGTCTCCCCGGATAAGAACGTGAACTCTCGCTGCACAGCCGGACCCTTTACCGTATCCCCTGAACCAAAGGACTTCGTCATCTGGTGCTGACTCGTCCCAGGGACTCGGCCTCGAAGGGCCTTCCTGTCCGTCGGCTCGCAGTTTTGCCTCGGGCTTCCTTCAGACCCCACCTCGCGGTGACGCCCTTGCCTTTGGCTAGTAGTTGCCATCATAACTTCGTATGATGTTGGTTCTCCTACAGGGGACTTGCACCCCATTAGTTCACGCCCATGCCGGGCGTACACCAGGCGCTCAAGCCGACAACGGGCCAGTCGGTCTTGCTTCAGGCAATCGCTGCGCCTACATTGCTTCGAGAAATCGTTCTGCCCTGAGCCCGTTGCGGCTTAGCTTGGCCGTTAGCTGGCCAGC
>JAKSDA010000307.1 GCA_022360315.1 Pseudomonadota bacterium
GATGCCAGGAAAGACGCCCAGGATGCCAGGAAAGACGCCCAGGATGCCAGGAAAGACGCTTGTACAGCCGAACAACTGGCTGCCGATCGCGCCGCCGAGATCGAGGCATTGCGGCTCCGCTTGCAGAAGTACGAAAGGTCCTGACCGATCGTATTTGCCTCGTTCGTGGCCAAATGGGGGCAAATCGGCTGCGCCATGATCCGACCGGCAGCGCACAGTTCTCGGGCCGCGCACGGTGCACATTGCATGCTTGCCAATATGACCGTGTGTAGAGCCATCTCAAACCTCCCATGGCCAGGCCCGCGATCCATCAGCGCTGGCGGCGTTGCTCGCTGCGGTGCCTGCTCCCGTGATGCAACACGCTCCGCGGGCTCTTCGTTCGCGCCTTGCCAGCACTGCGCCTCGCAACCCTGGCTCGGTCCGATTTTTGAGATGGGCTCAGCCCTGGAAGGTGACAGAATCGTCCGGCGCGCGCTATGTTTCTCTCACTGTCATGTGCCTGGCCATCCCCGGACAGATCGTCGAGCTCGTCGATCATGAACCGCTTACCCGGCGAGGCGTGGTCAATTTTTCCGGTGTGCGCAAGGCGGTCAACCTGACGTTCGTGCCCGAGGCCGCGGTCGGTGACTTTATCCTGGTCCACGTCGGCTTTGCCATCGCCAGGATCGATGCGCAGGAAGCAGAGCGAGTATTTTCGTATCTGCGCGAACTCGGTGAACTGGACGATCTGAACGGCAACAGCGATCGCAGTGACGACGGTGTGTCGAGCGGGTCTGCGCCGAAGGACAGGACGTGAAGTATTTGCACGAATATCGCGATCCGGCCGCCGCGCGTCGCTATGCCCAGGCGCTCGCCCGGGTAACCACGCGTCCGTGGACCATCATGGAAGTATGTGGCGGGCAAACTCATTCGATCGTGCGCCATGGTGTGGATGCGCTTTTGCCGGACCAGCTCGAATTGGTTCATGGTCCGGGCTGTCCGGTTTGTGTCACTCCGATCGAGCTCATCGATAAAGCGATCGAGCTCGCCGAGCGTCCCGGTGTGGTTTTGTGTTCTTTTGGCGATATGTTGCGAGTTCCGGGCAGCAAGAGTGATTTGTTGTCGGCCAAAGCACGTGGTGGCGATGTGCGTATGGTGTATTCGCCGCTCGATGCTCTGGACCATGCCCGGGCCCATCGCGATGTCGAAGTGGTGTTTTTTGCCGTGGGCTTCGAGACCACGGCGCCGGCCAATGCGATGGCTGTATATCAGGCTCGTGCACAGGGTATCGATAATTTTTCCCTATTGGTCTCGCATGTCCTCGTACCTCCCGCCATGGCCACGATACTGTCGGCACCGCACAACCGAGTGCAGGGATTCTTGGCTGCCGGCCATGTGTGTACGATAACAGGATATCGCGACTACGAGTCGATTTGCCGCCGTCATGCGGTTCCTATCGTGGTCACCGGATTCGAGCCACTCGACATCCTGCAGGGCGTACTGATGTGCATAAAACAACTCGAACGAGGCCGGGCCGAAGTCGAAAATCAATATACTCGAGCGGTCGTGCGCGACGGCAATCGCCACGCTCAGAAGATGATCGGCGAAGTATTCGAAGTCATGCCGCGCGACTGGCGCGGCATTGGAACCATCGCGGCCAGCGGCTTTGGGCTGCGCGAGTCCTATGCCGCTTTCGACGCCGAGAAGCGTTTTGGTCTGGACTGCGATGCGAATGGATCCGGCCGGACAGCCGGCGAAGAGTTGTGTATCAGTGGGCTGGTATTGCAGGGAGTACGCAGGCCGGTAGACTGTACAGAATTCGGCACGCGCTGTACGCCCGAGCATCCGCTCGGCGCGCCCATGGTATCGTCGGAAGGAGCATGTGCAGCATATTATTGCTATCGGCGAGGTGGACGAGGGGTATGACCATGGCCGAGCGACCGCCAGCCAAGCCGGCCCAGCAGCAGGGAAACGCGGACGATCGAAAATCCAGCCAGTCCGCATTCAGCTGTCCGGTATCAATTGATCGGCACGAACGGATTCAACTCGCTCACGGCGGTGGTGGCGAGCTGATGCATCAACTGATCGAGGGCGTGTTCGCTGCTGGCTTTGCCGATGTGGGCTTGCAGCAGCACTGCGATGCAGCGCTCATCGACACGGCGCTCCTCGGCGTGGGCGGCGCGATACGTACAAGCGGCGGCAGAGTCGGCCGAGAACTCTCGGGAGGTGTGCGTCTGGCCATGGCAACCGATTCGTATGTGGTCGATCCGCTGGTGTTTCCCGGCGGCGATATCGGAACACTCTCCGTCAATGGGACGGTCAACGACCTGGCCATGATGGCAGCCCGACCCGGGGTTCTCAGCGTTGGATTCATCCTGGAGGAGGGGCTCGAAATGGCCACGTTGGAGCGCATCGTGACGTCGATGCGCAATGCGGCCCGCAGCGCAGGAGTTGCCGTTGTCACCGGCGACACCAAGGTGGTCGATCGCGGCAAGGGCGATGGCATGTATATCAACACGACCGGCATTGGACTGGTCGTGCGTGATGTGGTGCTCGGACCCGACAAGGTAGAGCCGGGCGACGCAGTGATCGTCAGCGGCGACCTGGGCCGCCACGGCGTGGCCATTTTGAGCGTGCGTGAAGGATTTCGGTTCGACAGCGCTGTTCAGAGCGACTGTGCGCCCGTAGTCGAGCCGGTCATGCGTCTGCTCGATGCGGGCGTCGACATCCACTGTATGCGCGACCTCACTCGCGGCGGGCTGACCAGTGCAGTGGTCGAGATCGCCCGCAGCGCCGGGGTCGAGATCGCGCTCGAAGAGGCAGCCATTCCGGTCTCCGGGGAAGTGCGCGCAGCCTGCGAGCTGCTCGGCCTGGATCCGCTGTATATGGCCAACGAGGGCCGCTTTGTCGTGTTGGTCGCCGAAAGCGATAAAGACCGTGCCGTCGCAACGCTACGAAGCCATCAGCTGGGCGGGCGTGCCCAATGCATTGGCACGGTCCATGACTCGCGCGATCGCGGTCTGGTCGTACTCGAGACCGCGATCGGCTCGCACCGCATCCTCGATATGCTCAGCGGGCAGCAGCTGCCGCGGATTTGCTAGCGCAGATTTAACATTGGTTGCGGATCAAACGAGGTGTTTCTGTTGCGAGGCCAAAAATGATAGCCCGAACGCGAAGCGGTCGGCCCGCGCACGATCGCGTTGCAGCCTTTCCAACGTGATCGTGTGGAGTTGGCCAACAAGCGATACCAGCTACTGCTGGGTTTTCTCGGCCTTCCGCTTCATGCGCGCGATCAGGTCATCGAATCCCCGTTTGGCGATGATCCTATTGAACTGTGCCCGGTAGTTTTCGACCAGTCCGACGCCATCGGTGACAATGTCGAACGCGCGCAGGTTCTTGCCGTCCTTGCGCAGTACATAATCGATCGCAATCGTATAGGGCCGGCCGCGGCGTTTTGTCTTGATCTCGGTCGATACGATCAAGTCGTCGCCTTTTTCCTTTTCGCCAGTATAGGCCACCTGGTACTCGAGGTTGGCGCGCAGACCCTTTACGTAGTTGCCCTCAATGAGCTGGCGCAACAGGGCCAAGAACTGGCTTTTTTGCGCCTTGGTGAGACCTTGCCAGTGGTCCGTCAAGGCCCGGCGGCCGAGGGCATCGACATCGAGAAAATCGCGTACGCTGGAGGTTACCTGAGCGGCCAGGCGCTTCTCGTCAGCGCTGCCAGGCGCGGCCTTCTGCTTCAGCAGCGCGGTAATGGTCGCGTTGGCTCTGCGCACCGCACGCGTGCCCGGACCATCCTCGGCAGCGGCAATGCGAATGTGGCTCGCCCCGATGAGCAGGGCAATGGTAGTCAATCCAATCAATGCAAGTCGGCACACGATTCGCTCCTGGCAACAGGTTGAATCCTACAGAAACGCCTTATTTGATCCACACCTAATGCGTTCTGTTTAGTGACGCGTCTTGCCGGCGACGAATTCACCGGGACAGATCGGCGGCCTGGCCGCTCTGTCCAAGAACTGCCAGAACCCGCCCGCTGGAGCCGGGCTACCTGCCTTTTTTCACCCTTGCACTCGCCTTGACTGGAGCAGAGACCAACTCACTGAGGTCGCTCGTCGCAATGGCGAACTTTCGGTTGTCCAGGATCCCGCTCACTGCCAGCCGAGCAGGCTTGGGTACAGCCATGACACCCCGGCGCTTGGATTTGCCAAACTGAGCCCGCAGAGCCTGGTAATTTCCCTGCTTGGCTGGGGCAAAGCCCGAAATGACACCGCGCCCCGAGTAGCTGAGAACCGCCCTGCTGAATTCTTTAGAGGCCGTTCGGTCGGCGTTCTTGGTCGCGACAAACATCGGCAGGCCGACTGTGCGCAGAGTCAAAACGCGGTTCACATCACTGGGAAGAGAGGTTCCTTCGGGGACCAGCGCTGCCTTTACACGGCCCACGCTCACCATGGTTGCCGCGGCATTGGCGTTGGGCGCGGTGGTGATCTTGCGGAAGAATTTGACGTCGACCTCACCCTCGAGCAGCACATTGGTGACAAAACCGGGCACCTTGGCTCCGACTTTGGGCACAGCGATCTGCTTGCTCTTGAGGTCGGCGAGCGAGGTGACGCCGCCGGACGAGATCAGAAGCCAGGATACGGTCGAGCGGCCGTTTCGCATGGC
The DNA here is from genome assembly GCA_022360315.1 of Pseudomonadota bacterium. Classification (GTDB taxonomy): domain Bacteria; phylum Myxococcota_A; class Polyangia; order Haliangiales; family Haliangiaceae; genus JAKSDA01. The sequence goes on from JAKSDA010000307.1 coordinate 4,642, forward strand.
CGCGGCCAACATGGTATAGGGCAGACGGCGCGCCGCTGCGTAGGGGGCGTCGACCACGGCAAACTGAATTTCGCCCTTCTTGATCGCCGAGGTGAATGAACGCGCCCGAGAATACACCCGGCCCGAAACTGTCCTGCCAGTGACCGCGGCCAGGTGCGAGGCCAGGTTGTTGACAAACTCGACCCTCTCGCTCGGCCCGCCAATGGGCGTGGTCGGTGCGAACAAGCCGACGGTTATGCCCTTGCTCTGCGCCGATGCCGGACTGGCGGATAGAGCCAGCCCGAGCGCGAACACTGCTGCGGGTAGTGCGCGATTCACTTGTTACCTCCCTTGGCCGATCCCCAAAGGCGTTCTTTTCCGCGGATCCAGCTCTTGACGGCAGAAGAGCGTACACCCGCCGCCACACTGCGCCGGTAGTACTTCAGCGCCTTGAGTGGCTCGGATTTGTAATCGTACGCAATGCCCAGATTGAGCAGGGCTTCGGGAACACTGGTGCCCTTGCCCTGCATGAGTCGGATGGCGCGATCAACTCGCCCCGAGGCCAAGTCGAGCACGGCCATGTTGTGGTCGATCTCGACGCTCTGCGAGCCGTAGCGGCGCGCGGTGTCGAGAAAAGCGCGGGCCCGTTTGAGCCGGTTGTTCTGATAGGCATCAACCGCAGCGCGAACTGCGATGTCGCGCGCCGCAGTTCGCACCAGCAGCGCGGCCGGCCCCCTGGCCTTGCGCCGCATGGCACCGAGCCGGCGCAGTGCTTTGCGCGCAGTGCGCGCAGTAGCACCTTCATTCCAGGCGATGAGAATCTGGACCGCGAGTTCGTCCGCAGGTGCGACAAAATCGCAGCGGACCCGTTCATCTTCCAGTCGCTTCAACAGCTTCAGCGCGGGCCGACGGGTACCGCTGCCAGTGGCCGCCAGAGCGAGATCGCAATCCAGCTTATTGCGGGTCTTTTTGGCCACACCATTGGGCAGCTTGTCGGCCACCCGACTGAGCAGCTTGTAGGCGCGCGGAAAATTGGCCACCTTCATGTCTGCTGTGGCCATCTTGCGGCCCGCGACCACGTAGTTTTCGGCCACACGGGCGCGTTGAGCAGATCCGACAGCAGTCTTGAGGGCATCTTCCAGAAGCCCCAGAGCCTTGTCATTCTCGCCTGCGGCGAGCAAGGCCGCCGCGTGGTCGAGGTCGATCTTGGTCGCGTGGCGCTTGTCCGACCTCGGCGTGAGCTTGCCGGCCCGGACGTAGAGCCGGATCGCGTCCTTGTGCTTACCGGTCGCGTAGTAAGCGCGGCCGAGTAAATGGTGGGGAAGCGGCTGATCGTCAGCCGCCTCGACGGCTTTTTTGAGCGGCGCAATGGCAGCCTTAGCCCGGCCCGCGACAAGGCGAATCGCGCCCAGGTTGCGCCAGGTGTCGGCGCTGCCGCCAACCGCGTCCGCCCGCACCAAATAACCCTCGGCTTTTTTGCCGTCGCCGGCCTGAAATGCAGCAATGGCCACGACGTTGAGCGCCTCGATCAACGGCTTTCGCGCCCGCTTCTGCCCGGCGTCGAGTTCGATCGCCTTCTCCAGGTGCCCGATGGCCGTGTCGGCTTCACCCAGCTCGTAAACCGCGATACCGAGCAAGGTCCGCGCTGTCGCAAAATTGGGGTTCTTCTTCACAAACGGGACGAATCGCTGCCGGACCACGGCGAATTTGCCCGATGCGTTCAACGCCTCGCCGAGCTCGATCGTCCACTCGCTCTCGACCTCCGGTGGCGGCTTGCTGCCGAGCAGACGATCGGCCGCCAGCTCCGGTTTGCCGGCCAGGCGCTCGATGCGAGCCAGTTTGAGGGTGTACATGCGGTTTTTTGGGGCCCGTTTACTGGCCTCGAGCATCGCAGTCATGCTGCCCTGGAAATCTCGATTGGCCAGCCGCGCTTCGGCCAGTAGCGCCCAGGCAGCGGCCACATTGCCGATCTTGGCGCGATTCGATTCAGCCGCGGCAAGGATCTGCTGGGCATCGGCAAGGGCCTGCTTGGCCTCGCCAACCAATAGGGCACAGCGCGTGCGGACCATGAGGACCTCGAGGTACTTCGCGGCGAGATCGTCCATATCGCGCAATAGCGGCAGAGCTTCGCGACAATCCATGGCTGCAGCAGACCACGCCTGGCCCATGCGGCCGAGTACACTGTTGGGCTGCTCGCGCCTGATCCGCTCGTACAGCTTCCTGGCCTTGCCGGGACTTCCCGAGCGCAAATACGCATTGGCCAGATCGAGCCGATGGGTCGAGTCTTCGGCTTTGAGCTGCGAAGGACGGGTTTTTAAGTAAGACTCGTAGGCAGTGATGGCCTCGGGCCACTGCTTCTTCTGAACGTAGTGGCTGCCCAGGCGAAGATGAGCTTCGAAGCGATCTGGCCAGCTCGAGACCACTTGCTCGAGAATCGGCACCCCGTCGCTCTCGCGCTCGGCGAGCATGAGTTGACTTCCCAGGGTGGTGAGCACGTAGGGATTGTCGGGAGCGAGACGCCGGGCCCGACGCATCATGGCAATGCCTTTGTCGTACTCCTTAAAAACGCCGTGGACCGTGGCGCGGAGAACATAAGCCTCGACGCGCCGCGGGTTGACCTGCAGCGCCCGATCGAGCAGGACAGCCGCCTCACGGTACTTCTTCTCGGCCATGGCCTGGCGAGCTTCGCTCACCAGAAGCGCATCCTCTTCGTCGTCGGATTGCGCCCAGGCGGGCACCGCGGCGGTGGCGAAAATCATTAACATCGCGGCAACGCGAACTGCCCGACGCCCGACAAACATCCAGCCAGCTGGCTGGCGGAGCACAGAAGAGCTCAAATCGCCGGGATATCCGGGCGAAATTGCACGTATCATGGATGACTCCTGGCTGGCCTGGTCGTCAGGCCACGATCTTGTTTGCTCGCTTGGCCGTCCTCGGATCTTCGTAATGGCAGATCACCAGCGTCATATCGTCGTCGAGAGGCGCCTGGCCGCCAAAGTCGTTTACCTGATTCACGATGCGATCGCGCAGTTCGACCACTTCGGTGTTGGTACCGTTCGAGTGGTGTTCCATGAGGATCCTGCGCAGTCGTTTTTCGCCAAAGCGCTCGCCGTTTTGCGCCACCCGATCGGTGAGACCATCGCTCGACAGGATGAGCATGTCGTCGGGCTGGAGGTCGCGTTCATCGGTCGTGATGCACTGCCGGGGATCGCCGAGCGGGTTGCCGCGCACCGCCAGTACGGCCAACTCGCCCTCGCCACTGCGGCGGTTGGGCCGGAGAAGATACGGAAACGTGTGTCCGGCGTTGGCAAAGGTCATCTTGCCCTTGTGGGGATCGAACATCACGGCAAAACAGGTCATGAGCAAATTGTTGGTGTTGCTGACGTCGCGGATCGCGAGATCGATGGCGCCGAGCAGCCGAGCTGGCGACATGATGGCCTCGTCGACCGCGGACAGCGCTTCGACTGCCCCGCGTGCCGTGGCGGCGATCATCGCTGCGGGTACGCCGTGCCCGGTGACGTCGCCGACCACGACCAAAAGCCGATCGCGCGACAAGAGGCGGTAGGTCCACCAATCGCCGCCGCACTGCTCGGCCATCTCACAGCGCCCGGTGAGCGAAAAATTGCCCACCGGCAACAGCTGAGGCGGCGGGCTCATGGTCTGCTGAACGTCGCGAGCGAGTTCGAGCTCGCGCTCGAGCGACGCCTTGTGCGCCATCTGGTGCAAAAGCAGACCCAGGCTCTCGGCCATGGAGTTGAAACTGTGGGCGAGCTGGCCGATTTCATCGCGGGACTTGACGTGCACCCGCTGCCCGAAATCGCCGCCCGCAATATAACCCGCCTGCAGCGATAGCCGCTGCAGCGGCTGGGCGATGCGGCGGCTGCCCAAAACCGCCAACACAATGCCGAAGAGCAGGATGATGCCGGCAAACAAAAGCTGATTTCTGGCCGATTTACTGGCCTCTTGATGAGCCGATGCAACCGAGGCGGCGATGCGCTCTCTTACCTCGCTCGTGGTCATTCCCAGGCGCACCCGGCCGACCAGATTGCCGTCCCTGAGCCGGGCATTGCCGCCAAATGTCCATTTCGTTTGATCGGCTTCGTTCTCGACAAACGCCAGATCGCTCCTGCTCCCCGATTCGGTCACTTGCTTCGCATTGGACTGCAACTTGTGGTAGACCTCGTCTTTGGGGGCGGTTCCCAGCGCTCCATCCGGTTTGCGCACGAGGACTTTGTTTGACGGCTGGTCGATGATCATGATCCACTCGACCGATGGGTTCTCGGTCAACGCCTTCTCGGCCAGTTCATGCAACACATCGATGTCCGAGACCGAGATGGATAGAGCGGCCGACGACGCCAGATTGCGGACCATCATTTCAGCCCGTTCGCGCAGGGCCTGCTCGCCTTCGGCCTGCCGTGCATTGGCCTGAGACTCGGCCAGTCGGTTGAGGGTCCGCAAGCTGTAAAACGCGCTTGTGCCTACAGAAGCGACGACCAGAACGATCATCGCGAGGACGAGTTTAGTACCGAGTGTGATTCCTCGTGAGTTGCTTATGCTTTCGTTCTGCATGCGTTAGACCGCCTGATCGTAGTATCTCATAGATTCGCACGTATTCGCATGTCTGGCGAAGCACATAGTGAGAATGCCCTCGCAAATTACGGTAGCCAACTATCGGTGTTCAACCCACTGTATTGACGGATACGGTTGGTCGAAATTATAGTTTGCTCTGCAAATATTGGGCGCTCGATTCCAGTTTGTACAACCTTTTCGGACCATTCAAGGGTGACAATGCATCGTTTATTGATGACGACCTTGGTAGCTCTCGGTTTGCACGCGACTACCCACGTGTATGCTCAAGAGGGCAATCCAGCAATTGCAGTAGACGAGCTTCCTCCATTCCCCGAGGTCACCCCCGAGGACAAGTTCGAGCGCGTGGCCGTGTTGAGCGCTCAGCAAACCGAGGAGGACGTCGTGGTCGGCGCCTCCAAACGCGAGCAATCGCTCGGCAGCGTCGCCAGTGCTGTCACAGTCCTTACATCAGACCAGGTCAAACGCTTTGGATTCCGCACGGTGGCCGAGGCACTCAGCACGGTATCCGGAATCTTTATCGTCGATGACCGCATGATCGAACGTGTGGGAATTCGAGGGGTTCAGTTGCTCGGCGACGCCAACACCCGCATTCTGGTGCTGATCGACGGCAGCCCGCTCAACGAGCCCTGGAGCCAATACGTCGATACCAGCTACGCCCTGCCCATCCATCTGGACGACGTGGCGCGGATCGAGGTCATCCGTGGTCCGGTGTCGTCGGTGTACGGCACAAATGCATTTCTCGGCATCATCAATATTGTCACCTTGGGCGCCGATAAAGCTCCACCGGTGTATGGTCGAGTAGGAGGGGATTCGTTTGGCTCTGCGACCGGCAATGTGGGCTTTGGCTACGGCACGGTCGATCGGCAAGTTCGTGCCAATGTGGCCTGGGCCCTACGCGGGGGCGAGGATCTCACCTATGATCCCGACGAAATCAGCCCATTCAACACCGATGCCGATGGTCTGGACGCGCTCAACGGCTCGGTTCAGGTCCACTTCGACCGGCTCTTTTTTCAGGTCCGCGGTCACACGCGCACCCGCGAGCTGCCCGGCGCACCGTATGACAGCCTGACCGGAGCGAGCGGCAACAAGAACATCGACAGGCAGTTTCTGGCCGAGCTCGGCTACAATCGCGACTTCGGCGACGCGGTGACCATCGCCGGCCGGGTCTATGGCGATCGCTACCAATTCCGCGGCCTGCTGGAGTACGACGACGCCGGCAACCGCAGGACCTTCGAGAGTGTCGGCAACTCGCTGTGGTACGGCGGCGAGCTGCGCGTTCTCTTCGACATCGCAAACGCGATCTCGTCGCTGGGCGAGGATTTTCAGCTCGACCTGACCGCCGGCGTGGCGGCCGAGTGGAGCGAGACCGACAGCGAGAGTTTTATCCAGGACATGCCCCAGGATACCGACGCCGATTTCGAGATCGACAGGCCGTTCAACATTCAGGGTCTCTATACCGAGCTCAATGTGGCACCGATGAGATGGCTGGCCGCCACTGCCGGGGTCAGGTTCGACCTCAACTCACAATTCGAAAACAAGATCAGTCCGCGAACTGCGCTCTTTTTGAGGAGTGGCGAACGGATCGGCGCCAAGCTGCTCTATGCCGAGGGATTTCGCAATCCGAGCATCTTCGAGGCGTTCTTCGCCGACGGGGTGCGCTATCGACCCGCGTGTGATCCCAACTGCGACACCATGGGCGCAACACTGACCCCGGAATTGATCACCAGCTATGAAGCCGTGGTGTGGGGCCGGCCGCTTCCCGGCCTCAAGGTGCGAGCGTCGCTGTGGCGCTGGGATGTCGAGAAACTGATCGAAAAACGCCGCGTGTTCGATCCCGTCGCACTAGAAGAACGGCTGCAATATCAGAACCTGGCCTTTCTGAAGACCCAGGGTGTCGAGTTCGAGGGTTCTTATCGCGATACCAGTGGGTGGTACGGGTTTGGCAATGTTTCATTTGCAGACGTGACTCGCAATGAAGAAGATGCCCTCAACGCGCCGAACTTGGTCGCCAAACTCGGTTTGTCGACCCCGCGCATCGCCGGCACACTCCACGTGTCATCCGATGTGAGCTATATGAGCGAGCGGCAGACACGCGATGAAGACGAAAGTGCACAAGCGCATGTCATGTGGAATGCGGCGCTTTACGTCCCCGACTACAGGGGATTCGACGTCACCATCGGCGTGCGCAACGTGTTGGGGACGCGGCCAGAAGTACCGGCACAGGCCGACTACGACCGCCAGGATCCCGAAGCCGATCTACTTTTGATTCCCGGCCCGGGCCGAGAATTTTTCGGCCGTCTCGGTTATCGATTTTGACAACTGTCACTATGTCGACCGAAATGTGGGATACCCCGATGTTGGTAACATGAGACTTTGGCAGTAGCATTGGTTGGCGGTCGGGAGCGATACTGTGTCGTCATGAAGAGACACGGGGTGACAAAAGCGACTGGCCTTATCGGGTCTCTGCTGATCTTCGTGATCGGCGGCTGCCTGGACACCAGCGAGTCGAAGGGCGAAGTCATTCGACTCGGCTTGATGGCACCGTTAAACGCGCCGGTCCCGGAACTGGCAGATGCCAGTGCCTCCTTTGAGCGCGTGGCTCAAGCCGCTGTAGATGAGATCAATTCCCACGGCGGCGTCGATGGATACGAATTGGTCTTGATCATCCGAGGTGATATTTTTCCTCCCAGTCCATATATCACGGAGGTCATCGAAGAGCTCGATAACCTGGGTGTGGTCGGTGCCATCGGGCCGGTCATAACCCCCACGACAGAAATTGCCTGGCCTGCCGCCAAGGAGCATGAGTTCCCGCTCATTTCGCCCAGTTCGACCGCCGGCTCGCTGGCCGATGTCGAAGACGGCGGCTTTCTGTTTCGCAATGTCACCAACGACCGGATCCAGGGTCTGGTCATGGCCTACAGCATCACCGACTACTTTGATGACCCCAGCACCTTACAGGAAGTCGATCCTCTCGACTGTGTCTACGTGCTTCATCAAGACGATTCCTACGGGGGGGATTTTGCCGCTGCGTTCACAGAGGTTTTTAGGGCGCAACAGCACAAGGTATTCGGCCCCATTGAGTTTGGGAAAGGTAGTATCACCAACCCTGATCAAGATCCCCAACCGGCCCGGGATTTGATCAATAGCGTCATGGCGTTGGATCCCTGCGATGCGGGCGATCGCGATGCGCTGCGCAACGTCATTCTGATCTCGCTCGACGACGTGTCCAACATCGTTCGAGGTTGGGACCAGATGCAACCGAAACCCAATATTCGGTGGTTCTTCACCGATGGCGCCCGCACACCGGGATTCCTCGACGTCGCGCCCTCATCCGTTCTCAACATGGTCGGCACCTCACCGACCAATCCGATCCTCGGCGACGCGTACGAAGAACTCGATAAAGCCTACCGCGATCGCTACAACGGAAACATCGCCGAGTTGGTATTCAGCTCGCAGGTATGGGACGGGGTCTTTCTTTTTGCCGCTGCCCTGACCCTGCAGTTGCAAGACACTCCGTACAGTGAACTCGGCGGCGCCGGTCTGGTCCAGGCCCTCCGGGATGTGTCGACCGGCCCCGGGGTCATTCTGCACGCAGGGCAGTGGCGCGACATGCTGGCTGCGATCAAATCAGGTGTCCCGGTCGATTTCGACGGTGCATCTGGACCCAACGACTTCGATGCGTGTGGCGAGACCATTGGACCCTATGAATTCTGGCAGCTCGTGGAGGGAAACGATGGCGGTGTGAGTTTCAGCCAGCTCGAATTTTTCGACACCCGCGAACTGTCGCGCCAGCTGGCCACTCTCATGCAAGACACCACGGTCAAGGAGCTGCAGAGCAAGTGCCCCGAAGCGCTGATGCCCTGACCCGCCGGGCATGACTATGACCCCAGCGGCTTTTCGCCTCGGTCAGTCGCTGCCCGTCTCGGCGTCCGGATGTCCGATCGGCCGCGGCGAGTGGCCGGCTCGCTGAGCAGCTGGCGCACTGTGGACTGCAGCGTCCACGGCCGCAGGTCCCAGCCGAGCTGGGTTGCCACACCGCGCAATTCGCGACTCAGCGTATCGATATCGGCGTAGCGCTTGTCGCGGTCTTTGGCCAGAGCGCGCGCCAGGATTTCGTCGATCGCTGCCGCGTCACCGCCTATATCGATGTCCAGATCGGCCAGCCTGGGCACCGCGTCTTCGACCACCGCGGTCAGAGTCAGATAATTGGCTGCACGGCGAAACAGCCGTCGGCCGGACAGAAGCTCCCACAACAGAACGCTCAGGGCAAAAATGTCGGTGCGGCGGTCGATGGCTGCACCGCGAGCTTGCTCCGGAGACATATATGCATAGGTCCCCCGCACGGTTTTGTCTTCGCCGTCGCGAAGTCCGCTGGATGCCACGCTGAAGTCGATGAGCTTGGCCAGTCCGCTGGTCGAGACCAGGATGTTAGTGGGAGTGACATCCCCGTGGACGACATCGAGAGCACGGCCAGCGTCGTCGACGGCGTCGTGAACGTAGGCCAGAGCTTCGCACACATCGAGAACCAGACGCACAGCCAGTCCGGGGGGCAGTTTTCCCGGCGAGACCCGGTCGACCAGGTGGGCGAGGTCGGCACCGGGAACGTATTCCATGGCGATATAGGGACAATCGCCGACTTCACCGGTATCGAACACCTTGATCACCTTGGGATGGTCGAACTTGGCCGACAGTTCACCCTCCCTGGCAAAGAGCTCGAAAACCTCACTATAACGCGACATTTCGCGAGAAATGCGTTTGACAGCCAAAAGCGACATCGGGCCCGGGGTGTCCTCCCCAGCTCGCGACCTGGTAGCGACGAAGACCTCGGCGAGATCGCCCAGGCCAATACGGCGCAGCAGCCAGTACGGTCCAAACAGCATGATTTGTTCAATCATACCATAGAACCGCCACAGCATCACGTTCCCTGTATTTCCCGTGCTCTCGTCTGCTCCACATAGTCCAGTATTTTGTCCATTGTGCACGGAAGAGACGCGCGTAGCTCTATCGCGACACCCGCCGTTGCCCGGTTGTAGAGGTCGCTTTCGGAGACGAAGCTGCGCTCGCGCAGCGGCATTCTGGCGAATGTACGGCTCGGCGTCGAAGTGTCCGATGACTGTCACGCCGGCGGCAACAAACAAACGCAATCCCGCGCTGTGATCGTCGTGGTGATGAGTGGCGATAACCTGGGTAACGAACTTACCGGGGAATGCTTCGCCGACCCAGGCCAAAATGGCATCGCTGCGCTCGGGATGGAGCGGTGCTGCGACAGTGACCACTCCGTCTTCCTGCTCGATCGGCATGACGAGAAAACGCCGTCCGTTCGCCCGGCGGGTGCCACAGTGGTACCATGGACCGGTCATGTCGTTCGATCTCAGCTACACCGAAGAGCAGCACGCGCTGGTTCAAACCGCGCGCGATTTCACCAAAAACGAGATTATCCCGGTCGCCGCAAAGTACGACGAGACTGGCGAGTTTCCCCGCGACATCCTCGATCATGCGTGGACAACCGGCCTTCTCAACATCGAGGTCCCCGAACAATACGGCGGCCTGGGTGGCTCGTGTCTGGACCACTGCCTGATCCTCGAAGAATTGGCCTATGGTTGTCTGGGCTTCGAAACATCGCTGGCCGCCAATATGCTGGGCGCCATGCCGCTTCTCATCGCCGGTACACAGGAACAGAAGAAGCAATACCTGAGCCGCCTGACCGCAAAATCGTCTCTGGCCGCGTATTGCTGCTCCGAGCCCGAGGCTGGTTCAGACGTGGCCGGCCTGGTGACCAGGGTCGAAAAACACGGCGACGAGTATGTGATCAGCGGCCAGAAGCGCTGGATCACCAACGGCGGAGTGGCCGACTGGTACACGGTACTGGCCACTTTCGACAGGAGCAAACGGCACAAGGGTATCGCCTGTTTCGTGGTCGATGCCGATGCCAAAGGGGTCAAGCGCGGACGCAAAGAGGATAAGCTGGGCCAGCGCGCGTCCAACACAACCGACGTCATCTTCGAAGAGGTCGTGGTGCCCAAAAGCGCACTGATCGGCGCAGAAGACGGCGGATTCAAGATCGCAATGAAGACCTTCGACCGGTCGCGGCCATGGATCGCTGCCGCGGCCGCAGGCGTCATCCGCCGCGCTCTTTTCGAGTCGCGGGCCTATGCCCTCGAACGCAAGACGTTTGGCGTGCCCATTGCCCAGCATCAGGCCATCCAGTTCATGCTCGCCGAGATGGCCATCGCCTACGAGAACACCCGCATGATGTGCCACAAGTCGGCGTGGAGCGTGGACCGCGGTGATCTCAACAGCGTGTACTCGGCGGTGGCCAAGGCCTACGGCGCAGACGCGGCCATGAAGGCAACTACCGACGCAGTCCAGATTTTCGGCGGATACGGATATACCAAGGAGTACCCGGTCGAAAAACTCATGCGCGACGCCAAGCTGCTCCAGATCTATGAGGGCACCTCGCAGATCCAGCGCATGGTCATCGCACGCAACTTGCTCGCCCAGGTATCCTAGTTCCGCCGCGCTGGTGGCAACGGCTCGGCGTGGTACAATGGCGCAGATGCCCGCCGGACGGCCGTCGCCAAGCGATCAAACAACCACGATCATTGCCGTCGATGGTCGTCCTGTGGCGGTGCGGATTCAAACTCTCGCCCTGGCAGTGCTCGACGGCGCCGAGGCCGGACAGCGCAGCGTGCTCGACCGGCGAACACTGGCCATTGGCTCTCATCCATCCAACGACCTGGTGCTCAGCGATCGAGCGGTGTCGCGCTTTCACTGCACCATCGCCTGTCACGACACCGGACATCGCATCGTCGATCGGGACAGCGCCAACGGGACGTACGTCAACGGAGTGCGCATACGCGATGCCTACTTGCCCGACGATGCGCGCATCCAGGTGGGCAGTACCACGCTGCAGGCCCATGTAGACGGCGGTGAACGCGACATTGCCCTGGCCGAGGACGAACACCTGGGCCCGGCCCTGGGCCGCAGCGTGCCCATGCGGGAAGTGTTTGCCCTGGTCCGTCGCGCAGCTGTATCCACGGCAACAATTTTGATCTCAGGTGAAACCGGAACTGGCAAAGACGTCATTGCCCAGGCCATCCACGAATGCAGCGATCGTCGCGAGCGGCCGTTTGTGGTTTTCGATTGCAGTGCGGTTGCGGCCACACTGATCGAATCGGCGCTTTTCGGCCACCAGCGAGGTGCATTCACCGGCGCGATCAGTGATCAGGCGGGTGTGTTCGAGCGAGCTCATGGCGGAACGCTCTTCCTCGACGAGATCGGCGAGCTCCCTGTCGAGTTGCAGGCCAAACTCCTGCGCGCCCTGGACAGCCGGACCATCACACGAGTGGGTGGACAGGGCGCCATCGCGGTCGACGTGCGCGTTGTAGCTGCAACCAACCGCGATCTCCGTGCCATGGTGCAGGACGAGTCGTTTCGTTCCGATCTCTATTACCGTTTGGCCGTGATCACCATCGAACTGCCCCCACTGCGCCAACGCACCGACGATATTCCCCTGCTGGCAGCCCATTTTTTGCGCGATATATTGCAGCGCGACGGGCACAGTCTGGACCAGGTACGGCCCTATCTCGACGATGCCTTCGGGCAGCTTGCGGCGTATTCGTGGCCGGGCAATGTGCGCGAGTTGCGCAATCTGGTCGAACGCGCCGCGGCCCTGGCCGATCCGGCCGAGCTCGGCAAAGATATCGTTTCTCGTCTGGTCGAATTGCGCGCGAGCATCGCCCGCACCATGCGTGTCCGCCCGACCCTGCAAGTTGCCAGGGAACAGGGCGATCGCGAGTATCTGCGCGATGTCATGGCCGAGACGCGGGGATCGATCCAAGACGCCGCGCGCATTGCAGGTGTTCATCCCAAATCGCTCGAGCGCCTGCTGCGCCGCTACGGAGTGCCCCGCACATGAGCCTGGGCCAGCCGACCGAGCGCCGTCCCCATTCCAGCAATGGGGGCGGCCCCGCGGATCGACAGTCCCGCGATGCCGATGGCGGTCGATCTGCCAATGCCGACAGTGTAGACGCCGAGGCGGCCGGGCGACAGGTCGGTCAGGTGATCGACGATCGCTATCGGATTACCGGTGTCCTGGGTCGCGGTGGCATGGGCACGGTGTATGCGGCCGAGCACGTGATCATTCGGCGCCCGGTGGCGCTCAAAATTCTGCGCCGCGAACTGGCCGAACTGACCGAGCTCAGCCGCCGTTTCGAACGCGAGGCATTTGCGATTGGACGCCTCGCTCACCCCAATTGTGTCGAGGTCAGCGATTCTGGCAAGGCCGCCGACGGCACCCTGTACCTGGCCATGGAACGGGTCGACGGCACCTTGCTGAGCACTGTTCTCGGCCGAGAATCCACCCTGGAGTTCCGCCGCGCCGCCCATATCGTGGGGCATATTCTGCGCGGTCTGGCCCATGCCCACCGGGCCGGCATTGTTCATCGCGATATCAAACCCGAGAATATTATTCTGGTCGAGTGCGAAGGAGACAGTAATTTCGCCAAGATTCTCGACTTCGGTATCGCCAAATTGATCGGCGAAGCCGCGCTGGCGAGCGGATCTGACGGCACCCTCACATCGATGGGAACGACGTTTGGCACCCCGGCGTACATGCCGCCGGAACAGGCTCTTGGCGGACCGATCGACGGACGCGCCGACCTCTATGCAGTATCGGTCTTGTTTTTCGAACTCATCACCGGGGCCGTGCCGTTTCGGGGCGCGGATCGACTCGAGCTCGTCAAGGCGCATACGGTGGCTCCGGTGCCGCGCATGGCTGATGTGGTGCCCGGCGTGGTCATTCCCGAATCGGTCGAGGCGATCATTCGGCGCGGATTGGCCAAGCAGCCAGCGGATCGCATGGACGATGCCGATCACTACCTCGCCGAGCTCGAGCGCGCGCTGGCCGCGAGCCCGAGCTGGAACCGCAGCCGGGGTATATCGGCCGGAGACAGCGCAGCAGTCTCCCGGCCAGACCTCCCGGCCAGCAATGCGGAGCGAAGTTCTCACCGGACCGAGCGGCCGGCCGGCCGGCTATTCGATCGGGCAAACATTCCGATCGAGCCGCGAGCCGGAGACAGACGACCGAGCCGGCCCATGGCGGTTGCTATCGGAGCGATATTGATCGTGGCCCTGGCGGTGGTTTTGCGCAGCTGTACCGGAGCCGAGCACGCACAGCCCACGACGTCCGAAAAGGCCTATCCATTTTTGCCTTCGGCACAGCCGCCGAGTCGTCCGAGTGCGCTGGCCCAGCAAGCCGAGAGCTGGTTGTTGCGCGGTGAGCCTCAGAAGGTCATCGAGCTGGTCGAAAAACACCCCGACGGGGACGCCGACGGTCATGCGCAACTGCAGCTGGCGCACGCCCTCGCTGCAGTGGGGCGCAATCGCGCCGCCATTTCGGCCTATCGCAATGCTGTCGACCGCACGCCGGCGCTCGATCGAGACTCCACCATGCGCATTCAAGTGGCGCTCATGCAGGACAATAGCGACAGCCAAGTTGCCATGGCGGCGAGCGAATTCCTCGCCGTCCGGCTCGGCGACGAGCGAGCGCGACAGCGTTTGGTGACCACGGCGTCGAGTCACAAACGCATGCGTATTCGCCACCGTGCGCGGGAGCTCGCCGAACAATTGCAGCTGGGCGACAAAGTCGACCGCCTGCGCTCGTATTCGCTCGATTTGCAGCAGGGCAAACGATGCGAAGACCGCCGAAAAATCGTGCTCAAATTGCGAGAACTGGGCGACCCTCGCGCGATACCCGAGCTTTTGCGGGCGCGCGACCGCAAAGGGGGCGGTATTCTGGGCATAGGCCGACGGCGCATCAACGGCTGCCTGCGCCAGGACGCCGACGAGGCGATCGCCTACCTCGAGGGCCTTTAGGGCTCTCAGAACGGGCCACGTTTTTCGAGGGTCGGAAAAGCCCGCAGCGACTCCGTCGCGGCTGTTGTGCCTCTTGACATTCTTCAGCCCTGCTACTTGGATCGCCTGCATGTTTGTCGATCTGTCGCCCTTTCCGCTTGTCGCCGTGCTCGAACAATCGTGGCGACAGATTCGCGACGAGGTCCTGGCTTTGCCCGACGATTGTTTCCTGCCGTGGGTGCAGCGCCAGATGTATAGCGACGGCTGGAGCATTGTGCCGCTGTGCTGGCTCGACAGGCAGTTTCCCGGCATGCCGGAGCGCTGTCCCCACACCTTCGCCGCCTTGAGCCGAATTGCCGGGCTGGCCATGGCCACGTTTTCGCGACTTGCACCCGAAACTCACGTTCGCCCGCACGTCGGCTGGGGCACTCGGGTCTACCGCGTCCACCTCGGGCTGAAAATCCCGGCCGAGGGCACGTGGCTGCGGGTGGGGGCCGAGACCAAAACCTGGAACGAAGGCGGCTTGCTCGGTTTTGACGACACGGTCGAGCACGAGGCCAGCAATCAATCCAAACAGAGCCGCGTCGTCTTGATGCTGGATATCCTGCGTCCCGGTGTCGAGGGCGCGCCGTACGAGCCTGGCCGGGTTCCACCCGAGGTCGAGCAGGCGATCGAGTTCATGACCGCCGAGCGGTAGAATCCGGGCAAGGAGCAGCATCGGCATGAGTTCTGGTTCGAAGGCCGATGAGGCCCGGCCGCAAACCGGCTCCGTGTTCGATGATTGCCACTCGACCACAACCACGGTTGCGTCGCGCTCGAATGATGTCTCCTGGGATTCCTGCTCTGATACCCTGGGGCATGCGTTTGATCGTAGCTATGCTTTTGGCAACATGTTTGACGCTCGGGTCAGTGAGCGCGTGTACCACTGACATATATGATGTGGGCGTCGAGAGTATCGACATTGCCGCGTTTGCCAACCCAGCACGTGAGCATCGTCCGTGGTTGCGCTGGTGGTGGCCCGGAGGAGCCGTTGAGGGCGTTACCTTGCGCAGCGAACTCGAGACCATCGCGCAAGCCGGTTATGGCGGCGTGGAGATCCAGGCGTTCGCCCTTGGCCTGTTGCCCGGCGACAGCGGCGGCCGGATCGGCACGGTGGGCCAGAGCCAGTTCTTTGCCTCCCTGGCCACGGCTGTGGCCGAAGCTCGCGCTCTCGACCTCGACGTGGATATCAACTTTGGCAGCGGCTGGCCCATGGGCGGCCCGTTTGTGACCGAGGAAATTGCCACCCAGCTCACCACCTCGACCATGGACCTCACCGGACCGAGCTACTTTCAAGGGGCGCTCCCGGCCGCAGTCGAGCCCGGCTGGGTCGTCCAGTCAAATGCGCTGGCGCCAGTGATCGGACCGTTTGACACTGCGGTCACCCTGGACGCAGTGGTTGCGGGACGGATCGACACCACTGCAGACCCGCCCCGTCTGGATATGCTCACCGACATTTCCGATCGGGTCAGCGATCAAACCTTGCAGTGGCGCGTGCCGCGGGGAACATGGCGGGTCTTTGCCATCTATCGAAACGGCACCAGTCACTTTGTTCTCGGTGGTGCCTATACGGGAACACCTGAGTCTGCGCTGGTCGTCGATCATCTGAGCGCGGCCGGTGCCGAAACCTTCATCGCCGGCTTCGGCGACCCCATGCTGGCCGCCCTGGGCGCGAACTCGGTGGACGGCATCTTCATCGACAGCTTCGAGTTGATCGGTGACCTGCCCTGGACCGGCGACTTTGCCCACGCCTTTATTAACGAGATGGGCTACGATGCAACGCCGTTTTTGCCACTGCTGTTTCGCCACAACGGCGAGAGCAAGTACGTACAGATCATCACGCCATTTCCTCCCCGGCCGGTCTATGCATCGGCGGTTGGCGAGCGCGTGCGCGAGGATTACGAAACTGTGCGAGCACGGCTGTTCCGCGAGCGCTTCCTCGCCCGCCTCGCGCAGTGGACCGGGGCCAACGGCCTGACTCTGCGCATCCAGGCCCACGGCGGCTGGGGTAATGCGATCGACGACTACGGCGTCGCCGATATCCCAGAATCCGAAGGCCTTTACGCCGGCGGGTCGTACGACTTTCTCAAGCTGGCATCGTCCGCTGCGCACGTGGCGGGACGGACAGTGGTATCGTCCGAAAGCTTCGTCACCTTTGTTCCCACCCCGGATGCCATCAGCGAGGAAGATCTCTATCTGCTCAGCAGCCGGGCACTCAGCGCCGGTATCAATCGTCTGGTGCATCACGGCCATCCCTATCCGCTCATGCAGGCCACCGGTCCATGGTATCCGTTTGACCTGCCCGGATTGCCATTTAGCGCATCGACTCGTTTTTCGCCCGATAGACCGATCTGGTCAGCGCTCGAGGCCCTGAACCGCTATCTGACTCGACTGGCCTTTATCATGCGTCTGGGCGATCATCGCGCGGACGTGGCCTGGCTTTTGGCCGGCCGTGAGATCCCCGACCAGTTGACCGTCAACCCGGGTGGGATTTCCCCCGAGGCAGGCGAATCGCCGCTGAGTCTGGCCATGAAACGAGGTGGTTATGTCTACGATCGGGTCAGCCGAAGCGCGCTGAGCCGGGCCTCTGTCGAGCGCGGTCGCCTGCGCATCGGCAAGGCCAACTATTCGGCGTTACTGATCGACCGCGTCGAGGCAGCCTCGGTCGAGCTGATGGACCGAATCGAAGCCGCGGCCCGCGCCGGCATTGCGATCTTGGTCGCGGGTGGCTTGCCGCAGCGCGCCCGCGGATTTCGCGACGCCGAGACCCGCGATGCTCTGGTGCAGCAGGCCGGCCAGCGTCTATCCGGCCTGGTGCGAACCATTGACGGACCCGAGACGTTGGTCCCGGCTCTGGCTGCGGCCGGGATACTGCCAGTGCTCCGCGCCGCCGATGGTGAGCTGCCAGTCGCCATCGATCGCCGCCACGCCGCCGGTATCGATATCGCACTCCTGTGCAACGAACGCGGCGTGCCCGATCCGTTCGAGGTCGACCTGCTGAGCAATCCAGTTGTGGCCGTTCTCCTCGACCCGATTACCGGGCAAGCCCGCCATCTCGATATACGCGGCTCGGCATGGCCGCCCCGCGTCGAGCTGCAGGTCGCCGAACGCCGCTGCGCCATCCTCATCCTGGCCGGCCGGCGCTGAAGTCAGCCCGACACTCGGATCGCCCGAATGGTTGCCGAGCTGACGCCCATTCCATGTGCAAATCCGAACGCCGATCCCGAGATAGCCAACCCGTTCAGTCGGTGGAGCGCTTGAGGATCAAAAACTCGACACGGCGGTTCTTGGCAAATGCCGCCTCGTTGCGCCGGCGATCGATGGGCTGGGTTTCACCATAGCCCTGGGATTGCAGTCGATCCGGGGATATCTCCTTGCCCAGCAGATACTCGCGAACCGCATTGGCCCGAGAATCCGATAGCCTCAAGTTATAGCTGTCACTGCCACGACTGTCGGTATGACCCTGGATCTCGATCAGCAAAATATCCGGATTCCCCAGCAACGTGGCTGCTACCGCATCGAGAATAGGAAATGACTCGGACTTGATCACTGCCTTGTTGAACTCGAAATACACTTTGTCCAGAATCTCGATGTTGGTGTCTGTCACAACTACACGGCCGCGGTCAGGACACCCGTCGTCGTCTTCGGAGCCGTTGTAGGTTTCCGGCTCGAGCGGACATTTGTCGTCTTCGTCGACAATGCGATCATTGTCGTTGTCGGTGTCGGGACACCCGTCGTCGTCTTCCCACGAGTCCATGTCCTCGGGATCGTCTGGACAGAGATCGTCCCTGTCGAGAATCCCATCGCCATCGTTATCAGCCTCGGGACAGCCATCCTCATCTTGAAAACCGTCGAGATCTTCGGGGTCGTCGGGGCACTCGTCGTCGTCGTCGAGAATCCCGTCGCCATCGCGGTCGAGCTCGTTTCCTTCAGGACAACCGTCCTCATCCTCGAATCCATCCTTGTCCTCGGGTACCAGCGGACACTCGTCGTCGCCGTCGAGAATCCCGTCGCCGTCGTTGTCGGTTTCGGGACAACCGTCCTCGTCCTCAAAATCATCGTAGTCCTCGGGCGAAGCCGGACATTGATCGACATCGTCCTTGATACCATCACCGTCGCGATCACCGATATTGGGCTCGTAGACAATGCCGAGAAATGCACGTACGTCCGGGTTGGCCCCCTCGTTGCGCAAAAGTCCCACCCCGCCGCCAGCCATGAAGAATGAGTTTTTGGCCAGATACAGCTTGATGCCCACAATGGACTCGAGAGGAAAAAGATTCTCCCCAGATAATGGCAAGGCTCCGAATACTTCGGCCACAACATCAAATTTCTGCGGCGATATAGCGTACGCAATGGCCGCGCCAAGAGGAACGCTGGGCCCGGATTCAACCCGCCCCCCGGTCACCGGCAGCATGTCGGTGCCAGTCGTGTTGTCGACAAACTCGACCGAGTCGAGACGCAGACGAATTCCACCGCTGATCGCCAAACGCAACTGGCTCTGCTCGCCAAACTCCTTGTCGAGCACCGCCATGACCTGTGGCACAACCGAATCCTCGCCTATCCATTTGTCCTTCTCCGACGCGGTCGGCAAAAATACCGACCCAATGACAGCAAAACCGATTTTGGGACCCCTGGACGTCTTGAGAAACCGTGTCTTGAGATGGATGGCAAGATCACCGGTACCCTGGCCGTCAAACTGAAAGTTCTCGTCATCGTTGGGATCGGCCGGGGTATTGTTGTCGTCATCAGGTGAGCGATCGCCGCTCATGATGCTGAACGGCATCGAAAGGCCAAACTCGAGCTCAGCCGGGCCCAGCTTGAGGCCAAATGCCCCCACCAAGGTCGGGCTGATGACATTGATCACTTCGTAGAGTTTGTCGCCGTCTTCGAAGACCAAAAGATTGCGCCCCCAGTTGGTCACAATGCCAAACGATACTTCTTTGTGCCCGAGTACCTGGGAGGCATTGACCGTGATGTATCCACGCGAGTCGATGGCCGGGCGAAAGGGATTGAGCTCGATATTCGCCCCGTTCCGACCCTGCGTCGCGGCAGGTCCGGCCCACAGGACAAAACCGATGGCCAAATAGGTGGATAACAATCTGCGTGCAAACATGACGCCTCCAAAGTGGCTATACCGCTGCTGGCGCGTGGCCAGGGGAGCCCGCGGCGCATGGCAAGAGCCATGTTGCCCAAATACTACAGATCAGGGGGAAGGGTCAATTAAATCTAGATGTTAGCTAACTTCGTCGACATCGTCATGACAGCCGTTTGGCAAGACGATTACCGGTGGGCAACTTGTGCTCGATCGCACTAGCGCCCGGGTTGGCATCTACCGGGTTGGATCGATGCCAGCTTTGAAGCAAGTCTGCTTGATCACGCCTTTGCGCGTTGCGTCCGCTCGCTCGTAGAAGCGCTTGGCGTCTCGTACCGCCCTTGCCTTGCACGCCAGCAAGCCACATTGCGCCACCATGTTCTGCGTGGGTTTCTTCTTGTACGCCGGTTTGCAGCTTTTGAGCGCAGCTCCATACAATCCCTTGCCAGCGGATTCTTTCACCTCTTCCATGAGTTCTTCATAGGATTTGCCGCTCGGCCTGAGCTTTTCGGCTGGCGGCCTTTCCACAGGACGCTCGACTCGGGGAGTGGGCCGTGGGGTTGACTTGCGCTGGCTGGTCTGAGCCGGTTGCTGCTTGCAGCGGGTTTCCAGACGCCGAATCTGCTCCGCCGACTTCGACCACAGTGCTTCCGCTTTCTGCCGCAAGGTGGCCAGAGCGGCGCATTTGCGCTGATTTACCAGCCTGTCGGCCTCGACTTTTTTCTCCTTCGTGTAAAGGCGGTACAATCGGTCGTAATCGTCGCGAGCTCGATCCTTGTACACCGAGTCGTCGTCGATTTCGGTAAATCTGCGCGCCACGGTGGCGTAGTCTTTGCTTTTGGCAGCCGATTGGAACTTGCCGTACTGCAGTTGATTCTTCCGCTCTCGCGCCGCCTTGGCCAGACGCTGTTTGGCCGTCTCGTTGCCGGGATCGAGTTCGAGCACTTCTTCCGCTTTGTCAACGGCAGTACTCCATTTCTCCTTCTCGATCGCTCTCTGAGTTGCCTTGAGGATCGGCGAGATCTCGTCGGCGGTGGCTTTCTTGCGCGGAGGCGTGGGCTGTTCGAAGGGCCCCGGGTCGGGCGACTCGACCTCGGTGATCGAGTCTGCCGGCGAGTCTGACGGACTGACAATGGTCTGTGGTGCCGGCTCGTCTTCATCGTCGCCCCGGGTGAGAGCGAAAATACCGACCACCGCGACCACCACGACAACCAGGACTCCGTAGAGTAAACCGCGATTGCCACGCGTGGGAATGGGAACCGGGTGGGCGTCACGGCCAAAAACAAAATCCTCACCCGGCTCGACGAAGCGCAGCCGAACGTGGCCCAGGTCGATCACGTCGCCGCGCCTCAGCTCGACCTTGCCGTACTCCTCGCCGTTCACTCGTACACCGTTGGACGACTGCAAATCGATAATGGCGTACCGGCCGTTCTCCCGCACGATCTTGGCGTGATGACGCGATATTGAGCGATGGTTGACGACAATGGCATTGTCGTCGGTGCGACCGATGACCATATCAGCCCGGTTGAGCTCGTATTCTCGCCCGGCGAAGTTATCCGACAAGATCACCAGTCGGCCGTACACGGAGTCCGGCACAACGACCGGCTCGGGTACCGGCGACACCGGTACAGCAGTATGACCCGGATCGGTGTTGGCATGGGGATCTGCCGCAGGGGGCGGAACCGTTGCCGATTGCACTGGAAATGTCACCGGCTGTGGCACCCTGCGGGTCGGCGCTTCGTCGGGAAGCTCCTGCGGAACTGCGGCAACCCCCGCGGCCTGCCCGTGGTTCATGCGCTCGATTGGACGAGTGGGCTGTTCCTCGACAGGCGAACCGTTCGCATGCGAGATGCCGTCGGTTTTGAGTTCGATCAGGTAGTCACCGATCTGAATCCGATCGCTGGGACTGAGCCCAACCCGACCCTGGATGCGAGTACCGTTTACCTTGACTCCGTTGTAGCTGTCGAGATCTTCGATCTCGACCGTGCCGTTTGCGCGCACGATGCGCGCATGCCGGCGGGACACATTGCGCTCGGTAAGGCGGATTGTGTTGCCTTCTTTTCGCCCAACAGTGATCTCATCCTTGATAAGAGGGACGATCGTCGTCTTTCCCTCATCATCCTGGATGACTAGCTTTTGCAGTGCTGGAGTCATACTCCACTCTTCAGCAAGCCCTCGGAAATTTTAGAAATCCAGCCTACTGGCTGTCAATGAGCGGGCGATTTTTTCTGCCCCGAGTGGCCATTTGTCGCCCTCATTTGCCGTTCCCCATTGCCTCTCACCGGGCTTTCTATCCGAAAAACCTCTCCTCTCGAGCAGACGCTCGGACATTTGCCCGAGAGCTGGCTGCCCCGGTCGGTGTTGAAATCCTGCTTCCTGGCCCGGCATCTCGTTGTCCACGCGTCATTCTCTCTTTACTGGTTCACCTGCTAGCCGAATGCTTGGACCCAAGCCACTGGGTCACTGTTTGGTAGGCGGTCTTGAGCTGATGATCGCCTCGTATCCGTTCTCGCATGATTCGATTCTCCACAGAGTTTACCCCAGCTGGGACGTCATGGCTGTCGGATCCTTGCTCGTCCGACTCGTTGTCGGAGCCGGACGCTCGGCCAAAAGAACTGGCCCGGCCGGCCCCGGGAGGAACCGGTTCGACATAAATATCTGGCATGATTCCAGTAGCTTCTAGCGTTTGGCCGGCAGGCGTGTAGTACCGGGCAGTGGTCAGCTTTAAACCGCTGCCGTCAGAAAGGTCGAAAAAGGTCTGGACCGAACCCTTGCCAAAGCTGGGCAGTCCCATGAGTACGGCCCGGCCATGATCTTGCAGTGCTCCGGCGAGGATCTCGGTGGCCGAGGCCGACGCCTGATCGATGAGAACCAGGATCTGCAAATTGGTCCAGGTGCCCGGGTGGCGGGCGACTTCTCGCTCGACGCGAGTGCCCAGGCGACCGCGAATAGTGACGATGGTTCCCTCCTTCAGAAACAGGTCGGCGACCTGTACGGCCTGGTCGAGGATGCCGCCGGGATTGTTCCGCAGGTCGAGAATGAGAGCCTGGAGTTGGTTCGGCCGCAGAGATTGCAGCGCTGTCCGCACATCTTCTGAGGTTGCGTCCTGAAATTTGCTGATCGCGATGTACCCGATTCCCGGTTGCACTGGGTGCCACTCCACAGTGGGCACCTTGACCCGCTCCCGAACCAAGACCAACCCGTGCACCTCGCCCGACAAAGACCGCTCGATCTCGATGGTGACCCGAGTTCCCGACCGTCCACGCAGGCGAGAATGCCAGTCCTCGGCGCGGTGGTGAGTGCCCGCAGTGGTTCGGCCGTCCACCGAGAGCAATCGATCGCCCACGCGAACTCCGGCCCGCGCAGCAGGAGAACCGGGCATCAATGCCTCCACGACGGGATACCTGGCTCCTCGATTGCCGCCTGATCGCAGCGCGGCGAGGGATATACCGACCCCGCCGAATTCGCCTTCGGTATCTTCGCGGAGCCGTTTGTACCGACCGGGCGCGAAGAACCCGGAGTGTTCGTCGAGGCGGTCGAGCATGCCGTCTATCGCGCCGTAGATCACCTTGCGCTCGTCGACCGGCTCTACGTAGTTGTTGGCGACGTACGAAAGGGCCTGCGCGAATGTGTCGAGCGATGCGTAACGCGATGCGCTCTTGCCAGAAGTCGGTACTGCGTGGGCCAGCACCGTAGTTGCCACGCCCCCGCCGGCGATGAACGCAGCGAGGTGGCTGGCAGCGCTACTGGCAAGCGCTCGTCGTGGGCCGGGGCGTTGGATCGATCGAGGCACACCCCATTATATAGATCCCCATATAGATCCCCGAGTTCCAGCGACTCCCAATCGCACCAGCCCGAGTGCCCGCAGGGCCCGTGCATCACCCATAGTATGGGCAGCGCACCGGAAGAGCTGCGCGTTTAATGTCATCCCCCCCGCGTACTATGCGGAAATCAAGATGAGATCCTTTGAAGCACCCCGCTGGTCCCGGCCCGAGCGCTCACTTCCCCCACGCGCTGCCAGGGCGCTGAGGCAAAGGCACGGATTGTCCGATCCGCCTGGAATGCGCCGTGCGCCCGAGCCGAGGGAGTTTCCATCAGAAATTGCGGAGGCCCAGCTCCGCTTTGCATTCTTTGCCGAAACGATCGGAGCCATTCGTCTAAACACGCAGTCTGTACAGTGGCGAATGAATCGACAGGCCGAGCGACGAATCGTCTGGCTCATCTGATTCGGCTCATCTGATTCGGATCGTTGGCACCAGGCCCACCTGGCGCATCGGCACACGACGCAGCAAAGGAACCCACAAACAATTCGGAGACACGATGAGCAAAACGATCACACAAACAGTCACATTTAAAGGCGCCACGGCCAAGGCTCTCTACAACTTGTATATGAACGCCAAGGCTCATGCAGAAGCCACCGGAGCCGCAGCAGAAATCACCAAAAAAGTCGGCGAGAAGTTCAATGCGCACAACAAAACCATCCGCGGCAAGAACCTCCTGGTGTCGGCCAACAAGATGGTCGTCCAGACCTGGCGGTCGCGCACGTTCGAACGTCAGGATCCCGATTCGATCCTGACCTTGCGCTTCGTCGACACCGACGACGGGGCCCAGGTCGAAATGGTGCACGCGCTGATTCCCGATGAGGCACATCCCCACATCAAAAAAGGATGGAGCGATCACTACTGGAAAAAATGGCGGTCCTATCTGAAAAATAAGTAGGCCGCGCCGACCGGGGTAGGCCGCGCCACCGCGCTCGAAGCTCGAGTAGACCACGATGCCGCGGGCTCGGCGCGATCCGAGGCCGGCCGGGCGGCCGGCCGGGGCCCCATGGGCGGACAAAACGCGGCGCCAGCGGCCAGTCGCAAGGCGGCGACACAGGACCACCGCGCGGTGTGGCATAATCGCCAGGTTGTCATGAAGTCCGCGGAGTCTGCCGAAGTAGCCATCGTAACACCCGAACCGGGCGACCCATCCAGCGCGGATGTCGCCCCAAATCCCCCGGTCTCCACCCCACCGGCGCCAGGACTGGACACAGCACTGCCGAGCGGCAGCGATCTGTCGGACAGCGCGCTCTACCTCAATCGCGAGCTGACCTGGCTCAATTTCAACTGGCGTGTGCTTTGCGAGGCCAGAGACGAGCGCACTCCCCTGCTCGAACGGGTGAAGTTTCTGTCCATCGCCAGCTCAAACCTGGACGAGTTCTTCATGAAGCGCATCGGCGGCCTCAAACAACAGGTCGGCGCCGGAATGAACGAGCTCACCGTCGACGGCCGTACACCGCGACGGCAGATCTCGGAATGCTACGATCTCGTCCATCAATTGGAGGAGCAGTGTCATCTCTTGCTCATCGAGCTGACCGAGCGGTTGCGGGAGTACGGCATCGTGCTCACCAGCTACGACCAGCTGAGCAAAACCGAACAGAATGAGCTGCGTGATTATTACCTCAACAACATCTTCCCCCTGGTCACGCCCCAGGCCATGGATCCGGCCCACCCGTTTCCCTTCGTGTCCAACCTCTCGCTCAACCTGCTCGTCACCCTGCAGTACCCCAAAGACCATCTGCCCATGCTGGCCCGAGTCAAAGTGCCGGTCGGCGGCGGCATTCCGCGCCTGCTCCAGGTCGGTGACGCGACCGTATTCGTGCCCCTGGAAGACGTCATCGCGCACAATCTGGACCTGCTCTTTCCCGGCAGCCAGATCGAGAGCTGCGAGCTTTTCCGGGTCACCCGCAACGCCAATAGCGAACTCGATGAAGAGCAAGCCGATGACCTTCTGGCCATGATCGAAACCGAGCTGCGCGAGCGCAAGCTGGCTCCCATCGTGCGCCTCGAAGTGGCCAAGGGTATGGTCACCCTGCACCGCGGCAAACTCGCCGCTGAACTCGGCCTGGACCAGGCCGCCGACGTCTTCGAAGTGGTCGGAATGCTCGGCAAGGCCGACCTCATGGAGCTGGTCTCGCTCGATTTTCCCGAGCTCAAAGACCCGCCCCATCACCCGGTCGATCCGCCCGAACTGGGCAGCGATGTCAATACGTTCTACGCCGTTCGCGACGTCGGCGAATTCCTGCTCCACCACCCCTACGAATCCTTCGCCAATTCGGTGGAAAACTTTCTCCGCGAGGCCAGTCAAGATCCAAAAGTGCGCGCAATCAAGATGACTGTGTATCGCACGTCATCGGATTCGAAGGTCATCAAGCATCTGATCAATGCGGCGCGCAATGGCAAGCAGGTCGCGGTAGTTCTCGAGCTCAAGGCCAAATTCGACGAAGAGGCCAATATTCGCTGGGCCAATCGGATGGAGCAGTTTGGCATCCACGTCACTTACGGCGTGGTCGGGCTCAAGACCCACTGCAAAGTGATCCTGGTCGTGCGCCAGGATTACGACGGGTTGCGCCGCTATGCTCATATCGGCACCGGCAATTACCACGCCGGCACGGCGAGGCTCTATTCCGATCTCGGCCTGCTCACCTGTGACGACGACATCGGCTCGGATCTCACCGAGCTCTTTAATTACCTGACTACCGGGTACAAGCCGCGGCGCAAGTACAAAAAAATCCTGCCCGCGCCCAAGATTCTAAAGCCGGTGATGCTGGAAAAAATCGCCCGCGAGGCGCGTCTGCATTCGCCCGAGTCACCCGGCCTCATCCAGATGAAGATGAATGCGCTCGAGGACGTGGATATCACGAGAGAGCTCTATCGAGCGGCCCAGTCCGGGGTAAAGATCGACCTCATCGTCCGCGATACCTGCCGCCTGCGGGCCGGCATCCCCGGCCTGTCAGAAAACGTCACGGTGATCAGCATCATCGGCAGATTTCTCGAGCACGCGCGGTTGTTCTACTTCCACAACGGCGGCGACGAGGAGTACTTCATCGGTTCTGCAGACTGTATGCAGCGCAACCTGGAGAGCCGGGTCGAGGTCGTGGTTCCGGTGCAATCTGCGTCGCTGCGCGCCGAGCTGCGCCATATTCTCGACCTGCAACTCAGCGATCAGCGAGGCGCGTGGGAAATGCAACCCGATGGCAGTTATGTCCAGCGCACGCCCAGCAGCAAGGGCCGGCGCAGCAAGAGCAGCCAACAACTTCTCATCGAGCACGCCGAGAAGCGACACAAAGAAGTGAACCGCCTGCGCCGGCGCAAGCCCAAGGGCATAGCCAAGCGGCGCATGCGCTGATCGTCCAGGCGCGACCGGGAGCAACACGACCCGCGACGACCCCAGATCAATGCGGTGGAGAGAGTCATGAACAAGCTGAACCGAGTCCTCGATGAACTGCGCACTCTCTGCGAGGGTCCCGCCCTGCCCGATGAAATCTCTGCCGAACTCCTGGCCGATCTCAGGGCGATATGGGCCGACCTACAATTTGCCTACACTCGATCACTGCCCTTTACGGTACAGCGCATCCGGGGACGTTACTACGACGATTGACCGCTCGAATCGCCGCTCAAACGCCCGTCCCTCCCGACTCGAGGCTGTTATGTCCAAGGCAGATGACACCAAGCTACGCAGGCTGCTCGCCCAGGTCATTGCTCGCATGAAGGAACATGGGGCCAATGGCCATGAAGAGATCGAGAATTTCATCCGCGACCACGCTGCGGAGCATCCGGAGTTCGAGGGGTTGGCCACGATGCTGCTCACTCTGGCCGAGGCCGAAGGGATCACCGGGTCGAGCCAGCGGGATCCATCTGCGACTCCAAAATAAACAGAACGCATCAGAACGGCGGTCCGGGGGGCTTTGCCCGGCATTGGCCGAAATGATCGTGCGAGTGCGAAACTGTCAGGCCGCGCACCGCAACGTTGTATCGTTTCCAAACTGATCGCGTGTAGTTGCACCATTGCGGCCAATGGGCGTTCGAGCTACTGTTTCGTACCCATGCGTGTGACTGCTTTCCTCGCACTGCTCTTGCTCTGGCTCGGCCCTGTACAGACGGGTTTTGCCGGACCGCAAAGCTCGCCGCGCCAATCGGCAAATCAGGCTCAGACCGTGCCGGGCGCTGCCCCCTCGGCCCAGCCAAGCTCGTCGCAAACCAGCTCGCGGCCAGTCGCAGTCGACACCCGGCCGCGCCGGCCGTCGGGATTTTGGACCTCGGGGCAGCCGGCCCGGGGAGGAGCGTATCGCTATCGTCTGCTGGGTATTGGTTTCGTCATTCTTTTGATCACCCTGGTGGTCATGGTTCAGATCGTACGGCGCTATCGCCAGCCCGCGATGGCTGAACAGGCGGCAAACGGCTCGAGCGTCGATAGATGAGCCGCCCGGCCGGCTCTTCGATCGTCCGGCCGCGGGTCAGTCGAGATCCCAGTCGATGTCGCTCAGACTCTCGGCCCGCCCTCGAAAACGCTCGAGGTCGACCGAGCGGCCCGAATCTTCGCGGCGCTCGGGATAACGGATCTTGCGCCGCGGCCGCTGCTGCTGCTCATCGGACAGACCACGGATGTCGATGGCCTGTGTGGGATCGCTTTCGAAGTTCGAACTACCCGAGCTCAATCCACCCACAGCGGCGATTTCGTCCGCACTCGACTCGGCGATCGGCTCGAGCGGCAGATCGGGCGCGCTCGGTTTTTCGGCCGGCACCCTGCTCCCGGTGCGAAACAGCTCGTCTGCATTGACCGTGCGAGTGGGCTCCTCGCTCGCGAGCGTCTGCGTGGGATCATCGTCGCTGCGGTAGTTTTGCGCAGCCGCCGCTGTAACCGCATTGGCCTGTTCGGACTCGAATGCGATATTGTCGGGTTGTCGCGATTGATTGCGCAGCAGTTGGGCCAGCGCCGAATCAGCATCGACTTGACGGGTCGGCTCTTCGGTAAACGAAGGTGGTGAGATCGGCTTGCGGCGTTCACCGCTGCCCTCGGCGGCGTTGGGTCGCCGGCGCGGCGGAGCCGCTTGCGGTGCATTCTGCCGGCGACTGGCTTGCGCGCGGTCGAGCCCGAGGATGACTGCCGGCTTGGGCGTGATGGCCTCGTCCGGCTTCACCGGGCTTTGCAGCGGTTGCAGAACGCTGGTTGGTGCTGTGGGCGCCGCAAAATGCGCAGGCGGCGGCATCGTCGACGCGGGCGGCGGCATCGTCGACGCGGGCGGCAGCATCGTCGACGCGGGCGGCAGCATCGTCGACGACGATGGGTGTGGTGCGGGCGCCGGTGGCCCCGCATCGAGAAACTCCGGCGGATTGTCGTTGTCCAGAAACGACGGCGCCGATTCCATGGCCGGAATGCCGATCTGCGACTCCTCGTCCGCTATTCGGCCACCTTCGTCGCGCAGCATGCGCAGAACCCGCGTGCGCTCAGCGGCATCCAGTGCATCGCGGCGTCCGTGGCCAGTATGCTTGCGTCGCGCGCGCTTGGCAAACTCGGACAGTGGAATGGGCTTGTCGAGTTTGTGCTGCGATTGGGTGAAAATGGCCGTTGCCGAGCGCAGCCAACGGCGCGGCCGTGACATAGCCTCGTCGGGAGCTTCGGGCAGCGGTGGTGGCATTGGCGGCGGCGGTCCGGGCTGCTCCGGCAGTGCGGCGGGCAGGGGCAAGTTCTGCACCAGTGCCGCAGCGCTTTCCGCGTCTTCGGGACAGTCGGCGACGTCGGCGCCGAGCAGATTCACGACCAGCTGGTCGGTCTTGCCCAGTTGGTACATATGCGGCTGTTCGACGAAATGGACACCGAGTTTTTCGAGCCACTTGATCGGCGGATCAGAGCCGATCAGAACGAATGCGGCCTCGTTTGGATAGGTTTTGCGCTCGCCGGTGGCCACCTGCAACGTCACGGTCTCGGGCGCGAATTCCACGATCGCGGACTGGTAGCGGATCTTGATCCGGCGCTGCGCTTCGTACGATTCGATGGTCTGCTTGTTCTTGGGAGCAGCGCGGCTGAATGCCCGCCCGCGATAGGACAGGATGACCCTGGCTCCGGCATCGGCCAGCGCGATGGCTGCCTCCACAGCGCTGTCACCACCGCCGACCACGAGCACAGGCCTGCCGCGGAATTCTTCCGGGTCGTCGAGAAGCGAGTGAACTTTGGGCATGTTCTCGCCGGGAACCCCGAGGGTGCGCGGCTTGCCGCGGGTGCCGGTGGCCAGCACCACCCGCTGCGCCCGATACGCACCAACCGTGGTCCTGATATGAAATGATCCGTCGCCCTGTGGAGCCACTTCCTCGACAGCTTCGCCGAGTCGTATCTGCATGCCCAGGCGCTCGACCAGGGTTTGCCAGATCGGGACGATCTGTTCCTTGCTCGAGTCGAACACCGGCAAAAGCGACACATTGCGGACGTCGTAGGGCTCGGCCATCACCAGCTTGCCCTTGGGATAACGGGCAACGGTCGAGGCCACGATCTGCTCTTTCTCGAGCACGACATAGCTGAGGCCGCGCTGTATGCAGGTGAGGGCCGCCGACAATCCACCCGGTCCAGAGCCGACAATGGCCACATCGACAGCACCGGGATCGCCAGCATGGGCCAGCACGCCCGGTTGCATGCCGTTGAGCAGCATATGCTCGACCACCATACGGCCGAGGTTTGCGGCATTCTTGACCAGCGGCTTGCCGGCAACTTCACCGATGAGATACTGGCCGGGCACTGCAGTCTGGAACGCATCGTCGAGCGCGGGAACCTTGAGTGGGGGCGGCTGAGTGCCCTCCAGGTGCATGACCAACGCCTCGGTCGGGCACGCCCACATGCACTGCTCGCACTGAATGCAATCTTGAAAGCGAACGACCCGGCTCTTGTTGTCCATCAGGTCGAGGACATTGGTCGGGCAGACGGCAACGCACGCATCACACCCGGTGCAGCGATCGTCGTTGATCGAGTGGATGAGAATCCGCGGCAAGGCGGACTGTTGCGGTATCGCAGCGTTTCTGCTTCTACGGGCCGCTGCCAGCGAAACCAGCGCCATTACGGTGATGGCCAGGCCACCGAGTACAGCTGGAACGATGAGAGTCACGGTAGGTCCATTTTAGCAATCGAAATGCCGTAATCGCAGAACGAAATTCCAATTACTTACAGAATTTACGCCATTGCCCAGTTCGCTTCGTGGTCAACAGACCGCACCTTATCGGCATCACGAGCATTGATCTTGTAAGAGGCAAGGTAGCATAGCCGACAATGCAGCGCAGTAGTACCCCAGTCTGCCGTGACAATATGTCGACGATGCGGTGTAACTAACCCGAATTGCAGTCACGCGAGGATGAATCGAGCGTTGCCGTGCTTCGGCAGCTGCAACACTGATCTTCATTCGATACTACACGGTCACATTGGCAAGGATGCAGCTTGACTGTGCGCGGCCCGACCGTTTCACATTCGGGCGATCATGTTTGGTATTAAGCCCCGGACGCCGTGACTCCCGGCCCCGGATGGGCGGTTGGTCTCGCAACAGAAATGCCTTGTTTCATCCACGGCCAATTCGTCTCTGTTTCGTGTTTGCGACGTCACAGACCATTCACGCACTGATCGAGCAGCTGATTATCACTCCACGCTCGACGTTGTGGCGCCACTCAGGTGCAGTTTGCCCGAAAGAACGCCTCGACCTCGCCCATGAGCGCGGCTACCTCGCGGCCTTCGACCTCGATGGGAATGCCAAATACGACACGCACCGGACAGCCCGGTCGGGTGCTGGTGGTCCCCGGCGGGAGGATGGCGTGAGTCCCGGTGATAGCGATGGGGACAATGGGGACCCCTGCCTGCTTGGCCAGATGAAAGCCACCTTTTTTCAGCCGGCCCAGGCGCCCGGTCCGAGATCGCGTGCCCTCGGGAGCGATCCAAATGCTGGTGCCTCTGCGCAGCTGGTCGGCCG
Source organism: Pseudomonadota bacterium (assembly GCA_022360315.1). Taxonomy (GTDB): domain Bacteria; phylum Myxococcota_A; class Polyangia; order Haliangiales; family Haliangiaceae; genus JAKSDA01. The sequence goes on from JAKSDA010000307.1 coordinate 35,961, forward strand.
CGTCGCCGAGACTGGCAATGGCCCTGTTCCGGTGTTGTCGGTCCACTTCGACGATTCCCGCGGCACGCATGGCCCGGCCCCAGACCGGAATCCGAAACAGCTCCTTTTTCGCCACTGCTCTCATGGTCCGGGCCGGAACCGTCGCGTACAAAACCGGAATGTCCATGTGGCTCTGGTGATTGGACATGTATACATAGGAACGATCGGCGGCAATTTGCTCACGTCCCTCGGTCCGGATGTCGATCTGGGCATTGGCAACCACGCGCGTGGCAAACGCGACGATGCGCTCATCGACAGTGCTGCTTTCTACCTGACCAAAAAATGACTCGACAAAGGTCGGTACCGTGACCCGCGCGAGCTCATACACTGTGCGTAAACTGAGCACGTGACCCATGACTCGTCATACTAAACAGAAACTCATTAAACAGAAACGCATTGGTCGAGGATCAGACAGGGCGTTTCTGTTGCGAGGCCACCGCCGAGCCGGTCGGGAGTTCGGCTGGCTGGGGGCTTTGCCCAAAATGATCGCCCGCACGCCGAGCGGTCGGGCCGCGCACGGTCTCACTGCATCCGGGGGCTTTGCCCAAAAAATGGATAGCCGCGCGCCGAGCGGTCGGGCCGCGCACAGTCTCGTCGCATCCTTTCCAACGTGATCGTTGTGTAGTCATGGCTCGTATCACCCGTCTCGGTAGTCACCGCCATAGGTTGTTTTACAGGCGCTTTTTTCACCCGGTGAATACCGGTTTCGATCGCCGGGTCCAAATCGCCAGATGCACGGCTGCGCGGCCGGAACGTCATTCGATTATGTCGCAGATTGTAGGCAGCAAGATGCATGAGTATGTGGCGCAGCGCCGCATAACCAGGACTGTGCGGTCGATAATACGAGCCATTCGATCAGAGGTGCATGGTAGATTATGGTTAATGCGCTTGGCGGGTATTTCCGTGTTTCTGATCGCGATCGGGTTGGCCCCGCCGGTACGCGCTGATGCCATTGATGTGCGGGCAAAGCAGCTCACCCGCGACGTCGATTACAAGCTCCGTCTCTCCGCTGCGCTCTGGCTGGCCAAAAAACGGGACCCTCGCTCGGTTGCCGCATTGACCAGAGCACTCGACAAGGACCCCGAGCACGCGGTCCGGCAAGTTGCCGCCGAATACCTGGGCAGACTGGTCGATGTCACCACTCCGACCAAGGTCCGGGATCGGGCACTGAAGGTTCTGTCCCGCGCGGCCAAGCGAGATCGCAACGCCAACGTCCGCAAGGTCGCGGCGCGCTCGCTCGACCGTTTGCTCTATTTGAACTCGCCCGGGCCCAAGGTCTTCGTATACGTCGGCAAGCCCAAGGTGCAAGACCGCGATCCGTCCTCGACCCTGAGCGGCGACCTCGAAAACGCGCTGACCAGGATGGTACAAAAACAGGCGCCAGAGTTTTTGATGTCGTGGCCGTCCGGTACGCTTCCCACCCGGGCCGAACTACGCCAGACCAAGACCCGGGCCTATATCGTCGCAGCCAAAGTCGGCCAGCTGGTTGTCCGCAAGAAAGGTGGCAATGCACAGGTCGACTGTGCAGTATCCATCCGCATCAACCCCTGGGATGGCAGCGATGGCAAGGAGCGTCTGACTGCCCATCAGACCGCGTCGGCGACTGGCAGGGGCCAGGTCATCCGGAGAAATACCAACGAGGGGATCGAAAGCGCCAAGCTCGACTGCGTCCTGGCCGTGGGCGAACAGATCGCGGCCAAACAGGTGGTTCCATTCATCAGGCGACTGATCGCGTCGAGGTAAACGGCGTGCGCGGACCGAGCGATCGGGCGAAGTCAAAGACCGGGCCCAGCTCGAGGTAATAGTTGCCGTAGTGATCATCCGGATCGTAAACCGCGAGGCGTCGTGTCTCGGGCCAATACGGGCATCGAGATGTGAACGGGAACGATAGCACGCCCGAACTGGGGTCTGATTCGACCAGACCATCGGGCCAATCATAGGAGGTCAACAAGTGGATCTCGGCGAGGTCGAAGCGAGCTATGCGCTGGCGCCCAAAGTCGATGATCAGGGTCTCGCCGCTCGTCCGGTCGTGAACCGCCTGGCGATACGGGCTATCCAGGCCGGCCTGGTCGAGCGATGCAGCGGCGCCTATCCACTGATCGCCGTCAAGGACTGCGATCTGATCACTGTCGAACCTGAGGAATCGACGCAAGAAGCTGTCATAGATCAGGCCGAACTCGATCAATTCATCCGTGCTCGGGATGCGAAATATGCCGGACAACGAGCCGTCGACCGGGCCGAGTTTGCGCCATTTGCCGTCTTTGAGCTCGAGAGTGTCGTGCTTTCGCTCGTGAATGTCGTCGCAGTGCCAGGCCAGATAGCGATCTTCGTCGGGATCGTAGGCGACCAGACAGTTCATCATTCGCTCGCCAAACTCCCTGTTATCGACCTCGCGAGCCCGCCATTCATCGCCATGCAGTTCATACACTCCGCCCTGATGGGCGACGATGACCAGGTGACCGGCCCGATCGTTGACCACAAAAATGGGAAACTCCGGCCACGCAGTCCACATGACACCGTGCTCCTGGCTCCATGCGCTGGCGTCATCCCACACAAAAAGCTCGAACGAGCGGTTGAATCCGACGATACGGTCCCCGTGGGTACCCACGTGTTCGATGTGAAATGGCCGCTGGTGCCGCGGCTGTATGACGCCGTGACACTGCCATGCACCGTCGCCGGAGCGGGCGAAGAACACGTGCTGACGATAGTGTGTGCCGCCCTGGGCCGAGGCGTATTGACCGGGTCCAAACATGGTGATGTCGCGCTCGGGGTCATAGGCGATTTGTGCTTTGCAGCCGCGGGGCGGCGCTTCCTCGCCGACGGCAACCTGTTGCCACTTGGCATCGCCGGCCGGGACGGCCCGATCGCCAGTCAGACGAAACATACCCGGCTCGGCGCCGAAGTAGACATGCACTCCGCGCTCGCCACAACTGCCGACGATCGGCGCCCGTCTGGCCGGTTGGTACAGCTCCCCGGGCAGTCCATCCGTCCCGAGTTCGACGAGTTTTTCGCCCGACAGGGCGAAAAACTCAAACTGCTCGCCGTCCTGTCCTCTGGTCACCAGCCACAGGATCACTCGGTGTCCCATATCGTCCCACGCCGCATCGGCCAGGGCGGGTACAGCCCAATGAAGGGCCAATGGACTGGTGCCCGCCTCCCAGGTACACCAGCGGATCCACACGTCATCCCGGTCGAGATGCCAAATGCCCCGGCTGGTGATGACGACATGAACGCCGCGGTCGCGGTCAAAGGCGAAGAGCATACGATGATCCCGGTCGCGTTCGGCCTGATCCAGCACCGGTACGTCACCGCGGGTCGCCAGCGGCCGCGCTTCAGTGTGGCTGACCACGAGACCAAACGCGGTATGCGAATCGTCGCCCCCGTGCGTGCTCCACAAAACAACCCCACCTCGCAGCGGGTCATAGACGCCGCAAAACTGCTGCTCGGTGCCCGGCAGTTCGACCGCGCTGGCGTGCGATCGCCGCCAGGCCGAGCCGGTCCAGTACCAGCGCTCGCACCACTCCTTGCCGTGACTGCGAATATAGACCAGATGGCGCGAGGTCTCGTCGTAGATGAGCACGTAACCGCCATCGTAGGTCGGTGGCGGCGGCGCAATGGTCTCTGTCGGACGGTCCGGCCCAAATACCTGCCATTTCAAAGGAGGTAGAGGAACATCGGCATTGGTTCTGCCCTCGGGGCCGACATAGTCGAGGATTCGGCCCTCGAGTTCGGCGATGAACACCTCGACGAAGTGCTCGCGCCAGCGCGGCCAGCTGAGCAGGTTCTCGTCGAGCCGCAGGCCTCGTTTCAGACAGACCTTGCCGATCGCATAGGGGCCTTTTTTGGCCCAGCCAACGTCGGCCAGTTTGGCCAGTTCGACCTTGGACACATCAGCGGCGGTCAAACCGGTGATCTGCTCGAAGTCGTTGATGGGCACTGTTTCGACGAGATCGCATGCAGCCGCCTGCACTGCCTCGGCCAGGGTGTTGTCGTCGATGTCGCACCACTGCTGCCGCGGTGTGCGCGGACCCTTTCCGCGGGCGTGCTCGAATACCTCGCCGAGTTTGAGACTGTAGTGCTCGTCGAGTTCGTTGTCGACGTAGAGGACGAGCTGGCGATTGACCGGATCGAAGACCCAGTCGGCCTGGAGCGACCGCGACGCGTCGGGCGATTCCAGATCGACCAGTTCCCCGGCCCCGGCGAGGTCGGCAACCGCCGTGTAGCCGCCCAGATCGCAGCGATACACCCGGCGATCCTTGAGATCGACGGCCAGGGTTTCGCCACTGTCGCGGTCGTGGACAAAGATGCGCTGTTGCCCGTGAATTTGCGGCAACGCCCGCGCGCGTCGTTCGAGACTCCACCGTCCGTCGGCAAACGTGGCCATCTCGTCATCTCCGTAGAGAGTGAGCGCGCCGAGAAAGGTGTCGTATAAGATCGCGTAGTCGACCTCTGAATAGGGCTTCTCTTGCCGTCTGGCCACGCCCAGTGGAGCGACTGGCGAGCCGGCGTCGTCGGCTCTGTGCCACGTGCCATCGGAAAAGATGACTGTATCGTCGATGCGTTTGCTGCCGCGCAGGCCGCCCCAGGCGACCAGTTGCTGGTTTTCCGGATCATAGCATACACACGGCGCACGCCAGTCGCCGAAAATCGGGCTGGCCTCGCCCATCGAGGTCCAGGCGCTGTCGCTCCAGCGATACACAGCCCCGCCCGCGGCGACGGCCCACAGGGGATCGCTGCCGTTGCTGGCCAGGGCAACCGGCGGTGGCCGATCCGGCACCGCCGGTGCCACTTGGATCCAGACATCGCCGCCTCGCCGCTCATGGGTCGACCAATCGGCATGGACGGCGTAGGTTCCGCCCGTGTTGGCTGCGAGCAAGCGCGCAGCGGTCGCGCTTCCGGTGCCCACTCGCCGTCTTCCATGGCGAGTCCATCCGCCCTGGTCGAGGACGTAAAACACCACCTGGCGCCGCCCCTCGCCGGCGCGAGTATCGTAGCGTCCCGGGCCGAGGACAAACTGCCGGCGCTCGGGATCAAACGCCGCGCGGGCGCCGCTGTATTTGGGCGGCGCATCCCCTTCGAGAGCGCCATCTCGAAGCGCACCGACGAGACTGTCGTCGAGGATATCCCACAGGCCATCGGCGAGGCGATAGACACCTTGTCCCGAACCACCCAGCCAGATCATCGTCTCGCGTCGGGCGCAAAACACACCTCCGTGTTTAACAAATGGACGACGCGGCAGGCCGTCGAGTTCGACCTGGCCGATCTCATTGCCATCCCACGAGCGCAACTGATACTTCACGTCCTCCCAATCGACCCAGTAGAAGATGACGGCGCCGAGTTTTTGGTCGAATACAGCGCCTTCGTTGCCGGAAAACCATTTCTGGCTGGGCAATCGGGCCGGCACCAATGCCACGCGAAGCCACTCTCCGGTGTCGTCCAGTTCCCAGATCGCGTCGGCGCCCATGGCGACGGTCACCCGACGCACCGGATCGAAGCCGAATATCGTACCGATGTCGAACGAACAATCGAGCGGCCCGGTCGGGATATCGCCGCTCTGCTGGATCAGGGTGGCACTGTCGCCATCGATCAGGATACCGAAGGCGTGCGAGTGATCATCGCTGGCAACCAGTGTCCAGCAGGCGACTCCACCCCGCGACGGGTCGTAGAAACCCTGGAACGTCTGGCTGCGCGCACTGGGCAGTTGCAATGGGGCCCTGTTCTGGGCTCGCCACCGAGAGCCATTCCAGGCCCACGACGCACCAAAATCGCCATCTGCGGTCGAACTGACATAGATCATCTCGGACAAACTGTCGTCGTAGGCGAGCACGTAATTGGAGATATCCTCGCTCGGAGCCGGGGGAATATCGATATCGCTGTCTTTCTTCCCCCTGACCCGATGCCACGGCAACGGGCCCAGGACAGCCGGTTTTTTGGCCGACTTATCGCCGGCCACGGCGCGAAACCCGGCCTCGAACATGAGGTAGAGATCGTCCACCGACATCTCGAACTTGTCGAGTTTGACCCCCTGATCCTGCAGCACCTCCTGCAGCATCTCACGCGCCGTGCTCTCCCAAGCCTGTTTGGCCGCCTCCTTGAGCAGTGTCCTCTGCCGGATTCGACGAACGGTCGGGTCTTCGATCTCGGCGTCGCTGCTCTGGATGAGCTCGTGTACCCCGGTCATATCTGCGACCAGAGCAGCCATTTTGAATACGAGTGCCTGGAAGAGTACTCCTGCCTCGTCACTTGTCGCCATCGCGCGATCTCAGCACAACGAGGCCGCGGCGAGAACTGCCTCTGCCAACGAAATGGCCTCGATGACGTGGCTCCCGGCCCCGAGACTCTCCACTCTCCGTCGCACGGGCAAAGCGATTTCGATGCGTTGTGAGCGGGCCAGTATGGTAGCGGACATCCAAAACCGACTTGCCGTTCGCCGACATTTGACTCTAATTGAGACGGGGAAGCCAGCCGATCGGCTGGCTGGCCAGCCGTGATGGGCTTCAATTGAAGCGGAATTGCACTTTACTGGTCTCGCCCTTGCGGACCGAGACCCGAGTCGATTTGACGCCCAGCTCGGGGTGCCAAGCTTCCAGTGTGTACTGGCCGGGCGGCACGCCGGCGATGGTGAAGCTGCCATCCCGGCCCGTGACATCGAAGTACGGGTGATCGGTGATCACGGCATAGGCCCGCATCCACTGATGGACATCGCAGTGGAGTGAGACGACCTGGCCGGCCTTGCCGATGTTGTTGCGGACGATGGCCGGAGCGCGGGCCGGCTGGCCGAGATTCCACATGGTGCGTTTACTGCTGGCACCGCGGACGTTGTGATACGTGGGATCGCTGTTTGTGATGATGAGTTTTTGTCCCTCGACGAGGCCGATCACCCGCGGGGTGTACATGCATTCGCTTTGATCGACGGCCGCTGGCCGGTCGGGTGGAGCGTGTCGGGCAAATGTGCCGACCTTGATGCGCACGTGCACATCGCGCAGTTTGCCGTCGGTAACCACAACTGCCTCGTCGAGCTTGTGAGTCCTGGCGCACACCGGATCGGACCTGCGATCGAGCGGTCTCTGCGCGGGCGGCCGGCCGGAAAACGCGACCGACCCCGCAATCGTGCCCGCGCCGGGGTTTTTGGCGCGCGCCGACTGCGCGTGCGGAGTGCCGAAAAACGGCCACGACACAGCGGCACAGACAACAAAAAAACCGGCCGCCAGCGGGGTCTGGCAGCTCGTTTTGCGTTTGGCCTGGCGATGGCGAAGAGGTGAGCGTGTGATAGTGAATTTGCGCATGAGCCAGTGCAGACGGCAAGGCCTTCCAGTTCTTCCGATCGGCGGTCACACAGTGCCGGGCCGGCTACTGTGTGACCAGGTGGCGGTCGAACCAGCCGAGAAAACGCATTACCATATCGGCGTAATGAGCGTATTCGCGGATACTATGTTTCTCCCGTGGATAGGTGATGAGTTTGGTCTCGACACCGCGGTGAGCAAGTGCGCGGTACATCTCCCAGGCTTGACCGACCGGGACCCGCGGATCGTTTTCGCCGTGAATGATGAGCATGGGGGTCCTGGCCGTGGCCGCGTGGGCCAGCGGCGATCGGTCCCAGACGAGCTCGATCTCCTCGTAGGGGTCGAGTGCCCAGTGAACCAGCGACATTTCTTCGGGGATGTCTGTAACGCCCTGATAGGAGATCCAATTCGAGATGCCAGCCCCCATCACGGCAGCGGCAAAACGCCCGCTGTGACGGGTTCCAGCCCATGCGCTCAGATACCCGCCGTAGCTCCAGCCGCCGATCCCGACCCGCGCCGGGTCGATCAGTTTTTGCCGGTCGAGATGATCGATGCCGGCCAGGATATCGTCGAATTCCTTGCCGCCCAGGTCTCGGTGATCACCCTTGGCAAAGCTCACGCCGCGGCCCGAGCTGCCGCGGTAGTTGGGATATAGCACGACAAAACCGCGCGCCGCCAGCAACTGGCCGGGATAGGCCAACCAGCCATTTTCGCGTGATCCCTCGGGCCCGCCGTGGGGCAAGACTACGAGTGGATAGCGCGTTTGTGGCCGATAATCGAGTGGCTTGATCAGGATTCCATCGATATCCAGGCCATCGACCGTTTTCCATACCAGCACCTCTTGCGGGGCAAAACGGACCCGTTCCAGGGCAGGATTGGAGATGGTGAGCCGGGTCGTCGGCCAGTCTGGCCCGGCCGGCTCGATCCGGCCGGTATAGACCTCGCCCGGGTGAAGGGTGCTGTCTGCAGCACAAGCATAGGTGGTGCGATCTGCGGCAAGATGCGGTTGATAACACATCGGCCGGATCGCGCCGGCGCGCCGGCCAGTGCGATGGGCGTGGCGGAGCCGGCCGCTCTTCACGTCGAGGCGGCGCAATACTGTGTGCGGGCCCTCGACCGCTGCAAAGAGCAAAGTTTCGTCGTCTGTCCAGTCGAGCCACGACACGGTGCCCCGATATTCGCCGGTCAGATTTCGCACCCCGCTGCCATCGGCGGACATCACGAAAATCGAGCCAGCAGTGGGGTCGGTTTTGTCGACCCCGGCGGAAAACGCGATCTGGCTGCCGCCGGGTGACCAGGCCATGTGCCGTAATTTTGCCGGTGCACGCCGGGTGAGCTGGACCCGCTGGCCAGTGGATCGGTCGACGCGATAAAGCTCACGCCGCATCAGGTCCGAGTCTGCGTCCGGCTTTGTGCTCGCACTGATCAACAACTGATCGCCGGACCGCGCGAATGTCGCCGACTGCACGTGGAGATCCCCAACCACGGGCGCGATCTGGCCGCTGGTCATATCGAGCATCCACAGCCTGTCAAAACTGCGGTGGTGATCGGCGATATTCCAGTCTCGTCCGGCCTCGCGGTCGATCTGGTCACGCTGATCAGGGGGGCTGGCCGCGGTAAATGCGATGAATTTGCCGTCGGGTGACCATTCGAAGAATTTCACTTTCGATCCCATCGAGGTCAGCATCGCCGCCTTGCCGCCGGCAATAGGGATGACAAAGAGCTGGTCCAGCTTCTTGGTCGAGGTGCGCCGCGACAGAAATGCCACCCTCTTGCCATCGGGCGACCATCGCGGAGACCACGAATTCTCGGTCGGGTCGGTAACCCGGCGCGGCGCGCCACCCGACGTCGAAACCAGCCAGATCTCGCTGCGCGGCTGGTATTTCTCGGGCATTGGGGCGGATGCATCGTCGCCCCGGCCACCCGCGGCGGGGCTCGATGCAGCGTTTTTGGGCTGGCTCGGCGCTACCTGGGGCGGTTGCGGTATCGACAGTTCGTAGGCGATCCACCGACCATCGGGCGAAATGCGGGCCTGTTTTACCACTGACAGAGACAGAAAAAGCTCGGGGCTCAGCGGTACGGTACGGTCCGGCGCGGTTGGCCGCGCCAGGGATGTGCCGGCCGTGGCACATCCCACGAGAAGTAACGTGACCACAAATATCGGGCGCATGGTGAAACTCCGTGACGGGATTGGATCACGTGCATACAATGTTTTGAGTTTTTTTGCCATCCGCGGTGGCCGCCGCCATCGGCCCATTCTGCCCCCACACACAGTGCAACGTCATCATGGATCCGAAAACCGGTATCTATTTGAATAACGCGGGAACCAGCTGGCCAAAACCACCCTGTGTCGTCGAGGCGATCGCGCAGACCCACGGCGCCCATCCCGACACCTGGCCCGGGATCCTGGCGCGAGCACACGCCGAGGTCACAGCGTTTTTTGGCATTGCCGAGCCATCGCGCTTTCTGTTCACCAACGGGTGTACATCGGCGCTGGCCGTCGCGCTCGCCGATCTGCCCTGGTACCCGGGCGATCGCATCATTATTAGCGGACTGGAACACCACGCGCTCGCGCGTCCGGTCGTCAAGCTGGCCCGCGAGCGGGGAGTCGAGTACAGCATCGCGCCGTATGCATCCGGTGCACCGGTCGACCTGGAATTCGTGCGAGCAGAGCTCGCCCGCGGCAGGGTCAAGCTGATCGCCTGTACCACGGCCAGCAACGTGACCGGAGAGCTCTTGCCGGTGAGCGAACTCATCGACCTGGCCCACGCCCATGAAGCTCTGTGTCTGGTCGACGGTGCGCAAACTGCAGGCATATTTCCCATCGACCTCGCCGCCCTCGAGGCCGATCTCTTCGCCTTTGCCGGTCACAAGGGTCCGCTCGGCCCGCAAGGAGTTGGCGGACTGTACATCGCACCCCACGTGGTCACCGAATCTCCGGCCGCCTCATGTGAACTGCGCATCGGCAGCGCGGCATCTGCCGACCCGGCCGATCCCGCCGGGCCATGGCCGTGCAGTTCCTTTCCCACGTACTGTGATGTGGGCTCGGTCAATCTTGCCGCCGTGGCCGGTCTGGCGGCTGGACTGGGCTGGCTGCGCGAGCGGGGACAGACCGCCGTACGCTCACACACCCGCGCTCTCGCCACCCGCTTGTGCGACGGTTTAGCAGAGATTTCGGAAGTTACAGTTCACGGCAGCCGAGATTCCGACCGGCGCACCTCGGCGATATCGATCAGTCTCGACGATCGGGCGCCCGATGAGATCGCCGTGCGATTGCGACAGGAGCGAGGCGTGATCGTCAGCGCAGGCCATCAATGCGCACCCATGGCCCACGAAACCCTCGGAACGTCTGCACACGGAACCCTGCGCCTGAGCCCGGGACCATTCAACACCCTGGAGCAAATGGACGACACACTCGACCATTTGCGCGCGGTTTTGTGAGAAGTCGCGTCACAAAGCCGAAAGATGTGCGTGGGTTGTTTGTCGGTTCTGACGGTGGAATCGATCCTGAGTACATGTTCATGCGCAAGGAGCACTTGACCAGTGGCTTCTGCGCATGGTCGAGGGTGCCGGGTCCGGTCACGAATCGTTGACCAACTATCTCGCCGATGTGGCCAGGAAGCATACCAGGCTGGGATGAGAAAGCGGCGACCTGAACAGAAGCGCATTGAACAAAAATACCTTGAACGAGGCGTTTCTGTTCAGAGCTCGCGTCCCTGGAGGTAGCCGACCAGCGCGGTGAGAGCGTATTGTACGTCGTCGGTGCGCACGGCACGGGTCTTCATGCTCGAGACAAATCCGCCGCGGACCGGTCCATTCCGTATCTGACACCGCAAAAGCCAATCCAGGCCATGGTGCAGAACCTCGTCGAGCCGTTCGCGCAACGACCTGGGCGGCTCGGGCACAGCGGCAAGAACACTCAGTCCGGCCAGGGCGGAGGTCGGAACCGCACGTTTCGACGCGCACGAGCGAGAGGTGCCGAATACGTCGTCGATTTCGCTGACGATCTGTCCGGCTGCATCGTTGACGTAGTTGTGGGTCGCCTGCCGGGCGAACGGAGGTATATCGGATTGACGGTAGATGGCGAGCAGTTCGGATCCGGCGAGAATTGACCACGGATCGCTGAGCGGCTCCTGCAAACGGGTGAGATAATCCATTCCCCGCATGGCCGCTTCTAGCCAGGTCGGATCCAGCTCGATCTGATAGAGCATGGTAAGCCCCAAAATCGCCTGTCCCGGCGCGCGCAGCATGCGTGAGTCCGGCTGCAACTGCGAGCGGAATCTGCCATTCTTATCCTGCAAGAGCAGAAGGAACTGGGCCAGCCCACGCAGCTCGTCCCGATCGACCGCTTCCTCATCGGCGTTGTGTGCCGCGACCAGGGCAATTAGGCCCATGGTGGAATTGGCGAGCCGTATCTTGCGAGGACTGTCGCCCTTGCCGCGCCCACTGGAGATGTACATGGCACGCGCACCGGGCAGTCGCCTGAGATGGTGCTCTTTGAGGTATTCCGCTGCCCGCACAATGCTCCGCCTGGTTCGACTGGCACCAGTGGCCTGATACTCGCGCGACAGACTGTAAATGGTCCGGGCCTGAACCGAGACATCGGCGCGGGATGAACCACGACGGCCGTTGATTGTCATTCGAGTGCTCACCTCGCCGCGCTTGTCCATGCGACGGTTGAGATAGTTGCCAGCAGCCTCGACAACCTCGCGCACCTGCCGACCGGGATGTCCGCGATCTGCTTCGGCCAGCCAGCTGCGGCGCTCTTCACGACGCCGAGTCTCGCCGTCCCCGTCCGACTCTTCACGCCGCTCGTCTCGCCCGACCTGTTCGCGTCCCTCGTCCTCCTCCTCAGCCCTTTCGGAGCGTTTCTCGCCCGCTTCTCTACTGGCGCGCATGGCTCGTTCGCCGCGTTCCTCGCGCTCTTCTGAATGACGGGCAGTCCGGGTTTTTCTCCCGCGCCGTTCGGACCGCTCTTCACCTTCCTCGCTCCCTTCTTCACGCTCTCTCTCGGACCGCTCGGCCCGGCGACCTTCTCGCTCGCGTTCGCCTTCCTCCTCCCGCTCGCCGCCTTCTTCGCTTCTCTCGGCCCGGCGACCTTCGCGACCTTCGCGACCTTCGCGACCTTCGCGACCTTCGCGACCTTCGCGGCCTTCGCGACTTTCTCGACCTTGCCGTTCGCCTTCTTCGCTCCGTTCGCCGCCTTCAGCTTCTTCAGCTCGCTCGGCAAAGCCGGCTTCGGCCTCATTGGTCAAGACATGACCCAGGCCGACCACTCCGAGTCCGATCACCATGAGCGTGACAACCGCCAGTCTGGTGTTGCGCAAAAACGGCGCAGCAGAGCTGAAAGCCGGTGCGGGCTGGCCCTCATGACCGCTGTGTCCGTCGTGGCCTTCCCCGCCCTCGTGATGCTCGTGGTCGCCGTGGCCACTGTGAGCCTCTTCGTGCTTGAGATGTTCTACCTCCTTGCCGAGGAAATATTCGAGCACGGTCCGGATGATCACAGTCATCACCAGGCTCTTCACGTGAGCGAGATCGGTATGGAGGACGGTTTCGATAACGTCCTGTCCGATCATGAATTCCATACCGACGAGGATGTAGGTCCCCAGGGTAATCCGCACTTGCCTCATCGTGAATCGGCCCATGGTGAGTAGGCCGAAGTATTGAAGAAGTGCCAAAAAGCATCCAGCCGTGATAAATCCAACCCCGACATAACCGACCAACATGGCCAGGAGCTCTACGATTTCAAACAATGTTCCTTCTTGTTCCATCAGTGCACACCCGTTTCTGAATCGAACTGTCTAACGTAATCGTGGCTTCTTTTAGCTACTCCCCGCCCTCTTCTTCAGAGGAGCCGAGCGAGAAACTCAGCCCGGCATAAAACGTGGTATGGCTGCGATTATCTGTTTCAACGTCGGAAAACGGAAATACGAAGCCGCCCTCTTCGCTCTTCAATGGACCCATGGTCAACATTCCGACAGTGGCTTGCCATCTTCTGGTGATCTCGTAATCAAATTTGAATCCGGCCTCCAGCGTGTGTTCGTTTTCGAAGAACTTGACGAATTCGTAGCCGACCTTCACTGCGGCGCTCAGGCCCTCAATACTGTCAAACTCGTACTCGACCTCGGTCTCGGCCCCGAGCAAGTAGTTTGGGGGCAACTCGCCGAGAAATGGACAGATCGTCTGGATCGAAGTGGAACAGAATTCGGGCTCCGATTCCATGGCTCCGCCCTCGCCGCCCTCGTCGCCCTCGAGCGCGGCTTGCGGAATGGTGGGAAAAAACTTCTTACCCAGGATCTCGACTGCGTATTTCCATGGGCCTTCGCCAAACTCGACACCAGCACCGGCGACCAGGGTAAAGATGTTCTGAACAGCGCGCGCTTCCTCACTGGTCGGAAACTCGATGGCCACCCGGGCCTCGACACCGGATAAAAACTCCTCGGCGCGGATTCCCAGCGCCACATCGTCGACTCCCTCGTGCAGGGGATCCTGCACTTTGGAAAAGACCGACGCATCGGCGTACAGCGCCAGGGCTTGATTCAGCTCCAATTCCGGCTCCAGCCGCACGGCCGACGCTTCCATATCGCCGCCAAACATGTGCAATCCAACCTCGGCGCTCAGCGGCAGTCCTTCTTCCTCCCGCTCGCCGCGCTCGGAGAGTTCACCCTCCACTTCGCCTCCCGCGAACTCCAGCCTCGATTCGCCGCCTTCCCGGGCTTCACTCGATCGCTCGGCAGACGCTCGAACTTCCCTGCGAAACTCGCGACGACGCCGCCGTTTCTTCTCGCGTCTGCTCTCCCTGTCCCCTTCGGCTTTTTCGGCCGTGAACTCGTCTTCTTCTTCGTCGCGCGACTCGCGCGCAACCCGGGGACGGGTCAGCTCGGCGAGCTTGTCCAGGGCCTTTTCAGCGATACGGACCCCGATGTCCCTTGCATCGCTCGCCCGCCGATATTTCGATTGAAAGCGCAGCTCGACCTTTTCGGACTTGGTGTCGATGAGCATGGCGCGGGCAACGTGGACCGAGACGGTGTAAATTCCGCCATCTCCCTCGCGCAGCTGAGTCCGACTGGAAATCTCGACATCCAGTACGTAGTCAGCTCCCCCTTTGCGGCCCGCCTTGGCCAGGACCACCGGGCGCGGTTTGCTCGCCCTGACGGCCGACTGCGCGCGGGCGAATTTTCGGCTCGAGACCAGCGAAACGCCGGCTTTGCGGAGTTTCTGTCGAACTCCCAGGGTGAGCTCGGTGCGGCGTGTGCTGTTCTTGCCTCTCGCCTCGGGTACTGCGATGCGCACTCGGCCAATGTCTTTTTCGCTGCGCGCAGAGGCGGTTGCGGGCGCGAGCGAAATGGCGAGAAGTGCAACGATAAGGCACCATTTGCCTCTGGCGTCACGAATTCCTGCAATTTGGTTGAATGCGATCCTTGTCATCTTGATTGGTTCCTTTACCGTTCCCGTCGTATGACCCGGCAAAGCGGACGAAAGAGTTCGAAGCGCCGAGTCGTCCTTTTGCCTCGGGCTCGCTCGTCACTCTCGGGCTGCGTTTTCGATCGTCGATGAAGACGTGAGCTGCCGTGCGTGGCTCGGTCGGCCGTTTCGGCGCCGCTTTGGTCGGGCGGCTGGGCACCACTGGCAGAGAGGGCAACGTCGCCGCGTCCAGCCATCGGCATCGGTCCGACTGGCTCGACAATCTCTCGTGGATGCGACGCCGTGGGCGAATTGCATTCGACCTCGACGCCGGCCGCTTCCGTAACGCTCGCTGCGCTATAGACACAACGTGTAGCGCGCCGTGCAACGGTCGAGTGGCCTTGATGTTACGCAGCCGAGCCTCGTACGCCTCCTCAACGCGCGGGGTCAGCCCATACAGCCGGTCGATACAGCCGAAACCGAGCCAGTAGGCCAAGACACCAAACGCTATGGGACAATCGAAAAGCATCGTTTCCGCTCAGGGGACGACGGCCTTTGCTGCAAGCCCCATACCCACGCGTATTCTCGGCTTCGAAAGCGATTGCTGGTCTTTGGTGATTAAATTACGTCTGTTACAGAGACGTTCCGGCGCCTCAGATCGCGATCGATCGATGCACTCAGAACCCAAGTGTGCAATATCCGCTCATATTTGTCATAATCTCTCGAGAACCCTGGCAAGGATATGAGTCCTTCTGGCCGAGCCATTGACGTTCGGCGTTCAGAGCACAGCTCGGGTTCGAGATTGGAGACAACTCCTTATGGCGACGTACAAGACCGCGGTGACTCGGGTGGTGAGCGACAGCGATGCTCGAACGCGACTGTTTCGCACCAAGTACATCGTGCGGATCCTCGATGGACCAGGCCAGAGGCGCTCTTTGAAGACTGCCAAGGACAACATCACGATCGGATCGGCCGAGCAGAACGACTTGGTGCTAAACGACCCGGCGGTCTCGAGACATCATCTACGCATCCAGCTCAACCCGGACGGTTTTCTGCTGACCGATCTCAACAGCACCAACGGGACCACACTGGGCAACTTGAAGCTGCAAGAGGGCATTGCGCAGGGCCCCGTCGAGCTTCAGCTGGGCGAGACGACACTGCAGATCGTTCCCAGCAGTGAAGAAGAAGAAGTCGAACTTGTCGAGGAATCGAGTTTTGGCGAGGTCATCGGACAGAGCCCGCCCATGCGTGAGCTCTTCCGCAAGCTGAAAGCGTCTTCTCCCAAAGAGGTTACCATTCTTCTCGAGGGCGAGACCGGCACCGGCAAGGAGCTGATCGCCCGCGAAATTCATCAACACAGCGAACGCCGCAACAAGCCATTCATCATCGTAGACTGCGGCGCCATTCCGCCGACCCTCATCGAGAGCGAGCTGTTCGGGCACAACCGCGGTGCTTTCACCGGAGCGGTCACCGATCGACCGGGTGCATTCGAGCAAGCGGATGGAGGTACCATCTTTCTCGACGAGATCGGCGAGCTCGAACTGACCATGCAGCCCCGTCTGCTGCGCGTACTGGAGCAACGGCACATCAAGCGGATCGGCCGCAGCCGCCACACACCGGTCGATGTCCGCATCATCGCCGCCACCAACCGAGATTTGCAGCGCGACATCAACGAGGGAACCTTCCGTGCCGACCTGTTCTACCGGCTCGCCGTGGTGCATTTGCGCATTCCCAACCTTCGACAGCGCCGCGAAGACATACCGCCGCTGGTCAAGCACATGCTGCCGAAAATCGCCGCCCGGGTCGGCGGCAACGCACCGCAGCTCAACCGCGAGACCTGGCAGCAGATCATGAACCACCCCTGGCGGGGCAACATCCGCGAATTGCGCAACTTTTTGGAGCGATTGGTCGCCCTGGCATCGGACCTCGAGCCGGTCCATCTCACCTCCGACCTCGGCCTCGAAAAGCCAACCAGCGAGGTCGAATTGAGTCAATTAGAGACCCTTCCATTCAAAGAAGCCAAGGCGAAGTGGATGGAAGCGTTCGATATTGCCTATCTGACCCGCCTTCTCGAGCGCTGCGATTTTAACGTGGCCGAGGCCGCCCGCCAAAGTGGCATTGATCGCGTGCACTTATTCCGCCTGGTCAAGAAATACAAGCTCCGCAAACAGAAGCAAAAAGCCAATATGTCGTCACCGGGCTTTCTCGACTCGTTCTGAACCGATCATCATATGGCGCAGCTCCTGTGCGCAATCTCACTCCTCCAATAGCAGAGATCGGCCCACGTATGAAATTGGCTCGGGTTGGCTTAGAATAGGCTCACTCTTCAATTGGCCGCGCACAAATGATTGAAGGCTACCTCTCTCATCAGATCATCGCGACGATCGCGCAGCTCCTCGGCTATGCCGGTGTCGGGTTCATCGCGATCGGGACGATCATCGCGTTTATCCGGTACTTCCGCATGCCTGCCGTCGCCGCGGAAACCCGAACGGTTATCCAGCTCACGCTAAAAACGCATCTCCTGGTGGGTCTGGAGCTCATGATCTGTCAGGATATTTTGCGTGCGATCATCGATCCGGGAGTGGGGCAGCTGGTCAGTGTTGGTGTGATCGCGGCCTTGCGGGTGGTCCTCGGCCATTATCTCAAAAAAGCCGTGGCTCCCGCGCTTGGCGCAGAAGCCACAGGAATCCAGTCGCCTGATCAGATGATGGGAGCGACCGGTGACCTCGGGATCACGAATGAATTCATGGCCAGTGAGACAAGCGAGCAGACGTTTGTCGCCGATCAGACCATCACACGTCCGCACGGTTCTGGGCCGGATTTCAGCCAGTTCGACGAGACGGAGAATGGATTGGAATTGCCTCTTCCGGCTCCCCACGCCAGCCAGCCGGCAATCCCGCTGAACGAGTTGCAGCCGGCTCGACCAGCGTCGAATGCCGGTTCAAACCTGGCCGAAAAAGTCAATCATACCAAGGTATTGCCGCAGCGTAATTTCGTGCGGCAGGCCAGCGACGAACCGAGCATGTCCGGCGAGACCGACCCTGCATGACGGCCTTTCGAGGTCCTGGCGACGTCCAGGCCGGCGACATGCTGGGGTTTTTCCAGCTTGTTGCGCACAGCCTACGGCGACGGTAGCGGTGATGTTACTGCCGGGCTCGGTATCTGCGTACCGTCGCATTGCTGGCTACTGCTCGACAAAGCCGCGTGGCCACTCATAGCGCGGCCAGCAGCCGCTACGTAGCGGACACGCGACGCTCCAGACGCTTCCACGCACCATCGCGAGAGTGACAGCCATTCCCTGGCCGCCACCTTCTCGGACGTCGGCGCATTTGCTTCCTCATATATAGCGGTATTTGCCGGCTCGAGCGGCAGCGACGTCGAGCCGCGCAATTTGCCCGGGCAGATAGTCAAAGCAGATTCTTTTCGACATCTTGTCTCGGCTGCAAGCCAATTGCCCGGTCCTTTACGCGGCCCCGGTGCCCACTGAGCCCGCCGCACTGCAAGTGGCAGAGACGTGTCGCCGAGCCGCGAGCGACTCGATTGGTACGTTCTCTGCAGTGAAGAAGCATCGAGAACGGAACGAGTTATGTCTGAAGAACTTCTTTCACATCAGATCATCGAGCTCATTGCTCAGACACTTGGATTCATCGGTGTTGCGTTCATTGTGGCCGGAACACTGATCGCTTTTCTGCAATATCTAGACACCGTCTTTATTCGACGGCTGACCATGCCCAACGTGCAATTCACGCTCGGCACCTATATCCTGGTCGGCCTCGAGTTCATGGTCGGTCAAGATATCGTGGAAACCGTTATCAACACCGAATTCGAGCATCTGGTCGGTTTGGGCATGATCGTGGTCATTCGAACCGTTCTCGAATACTTCCTCGGCAAGGAAGTCGAGCATCTGGCTCACGAAACCGCGCACGAAGGAGAGCATCGCAAACGGTCAGACAGTGAACATGGCGAATCCAAACGAGCATGGTGGCCGCAGCGCAGACACCACAAGTCGAATGCGTTCGCCTCTGTCGTACACGCGTTGCAGGGCAGAAAGACCCGCAAGTCTCCTCCACCTTCCCTGCCGCGTTCCACGATCGCGCCGAGAAGTTCGGCTTCGCCCGCGATGCCCACAGAAAAAACCCACCAAGCATCCCATTTGCATCCCTCTGCCAGTGCCTCGAACTCGGTCGAGAACATCTTCGATGACGATGAATTCGACGAATCAATGGACATAAAAAACGCTCCGAACACGTTGAGCTCCGCCCAGCCGCCGAATCACAATGACTATCGCAACAGGACATCACTGCTGCAAAAAGCCGACGAGATGCGCGCGAAATCGCCGGTTCGTATCCAAAAAGTCAACGCATCCGGGCAGGAATCAATGGCGACAGCTCCGATCGCGAAGCGCACTCTGGACGATGATGCCGTAACCAACGTCGTGAAGTTCCCGGGCAGGCAACCCGGCGATGTCTGGCCATCGCCCAGCTCCCATAACGGCCGTAACGGCGTGAGCCTGCCGCTGCCCTCGACATCGCTCAACCAACCCGATCGATTCACCAAGGTTCTGCAGCGGAAAAAGATGACTTTGGTCAACGAGATGAGAGAGCAGGCCGTATGAGGCCACGACACAAATGACAGTGAACGGCGCCGCAAACGCCCTCTGGCGCCGCGATGATACATCGACACAAACAGACTCCAACCAGGCATAGATAGGGAATTGCACAATGTCCACGATTCAGAATCAGTCTGCACTCGCCAAGATCCATTATACATCCGTACAGATTTTTTTCCTGGGTTTGCTTCTGTCCCTGGCGGTCTGCCCCTTTATCTTGATGATCTTGGTACTCCTGGGATGATGAGAATGCTCCCACATCGATTTCCATCGATCGATGGCGGTAAGCTCGCACACCCCTGGCTCGTGACTCTCATATAGCGTTTCCGAGCCAATCCACCGTCAAGTTGTCGATCGATGAGGGGCGCGTCAGCCCCAGTCCAGGCGGCAAGCCGTCGGGGTCTCTTCCCTCCCCGCCGGCTTGCCGTCTGGTTTCTCCCCTCTCCCCCTCCCCCTCGTTGGTCGTCTGGCCGACGTCAATGCAGAGGGAACCGGACGAGAAGGACGAACTGCTGGTGCGTTGTGGACGTCGGCCGTATCGCTTCCTTGACGAACGATCCGGACCTTCTGCTGTGTTCATCGTCATGACTGGAGAGTTGTAGCGTCTTGCAACTCTCCAGTCTGGCGATGACTTCTCGCCTTTCTGTCCTCCCCCCTCGCGTGCCGCCTCCGCCTCTTCCGCGTCTTCTCCTGTCGACCGGCGATTCTTCTCCGGTACTTGCAGCCGCTCACACCAAAATCACCGTATCGTCGTGATAGCTTCCGAGCAACTTCGAGACCGCGTCACCGTCATTTTGTGGCAATCGTCGTTGTCGCGGGCACCGCGGTTTCTTGCCGTGGCACGGAGCGTAACCCTGGCGCTACCGCGAGCGGGGCGTCAATGTTACGCACGAAACCAAAAGCAGCACCCGGCTCGGCACGGAACTATCATCGAAGTTGGCCAGAGCTTTGCATTCAAATACAACGAGTGAGATGAAATCATGAATAAGAATGCAATAGCAGTTATGGCAACATTAACCGGCTTGCTGCTTTCAGGTTGTATGGCGGAGATCGGCGCCTTCGAAGCGTTTCCTGGGTCTCTTGATGACAGCGATGGTAGCGACTCGACAGATTCGCCCGGGGATCCGGGCAGGCCGGTTCCGCAGCCGGTGACGATTCCAGGTCAGATCGAGCCCTGGCCGGGGCAGCTCCGCGCCTGGCCAGCTGAATCTCGTCAGCAAGCCACTTCTCTTTTCACCGCCGGGCCGAATAGCGTGCTCGACGAGGATAACTGGAGTGGAGCGCATTGGAATCCACAGACTCAAACACTCTGGCTGTGTCGCAATCGGCACGGCATCCGCTCCTATGTCTACAACGGAACCGGCTTCGTCCTGGATGCGCTTTATTCCATCGACGCCGATCTCGAGGGGATCACCCAGGCCGACTACGCGCGGCCGGAGGTGTACACAGTGGCGGAAAAAGAGCAGCAGATCCGACAATACGATGTTTCCGGCGCCACACCCGTTTTGCTGCAATCATGGGATATCAGCTCGCTGGTAGCCGACGGGCAAGGTATGGAGGGAATCGTATTCATCCCCGACTCGTTCCTTGCAACGCAGGGATTCCGCGATGCGCAAGGAGCGCTGTATCCGCGCAGTGTGTACGGAACCGGCGGAGTTTTTCTGGTCTCGCATCAATCCGGTGGAGACATCTTTGCACTCGATCTCGAGGGCAACGGCAATTACTCGACGATCGGCCGTTATCGGGTTCCCCTGGCCAGTACCCGGGGGCTCGAATTCGACCGGGAAGGCGGCGTTCTTTACATGGTCGACGGCACTCATACGGCGCGGAGCCTGGTAGCGGTCACTGGATCGGGCGCCGGGTCTCCGCAGGGCTTCGGCATACTCGACCTCTATGGCGGCCCTGGACCGGACGGCGCCGAGGGCATCGCCGTGGCTCCGGCACAAGATGGAATCGATTGGGCGGTAATTACTGATGATGACAATACGGCCGGAAACACCGCCCTCCTGTGGTACAGAAACTTCACTCCCTAGCCATTCACGGCCGTAGATCGCGAATTTGGGGTCGTATCGCGATCCGGCTGCTCCAACCCGACAGAGATTTCACCTGCGCAATCAAGTGTAATGGAGGATGTTCGTGCTTAACAAACCGATGCTAAGAGTCGCCAATCGAATCAAGGCTCCTGTCGATGCATTTCTGCACACCGAATCGGCGAGCAGCATCTTGCTGCTCATCGCTGCGGCTGTCGCGCTTTTGTGGGCCAACTCGTCTGCGGCTGAGTCCTACGAACACTTATGGCACACCGAGTTCAGCATCACGCTGGGCAGCTGGTCAATGAAGCAATCGTTGCACTTTTGGATCAACGATTTTTTGATGACGATTTTTTTTCTAGTCGTTGGTCTGGAGATCAAGCGTGAAATCGTCGAAGGCGAGTTGGCCGACATGCGGCGCGCCTCGCTGCCGATTGCAGCGGCGGTAGGCGGTATGCTGGTGCCGGCAGCGATCTATTTCGCACTCAACCCGACCGGCCCTGGTTCGCAGGGATGGGGCGTGCCCATGGCCACTGACATTGCGTTTGCCTTGGGTGTCTTGGGTTTGCTCGGCAAGCGGGTGCCAGCGTCGTTGCGCGTGCTGCTCCTGGCCCTGGCCATCATCGACGATATCGGAGCTATCCTGGTCATCGCTGTTTTTTACTCGTCCGGAATCAATCCCGACGCATTCATCACCATCGCGATCGGTCTGGCCATTCTGTTGGGCATGCTGCAGGCCGGTGTGCGGCCTGGATCCATGTATATCGTGCCTGTCATTGTCTTGTGGGCCGGGGCATATAGTCTCGGTGTGCACCCGACCATCGCCGGCGTGATCGTGGGATTGGTTATGCCGGTCAGGCCATGGCTGAGCAGGAAAGAGTTCGTCGAGGTTGCCGAGGTTGCGCTCCGCGAGTACCACGTCCTCACGTCGCAAGAGCACAAACACAAAGACGCCCTCACCCCGCTGCGGCGCCTGTCGATGGCGGGACGCGAGGCCGCCTCTCCGGTTTCCCGCGCCGAGGCCGCGTTTCATCCCTGGGTTGCGTTTCTCATCATGCCGCTATTCGCCCTGGCCTATGCTGGCGTCAATCTGGGCGGAGTCGAGATGTCCCTCGACGGTGCTTCGATGGCCACACTCGGTGTCATGCTCGGTCTGGCCTTTGGCAAGCCAGCGGGCATCTTGTTGTTCTCGTGGCTAACCACCCGCATGGGCTGGTGCACTCTGCCGCGCGGCGTGACCTGGGGCGGCATCACCGTGCTCGGTTGCGCTGCCGGAATCGGCTTTACCATGGCGATTTTCATCGCCGAGCTCGCCTTCCGGGGTTCTGACCTGTTGCAGATCACCAAGCTGGCCATCCTGGGTGGCTCGGCCATTGCTGGAGTCACGGCCATGACCATGGGCCGCATCTTCCTGGCCGGTGAGCTCGATCCTGCTGTCGCCCGCCTCACCCCGGCCCAGGTCGAAGTCTCCAACGAAGCCTAAACCCTCTCCCCGGCTGTAACTGCCTGCCCTCGCACGAATCACTCCACATTCGAGCTCGACGACTCCGAGCCGGCTGTTTGCCGGGCCGGTCTTTGTGTGTAACGCTTGACCGCATAGTCCAGCATATCCATCACTGGTTAGCCGATGACAGAAGCTTTCATGAAACAAGTTGCGGTTTCCCTCTCCCTTATGCTCCTCGCTGCTGCGTGCGGTGACGACAGCGGCTCGAATCAGACAGCTGATAGTTGTGAAAACGAAACCCGCGCCGACGAATTCATCGTCGGGCTCGACAAGGTGGGCCAAAACGGCCTCAAGGTGGTCTTGCTCGAAGCCACCCCGGCCCGGCCGGCCAAGGGCGACAATGACTGGCGAATCCAGGTATTAGACGCCACCGACACCGCTCTGGATGGACTTCAGATCGGCGTCACGCCATGGATGCCCGATCACGGCCACGGTACGACCGTCAAAACGGTGGTCAGCGAGGTTGAAGGGGCGACCGGAGAGTACACGCTGTCTCCGGTCAATCTGTGGATGCCCGGGCTGTGGACAGTGACCCTCAATATCAATGACAGCGCCGACGAAGTCGTCTTCGCGACCTGCATCGAGGGCTGACCGACAATCTGGCCAGCCGAGCGCCTCGGTCAGACCTCAGGTCAGCCAGTCGGAATACAGCTCCGGGCGACGGTCGCGCAAATACAAACGGCGCGCAACCGAGCGGGAAACCTGGGTGAAATCGAGCTCGGCATAGAGTATCTCGTCACTGCCTTGCGCCGCGCTGGCCAGTACCGTGCCATCCGGGGCGCAGACAAACGATTCTCCGGCGAAATCCAGGTGTTCTTCGCGACCGACACGATTGCACAGAGCGATGAAGTATCCGTTCTGGAATGCCGTCACACGCATCTCTGCCTGGTATAGCTCGTCGGGCCACTCGTCGACGACTCCGGCTTGCGGCACCAAGACCAGCTGAGCCCCACCCAGCGCCAGAGCGCGCATGTACTCCGGAAAGTGGCGGTCATAGCAGATCGCGACACCAATGGTGCCTACTGCGGTTTGATAGACCGGCGCCCCACGGTCGCTGGGCCAGTAATAATCGGTTTCGTGAAAATGCTCGTAGTTGGTGATGTGCACCATCCGCGTCCGGCCGATGAGCGAGCCATCGGCGTCGATCACGGGGGAGGTGTCGAACGTTTGTTCGCCATCGAGTTCGAACAGATTGGGCACGACTACAACGCCCAGCTCTCTTGCCGCCGCGCACAATGCTTCGGTGACCGGACCGGGAATCGGCTCGGCCAGATCGGCCACCCGTCCCCGGGCAGGGCGTTGCGGGTAAAAGCGCTCGAATGACAGCTCGGCGTACGCGATCAGTTGCGCGCCATTGGCCGCCGCCTCGCGCAGTGCGGTTAATCCGCGCGCGAGATTATCGCGCTTGTCGTGGCTGGCGTGCTGCTGAACCAGTGCAATGCGTGTTGTTTGATCGTTCGTCACAAGTTGCTCGCTCCAAGATATATGCGCCTTCCGAAGGTAACAGAATGGCCGACATTTGGGCTTGGCGAAGTCGCTGCTGGGCGCGATCAGCTCAACGCTTGAGCCTGAGCGGGGCAACGCCGGTCAACGTGACCCGCCCTTGCGGGTCGATGCGTATCTCTGCCTCGGGCGTGGCCTCGACCTCGCTCATGCTGTAGCGACCGGTCAAGAGGTGGATATGTTGGTTGGATGATCCGCGCAGACCGCGGCCGATTCGCCGCGCAGCCTGGTAGCGGCCGTCGATCAGCACATCGATGCGCTGCAGAATCTCGCCGCCCGAGGGCATCGCTCGAATCTCGTCGATAGTGTAGCCCGAAAACACTACGATCGATAGGTTGGTGTGGGCCCGCACCTCGCTGACCAGCGCCAGCATTGCATCGGGTTGCTCGAGAGGTTCGCCGCCGCTCAACGTGATTCCCTCGATAGTGTCGCCTTGCCCGGCGAAGAGAGCAATCAGTTCGGCCACGGCAAGGCGTCGGCGAGGCCCGGCCGGGTGGGTGTCGGGATTGAAGCAGCCAGGGCAGCCCAGCGAGCAGCCCTGGAACCACAACACAAACCGCGTGCCCGGCCCGTTGGCCCGGCTTCTCGGCTGGTATGCGTGCACATCAATGGCAGTTTGGCCGATCGCTGGCAAGGCTCTGTCTCGCCGCGTCGGAGTTTATCGCGGCCGCGACACGGCCGTAGCACCGCGCCGGCCGGCAGTGCTACGGACTACCTGCAGTTTTCGAAACAACAGGTCCGGGGTTACCACGGCGCTCTCGATCCCGGCCGAGGGCACCGCGCCATTGTCGGCAACACCGTTGATCTTGTGGGCGATATTGAGCTGTCCCGAGGCCAGAAAATTGAATACATTAGCCTTTTTGCCCACCGCCAGAATATCTTCCCACTCGCGCAGACGGACCGGACGCAGCTGTACTCCGCGGACCAACTCTTCGCGGCCGTCGGGATAGACCCTGGACGCCTCGATGGCGATCGGTGGTGCCTCGCGGTCGGTACTCTGGTAGAGATGGAGCAGTTCTCGCGCCGACAACTCGGGCGCCGCTGTCATCGCGGCATCATCGAGACGGCGAATGATCAGCGCGTAGGGCAACCCCTGGGCCCGGGCTTCGGCGAGCAGCTTGCCGACCAGTTGCTTGCGCGATAAGCCCCGCTTGCCGCTGATGAATAAATTGGTGGCAGTGCCGCGGTACACCCCGCCAGGCGCGGACCTGCGGGCGTGGCCATTGCTGGTGCGAAGCTTCTTGGACGGCGTGCGACCGATCAGCAGAGTCTTGAGAAACCCATCTCGCACGACTTCGACCCGCTGCGCTGGCACGCCTTCGTCGTCGATCTGAAAACCGCCGATGAGAGCCCGCCGGCCGCTTCGATGCGACGTCGGATCGTCGGTGACGCTGAGCAGCGGCGACAGCACCCGCAAACCGACGGTGTCGTCGCTCAGTCCACCACCGAACTGCTTGGCCTCGGCGGCCGATAGTCCCTCGGGCAGCGGGGTTCCGCCCAGGTGCGGAGCCAAGGTCGTGCGCACGATATCGACTGCGCCCCCGCCCTCGAAAAGGACCGGACCGATGTAGTTGTCGACCACCGGCGCCTTGCGTATCGCGTCGAGTTTTTTGGCCAGATTGCGGGCTTCGGCGAGAAGTTCGCTGTCGCCGGGCAAGTCTTTGGCGGTGTGGCCGTAGCGCGAGTAAAACACCGCCAATTCCTGACCATCGTCGGCCTGTGCGGTGGCGACGATGATCACCCCGCTGACCCGCCGGGTATCGTGGGCCCGGGTGCCCTCGCTGTTGATGTACCAGCGCCGCTCCAAAAACGACGTGAACGCCACCCGCGAATCGCGCACGTGGGCGATACCGCGAAATACCCGCGAGATGGCTCGGGCGCGCCTGTCCAGTGCGTCGTTTGACTCCAGGGCCGGAACCTCGACCGGTTCTTGCTTGACGAATGCCGCGCGGCGGGTGTGGCTCGGGCGATCTGGGTCGGAGGTGCCGCCCGCCCGTCGCGTGTCGATCTTGGCCCGGATCTGCTCCAATGCCTCCTTGTATGCCGCATCGGTGACCAGCCAGGCGACCCGACGGGCAATCCGCGGCGTGGCCTCGATCGGCAGTTGCAACGTGGCCAATCCATCGGTGCGCTCCGCGTTGGCGATGACGAAGTTGGAGTTGTCCAGCTTGTAGTCGCCGACGTGAACCCGGGCATCCAGAGTCACAAAGTGCCGGTCTTTTTTCCACGTCGTGCTGCCCAGGCTGGCCACGGTATCGCTGACCTCTACCTCGGTGAGTTTGTGCCCGATGAAATAGGGCGGGAGCGCGCCGGCAATACGCAAGGCGCTCTTGGCCCGTTCGATCTCCAGGGCGATCGCATCAAGGATTTCGCTCGTAACTGCTTTTGATGGGCCGGACATCGGGCCCGGCGATGTACGTGCGCTGGCTGCTGCGGCAACGGCGAGTGCCGCGGCAAACGCCGTGATACAAACAATCCGCTTCATGATCTAGTTACCTCGACGGTCGTGGTTTTGGGCTGAGTTGGGCTCTCGTTCGATCGACGGCGGAGGCAGGACCGGCGGGCGGTCGACGCCCTTGAACCCGCGCTCGACTTCGAGAGATTTCAGGAGCAAGCTGGGCGCTGAGGCAGAAACCGGGACCCAGCCGCTTTCGGCGCCGCACATGCCGTTAAACGTTTCGACTTCGCGACTGGCCAGCATGATGGAGCCGAGCGCGGTGAGCGGGGTGCCCACGATGTCGACACCGCGCACCAGTTCGCGCCGGCCGTCGGGATACACCCGGTAGGCCATGACCGGATTGACCTTAAACGCCTGGGGCAAAAATCGACTGGTGTTGGTAAATCCGCCGCTGATGTCGCTAAATACCATTCCGAACGGTTTGCCCTGGCGTTTCACTTCGGCGATGAGCGCTCGTTCCAGTTCGTCCCCTTGTACCGAGCGGGATACAGAGACGACCAGGTTGCCCTGCCGGCTCACTGCGTTGCGCCCCGGTTCCTTGCGCCCGTGGCCGTTGGAACGGCTGAATCCGGCGATCGGATTGCGGCCCATGATGAATCCCTTGAGCACTCCACGCTCGACCAGAATGGCGCGCTGGGCCCGCACGCCCTCGTCGTCAAAACGGTAGAAGCCATTGAGCGGCGCGCCATTGGCGGTCAGCAGCGTGGGATCGTCGTACACGGTGAGCCACTGCGGCATGATCTCCTCGCCGACCTTGGACGCAAATGTCTGTCCGCTGGTGCGCTGCTTTTGTCGATGGCCTTCGATGCGATGGCCAAATACCTCGTGAAAAAACACCCCGGCAGCGCGCCCCTCGAGAATGGCTGGCCCGACATATGGATCGACCACCGGGGCTCTGTGTAGAGCATTCAGGTCGGAGGTGACGCGGGCGATGATCCTGTCGAGTTCGGCGTCGTCGGGAAGCCCGGCGGGGGTGCGGGCAAAGCGCTGCTCGACCCGACCGAGCGGCATGCCATCGTCGGCCTTGACCCCGACGCTCACCGACATCAGGGCGCTCGGCCGCACCATCTGCAATACCGTGCCCTCGGAGTTGACGAAATATACTGTGCGCAGCTCGAAATCGAGCCGACACGTGGCCCGGGTAGCGACCCCGCGGAAGGCCCGCTTCGAACAATCGCGCGCCCGCTTGATCCACATGTCCTCATCGAAATCGAGCGATGCCGGCGATTCGATATACTCCTCTGCTCGAGCGATAGCAAAATCGGGCGGGCTATCTTCCTGGGCGGTCACACTCTTGTCGACCAATACGCGGCGCAACGCCAGAGCGGCTTCGCGATAGCGGCGGTCGGTATCGAGCCACAAATGGTGTCGGATAGACAGCTCGTCGGTGCCAAATGGCATGATCGATTTGCGCGGCATGGGCGCGTTGATCGCGTCTTCCTGTTCATTGGATAGCTGGTGACGATTGTCCAGTTTGGCCGAGCCGACCCGTACTTCGGTGTCGAGGAAGCGCTCTGTGTCGTCGGTAAACGTCAACAGGGCGCCCCCGTCGGTTTCAATGACCACTCGGCGATTATCGTAGACCTGATAGGATAAATAGTAGACCGGGATCGGTTGTTGGCTGAGCACATCCATCGAGCGTTTGATCTCCGAACTCATGATGTCCACGATTGGTGAACGCGCTGATGGTTTGTGGTCCGCATCCGGAGCGACACGCTCGACCTCGAGCTTGGCCGGTATTGCCGGCGGTAGGTCGGATTGCTTTTTTTCGCCCTCGCGATCGAGCGGCGGCAGAGGCCTGTCGATCTCGTCGGGTTTGGGGCATGCCGCGAGCAGAAGTGCTGCACCGAGTAGCCAGAGGATTCGAACAATTCCCATGATGATGAAGCGTAGGAGCCGATGAACCCGGCGTCAAACTACACGGACTGGCAATCAAGAACCGGCCGAAAAAGTATCCGAAACAAGCCCAGTCGAGTTGTGCTTGCAAGCCCGAAATGACCGGAATCGCAGGAGAATCGCATCCACCGCGGGAGCGGCGAAGAGCCGCCGGCAGGGCCCGCGGAAATCGCCATGCGGGGTTCATGCGGAGCGGAGCGACCGAGCGGTCAGCTATTCGAGTGCGAGCGACCCGATCTGGCCGCTGCCACGCCGCGTTGTCTCGATCGGGCGGTTTTCAGTCGGTCTCGGCCATTGGTTGCATTTCGAGTGAAAAGTTGCACCCTCTGTTCGAGGTGAGACTGTGCAGTTGGTCCGGCCGACCATGCGAAACCCATGGCCCGTACTGAATCATCTCATCAATGCTCGGGCCCGGTGGATGGCCAGCGGCAGACAAGCGACGCCCGGGGAACTGAATAGCGATCTGATCCGATTGACTGGGCACATAACGCGTTATAATAGCCATCGAGGGGAATGATGTCATTCGACTGGCTTTCGTCGCTACTCCTGGTACACGACGACAGCGAACTTCTCGATGCGCTGACTCGTATTTTCGAAGCGCGCGGGTTCGATGTCGCCGTTGCGGCGACTGCGCTTTCTGCATGGTCGCAGCTCGACTCCGACCGGAAATTCGACGTCGTCATTGCTGGCTGGGAAGCGACGCGTCCACTCGGCGCTGAAGTGTACAGCTGGGTGCTCGAAACTCGCTATCACCTGCGCACGCAGTTTGTATTCCTGGCCGAGGATCCGCCGGACGACTTCGATCGACTCATTCAGGGGCGCTGTCTACTGCTGGATCCGTACGACTTCGAGGAGGTCGTGCGAGTCACCGAGGCGACCGCGTTGCGCACACGAGTATCCAACAGCCGGATGCTTTCGCTTGACCGGGCTGATACACTGGTCTCGAATTCATCGGACAGTCCGTCTCTTCTGCTGGTCGAGGACGAGCCGCTTCAGCTCACGGTCATGCGAATGGCGCTGTCTCGGGCTGGCTTTGCGGTCACGCCGGTCGAGAGCGGAAACGACGCCATTGCCGAACTCGGGTTTTCCGATTACGACGTCATTCTGAGTGACTGGTACATGGCCAATGGATCGGGTGCAGATCTCTACGATTGGCTGGTCGAGCACCGGCCGCATCTGGCCCCGCGCTGTGTGTTCATGAGTGCATCCAACCCGGCCGAGTGCAAACAGCGCGCTCCCGGGCGACCAGTGGTTGCCAAGGGACAGGATTCGCCGGCGTTGTTTCACCGGCTCAAATCGATTGTCGGCGTGTCCAGAGCCCCGGCTGGCATGTAGAGCGCCGGATCGCCTCGATACGATATGAGCTCCACTGTCCTTGCGCTTTTTCGCCTCGCTCTGTTCTTTTTCGCCATTGCGCTGGCAACCAGCCGGTTCACTCTCATCTTGCACGAAATCGTGGGACACGGTGCCATGGTCAAGGCGGTTGGATCGACGGTCGTGGGCTACCATCTTTATTGGTTTGCCGGCGGCTTCATCGAATTTCATCGCGCCGAGCCGTATACCCAGGCCGAAGAGATGTTGATCTTTCTGGGCGGAATCGGCGTCGAGGTCGTACTCGGCGCGATGTTGCTCGTGGTGGCCAGAATCACTCGTCCCGGGTCCATTGCCCGCATCGGTCTCATCGGCTCTGCCGCCATTCTGCTCATCCATGCCGGTTACTATCTGACCGCCGGAACCTTCCACGGCTTTGGTGATGGCTGGGTGTTGCACCGCGCGCTGGGCGGCGCTCGCTTGTACTGGGTCGCAGTTGCGACCGTGCTATTGCTCGCGGGTGCCCACCTCCTGACCGGCCATTTTATGGCTCATGTGCGCCCACTCGTGGCCGGCGCACGGCGGCCTGCAGTGATGGTCGGAACTGCCGCGCTGCTGGCTGCGCTCGGCCACCTGGCGCTCAGTTTTGCCGAGATGGCGGTGAGCCCCAACCCGACCTACAAGCTGACCATGCGCCACCACAGCGAGCGCGAGGTCGAGCGCGAGCTATCGGTTTACATCCGCGCTATCGAGAGCGAGCGGGGCCAGCAGCCAGAAGGTCGCGAACTGGTCGAGGTCGAGCGCGAGTTGCGCAAAAAGCACGCGACTTTCCCATTCGCGAGAGTGCTGGTCTTTCTACTCGTGCTCGCCGTGGTCTCCGGCATGGCTCGCCCGGGCCGAAAGAGGCCCCGGCAAGCCCGCGATGGCACCGGCGAGGGCGCCCACAGTGCCGGGCATGTCGCGCAACCGGCCAGTTTTCGGGCCGATCTGGCGCCACCGACGATCGCCTGGCACGACCTCGCCCTGCCGTCGGCCCTGGTCCTCGTCAGTCTGCTCCTGGTCGGCATTCTACAGTTGCTCGCTTGAAACAGAATCACCCGTTTGATCTCCAACCAACGTGTTCGGTTTAGAGCCGGTCCAAAAACCTCGGACCGAGCCAGAGCGACGAGGCGCGCCGCCAGTGGGTGAGCGAGGAGTGGAGAATACTGGGTGTATTTGACCGACGAGCAAGCCCGCTGGCGGTGATGGATCGCCGCTCTGGCGACGCGGAGAGTTTTTGGACCGGCTCTTAATGCGTCTCTGTTTGTGGTCGGGGACCTACCCGGATGCGGTCGGCTGGAATGTCGCGCCGCGAAGAGCATCTCGGTTATTGTCGAGCATCTTGCGGTTGGACTCGCCATCCCCGTCGGCCACCCCGGGCCGCGCCGACCGGTTACCATTCGACTTCGACAGTTTTTTGGCTGCGCAGCGAAGATAGCGCGGCCTCGGCCAGGACCAGGGCGCAGCGGCCGTCTTGTGCGCTGGCGTCGGGCCCGGTATCGCCGACCAGGACCCGGGCGAAATGATCGAGTTCAGCCCGATACGCCGCCTGGTAGCGCTCGACAAAAAAATCGAGCAGTGTGTCGGTCGACAGTGCATCGGCCGATGAGCGCGTGACGGTCGTGGGCAGCGGGTTTCCGGCCTGCAGCATGCCCTGGGAGCCGAGCACTTCGATGCGCTGATCGTAGCCATAGACGGCGCGGCGGCTGTTCTCGATGGTGCAGATGACCCCTTTCGCAGTGCGCATGGTAACCACTGCGGTATCGACATCGCCCGCCTGGGCAATGGCCGGATCGACCAGACAGCTCGCCGTGGCGTGCACAGAAACCGGTTCGTCGCCGAGCAACCAGCGCGCCATGTCGAAGTCGTGGATCATCATATCGCGGAACAGACCACCCGATACAGCGATGTACTCCAAAGGTGGCGGATGAGGATCGCGGCTGGTGATCTTGACCAGTTCAATGGTGCCGATGTCTCCTCCGCGCATGCGCTGGCGCAACGCTGCAAAGTTGGGATCGAACCGGCGATTAAAACCGATCTGTAGCGGTACGTCGGTCTTGGCGACCTCGGCCAGGCAAGTGTCCACCCGTCCGAGATCGAGATCAATCGGCTTTTCGCACAAGATTCCCTTGCCAGCTCGCGCCGCCCGCACGATGAGATCGACGTGGGTATCGGTGGACGATGCGATGATCACGGCGTCCACCGCCGAGTCATCGATGGCCGCGGCAATGTCCGCAGTATGAGAAACGCCGTATGGTTCGGCCGCGGCGCCGGCGGCTTCCGCGCGGACATCGGCGACGCAATGCAGAACAAGGTCGGGGTGGACAACGACATTGCGAGCATGGATGACACCCATGCGTCCCGCGCCCACGACAGTGACTCGTTTCCTGGTCATAATGTTCTCATACCCCGCCCAGTCCCCTGGGTCTACGTCGCACGGCGACTGGATCGGTCGCACGGCGACTGGATCGGTCGCACGGCGACTGGATCGGTCGCGCGGCGACTGGATCGGTCGCACGGCGACTGGAGTGGTCCTGAACAAGAAACCGGTTCGCTGTACAGCCTGGCCCCGGCCCCGTGGATCTGATACAAGATGGCCGGCTCCTCGCCGAAATCATTCATCGTTCCGAGCAGGCTATGCAACTGGTTTTACGCATACTCGTCCCTGTCCTGGCCGGTGGCACGCTACTATTCAGTTCGTGCAGCGGTCCGGCAAGTCGGACCGGGCAGGGTCGGCCAGACAACCGGGCAGCGCTCCCGGCGACGACCGCCACCGATGCAGTTGTCGCCGCACCGACCGGTTATGTTCTCACCGACGCCCGGGTATTCGATCTTCACATCCCGCGCGATCTGTTCAGCCGCGACGGACGTCCCCTGGCACAGTATCCCGATATCGATTCGTGCCATATGCAGGGGGCATCGATCGCCGGGGACGACCTGATCCTGTCCTGTGTCCTCTACAACGAGCACGACCGCGCAACCCGCACCTACATCGGCAAGAGCTTTCTCCTCAAGACCCGCTTATGCGATGTCGTGGGCTGCCCAGGGACGAGCACTCCAACCTGGTCCATCGACGAGATCACTGAGGAGATCCCGCCCCAGGACAGTCAGCGGATCACCAGACTGCTGCTGGGAAAAACCCGGTTAGAGCCGCGAGAGCGCTCGATCGTGCATCTTTTGACTCATCCCTCGGGTCTCTTGCACGACGCCCGGCGCGGCGGCGTCTGGGTGAGCAATGCGGGCTACGCCGGAAATACCCGAGCACATCTCATGTTGCTCGATCCAGCGGATATCGGCTCGGGCTCGCTCGCCCGCGCCAAACGCAAAATCGTCGTCCCCGGTCGCCATACAAACTCGGTCGCCCTGGTAAATGATCGCTACGCAGTGGCGCCAACCTGGGGCAGCCAGGACTGGACCGTGATCGATGTAGAGGATGGCCGGCGGCAGGTCACGTTTGCCAACCCGCTGGTCGGCACGCGTGACCAGATCGACTATCAGGATTGCGTGCGATGGCCAGGACCCTACGTCGTATGCGGCGGTAACTGGTCTTTCGAAGCCGACCCTGCCCATCCGTACACGCCGCTAGCCAAACAGAAGCTCAATGACCCCGAGCGCAACACAGTGCGAATGCGGGTTGGACGCATTCAAGTGCTGCGCTTCGACGTCGATCGTTTTCCCGAGGTAAACGTACAACTCGTCGGCTACTGGTCGGCTGTCCTGCCGGGCCGCGATTCACCCAGCACCGAACTGGGCGTCCGCAAATATCGCTATGATCAAAACCGAAACAAAGTAATGCTGCTATATAACGATTACGGAGGTGGATATACGCTGCCCTTGACTCTCACTTACGAGGGCATGGCCATGGATGCAGCCAGGGAATATATATACTTCGTCCCCGCCGATCTGCCCGATGGCCGGCTGATCCGCATGCGTCTGACCAGAGAGTAAATTGGCCAGAAGGGCTCGTGTCCGTGGACGGACATTGCCGGGCACTGCAAGCCTTTCCCCGGCCAGGCAATGCCGGCGTTTCATGTCACTGGCGTGAAACCCGGTCAGTTCGGCCACCTCGCCCTCGACTCCCCCCAATTCTGGCCATCTATCCCCATGCCGGCCTTGACCGGTGACCCGGGCATATTTCTCCGGTAAGACATCAGCATACCTGCATCGTAACTACTCAATATTGCTTACCCCATACTGGTTTATCGGCCGGGCATCCTGGTACGGGTGCAGCAATACTGGTCTGACGGTACTGGCCCACGGTACTGTACTGGGTCCACTATCATGACCTCCACCGATCGAGTAGATTTGGCAGCAGTAGATTTGGCAGCAAATGTATGGTCTACCCGGGCTGCACGCCTCGGTTTAGCTAGCTGCGGGTTTGCCCATGGCTGGTCGATCAATAGAAGTCATCCAATCGATTAACCGTATTTGCCATGCTTGTGTCGTGTTCTGGGTTACATAAAAATGATCATGCTACGGCAATAAAGAGGCGGCCAAGGTTGATCGCGAGTATTCTGTGGATACTTGCTTTGTCAATCATTGCGATGCGTTGCATACTCATCTCCGGTGAGTCGAGTTATCACTGCGGCACAGGATGTTGCCATGGACCCCGCTGACGAGACGCAGCGCGAAGATGCGCGCCTAACCCGCGCTTTGCAACTATGTCGTTCCAGAGCGGAGAACATATCACCGCGCGAATACAAGCAGATGGTTGCGAGGCTGGCTGAAAGACTGGAAAATCCCGGGCAGCAAAATTTGTTCTACGCTCATGCGGATGCCATTTATCAGGCAGCGCTCAACAAGCGTCTCGATAAGGAAATACAGCGCCTTCAAAACACTCTCATCGTGGTCTCCGAGGAGCTGCGTCTATTGCGCGATAACGCTCCATTGCTCAAGGGCATCGAGGATTGGGACCAGCCCGAGCTGGCAGAGGATATCGACGAATTGCCCACGGCCGAAGTCCCGGCATCGATCAGAAACAGCCTGGACGCCTTGATCGAGGAGATCCTCGATCTGCGCGAGGATGCAGAGGCGGCGTCCAGCGTGCAGAGCATGCTATTGCCACCGCAGCCGGTCGTGACCAATGAGGCGGCCCAGCTCGCCTCGTTCTACCGGCCCGCCGACTACTGCGGAGGCGATTGGTGGACCGCAGAAAGTCTACCTGGCAACAAACTGCTCATCGTGGTCGCCGATGTGACAGGTCATGGAACCTCGGCGGCCATTCTCACCGGGGTGGCCAAGGCAGCCTGTGATATCGCTGTAAGGGCGAATCCACAGCTAACTTGTTCTGAGTTGCTCGAGCAGATGAACCGGGCGTTTTACCGAGTCGTGCAGAGTGAAGTCTTGATGACCTGTGTCGCTTCGATCATCGATCCGACCAAGCAGCAGATCAGTACGGCCAACGCCGGACATCCGTTTCCATACGTGCTTCAGCGGGGCGAAAATGGCAATGAGCTGCGCCAGATCGTGGTGCGGGGAAGCCATCTGGGGTCGACGCCAGACATGGAATTCGAAATCAAGACACAGCCGATCAACCCGGGCGATTTGCTGCTCTGGTACACCGACGGCGTCATTGATTGCGAGAGAAACGACGGCGACCCGTTCGGCGAGAGACGCCTGCGCACTGCGCTGCGTCAGAGCGAAGCATCGAATTCCGTGCAACTTCGCGACGAGCTGGTCGAACAAATGCGAGAATTCGCCAGTGATTCGATCGTATCCGATGATATCACGCTGATCGCTGGCACGGCTTTCCCGATGACCCGCGGCACCTCGGAGTAAACGGCGGTCGGTTATTCGATCGGCCGAGCAGACCTCAATTCGCGGATCCGCACCGCACTGTGACGCGCCGGTTGGCTTTTCGGCCCGCGAGATTGGTATTCGGGTTGGCCGGTTCGGAGTCGCCCAGCCCCCGAACATCGATGCGTTGCACATCGAGATTGTACTTGTCGGCGAGTAGATCGCCCACTGCAGCGGCGCGTTCTCGGCTCAATTCGAGATTTTCCCGCGGATCCCCTGTTGAATCGGCATGGCCCTTGACGACAATGCGTCCGGGGCAGGCGTCGAGCTGTTTGACCAGCTGAGAGAGCTTTTTCCGCTTGATATAGACCGGGCGCGCGCTGCCGACTGCAAAACTCGCCGGGAACCGCCTCTCGGCGACAAACGCCTGGTCTGTTTGGGGCGGGGGACGTGTATCATCTGCACTGGCCTGGTTTGGTGGCGATGCCAGGTCTGGCTCGGATTCATCCGGAGCCGCAGCCGGCTCGGCGGTTGCCGCTGGCTTGGCAGCCGTGGCCGGCCTGGAGTCATCGGCACTGGCCGACGCCCCACCCCTCCCGGCCTGCTGCGCCGTGGCTGTCTTGTCGCCATCAGCCGCTTTGGCCACACTATCCATCTCGGCCCGGCTCGGCGCAGGTGGCGCTGCTGCCAGCTGCCCAGCTGGTGTGGAGTCGGACACGAGCCATCCTACAGCTGATGCTATCAATACCAAAGCGCTAACCAGTATCGCGTATATCCGATCGTCTTTTTGTGGGATTGGGGGCGTCATCGATCACCTCTATCAATACGTGTGTTGCTTGGCCAATCGCGATCACATAGTCTCTCTCGCAACAACTTGCCGCCTGGAGCCCGGGGCAGCAAACCGAGAGTGCCCGGTATTGGCAGTATCGAGGCCAGCTGTTTTCCGGTGGCTTTCCGCACAATTCGTGCGGAAATATTGCCAGCCGTGGCTGGCCAGGCGAACGACTACGCTGCGTGCTTTCAGACCAGTTTTGCCGACAAGTAACTAACTAGCCGGAGCCCACTACTGCCCGCATCAGCGTCTGCCTGGTCGGCTTCCAGGCCTTTTTCCGACGGCTGGACTGGTCATCGACAGGACAGTTCCGATAGCTCTCTGCCCCCTCGTCCGGTCCTCACCGCTTTTGGCCCGGGCACTCTCGTCGTGTTTCGAGCGTATGGAACTCGCTGCGGGCCTTATCGTGAACTCCGAATCTATGTGCCGCTACATACCGCCAAAACGAAACCGAGCCTCTCTTGGTCGCGTTGTTCGGCCGGCTGCAGCCCGTTCCGGGACGGCATTGTCCAGGGATGGGTTATCCAGCGTAAGGATCATGCGGCCCATATTCGTCTTCCGGTCCAGCCTCGTCGGCGAAGACATACTCTTCCGGATACGCGATCGCGCCGTGACATACCAGGTCGAGCCCTTCCACTTCTTGCTCTGGGGTAACTCGCAGCCCGATCGTTTTATCGACCGTTTTGAACACGATAAACGCGGTCGAGAATGTCCATGCAAAACACACCAGGATACCGATCAGCTGGGTGACAAGTTGACCGAAGGTGAAGCCTTCTATGTGGAAGATGGCTGCTGCTAGAGTGCCCCAGGCGCCGTTCACGCCGTGAACACTGATCGCTCCGCACGGATCGTCGACCCTG
Source organism: Pseudomonadota bacterium (assembly GCA_022360315.1). Taxonomy (GTDB): domain Bacteria; phylum Myxococcota_A; class Polyangia; order Haliangiales; family Haliangiaceae; genus JAKSDA01. The sequence continues at coordinate 73,465 of JAKSDA010000307.1, forward strand.
AACTTGTCGAAGAAGAGCACTGCGGCGAATACCAGGATACCGGCGACAAAGCCGATCACGACTGCGCTCCAGGGGGCGACATTTGAGCACGGAGCTGTAATTGCCACCAATCCCGACAGAGCACCGTTGAACGTGATGCCCGCGTCGGGCTTGCCCATGTACCACCACGTCGCGCACATGGCGCCGATCGCACCAGAGGCTGCAGAGATGTTGGTGTTGACCGCGATCAGGGCCATGGCCTTGCCGGCACCGCCGAAAACCTCCGTATCACCACCCGTCACGCCTGTGGTACTGCCGGCATTGAACCCGAACCAGCCCATCCAAAGAATCATGACACCGAGAGCCGAAAGCGGCAGACTGTGTCCCACAATTGGATTGACGGTTCCATCTGGGTTGTACTTGCCAATTCTGGGACCGGCGACCATCGCCCCGGCCAGAGCCGCCCAACCACCGACGCTGTGAACCACGGTAGAGCCGGCAAAGTCGATGAAACCCGGTAACCCGAGCTTGCTCAGTAGCCCACCATCGGGAGCCTCGAGCCAACCACTGCCCCTGAACAGACCCCCCCAAGCCCAGCTGCCGAAGACCGGATAGATGAATCCGGTAATGAGGATCGTGTAGATGATGTAGGAGCGGAACTGGATACGCTCGGCCACGGCACCCGACACGATGGTCGCCGCGGTTCCGGCGAATACAGTCTGGAAGAGCAGAAACGCATAGCTCCACGGCTCACTGCCGTAACCACTCAAGAAGAACCCCGTGGTACCAAACAAGCCGTTGGTTTCGCCGAACATCAAACCAAAGCCGACCGCCCAGAAGATGATCGCACCCAACGAGAAGTCGGTGAGGTTCTTCATGAGGATGTTCACGGCGTTCTTGGCCCGCGTGAATCCGGCCTCGACCATGCCGAAGCCTGCCTGCATCCAGAAGACCAGGATCGCCGCTACTACAGTCCACAGAAAGTCGACCGGATAGGCGCCGCCAGCGCTGCTGATCGGTCCGGGAAGCTCCCTGGCTGCCGCTGCGTCCTGCTGGGCAAATGCGACGAGCGGACTGCATAGGATCAACCCGATTGTCGCAGCACCAAGGCCCCAGCCCGCGATCGTCCGGACACCGCGGCGCCCGGATGTCCTGAGCACTGGCCCGCAGCGAACGTCACGGCCACCGTATCCGCTGTCTGATGGGAATATTCGAGCTCTCATGGTTTTGCTCCCATGAGTTTCAACACGCATTCACCGTGAAGAAACTTGGTTACTGGTTGCGAAGAAAACGTGGGTACTGTACTGAGCGAAACGCCCGATTCGCCGTTGTTCGCAGCAGTGGACAATCAGTGCCGTAACGAGCAGCCTGGCTGCCCTCCTTGCAAATAGCTGGCGACGTACAAAATGAGTGCTGGCGCATTGTCACGAGGCCGCTTTGGCGAGTTTCATGGGCTAAACGCCAGTGCTGACCTTTCTGTCTACCAGGTACGGACAAAGGTGAAACGACCCGCAATGTTGTCACCACCTGTATCCTCGGTCTCGTAGCCGACAAATAGCCCGAGTGTATTGTTGTTGCCGTAGCCGAGGTTGATACGCCCGCCGATGGGCAAACTGCTCACACCACTGTCAAATCCGTTCATCCCCTCTTCGCTGTTGAGCCGGTAGGTAATCTCGACCTGGGGGCCCACCGACACTTCATCGTTGACCTGGTAGAGGAAAAAATTGCGGGTGTAGAAGTCGTCGCCCGCCCCGTCGGCGAAAGGCGAATTGAAGAACAATTGCACCCACGATTCGAAGTAAAGCTTATCTTTACTGAAGATGGTAAAGAGCTGCGGCGCGATTAACGTCGTCACATCAGTGGACCCAAAGTCAAAGCCAATTCCGACCATGGGCGTGAGTGCAATATCGCCAAAACTCAAGGCAACTCCGATATCGAACTCCGCAAAGGTACCCACTACGTAGATGTCGGACGCAATGGCCAGATTCGCCACGTTATGGGTGGCGCCGAACCAGAACTGCGTACCGAGGCTGTCGGTATCGACCCGGAACCAGCCCGAGGTGGCCGCTTCCTCTTCGTGCGAATCAGCGCTGGCAACCGATACCGTGGCAATGGTCAACAAGGTAAAAGTAAGTGCCAATAGTGAAGCAGTACGTCGCATGGTAGTCTCCTTGTGAGTCATCATTCTCAGGCCGGAATGTACAGTAAATGAGCTCGGAATGTATAGTGGAAGCGCGAAATCAACACCGGCCGAAGGGTCGGAAAGCCGCACGTTCCACTCCGACTGCAGTAATGACTCAGCGCAGAATGGACTCACTTATATAAACCGCAAGATCGCTGCGGCCGACAGACGATGTACCACTACCCAGGCTGAAGTATTGGCTGCCAGACAGGTGTTATCAAACTCACCAATGAAAGAGCGGAAGATCTTTTCCGGCCAAAAACTCGATCGGCCACCTTTGACTGGATAGGATTCGGGTGATTCGGTCATTTTGGTGATTCAGTGGTTTCTGCGTCTATCACTCGACAGCGGTCGGACTTCATCCGGCTGTTGTCTCGGGATAGCGGCGCGAGAATTACTGATCGACACGCCACTGCCCAACCGATGTTGCAATAAACAACAAACTAGACCGACGCTGGATACTCACCCTCATAACGATTAAACGGAAGACAGAAATTACCGGCAGAAATTGGCGAGCGGAGTTCATGACCGGCGAAGCAACTGGCTTTTTGTCGATCATCCGGCTCGATTCTAGCGCAGTGGTACAACCGACCAGCCAACTAGCCCGGTTTTTTTGAATCGCATTATTCCCGACAGCATTGTCGCGAAAACGGCCGAGACCTATTGCAATCGTGTCAGACGCGGGTCTGGGCGAGACAACGAGCTCCGGCCAGCCAGTCATCCCACCTGGACTACTTGGACATATCCATGGACGCCTGCCCAGAGTCAGGTACGCCCGGCTACCGTCATTCTTTGATCTTCTGGCCTCGATAGATGCGCTGTACCGAGCGACGCTTGGTCACCCGCTGCTTGACAAGCTTGCGGCTCTGCTTGTTCGCGGTTGCCGCGCGCATTTGCTGCGGGGTCGCCGTGGCAACCCGAGGCGTTGCAACATTGGGGTTTGGAGGTGGCTGCGGCGGTGGCTGTACAATCGGGCCCGATTGATAACCCGGCTGGGTAATCGGACCAGTGTGCTGGGTAATCTGACCACTGTGATGATCCTGCACCGCGGTGCCGGCCGCGTGCATCGGCGTTGGTACGGGCGCAGTCGGAGTCGGCTCTGGCACAGCGGCGTACTCCATCGAATCCCCGACCGAACCGGGCAAGCTCGAACCGGGCTTCTTGGGCGACGGCTCGACAAATCTCGCGATCGAAGGATTGATACGACGCGCCACCAGATTGACTGCCATGCGGAGCGTCGGCATGTTGATGCTCAGCGGCGAAAGGACGCAGAGGTAGCCCTTTTCAAGCCTGCGCGTGTAGAGTTTGTGCTCCTTAAAGCGCAGCATGCAGGTCTTGATGTCGTTGCCGACACTGTCGAACGTCTCGTAGATGCTGGCCACGCGCACTCCAGCTTGCTCCAGCACTGTGCCGTCGAAAACAGCAGGCATGTCGCGCTCGATCAGCGTTCCCTGGCTCGAGACGACAAAACTGCCATAAACCCCTTCGACGTCACGAATGGAGTAGAGTACCGCACTTAGATTGCTCGACATGGCCCACTCTTCTACAAGTTGAGTTGATCTTTGAGACCAAAGAAAGCAGCAGGCTGGCTGGACTTCACGGCGACCAGGTCGCCGCCGACAGCTCGGTAGATGATGCAGGTCTCTTGGTCCGAGGCACATTCTATCGCCATGAACTGCTCCATGCCCAGTGCTTCGGCAGTCAGCTGTCCCAACCGGGCTACATACGCAGCCACATCCGCCAGATCGTCGGCCGATCCCTTGCTCGTCATCACCCGCCCGTCTGTGGACAGGCGGACAGCGACCTCGAAATCTGCTTCACCAAGGTCGGTTTGTTCCCGCTGCGGCAGGAACTCCTCTGTCTGTCTCGGTCGCGCCGGAGGAGGTGGCAAGGACGGTGCCTGTACGGCTGCCTGGGGGATGAGCACGAGCTTTTCTTTCTCTTCTCGATCCATGGTGTTACCCACCCGTAGTAGAAGATCCTCGATATCAGTACGAATTGTTTCAAAATCAGAAACCTCGGTATCGCAGGGATCCAAGGTACTTTCAGTCCATGTCAAGATGTTGAGAGCGGCTTTCTCTCCGTATAGGTCCGCCGTTGTCGCATGAATGAGCCGACCTTCGCGAAAGTGGAGATAACCGACCCCCTGGGTGCTGTAGACACGAAATACTCGAGTTGAACCCGATGCTCGCTCGGCTGCGGCAAAGGCCCCGACTTCCTCTTCTCGATGGAAGTAGGTTCGCAAACCTTCTATGTTCACAGGACTCGTCACCCGACTACACGTCCAGCTCAGAGAGTACCAAATATCCGAACGGGCCAGGCGAGAATTATTCAGAAATATTGTGCTCTTTACTGGTGGCCCACTTCTTGTAATACCGGTGACTGGAAGTCAATAGTCTGTTCCTGGCTGCTCTGTTCACGACGGTTTGGATACAGAGTACTCGCAGTCTCATTACGAGCCTGTCGTGACCTCTGCATTGCATTGTGCCGGGTAATGGCCGTCGTGGACGTGCTGTCTTGAATGTCGGATGGGAGGGGTAGATTTCGCCGCATGCGAGCCGGGTGGGATGAGACACCGGCAAAGACACGCGTCGCCGGGACCGTCCTGCTGGTGGTAAACCGGTGAGCCTACCGTGTCCGGCAGCGGCCCTTTCCGTCGCCTGCAACAATTGTGTAACCTACCGTATCAGCGAATTTTTCCGTATAGTTGGACAATGATACGGAACCCGGATCCGAACCCCGGAGATCGGCCGAACGATTCGGTCTCCCCTTACCCCGATGGTCAATCGTCGTAGTCCTCGTCGCCTCCCCCGCAGCCGACCCAATAGCTGTACGACAGGCCCAATCCGCCAAAGAGAAGCATATATAACAGCGATCGGGAATCGCGGGTGAGGTAATCGATGTAGCCAACTTCGGCACTCAGCGCATGGGGGCCTCTGTCGGTCGAGATATCGAGAGTGGCAGCGGGCAATACCGCGGCGCTCGGCAAGTCACTCGGGACCATTGGTGGGAGCAGTTCCTCCTTGTTGGCCTGAAAAAAAGCGAAACTGCCGACCAGAATTCCGAGTATGCCAGCGACCGCAGCCATGGCCCCCACATCCGGTCCCTTGCGCTGGCCCGCGACGATTGCTCCCCAGCCGGCGAGGACACCGACCAGCAGCGCCGCGCAGCCGATTTGCAGGCGCAGAGAATATTCGACGAGAAACCAGATGAGTGCGCCCAGCACCGCTCCCAGCATTGCTCCTATCGCGCTTCGCCGGCGATTCCTCGCGTTGTCCGCTGCGCCCCGGTCAGACTCCTCGTACTCCACAGCAATTGGCTGTGCCTGCGCGGATTGATTGTACACAAATGCCCCTCCTCCCCTGGTTTAGCCCAGCTCGTCAGACTCAAACCAAAGGATGCATGCTGCGGGTCACGAATGCAAGTGCAGCCCATTACACATCACCGTCCGGTGATTCGTTTGCGCACTCGATTGGCCTTGATGATGTGCTTCCACCGCCGTCTTTCGGCGCGCTTGGCGCCTTCGTCCTGGCGCCTTTCGGCAAAGGCATGTTCCCGTTTTAGTTTGAAGTAGCTGGCCAGACGACCGCGATCGAGCTGTCCGGATTCGACTGCGGCGACGATGGCACAGCCTGGCTCGCCCTGATGAGAACAGTCGCGAAAACGGCATCGGGTGGCCAGTTCTTCGAGCTCGGCAAATGTGTCCTTGACCCCGTCACCTCCGCTCCACAGCTGCAGTTCACGCATGCCCGGGGTATCGATGAGAATACCTCCGTCGGGCATGACGATGAGTTCGCGGTGGGTCGTGGTGTGGCGGCCTCTGCCGTCATCCTCGCGAACATCGCCCACGGCTTGAATGGCGCGGCCGACCAGCCAGTTGATCAAGGTGGATTTGCCCACCCCCGACGAGCCGACCAGGGCCACGGTCTCACCGCGCTTGATGTGGACGCGCAGCTCGGCGAGCCCGTGCCGCTCGAGTGCGCTCACCAATAGCACCGGGACATCCGGGGCAACGGCCGCGAGGGCGTCGAGAAACGGCCCCGGGTCGCTGCACAGATCGACCTTGTTCAAGACGATCACCGGCCGGGCACCACTCTCGCCCACCGTGGTCAGATAACGCTCGATGCGCCGCACGTTAAAATCGCGATTCAACGAGGTCACCACGAACACGGCGTCGATATTCGCCGCCACGACCTGGGCCTCCCCGCGCCGCCCTGCGGCCTGACGCACGAACCTGCTACGCCGTTCAAACAGGTGGGCGATTGTTGCGGTGTCGTCTTTTCGACCCGGCCGCACCGCGACCCAGTCGCCGACTGCGGGCCGGCACAGGCGATCGTCCGTGGCTTTGCGGCGGAGATTGCCACTGAGCTGGGCCCAAAAAGACCCGTCGGCACCGATGAGTTGATAGCGATCCTGATACTCGATCATCACCCGTGCCGGACTCAGATCGACCGAATTTGGACCGTTGTGACAAAAAATTTCCAGCTGTTTTCGAAAAGATGGGCCCCAGCCCAACGCTTCCAGTTTCTGCAATGTTACGCACCTCGCGATCGGTTCAGATCGCAATGGGCGATGGCGACCGGAGTGAATTCGCCATACACCGTGATCTCAAATGCAATGCGATGAGACCGCATCTGTGATCGCCGTCTCCGCCACAACGCAGAGCTGGATGACGCAGAGCCATGGTGTGTGCCAACATGACCGCGCGCAACAATTGCACACTATTGGCGCTTGCTGTCGATACAAATAACCCGGCGCCCGACCACTCGCCGGACGTCAGGAGAGTAACGAATCAGCTAACCAACACTGCCAGCAGTGCAGCAAACAGAGCGAGTCTCAATACCCATTCTTTCTCGGAACACAGCAGTCATTCTTTTGCCTCCATCCTTGACAAATTAGAAGACGAATCAGAATTAGTGTGGGGAAGCAATGTGGAACCGTCAAGGCTCATCTGCCAATGAGTCGGATGACCGAGACATTCTCTGAGATCATCGGGCCACGGCGTCGCTCTCTCGCACGCTGTATCGCGCGGTCAGAACGACCGTTGACCCCATCGTACGATCTCGTCAAAAAAACGAACGAAATCAGCTAATTATAACCGTTTGATCGATACATTGGCGGCTCGATTGGTATATTTAGCCAGCGCGGTTTCGCCGCGTACCTGCCAGTAGTGGATAATGGGCAATCACAATGGCGAGTATGGACAAACGACGCGCCTACTGGCGGCGCAATCTCACGTATCTGGCCATCCTTTTGACGATCTGGTTCGTCGTCTCTTACGGCTGTGGAATCCTCTTTGTCGAAGAGCTCAACCAGATCCGGATGGGTGGCTTCAAGCTCGGCTTCTGGTTCGCCCAGCAGGGCTCGATCTACGTCTTCGTGATCCTGATTTTTGTCTATGTCCGTTTGATGAACCGCCTCGATCGCGAGCTGATCAGCAGCAGCAAAGAGCCATCTGGCGGGACAGATTCGAAAACCGATGACGGAGCCGGAGACTGAATCATGGATGTACAGACCTGGACTTTCATCATGGTCGGCCTGTCCTTCTCGCTGTACATCGGCGTGGCGATCTGGTCGCGGGCCGCTTCGACCGGCGACTTCTATGTCGCTGCCGCACAGGTTCATCCGGTACTCAACGGCATGGCCACGGCAGCCGACTGGATGTCGGCGGCCTCGTTTATTTCGATGGCCGGAATAATCTCGTTCATGGGACAGGACGGCTCGGTGTATCTCATGGGCTGGACCGGCGGCTACGTGCTATTAGCCCTTTTGCTGGCACCATACTTGCGCAAGTTCGGCCGCTTTACCGTGCCCGATTTCATCGGCGACCGCTACTACTCGCAGATCGCCCGGGTGGTGGCGGTGTTCTGTGCCATCTTCGTCTCGTTCACCTACGTGGCCGGGCAGATGCGTGGGGTGGGTATCGTATTTTCGCGTTTCCTCAGCGTGGATATCACTGAAGGTGTGTTGATCGGCATGGGCATCGTGTTCTTCTACGCCGTTTGGGGCGGCATGAAGGGCATCACCTATACCCAGGTCGCCCAATATTGTGTGCTGATCTTTGCCTATTTGGTCCCGGCCATATTTATTTCGCTGCTGGTGACCGGAAACATCATCCCGCAGATCGGTTTTGGCAGCACGGTTCAGGATGGCTCGGGGGTGTATTTGCTCGAACGCCTAGACGGCCTCAGTCGCGAGCTCGGCTTTTACGAATACACCAGCGGGCACAAGGATACCATCGACGTCTTTTTCATCGCTGCCGCGCTCATGGTCGGCACTGCCGGACTGCCCCATGTCATCGTCCGCTTCTACACTGTACCCAAGGCCTCGGCCGCGCGCATCTCGGCCGGCTTTGCCCTGGTATTCATCGCGCTTCTCTACACCACGGCACCGGCCGTAGCGGCGTTCGCCCGGACCAACTTGCTGGAAGAAATTCCCAACAAGCCCTATGACGAGGTGCCGACCTGGTTCAAAAACTGGGAGGAGACCGGCCTCATCAAATTCGACGACAAGAACAGTGATGGAGTCATTCAATACGTCGGACCGGACAAAAAAGACCTGACCAACGAGCTCACCATCGACCGCGACATCATGGTGCTGGCCAACCCGGAGATCGCCAAATTGCCCAACTGGGTGGTCGGTCTGGTCGCCGCGGGCGGGCTGGCCGCCGCGCTGTCCACAGCAGCCGGCTTGCTCCTGGTCATCTCGGCATCGATCTCTCATGATCTGCTCAAAAAGTGGCTGGTGCCCGACATCAACGAGCGCGGCGAGCTTCTGGCCGCGCGTTTTGCTGCCGGTGTGGCGGTGTGCATCGCCGGCTATTTCGGCATCAATCCACCCGGCTTCGTGGCCCAGGTGGTGGCCTTTGCCTTCGGATTGGCGGCATCGTCGTTCTTCCCGGCCATCCTCATGGGCATTTTTTCCAAACGGATGAACATGGCGGGCGCCATCGCCGGTATGTCGGTCGGCATCGTTTTCACCGCCGGGTACATCATTTACTTCAAGTTCATCCGGCCCGAACTCAACACCTCGGAAAACTGGCTCTTCGGCATCTCGCCCGAAGGCATCGGCACGCTCGGTATGGTTCTCAACTTTGCGGTCGCGACAGTCGTGGCCAGATTCACCGCCCCGCCGCCCGAGCACGTGCAGGAGCTGGTTGAGGACATCCGCATACCCGAGGCCGCGAGCAGCTGAAAGGCTCGACGTCGGCCGTCTTGACCTCCGGGGCATAGGCGACAACGCCGGGGTTTGCGCCGGGCTGCCCGGTTCGACCGATCGAATCGGCCGCCCCGTTGTGTGGTGCGCGGCGTTTTCTCTGTCCGCATCCCGCCTCGCCGCGCGTCCTTCCTGTACAACCCGGCGCCGATGTGCAGAGCCTGCAAGATGCAGATATTGAAGTCGTCTATCGGCGGTATTTTCCGCTCATCAGAGACAAATGTGCCCGCATGCTCGGAGACAGCGCAGAGGCCCAGGACATCGCCCAGGAGACGTTCATGCGACTGTGGTCGAACCGTGCCAGCATTGCCGACCCTCGCGCTGTGATCGCGTGGCTCTACCGCACCAGCACTCGTCTGGCAATCGACAATTATCGCCGGATCAGTAAGCGCGGCGGCGAGGTGCAATGCCTGGACGACGCCGCCGAGTTCACCCTGAGCTCAGGGCCGGAATCGACAGTTGAGGATCGCGTGCACTCGCGACGTCTGCTCCACTTGGTAGCCGACAAGGTCCCGCAACGTGAACTCGAGGCCGCTATTCTCAGCCGACTCGACGGCCTGACCCACGAGGAAATCGGTCACGTTGTGGGGGCCAGTGGGCGGACGATACGCCGCTGGCTCAGCCGATTCGATCGCCGGCTGGCCGATTTTACAGCCATGGACAAGACCGGCCAGGGGCGTGAAACAGGATTAGTGCCCGGGGACATGACAGGGGACAAGCGATGAACACTACCTCACGACATCCATCGTTTCTCGAACTGGACCGCTATGCCACTGGCGCCTCGCGGTCGCCTGAAACCCGGGCACATCTGTCCAGCTGCAGTGCGTGCAGACGCCATATCGACCGGGTGAGCGGCGCCGCGGCCAGCATCGAGATTCCGGCCTGGGTGCGCGAGTTAGCCACCTCGTCGGTGGCCCATTCGGCTGTGCGGTCCACTGCGCGGCCGCGGTGGTCGGGCGCAACGCTGGTATGGAGCGGCGGCCTGGCCAGCGCTCTGGCCGCTGCGGCTGTGTTGCTCGTGGTTGCAACCGGGGACCGTCCGGGCGAGCCGACTGTAACCGAGACCGCCGATCGGCCCGGCCCGGTCGGCCGCGATCGAAAGAGCCCGCAGCCCGGCCATTCGGCGCCCTATACCGGGGCCAAGGGCGCCGAGGCAGTGGGGCTCTACATCAAGCGCGCAGGCCGCGTGTCCCTGTGGGATGGATCGTCGCCGGTGATGCCGGGAGATAGTCTGCGCCTGAAAGTCGTCCCGGGCGGATTCACCCGTGTCGCGGTTTTTTCGCCCGATCCCGCGGCCAAACGGTCCGAGCGGGCACTGATTGAGCTATACGCCGGTGCAGTCGAGCCCGGCCGCGGGCATCTCATTCCCGCGGCCTGGAAAGTCGATCGCGCTGTGGGCAGCGAGACCCTGATCGTCGTCCTCTCTCGGGCACCGCTGTCGCCAGGCGACGCAGTGCGGGCGATCGCCGGCCCGACTGCCCGGCCCGGCGTATGGGTCCGCCGTTTCGTCATCCCTAAACAAGTCGTGGAGAACTGACAATGATCCGAATATTCTCGCTCATCACGGTGGCACTCTCGGCATGGGCTGGCCCGGTGTCGAGCGGACCGGCCGTCGCCGACAAGGCCGAGACCCGACGCATCGCTGTTCTGGTCGGTGCCAACGAGGCCGCGCCCGGACGCAAAACCCTTCGCTACAGTCACCGCGATGCGCGAGCATTGGCTGGCGTGCTGGAAGAACTCGGAGAGTTTCGCCCCGACGATATCCATGTCCTTCTCGATCCGAGTCCGCGTCATCTCCTGGCTGTGCTCGACAACCAGCTCGACCAGATGGCCAGTCGGCGCGATGACACGGTCCTTTTGTTCTACTACTCGGGCCACGCCGACACCCGCGCGCTCTATCCCGACGGCAAGCCACTCGACCTCGGCGCGCTCAAAAAGCGCCTGGAAGACCAGCGGGCCAAAGTCCGTATCGGCATCATCGACGCGTGTCGCGGTGGCGGCTGGACTGGAACCAAAGGCCTCACACCCACCGAGGTGTTCGTGGTCGATGTCCCGTTCAGCCTCGACAACCAGGGCTCAGTGCTCATCTCGTCGAGTTCTGGCGTCGAAGATGCCCACGAATCGGAGACACTGCGCGGCTCGTTTTTCACCCATCACTGGAACACCGGACTGCGCGGGGCCGCCGATCGCAATCAGGACGGCCGGGTCACTCTGGTCGAAGCCTTCGAGTACGCCAAGGCGCTGACCATTCGCGACACGGCCATTTATACCGACTCGCCTCAGCATCCGAGTTTTCGGCTCAATCTGAGCGGCCGCCATGATCTGCCGCTGACCGTGCACGCCACGGCAGATACCTTGATCGCGGTCGCGCAGGATCGCGGCCCTCTGCAACTGGTCCACCTCGACACCGGAGTCATCATACTCGAATTGCCCCCCGGCAAGCGCACGCTGACCCTGGCTGTACCACCCGGTCGATACCTGGTCCGCCGCATTCGCGGCAATGAGGTATTCGCGCTCGAAGTCCGCGTGGTTGCCGGACGAACGGCCACTGTGGCAGAGCAAGATCTGGTCCTGTCCAGCCCCACTTCGCTCGCAGTCAAGGGAGCTTACCCCGGGCATCAACACGGCGGAGATGCCCCCGAACCCCGGCACGGACTCGATGCGCAGCCCCATTCAGAGCTGCTCCTCAGCTATATCTACGGTACCACAGCATACCGGGTCGTCACTCTCGATCGCGACGTCCGCGATGAGTTTCGCCAGCCGGTCAGCATCTATGGTGCCATGGCCAGTTACCTGTGGCGGACCGACACCAGGTGGGCCACCCGCATCGGGGTTGGATTTGGCCAATCCGAATACAACCATAATTTCGGGGGCGGGCACTCTGTCTTTGTCACCCTGGGCGAATCCTATGCCGTGCCGCTCACGGTCCTCGAAGAACGCATTCCGACCATGAGCCGGCACGCGTTCGAATTCTATGCGGACGCGCATGTGACCGGCGTGATCCCGGTCGCCGGCAAGAATCCTCCCGGCCAGTTGCGCGCTGCTGCAGCGCTCGGCCTCCGTCTCTACTGGCTGTATTTCCAGGCCGGGTACGAGCTCGCCTTGCTGCCCACCGAAGATACCCACGACTGGGGCAGCCCGCTCGGTCGTGTCGAGTATTCCGACCCGCAGCCGGGTTTGGCCGTCGAGGTCGGTCTGCGCTTCGTGAAGAACTTTCGCTAGCAAAAATCAGTCGTTCGACACCAGCTGGCTTTTTCCCTGTGCTTGCGCCGGTGGCGCGCTTTGATCCACCTCTTCGTGCATCCAGCGCTGCAACAGGGGAGAGAGCGCAAAACAGATCAGGGCCGAACCCATCGCAGTGATCGCGATGGTCCCGAAAACTCTGCCGTACACCCCGACCGTCTCGCTCGGAACCGGAATTACCTGCCCGCCGTCGCCACCGTGGCTGACCCCGGTTAACTGCGCGATCAGACTGGCCAGGAAATTGGAGAATGCAGTGGCCAGAAACCATGCCCCCATGACCGTGCCGACAATGCGCTTGGGCGAAAGCTTGGTGACCATGGATAGCCCAACAGGAGACAGACAGAGCTCGCCCATGGTGTGAAGGAAATAACCCAGGAGCAGCCAGCCCAGCCACACCATACCGCGATCGTCGGCGGCCTGGGCGCCGTACCAAAACGCGCCAAAACCGAGGCCGAGTTGCAATAACCCGAAGGCAAATTTCACCGGCGTGCTGGGCTCGACACCGCGGGCGCTGAGGAACCCCCACAAAGCGATGAATATCAGCCCAAAGATCAGAATGAAGATCGGATTGGCAGCCTGAAATACCGAGGCCGGAATTTCAGCTCCAGCCACTCCCATGCCGACGTCCTCCTCACCCACTACCCATTGCACCCTGTCCTTTTTGCCGGCGCGCGCCTTGCCCAAGCTGGTGAGATTGATGACCTGCTCGCCGTTTGCGCGGCCGAGCTGCTCCTGATTGAGAGTGAGGGTCAGGGTCTTGCCCACATCGGACGGCTCGATGTGGCGATCTTCGATAACCCGATCGACATTGCGGTCGGTGAAGTTGTTGACCGAAGTGCCGGCCTGTTCGAAGAACGCCCAGAAGAACATCGAAAAGAACGTGAGAATGAGCACGACATAGAGTCGTTCGCGCTCGATCGTATCGGACCTCGCGGCCTCGACAATCAGCGAAACAAAGGCCAGGGCACCGAAGATGGCCAGGATCGACCCGGCCACTGTATTGCGCTGGACGAGCAGGGCTACGACCGGCACGGCGACCACAATGCCGACATAAACCGCCCGGTCGGCTCGCAAAACGCCGAGAACCTTGCGCTGCAGAGTCTCGACACCGGGCGATGCTCCGGCCTCGGCGGGCAGGCCGCCGCGACCCAGGGCGATGAATGCCACGACCCCGGCCACGACCAGGGCCAGGGCCACCACGGCATTGACGGCCAGTAGATAGGGATTGTTCTGCAGCCAGACCATGGCCACAGCCGTGGCAAAAGCGCTGACCAGGATGAGCCCCCGGGTCAATCGAACCGGGGCCACAAACACTGCCACACCGACCAGCACGCCGACCGTGGCGAGGCCAAATCCGTAGTGCCAGCCATGGGTCTCACCGACATAGCCGCACAAGATGGGCGCTATGGCGGCACCGAGGTTGATGCCCATATAATAGATGGTAAACCCGCCGTCACGACGCGGGCTGCCCAGGGGATAGAGCGAGCCGACAATGGTCGATATGTTGGGCTGGAAGAAACCATTGCCGCAGATGAGTAAAGCAAGGGCCAAGAAAAAGGCCGATTCGTTCTCAATCGTCATGGTCACGTAGCCAGCAGCCATGAGCAGACCGCCAATGACCACCGCACGACGCGCGCCTAATAGCCGGTCGGCCAGCATTCCGCCGATAAACGGCGTTGCGTAGACCAGGGCGCTAAAAGCGCCGTAGACCGCATAGGCGTTGTCGTCGGAGTAGCTCAAAAACCCCTTGATCATGTAAAAGACGAGAAGCACTCGCAGGCCGTAATACGAGAAACGTTCCCACATTTCGGCGAAAAACAGGGTAAACAGTCCTGCCGGGTGCCCGAACAAGACTGCCTGATTCTGTTTTTGCGTCGCCTCCATTCGTATTCCTTGACCGGCGACCAAATGAATGGGATTTGGCGGGCCGCATCCTAGCTGAAACCCACAACCAATGAGTTTCTGTTTAAATGTATTTAAATGTAATTATAGACGCCTGCGTCACGGGGCGGGGCGCTTGTCCACGGGCAAGTAGAGGCCAAAGCCGTCGTGCAGTGCGCGCAACGCCAACTCGGTGTATTTCTCTTTGATGACGCAGGAAATCTTTATCTCGCTGGTCGAGATCATCAGGATATTGATGCTCTCTTCGGCGAGGATCTCGAACATACGCCGCGCGACACCGGCGTGGGAACGCATGCCCATGCCGACGACCGATACCTTGGCGATGGCGTCGTCGTAGGACAGCCGATCCTCGGAACACAGATCGCCGGCCTCGCCGAGTAAGATCTCGATGGCACGCTTGCGATCGGCCCTCGGTACGGTGAACGTGAGGTCGGTGGTTCCGTCGGAACTCGCGTTCTGAATGATCATATCGACCACGATGCCCTGCGCGGCCAGAGGGGTGAACAAACGCGCTGCCACGCCAGATACATCGGGTACGCGCGGAATGGTGATCTTGGCTTCATTGCGAACGGCTGTGACGCCCGATACCAGGACCTGTTCCATATGCTCTTCCTCCGGTACCACCCACGTGCCCGGCTCCCGGTGAAAACTGGAGCGCACGTGGATCGGCACCTGGTATTTCATGCCGAACTCGACTGAGCGGATCTGCAGCACTTTGGTGCCGAGTGACGCCAGTTCAAGCATTTCCTCGTAGGAGATGCGATCGATTTTGCGTGCTGTGGGCACGATGCGCGGGTCGGAGGTAAACACTCCGCTGACGTCGGTGTAGATTTCACACGCATCGGCTTTGAGAGCGGCTGCGATGGCGACGGCTGTGGTATCTGAGCCACCGCGGCCCAGGGTAGTGATGCTGCCGTGTTCGTCGATGCCCTGAAATCCGGCAATGACTGCAATTTTGCCGGCGACAAAGCAATCGGAGAGCGCCTTGGAATCGATCGAACGGATGCGTGCGCGGGCGTGGGCACTATCGGTGAGGATCTTGACTTGATGGCCGAGCAGCGACTGCGCCTTGCCGCCCATGGCGCGGATGGCCAGGGCGAGCAGGCCGCTGCTGACCTGTTCGCCGGTCGACACAATGACGTCAAACTCGCGGTCGTTGCCGTTTTCCTGAATCTCGTGAGCCAGGCCGAGCAGCCGATTGGTCTCTCCGGCCATGGCTGAGACCACGACAGCGACATCATTGCCCTGGGATTGGGTTTCCAGACAGCGCTCGGCCACCGCGCGAATGCGCTCGATGGTTGCGACCGAGGTACCACCGTATTTTTGCACGACGAGCATCAGTGAGCGGCGGGATTACCACGTCTTGCCCGCGCAATCAAATCTGTATTGAAGCCTGGCCGGCCCGCTGCGGGATAATCGGTATTGCAAATGATTTCAATCAGATAAGACCGAAGCAATGGAGGGGGATGAACCGTTCTGGCGAGAGCGGGGATCGAGCTAGCGCTGGGCTCGCTCAGCTGGCACCCAGTTCATGTTGGCAACCGGACCGCCGATAATCTCATCCCGGCGCACCACGGCACTGTCTACATGGGCCAGGACGCGCACGCGCAGCCGATGTGGTTCTTCCAATGTGGCGTTGAGCTCGTCTTCCAGGGCGCGGACCAGCAGATTTTTTTTTGCCCGGGCGCGCTGGCCGCCCTTGTCGTCATTGGACAGTACTCTGGCGCAAAGCAGGGTCGAGCCTGTGTGCAGCACGGTCGCAAAGCCGGCCTCAGTCAGGGTTGCCTCGGCCGTGTCGAGCACAGCAGCCTGATCTTCGAGAGTCTCGTCGTCTTCTTCATCGGCGGCAACAGCTTCGACATACACGGCCATGGCCAGTGCGGTCTCGGTACGACGCTGCCCCGGATCCGACCTCGCCACGCTGGCGTGTTTCCAGGCGTGCACGACATCGCCCACAGTATCAAAGCGGTCTTCGGGCTGCTTGCTCAGGCAGCGCGCGATGATGGCGTCGATGGCAGGGGATACCGGGGCCCTGGCACTTGCCGGCGGGGGCTCCGAATGGAGGTGAAGCTGCTCGATTTCGCGGCGATTGGACGAATAGAACGGATATTGACCGGTGACCAGGAAATGCAGCAGGACCCCCACGGCATAGATATCGGTCCTGGTGTCGACCTCGGCGCAGCGCAACTGCTCTGGAGACATGGCCACTGGCGTCCCCAAACGCTGTCCGACCGCAGTCAGCGGTTTTTCTCCCTCCTCGAGCGAGAGCTTGGCAATTCCAAAATCGATCAGCTTGACCAGTTTGGCGTCTCGACCGCTCACCAGCACGTTGCTCGGCTTGATGTCTCGATGGATGATCCCCGCCGCATGGACCGCTTCGAGCGCGTCGCATATCGGCTCGATGAATGCGAGCGCCTGGGCCGGCATGAGCGGTCCGTGTTGCCGGACCAGGCGAGATAGAGTGTCGCCTCGCACCAACTCCATGATGCAGTACGGGCGGCCGTCCTCTAGCTTTCCGGCGCCGAACATATCGACGATGTTGCGGTGCCCGATCAGCTCCACTGCATGCACTTCCCGTTTGAAGCGCTCGATGTTTCCCGGTACGCCAGTGCGGGCGTACTTGAGTACTTTCAGTGCCGCTTCCTCTCCACACTCCGAATGGCGTACCGCGTAAACCGTACTGCAACCGCCTCGGCCGATCATCGATTCGATCTCGTAGCCGTCGACGACCTTGCCCGGTTCGAGATCATCGCTTCGATCGTGGAAAAGATGATCGGATTGCGAGGGACCAGTCGTATTGGTCTGTTCGGTTTCGGACTGGGGGTCCTCCAAAACGCGATCGCGTCTCATCGTGTAATTTTAGAATAGGCCAGGCATCGAACAACCCGAATGTGCCTTGTATCAATTGTAGTCACGGCGGCTCATATCACGCCGAGGCGGCTTACTCGGTACTGCGTGTGCGGGCCAGATTTTTTTCAATTCGAGGCTCGGCGATGGTGGTGCTGGCGCGGGCCAGGTCGAGTGCCTCGGCCAGAAACGTCCGAGCATGGGACACACACCCGCATTGTACTGCGGCCAGACCGCGCATTTCCATGATTTCGATGAGATCCCCGGGCTGTCCGACAACAATTTTGGCTTCTGCGATCAGTTGTTCCCAGGCGCGTTCGTCAAAATCGGCCCGCGTGGCCAGTCCGACAGCCGCCATAAGCATCTGTTCTGGAGGCAGAAGCAACGCCTCGCTGCGCCCTGTCTGTCGCGCCTCGGCCTGGTGGGCGACCAGTTCGGCATGGGCCGCGCGCGCCTCTGCCCGGGCGTTTTGAAACAAGTGTATGCGGGCGCGTAGCAGTGTGCCATCCGGGCGCAATTCTTCGCCCATGAGCCGCTTGCCCAGCTCGAGAGCGCGATCGAGATGGGGCAGAGCGCGCTCGCTTTCGCCGTACTGATGCCATAATTCGGCCAGGTTGTAGTGAGCCCGGTATTGCGGGGTGAGCAGTCCGAGTTCGGCATTGATGGCGAGCGCGCGGGACACGGTTGCAATGGCCTCTTCGCCGCGTTTTTGCGCCATGTACAGGGCGAGGCGATTGCCGTGGGCGGCCGCCAGATGCATTCGATCGCCGCGCTCGACGCACAGGTTGATCAGCTGCTCGAAGGCGCGCTCGGACTGGTCGATCTGGCCCAGCATGCTGAGATTTGGTGCCAGCAGCATGAGAGCAGTGACGTGGGATTCGTAACAATCGTCGCCCAGTTCACTGGCTCGCCGGACTGCTCGGGCCAGAAGTTTGGCCGAATTATCGTAGTCGCCATGGCGAAAATGAGCCCGGCCGCGCGCCATGTCGAGGCGGGCCCTGGTCGGCTCGGACAGTTTGCCGTCGAGCAGGGCTGCGGCGGCTTCGACCGCCTCGGAAGACCGGCGATACTCGTTCATCCAGTCCAGCGCGGTCGCCTCTTCGATGAGGAGCTCGCCCTGTTCGCGCCGTGCACCGAGCACTTCGGCGATGCGTTGCGCGCGCTGTAGATCGTCCAGCATGTCTTCATAG
Source organism: Pseudomonadota bacterium (assembly GCA_022360315.1). GTDB lineage: Bacteria > Myxococcota_A > Polyangia > Haliangiales > Haliangiaceae > JAKSDA01. Next base: position 92,023 of record JAKSDA010000307.1, read on the forward strand.
CGGCCGAGGCGACAGCGCATGAGACTGCGCACGCGCAGCCCGCGCAGGATTTGTCGGGGCCGGCTGTGACCGAAAAGCTCGATCGCCTTGCTGCAGCACTGCTCGGCATCGAGGTAGAGGTGGCGCGACTGCGCCTGCTCGGCCGCGTCCAGATAACGCGCGGCAGCGATCTCGGCCCGGCCGGCGTGCTCGGCGTGATAGGCCAGCCGCGCCAGCACCCCGCCATCGTCTACCGGATCGTCGGCCAGGCATTGATAGGCGGTGTCGTGAACCTGTCGACGCAGTTTTTTGTCGACACTGCGGGCGATCGCGTCGCGGATCAATCCGACGCGAAATTCGTAGTTGTCGTCACCGCAGTGACGAAGCAACCCGGCGTCGACCAGTTGCCTGAGCCCGACCCGGGCATCGAGCGGAAATGCATTACCCTGGCCGGTGCGCTCGAGCTGATCGAGGATCCGGGCGACTTGCCGGCTCGAAAACACCCGGCCGATCAGCGAGGCCAGCTGGGCATGAGACCGCAGGTCAGACGTCAACGCAGCGGTTTCGCCCTCTGCCAGCCATTCGATCAGGGGTAGATCGGCCTGCGTTCCGATCGCGTCGGTGGCCACATACCACTCGCCGCTCCTGCGCGACTGGCGGACGTATCCCCGCCGTTTGAGCTCGTGCACCAGTTCGACAAGGAGCAGGGGGATGCGCCGAGTCCGTCCGATGATCCGCTGTACAGCGTCGTTGGGGACGTATTCGACCGGGCGCAGCAAGTGCCGGCACAGCGCCGATGCATCGTCCGGCTCGAGCGGCTCGAGTTCGAGCGCGACACCGGCGAGTTCGGTGAATTCACCGCGCTGACTGGCCAGGGCAGGACGCCCGACCAGACACGTCCAGATCGGCGCTGTCGAGTGTTCCCCCGTGGCCGAGAGCAAGGCGTCGAGCGCGATCAGATCGGCGACGTGCGCATCGTCGACCACGATGCACAGCGGGCGGGTGGCAGCTCGGCGCAAGGCCTCTGCGATCAGCAGTGCCGCGGCCATGCGCAGGGCGCCCGGGGCTGCAGCGAGCGGCTTGACCGGAGCAGAGTGCGGCTCCAGCCAGCCCATGACCAGAGCCAGGGCGGGCCACAACTCGCCGTGCTCGGTGCCAGCGGCGAACTGCCGCAATCGCCTCATACCGTCGTCGGGCGACACGTCGCCGGCAAGCCCCAACAATCGCCGCAACAGGGCCCGACTGATCTGGTAGCCACCCTCACCGGTCAGTGATTCTCGACCGCGCAGGGCCACGATATCGGCCGCTCGGGCGTCGAGTCGATCGAGCAACGCCGCGGCGAGATGGCTCTTGCCGTATCCGGCCTCGCCAGTGACCAGAGCCAGCCCGGCACTGCGATCCCCAAGGGTTTTCCCGGCGTGATGCAAAAGCACCCCGAGTTCGCGGTCTCGACCGACAAACATGCGCTCGTCAGCACATTCCGTGGCCGCGACCGGCGAGGCGTCTTTACCGGGCGCCTCGACTGGGCGAAACCATCCCGGCAACTCGGCAAGCGGTTCGACCGACAGATCGGCAAGCACAGCGGCGGCCGCGGCACTGATCGACACTCCGGGCGGATCCGAGGGCTGTGGATATCGGTCGGTCTTGCGAAACACCGGGCTGAAATAGGTGATTCGACGGTTTTCGGCCTCGCGTACCGTGACCTGGCCGAGCTCGACTCGCACTCGCTGGCACCTGGCTCGGCCGAGCAACTGGCCGGCGGCATGGAGCGCGCGCTGGACCGGATTGCTGCCCGATACATGGGCAAAAACCAGCACATACCTGGTATCCTCCACATGGGCGATGGCGCCGGACGACGCTTCCGAGACCTCGCGCAGCGCGCTGATCGATATCTCGCTGTCGAGCAAGACCAGCCCCATGGTGCGTTTCTGACGCTTGCTGCGCGGCTTGCTCACCGCTGAGCGATGCTCGTTCACAGCCATGTCGGGGCTGCCCTGGCTGGCCTGCAGTGCCTGATTCAGTGCCGCGAGCGAATCGAATCGCCGGCTCGGATCTTTTTCCATGCAGCGCGCGATCGCTGCCTCCACCGCGGCCGGTACCGGGACACGCTCGCTCAAAAGCGGCGGACGGCGGGCCAGATGTGCCTGGTGGAGTTCAACCGACGACCCGGTGAACGGCTTCTCGCCGGCCAGCATCTCGTAGAAAAGCGCGCCTATTACATAGATATCTGCCCGCTGATCAATGTCTGTATCGCCCCAATATATTTCGGGAGCAATGTATCCCGGGGTGCCGGTGGGTTCATCCGAACGAGTCGCCGACGGTCCGGACCTGACTGTATCGCCGGTGACTGTTTCGGCGATGCCAAAGTCGATCAACCGGGCACAGGGAGGCGAATCGCCGATAAAGATATTGTCGGGCTTGAGATCGCGATGTGCGACACCCTGGCGGTGCACTCTGGACAGGGCGTGCACCATGGCCAGAGCACGCCGGTAGAACGCGGTCAGTGGCATTGGGCCCGGCTGGGTGGCGAGAAGCTCGGCGAGGGTTGGCAGCTCGATATACTCCATGGCGAGGTAGGGCCGGCCGTCTTGCACGGTGCCCCGGTCGAGCACTGCGGGAACCGCCGGAACACCGATGGACGCCAGGAGATCGCCTTCGCGCCACAGCTGCGCAGCGGCGCTGTCCACCCCACCGTGGGCGACCTTGACCGCAGCCGCGACCGGGTCGTTCTCGCGGCTGGCCCGGTACACGATGCCAAAGCCACCGCTGCCCACGATACCGAGGATGCGAAACCCGGGAACCCGAGGTAGCGCCACGTCGGAGTACAGATCGCCATCGTCGGTCATCTTTCGTTCACGTACCTGCGGTCGTGTGGATCGATCTCGGACCAGGACATCGTAATCGGGAAGTCATGTGAACTCCAGGACCATTCAGTCGGCCGCAGTAGCACCTTCGGATACGCCGAATCCATACCGCGCCCGGCCGCTCCCGCGATCTGCGCTGCGCCCGCGCCGTGTCCGAGAATCGAACCATGCCGGCGCACGCCTCTGGATCAGCGCCGCGCCAGTGTCATGCCGAGACCGATTCAGTATCCATTCACAGTCGAAGCCGCCGGTCGTGGCGAATTCGCTCAGAATGATACAGCTGAGGCAGTGATTTCGTGTTTGGGGCGATACCCGAGTTGGCAAGCCGACCAAAAATTCATTGCGCCGGCCGCGAAACAATGTGGTACATCCACACCGGCTTTCTTGTTGGGTAGAAAACCCATAATTCGCGTTCAATGTCGAGACCTGTCTGCAACCAACAATAGTTTCAAAGTTCATTTTAGTTGTATTTTTCTACTGGCACTTCTCATAAGAATTTATATTATTAAAAGACATTTACGATCTTGACGAATCCGCTGTACGAAGCGGGCAGACGCACTCCAAGGAGGCATTGTGCATCTCTTCACCGTCAATGAGATCCGTGCATCATCATGCACGAGTGTCTTTGGTCTAATTCTGGCGTTGTCGGGTTGTGTCGTGGTATCCGGTGGCGACGAGCGCGAACCGATCGTCGCTGCCACGAGTTCGGCGTTGGTTGTGGTCGACAATGGAATCAACTTTGATAATGGCCTGAAAATGGGCCCCGGTTTCATTCTGAATAATGGTGTCGTTCTCACCAATGGGATTAACTTCGATAACGGAATCAACTTCGATAACGGAATCGACCTTCAAGATACCGCGCTCCTCGATGGCCAGGTCGGGCCGCATTACGCGCCGCCGTCGGGCAGCGACCTGGAGGAATGGATCGACGAGGATGAGGTGATGAGGAAGCGCTTGATGCGTTATTTTATCGAGTGCGCGCTGCCAGCGGCAGTTTCGGTTCGGCTCAAGTATCGAGGCAGCACTGAGACCTATGAGGGAATCGCCGGGCTGGGACCGGGGCTGCAGAGTGGAGAGATGACCGGGGCAGAAAAGGAAAAAGTGAGTGCGTGTCTACTTGCCCGGGTTCATTACGAGGGCCAGCAAGTCAACGTCGCTCTGGTCAGCACAATACCCGGATTCGACTCCGGACCGATCTATCACGACCAACGTGAGGGCCTGTTTTTTGGCAATCTTTTCCTCGACAATCCCACTACCTACATGTGCGCCGTGGGCAATCAATCGTATTCTGAAAGCAAAGACGGCGTTGTCACCGCCGGAATTTGTGCGTTTCGCGCCTGCGGTGATCCCGAAGTGCAAGGCAATAAGGGCAGCTGTGAATGCGGAATCATCGAGCCGGTGGGTGACTCGAGCGGTTCGACCATCGTTGTCGACGGAGTGTCCTGGGCGCCCATGCCCAGCTGCGACACGATCTGTTCCTGGACCGTTCTTGACGACGGCACGTCGGTGATGGAGTACTGCCAGTATGGTCAGGGCACAGGCGACGTAGCGTGCAATTCGTGCAACGGCAAGTGCGGCGAATCGGCCGGACAGTGCGAGTGCGATATCGGATGCACCGATCGTGGCGATTGCTGTTCAGACTACCAGTCTGTCTGTACTCGGTGGGATTACACGATGAACGTATTTACCCACTAGGCAGATAGAGTTGACCGGAGTGCTGCCATGGTCGAGATGGCAGGCAGAATCGAGTACTCTGTCTGCCTGATCTGTTCATTATCGAGCTGGACTCGCCATGCAGCAACGACAGACTTCTCGGACGCCGCACATCAAAATCGCCAGGGCCGATCATGTAGGCTGGCTTTATTTTGACAACCCGGGCCGCAAGAATGCGATCTCTCTCGACATGTTTGCGGCGATCCCAGCGGTCCTCGACGATTTCGAGAGCGATGGAGACATTCGCGTCGTGGTCATGCGCGGTGCCGGTGAGGAATCGTTCATCTCCGGGGGCGACATTTCCGAGTTCGAGGGCAAGCGCAGCACAGAGCAATCAGTCCGGAACTACGACGCCACTGCGGCGCGTGCTGTCAATGCGCTGGAGCGCCTGTCCAAGCCGGTCATTGCCATGATTCACGGCTTTTGTCTGGGCGGCGGGGTCGAAGTCGCGCTCGGCGCCGACCTGCGTATTGCCGCGGAAGACGCCACATTTGGCATTCCGGCCAGTCGGCTGGGCATCGCCTACCCCTTGCCCTGGGTACACCACCTGGTCGCTCTTGTCGGACCGGCTCATGCCAGCGACATATTATTTACCGGGCGCCGGCTTTCCGCACAGGACGCCTGTGCGATCGGCCTGGTCAATCGGGTCGTGGCAAAAACCGAGTTGCAGGCAACCGTCGACAAATTGGCCGCGACCATCGCGCACAATGCGCCGCTATCGATCCGCGCTGCCCGCCGCTGTATCCACGAATCGGTCAAAGACCCTGCCGAGCGCGATGTCGCACTATGCGAACGTCTGATCCGCGACTGTTCGGCCAGCGAGGACCACGCCGAGGGCCGCCGCGCCTTTCTGGACAAACGCCGACCCGAGTTTCGAGGTCGATGATCCGGTCGGGGAATGCCGAGGCCGAGGCTGATTGCCGAAGCCGATTGCGAGACCGATCGCGAGGCCGATGGCCGATCCCGAGGCCGATGGCCGATCCCGACAGCTACACACGATCACGTTGAAAATGCTCCAACGTGATCGTGTGCGGCCCGACCGCTTCGCGCTCGGGCTGTCATTTTTGGGGCAAAACCCCCGGACGGCCGGACTGCCGGCCGGCTCGGCCGTTGGCCTCGCCAACAGAATCACCTCGTTTGTTGCACAAACAAGGTGATTCTGTTTATAGCCGGTCCAAAAACCTCGGACCGAGCCAGAGCGGCGAGGCGCGCCGCCAGTGGGTACGCGAGGAGTGGAGAATACTGGGTGTATTTGACCGACGAGCAAGCCCGCTGGCGGTGATGGATCGCCGCTCTGGCGACGCGGAGAGTTCTTGGACCGGCTCTAAGCACGACTGTGTTTGTACCTGATACCGTAGTGCTACGAATGCTCATGCGAGCAGACTTTGTAAGAGGTTTGTATTGTCAACGTATGTCTTGTGTCTAACCCATAGCGGGGACTATTTTACGATCGACCGGGTCATGGAAGCCCTGGACCGGTATGGAAAACGACCGGTCCGGATCGATACTGATCGTTTCCCCACCAGCCTTCGCATTGCGCTTCAGCCAGAGCTAGGAGCCAGCCGTATTTTTTTGCCGGATGGACGTGTCATCAATGCCGGTCAGATCGGCGCGGTATGGCTGCGCAAGATCTTTCCACCCAAGTTCGACGAAGATCTAGAACCCAAGTTCCGCGACGGCTGCATGCGCGAATCGGCCGAGGCGTTTCGCGGAATGTTGGATCTATTGGCCAGCAAGCCATGGATCGACCCGTTGCGCACGATAGAGCGATGCGAGAGCAAAGCGGAGCAGCTACGGTTGGCCAAAAGCGTGGGCTTGAGTGTACCGCCAACATTGATCTCCAACGATCAGGACGAGGTTCGCGCATTTTACGAGGCGCAGGGCGGTGCGGTGGTGACAAAGATGTTGACCCCGCTTACGGTGAGCATGGGAAAACCCGACATGTTCGTCTATACCAGCCCAGTATCGCCGCAGGATCTGGACCATCTCGACGATTTGCGCTTCAGTCCCATGGTCTTTCAAAAGCGAATCCCCAAGGCATACGAGCTGCGCGCCATCTATGTGGACGGTGAATTGTTTTTGGGAAAGATCGAGGCCACGTCTGCGGACAAGGCGCCTATCGACTGGCGTCATCCGAACGCGCACCAGTCATCCTGGCAACGCGGTGAACTTCCCGAGGATGTGAAACGTAAGCTCATCGCACTGATGGATGGGCTTGGGCTCGTTTTTGGCGCATTGGATATCATCAAGACACCGGATAATGACTACGTGTTTCTGGAAGTCAACCCTCGGGGGGAATGGGGCATGCTAGAAATGCAGCTCGATTTAGCGATTTCAGATGCGATCGCCCGGGCCATCACCAAAAGGATGACTTAATGACAGTTTTGATTATCACCCATAGCAATGACAATGAGAGTATCACGATGGTATCGCAAGCCATCGAAAAGCAGGGTGGCAAGGCGGTTCGTTTCAATACCGATCGCTTTCCCGGTGAAGATCGATTGGTTCTAGGATTGGGGTCCGGGGTCGAGCAATGCCTTATTACCGACAATGGAACCCTGGCTCTGGACGAAGTGACGGCCATTTGGTACCGCCGGGTGCGGATAGGCCAGAGTTTGCCCCAGGATTTGGACCCGCAATTGCTCAGACCGGCCATCGAGGAAGCGCGGCGTACATTTATGGGCATGATGTCGACCCTGGATGTATTTGTCATGGACCCGATCCCAAATATCCGGTACGCGGAGAACAAACAACTTCAATTGCAGGTCGCCAAGCAGGTTGGATTGGAAATTCCCGACACACTTCTAACCAACCACAGCGAGGCAGTCCGGAGGTTCGCCGAGGCAAACGACGGCAAGATCATCACCAAGATGCAAACCTCATTCGCAGTCTACCAAGGCAAATCGGAATACGTGGTGTTTACCAACAAGATGGATGAGGATGCTCTGAACGACATGGAAGGCCTCGACTTATGTCCCATGATCTTTCAGGCCAATATCGAGAAGGCATTGGAGTTACGGGCAACCATCGTCGGCGATCAGATCTTCTGCGCATCGATCGATTCGAGCGTATCCGAACAGGCCGAACACGATTGGCGACGCGATGGAATGGGTTTTATCAAGGACTGGCAACCGTATGAGCTTGCCAAAGATCTCAAGACCAAACTGCTGCAACTGATGGACCGGCTTCATCTCAACTACGGGGCAGCTGACATCATTCTCACTCCCGACGGGCGCTATGTCTTTTTGGAAGTGAACCCTGTCGGTGAGTTTTACTGGCTCGATCTCTACACCAAACTGCCCATCTCGGAAGGGATAGCCCAGGTCTTGATGGGTCAAGCCTATCGTCGGCCCAACAATATCTGTGGCTAGCCCTGAATTAAGCGAACTCTCCGGCCAGGCTAGTTGTCGAGGCTATTTTTAGGTCGGTTGTGTGTATTGGAGTTACGCAATCTGATGAGTTGGCTCCAGGTTTGGTGTCCGAGAATCTGTCCATCGGCCAAAACCACTACATGTAGTGGTTTTGGCCGGCTTCGGGATACAACTCGGCATGTGCGCTGTTTTCAGCGCCATATTGAGGGCAGGGGACCTCGGCTGCACCGGTGGGATCTTTCACGTTACCAGGCCGATTGCGTACTGCGAGGCACTCGCCGCTACCTGCTCTGGAGCTCAGAAGAGGCTTGAATGACCAATCGCCCTTGTAGGAAAAATCAGCTCCCTCTTTCTGGACGCCGCAGACCTTCTTTATATGCGCATCCAAGTCGAGTGCGTCCAGCGTTGGCCGGCGTGGCGCGCCTTTCCTGACCTTATAGCTCCCCTTGTTTTTCTTGCCTCGCTTTCTACCTCTGGCTGCACTCTTCCACACTGCGCATTGGAGCGGTGACAGAGGCAGCTCGGGAAGCGACCTATCAGTTTTTGAACAATCCGAAGGTCGAATTTACTCAGGTTCTGGAACCGCACAGTGCGCGGACGGCTGAACGGAGGCGGCTCGTGATCGTGCCTTGATGAAGGACGAGACAAGCGAGCGGCCATATCTGTACTCCCGGCTCAAGATGGAGCTCCCCGTTGCACAGAGGTTTGCCAATCTCTCGGCCAGGAAGGCCAAAAAGGGCCAAAGCACTGCCAAGAAGGCA
>JAKSDA010000278.1 GCA_022360315.1 Pseudomonadota bacterium
CACGGACTACTCGATCGATCTCGTAGAAGCGCAGCTCGACGAATTGCAAGACCGAGTGCAAGCCGCGGCCCCCGAAGACCGCAAGGCCATCATCGAGTCGGTTATCCCGGGAGAACAGCCGTTCGGCATCGTGCTGTGGCCCGACGGCAAAATCGACATTCGCGGCGCTATTCCCGTACCGACCGAGACGGCCGAGAGCGACGTTGCCAAACCGAACGCCTTACCAGCGCGGACGCCGTGGCTGCGCGATCATCGCCCCGGGCGCCCGTATCGAAAGACGTGTCATTTCGAGATCTAACCTCGGGAGCCACCCATCACATTCCCGCCTTCATGAATTGTTCGGGCTAGCGCTTTGGCGGTTGCCTCGTCGGTAACGAGCGCCGTGCCGAGCCCGCCTGTCAATGCGGCCTGCAATGGCTTGACTTTTTGTGGACCACCGCCAACGATGACGGTCAGGCGTTTGGGCGGAATCTCGAGCGGAAGGCTGGCAACCCGTTGATTGACCGGGCCGCGCAAAGGCCGGCCGGCGGCATCGAATGACCAGCCGGTGATCTCGCCGACAGCACCGGCTTCCACCAGAGCCGAAACGTCGCTGTCGGTGACGAAGCCGTCGCGATGGAGAGGTGACTGCCAGCCGACTTCGCTGATCCCGACGAAAGAGGCGCGGGCTTGCTCGCGCAGTTCCCGCAATACCGTGAAGGCGCGCTGGCTCTGTAATGTTTCGCGGTCGGCGACGGTTTCTGTCAGCACCGGAGCGGGCATCGGATAGCGCTGTGCGCCGATCTTGTCACCGAGTCGCATCACCACGTCGTACGGGCTGGCATGTCCCCCTGCCGCCATTGCACCAACCAGCGAAACCACCTTGTGTTGCGGACGGTCGAGCGTGTCAAGCTCTTCCACCGCCGCCCGCAACGTGCGGCCGGTGCCGATACAGATCACCATTGGCGTCTTCGATGCCAGCTGGCGTTGCAGGCGTGTGGCCGCTGCCGCCGCGATACCGACGATCGACCCGGGAGCATCCGGGTCGCTGGGAGTGACTTCGCAAAACGCCAGCCGAAAACGGTCGGTAAGCAAGGCGGCCAGTTCCGCGCACGAGGCGATGGGGTGGTCCAGTCGGAATTTGATCAGTTTCTCACTGACGGCGAACGCCACCAGCCGCTGGACAGCCTGGCGCGATAGGTCGAGCTGGGCCGCGATTTCGTCCTGGGTGCGGCCGCTGATGAAATAGAGCCAGGCGGCCCGCGCGGCGTCGTTACGCCGTCTGTCTATTGGTCTGTCCAATGGTCTATCTCTGTCCGTGGGCAGAAGCCGAGAATCGCACATCGCGTTAATAGATCCACGCCTCTCGAGGCGTATCATTTGACTCGAGGCGTATCATTTGAATGGAGGCTGGGCATTTATTCGATACCAAACATTGAGAGAAAACTGCCTCGGTCGGCCGGCCCGAGACCGCCTTCAAGAGTATAGAATAACACATAATCATTCGATAAAAAACGAGAACCGGGCCCGTAAGGGTTGCTGAGTCGATTCCAGTTGGCACGAACTCGCTTGACTATCATGAACGAAATCGAGATTATCTGCCCAGTAGTTGCGCATATGCTCACGGATAATTGAAGAAGGCTGAAGAATGATTCTCGTGCGATTCGCTCTTACCGTCAGTGTCCTTGTGGCATCCACTGCGCTCACCGGCTGCGCCCGGGAAACCGAGCGTTCGAAGGGTTCGTCTGGCAGTGCGCAACCGTCATCAGGGACCTCCGCGGGCACAACGACCCTGACCATTGCCACGGTCAACAACGGCGACATGATCCGTATGCAGAAACTGACCGACGAGTTCACCGTCGCCAATCCAGGCATCAAGCTGGAATGGGTCACGATGGAGGAGAACGTACTCCGCCAGAAAGTCACCACGGACGTCGCCGCCAGGGGTGGCCAGTACGACATCGTCACGATCGGCACCTATGAGGTTCCGATCTGGGCCGCCCACAACTGGCTCGCCGCGCTCGGCGATCTTGGCCCCGACTACGACGTGGACGACCTTCTGCCGACAATCCGCGACAGCCTCACCGTCGAAGGCAAGCTCTATGCTGCCCCCTTCTACGGCGAAAGCTCCATGTTGATGTATCGCCAGGACTTATTCGACAAGGCCGGCTTGAAAATGCCCACGGCGCCTACATGGAGCTTCGTTGCCGACGCGGCGCGCAAAATCACCGACAAGAAAGCCAATGTCTATGGCATCTGCCTGCGCGGCAAGGCCGGTTGGGGTGAGAACATGGCCCTGCTCAGCGCCATGGCCAACTCTTTCGGTGCGCGCTGGTTCGACATGGAGTGGAAGCCGCAATTCAACGGCGCCGAGTGGAAAACCACGCTGCAGTTTTACGTTGACCTGATGAAGGACGCGGGTCCTCCAGGTGTTTCTTCGAACGGCTTTAACGAAAACCTGGCCATGTTCCAGTCCGGCAATTGTGGCATGTGGCTCGACGCCACCGTTGCGGCCGCTTTCGTGACCGATCCGGCCGAATCCAAGGTGGCAGATTCGGTTGGCTTCGCACTGGCCCCGGATAACGGCATGGGCAAACGCAGCAATTGGTTATGGGCCTGGTCGTTGGCCATCCCCGCCAGTTCTGCAAAGCAGGAAGCGGCGCGAAAATTCATCGCCTGGGCCACCTCGAAGGACTATTTGGCCCTGGTCGCCGGCAAGCAAGGTTGGGCGAGTGTACCGCCTGGCACCCGCGCGTCGCTCTATGCGAATCCCGAATACCAAAAGGCCGCGCCCTTCGCAAAGATGACCCTGGAGTCGATCAAGGCAGCCGATCCGAAAAACCCAACAGTCAATCCGGTGCCCTATGTCGGCGTCCAGTTCGTGGCGATCCCTGAATTCCAGGGTATCGGAACCGCTGTCGGACAGCAGTTCGCTGCAGCCCTTGCTGGTATCACGTCGGTCGAAAAGGCCCTCGATAACGCACAGAAGATCACCGAACGCGAGATGAAACGCAGCGGTTACGGCAAGAAATAGCCACTCATCCCGGCCGGCCGCCGGTGGCGTGTTGCCGTGATCATCACGGTTGCCACACCCGGTTTGTTCTCGTTCGAACTCTTTGTTCTTTGCGTCCCGTTGAAAAAGGGCCGATGCCATGGCTACTCTGCACACCCGATCTCTTGCCCGCGTCATGATATCGCCAGCCGTGCTGATACTGCTGGTCTGGATGATCATCCCGCTCGCCATGACGCTGTACTTCTCCTTGCTGCGCTACAACTTGCTGATGCCGGGACTGGAGGAGTTCACCGGCCTTGCCAACTACGAGTTCTTCCTCACCGATCCGGCCTTCGTCGATTCGCTCGTGAACACTCTGCTGCTGGTCGGCGGCGTGCTGGTGGTGACTGTCATTGGCGGCACCTTGCTGGCCTTGTTGCTCGATCAACCATCTTGGGGACGCGGCATTGTCCGCCTTCTGGTCATTGCCCCCTTCTTCGTCATGCCGACGGTTTCAGCTCTAGTCTGGAAGAACATGTTCATGCACTCGGTCAACGGTCTGTTTACCTGGATTGCCCACAGCCTTGGCTTCGAGCCGATCGACTGGCTGGCCGAGTTTCCGCTCTTTTCGATCACCATGATCGTTGCCTGGGGTTGGCTACCCTTCGCCACGCTGATCATCCTCACCGCACTGCAGTCCCTCGATCAGAGCCAGAAGGAAGCCGCCGAGCTGGACGGTGCCGGGCCGATTTCCGTCTTCGCCTATATAACTCTGCCCCATCTGACCCGGGCATTGACCGTGGTAGTCTTGATCGAGACTATTTTCCTGCTCTCTGTCTTTGCCGAAATACTGGTGACCACCAATGGAGGGCCGGGTACGGAAAGCACCAACATTTCCTATCTCATCTACGCGCAAGCGCTGCTCCAGTTCGATGTAGGCGCAGCCTCCGCTGGCGGCATTGTGGCGATTCTTCTCGCCAACATCGTTGCTATCTTCCTCATCCGCATGATCGGCAGAAATCTAGGTTGATGCCATGTCCAGTCGAGTTTTCCCCAAGCGTAAGCTCATCTTCACCGTGGTCGGCTGGCTGATCGGCATCACGCTGTTCTTCCCGATCATCTGGACCATCTTGACGAGCTTTAAGACTGAGGGCACCGCGATCGCAATGCCACCGAAGTTTCTGTTCTTCGACTGGACGCTAGAAAACTACTTCGAGGTCCAGGACCGGTCGAACTACCTCCAGCACGCAATGAACTCCGTGGTCATATCGCTAGGGTCCACCGGACTTGGTCTGCTCGTGGCCATGCCGGCCGCCTGGGCCATGGCCTTCTCGCCCACCAAGCACACCAAGAACGTTCTGATGTGGATGCTGTCGACCAAGATGCTGCCGCCGGTTGGCGTGCTGGTGCCAATCTATCTGTTGTTCCGCGACTTCGATCTGCTTGATACCCGTCTCGGCATGGTTGTGGTGCTCATGCTGATGAACCTGCCTATCATCGTGTGGATGCTCTACACCTATTTCAAAGAGATCCCCGGCGAGATTCTCGAGGCTGCGCGCATGGACGGCGCGACCATTGGCAAGGAGATCATTTACGTACTGGCGCCCATGGCGGTGCCGGGCATTGCGTCCACTCTGCTCCTCAACGTCATCCTTGCCTGGAACGAATCATTCTGGACGCTGAACCTCACAGTCACCGATGCCGCACCGCTCACGGCCTTCATCGCTTCTTATTCCAGCCCGGAGGGGCTGTTCTGGGCCAAGCTTTCAGCGGCATCGACACTCGCAATTGCGCCCATTCTGGTAATGGGCTGGTTTAGCCAGAAACAACTGGTCCGCGGCCTCACCTTTGGCGCGGTCAAATAGCAAAGAAGACGAAACCATGGGTTCGATAGTTCTCGAAAAGGTCAGCAAAGCATTCGATAATGTCAGTGTCATTTCAGATGTCGACCTGGAAATCGTCGACGGCGAGTTCGTGGTCTTTGTCGGGCCGTCGGGTTGCGGCAAATCGACATTGTTGCGGCTCATCGCGGGGCTCGAAGATGTCACGTCGGGCACCATCCGCATCGATGGAGTCGACGCCACCAGCATGCGGCCGGCCAAACGGGGTCTTGCCATGGTATTCCAGTCCTACGCCCTCTACCCACATATGAGCGTCTTTAACAATATCGCCTTTCCCCTGAAGATGGCCCATCAGGACCGGGAGACGATCCTGCAAAAAGTCGAAGCTGCGGCGAACATCCTCAATCTGACCGACTATCTGAACCGGCGCCCCGGCCAGCTGTCCGGTGGCCAGCGTCAGCGTGTCGCCATTGGCCGTGCCATCGTGCGCGAGCCCAAGGTGTTTCTTTTCGACGAGCCATTATCGAACCTCGATGCCGCGCTGCGGGTCAATATGCGTCTGGAAATCGGCGAATTGCACCAGTCGCTGAAAACGACCATGGTATATGTAACTCACGACCAAGTCGAAGCCATGACCATGGCCGACAAGATCGTCGTGCTCAATGGCGGCCGGGTAGAACAGGTGGGTTCGCCCATGGAACTCTATCGCAAGCCGGCCAATGCCTTTGTCGCCAGCTTTATCGGCTCGCCGAAAATGAACCTTCTGAGCGGGGCCGCTGCCGATCAACATGGCGCCACGACCATCGGTGTTCGGCCAGAGCATTTCGAGCTGTCGACCGAGAGCGGAGATTGGTGTGGCGTGGTCGGCGTGACCGAGCGTCTCGGCTCCGACACCTTTCTTCATGTGGAAGTCGACGGGGTCGGCTCGGTCACCGCGCGGGCGGGTGGTGACGTCGAGTTCGGTCGCGGCGACCGGGTGTGGCTCACGATTCCACCAAACCGGATGCATCGCTTCGGCGAAAATGGTGAGGTAATCTGATGCATCGTCTGAACAGCAGGACGACGACGCCCTCACTGGCACTTCACACGCCACCGTTCAGCTGAAAGGCCTGGTGAAATGTATCTCGATAAGCTAAAACTCGATGGTCGTGTCGCTGTCGTTACCGGTGGCGGTCAGGGTATCGGCGCAGCCTGCGCCCAGGCCTTGGGTGAGGCTGGTGCTACCGTGATCATCGCGGAGTTACGAACCGATCGCGCTCAAGCCAGCGTCGCCGAACTGGCCAAGCTGGGTATCCGGGCCGAGGCGTTACCCCTGGATGTGTGCAAGTCTGCCGACGTCGACAAAGCAGCCGCCGACATCATCGGCAGGCACCATCGCGTCGATATCCTGGTCAACAATGCGGGTGTGGCCAAGAGCAACGTGCGGGCAGAAGATACCAGCGACGAGCATTGGCGCTTTCATATGAATGTCAATCTCGACGGCCTGTTCTGGTGCTGCCGTGCCTTCGGAAGGCAGATGCTCGAGCAGGGCAATGGCTCGATTGTCAATATAGGCTCAATGTCCGGTTTCATCGTGAACAAGCCGCAGCCTCAGGCTTTCTACAACGCCTCCAAGGCCGCTGTCCATCAACTCACCAGGTCGTTGGCAGCGGAATGGGGAGCGAAAGGGGTGCGTGTGAACGCCGTGGCGCCAACCTATATTGAAACTCGGTTGACCAGCTTCGGGGTCGAGGAGAATCCAGAGGTGTACAAGGTCTGGCTCGACATGACACCCATCGGGCGGGTCGGCCAGGCAGACGAGGTCGCCTCGGTGGTGCATTTCCTCGCCTCTGATGCAGCCAGTCTGGTGACCGGCGCGATCGTCGTTGCCGACGGCGGCTATAGCTGCTGGTAAAATCAGCGTTCGAGCCAGTGAGTTCACCCTGCTGACCTGGAAACCTTTTTCCACAGCTGGGCAACCTGCAGGTCGA
Source organism: Pseudomonadota bacterium (assembly GCA_022360315.1). Lineage (GTDB taxonomy): Bacteria > Myxococcota_A > Polyangia > Haliangiales > Haliangiaceae > JAKSDA01. The sequence continues at coordinate 6,783 of JAKSDA010000278.1, forward strand.
GCGGTAGAGAAGCAGTGTCGGCTTGTCTATTCTATTTTTTTCACAACATAGGTTTAGAGGTTTTTATGAGTATAAAAATAGTAAACCCAACGTCGCTGTATGACGGCACTCATTTCGGTATGTCTCATGTCACTATTGATACGGACAACGGTCTGGTCTTTGTCTCTGGGCAGGTAGATTGGGATACTAACTATCAGGTAAAACATGACAATATTGAGGCTCAGGCAGAGAGTGCAATGCAAAATCTAGTAACAGCATTAGAGGCTGCTAGCTCTTCGATGGCGAACATTTTGCATTTGCGAATCTACATCCGGGGAGAGATTGGTGAGCATGGTGAAAAAGTAGTACCGATCATTGCCCAATATATTGGGCAACATCGACCTGCTACTACCGCGATTGGAGTGGCGTCTCTGGCATCGCCTGATACTCTGATTGAAATTGAGGCCATCGCTAAAGTAACAAAATAAAGCACACCCAGCTCGTCCTGGTCGCGGTACTTAGCTCTATGGGTTCGGCCCGCCCCCCGCGCAGATCCCAGCGAGCGCTGCTAACGCACTGGGCTCTTTCTATAAACCCCGTTGTGGGTAAGTCAGTACTAAGAGTTCTTTCCTGACGGCGCTATGTTGGTTCTGCTGGAGCGATTGTTCTACTGGTAGGACAGTCCCATCTCCAGGAGGTGTTTTGCTCCAGTTGAAACAGTAGCGCTCGCTGGGATCTGTGCGGGGGGTGCTCAGTAATGAGCATTCCTACTGCGACCCGACTCCCGTCCCCGACTCCCTCTCCCTACTTCACTGCCGCCCGCCACTTGTTGTACAGAGTGTCCATGTCGCGCTCGTCATAACGCGCAACACCGGACGCTTGGAGTGTGACGTGCAGGCCGTTCCATTGCGACGCATCAGACTCGTATTCGGCTTTGCTCCGGAACGTCAGTAGAACGTGCGCAATGGCGAAGCGCTGCTTGTCTCTGAGGAGCTGAACGAGCGAGAAATCGATGTCCTCGGCAGCTTCGATCCACTTCGCTGTGCGCTCCTGCTTGATTTTCGGGACAAGGCCGACAAAGGTTCCGTCCCATTGCAGATGATCGTTATGGATTTGCTTCAAAGCCTTCATATTCGGGCCTTCCATCGGCGCTCCCTGTTCATCTTGCTGTCGGCCATCGGAGCGATCGCGATCGCTCCGATGGTCGTCTTGCTCTCGAGTACAGCCCAGGTGGAGCATGAGAAGCGCCATTCCGATGCCGAATGTCACGCAAGCTGATCGATTCGTCACTTTCCTCCGGATCCTTTCTTGGATGCTGTCTTCGTAACCTTGTCTTCTGCCTTTGTCACGTTGTTCTCGGTGATAGTCAAGGTCGTGGTAACAACCCGACCGTCGGGGTGAGTGTAGGGAATCTCGACGACTGCGTTGATGGTTCCGTCGGCGTTTTGTGTCACTCTCACAACTTTTTGAGCGCCGCGAACGGTTCCATTGACCTCGTTCTCGGCCGCGATGCCCTTGCCATGAGCGCCACTGCTTTCGCCGCCGTAGCCCGTGCCCTTGACCTGTTTATGATATTGCTCGACCAATTCGTGGATCAAGGCGCCTTCTTCCGTTGCTCCACCTTTGCCGGCCATTGCTTCGATGTCGCCAATATCGATGCTTTCTCCGACATAGCTTCCCACGAGGGTGTCTTTGGTCGACGAGCCAACATCGACAGTCACATCACTAGAGCTGGAGATGATCTGATCCAGATACTTGTGCATCGCTTCTTGCTGCGGCGATGCCGGCCCCACCATGTCGTTGGGCTCGAGAGTGACATAGCCGCCTTTGTCGATTTTTGCCGTGTACCCGAACAGGCCCTTGTTCATGATGGTCAGCACACGCTCATTGTCCACTGCCGACCCGGTCAACTTGCAGCGATGGGCTCGACGATGCAAATGCAATGTGATTGTCGGTGGCATAGGCTTCTGCGCCCATGGCCTTGGCGGCCGCATTTCCGCGAGAGTCCGTGTGAGCCCGGACTCCGGTGATATCGTGTTGTCCGAATGAGCGCTGGATCTGGGCCAGATGGGGCAGTTGCCCGCCGCCATCTCGCACGCCCTCGCCGGCAATGGAGTGGACCTGACCCGAATTTCCAGAACCGTCCTTCATCTGTACCGAGAAGCCCATGGCCGCCAGAAAACCAACCTCTTGAGACAACCTGATCCGTGGCGAAGGCGTCGTCGCGGGTTTGGGCGGATTCGCGGCTTTACGCTGTACGGGTTGTCGATACAGCTTGGACGTCAAGGTTCGTTTCCCGGGTGCCGTTTGTTGTACGGACTTTTCTGATTGTGCCTGCTTTCCTTGCTGTTTGCGCGGTGTCTTTTTCATTGCCATCCTCGATGTAAACCTGAGTCGTACCTGCCTGAACCCCTGCTGAATGCCTATGACTCCCGGATCCACCCATCTCATTACATGGTACGCTACAGAACCCGAAACGCTCCCCGATCGAAGATTCGGATCTTGGGCATAGCGCCAACAAAGGGAGTGCTCTAGGTTGCTCTAGGTCGCGGTAGGAATGCTCATTACTGAGCACCCCCCGCACAGATCCCAGCGAGCACTACTAACGCACTGGGCTCCTTCTATAAAGCCCGTTGTGGGTAGGTCAGTACTAAGAGTTTCTTTCCTGACGGCGCATCGGTTGCTGCCGAAGATGAAACAGTCAGGTATCTCATCCGGGTCACGGTGCAGGAGGACAGATCGCCTGGGCTCCTGCGGCATGACCACGAAAGGCAGAGTGATTCCCCGGCACCTGGCCCGGAGCTCTTATTGCAACATGCGGCATGACCGCACAATTGAGAAGGATACGCGTGGCCAGGATCGTTCCGGGGCCTCCATCGCCGATGACATCAACACGAAGGAGGAGAGACATGTTCGAGAAAAGAATGTACGTCGGTATCGACGTGTCCTGCTAGAAACTCGATGTGAGCTTCCTGGACGCTCAGGAGCAGCGGCGTTCACCCCCGAGACCACGCCGACCAGGCCCGGCCAGCCGATACTGGCAAAGGGGATCACCGAGTCGGCGTGCACAAACAAAACGGTGATGGCAGCGGCCGCGCTGTCGCCTCCGTCACCGGCCCCGGGCAGGGCAAAGCTGCGTCCCACGAACAGACGGTCGCCACCGGGACCGCGCA
>JAKSDA010000031.1 GCA_022360315.1 Pseudomonadota bacterium
CCAATACGACGCCGCAGTTCCGGGCGCCCGAGAATAAAATCCCCGCAGGCTGCCGAGAGATCAAGCCGGACATGCTACCGCTTGTCGAGCTCACCGAAACCGAGCTGGCCCAGGTGGTCAATAGCGTGCCGGGCGGGGCCGAGAATATACAGGACATCTATCCCCTGGCACCCCTGCAGGAGGGCATCCTCTTTCATCATATGATGAATCAGGATGGGGACGCGTACATAACGCCAATATTGCTGTCCATAAAGACCCGGGCCCATTTAGATCGATTTCTTTTTGCTCTGCAACGGGTTGTGGATCGCCACGACATACTGCGCACGGCCATTCTCTGGCAGGGTCTGCCCCGGCCAGTGCAGGTGGTCCACCGCCACGCCGACTTGCCCGTGACCGAGGTGGAGCTAGATCCGGCAAAGGACACACGGGCGCAGCTCATCGCCCGCATGGAGTTAAACAAACTGCATATGGACCTAACGCGGGCGCCTCTTATGGAAATTGAAATTGCCCGCGACCCCGATTCCGATGCCTGGTATCTATTCTTAAAGGAACACCACCTGATCAGCGACCATGTATCGTTGGAAATAGAACTGGCTGAAATTGGGGCTTTTCTGACCGAGGACAACCCTGATTTACCAACACCGGTTTCGTACCGGGAGTTTGTCGCATTCACTCAGGCCCGAATGGATCGCCAGAGAGCGGAACAATTCTTTAAAAAGCGACTGGCCGATATCGACGAACCCACGGCTCCGTTTGGCCTATTGGACGTATACGGCGACGGCAGCCAGACTGAAGAACTGGTCGAATCGCTACCTACCGATCTGTGTGTCGAGATTCGCCGGCAGGCCAGCAACAATAATGTGAGTCCAGCGGTTCTATTTCACATGGCCTGGGCGTCGGTCGTGGCCCGCTGCAGTGACAGACAAGACATCGTCTTCGGCACCGTTATGTCCGGGCGTTTACAGGCCATTCAAGGCGTCGATCGAATGCTGGGTCTATTCATAAATTTGTTGCCCCTGCGTTTATCCCTAAAGGACCAATCACTGGCCGACGTGCTGGCGCAAACCGAGCACGAACTCAGCCAGCTGGTCGAGTTTGAACAGGTTCCTCTGGCCGACAGCCAACGTTGCAGTCGCCTGCCTGCTGGAACGCCCCTGTTTAGCGCGATTTTGAATTATCGCCATGAGGGAGACGACGAGGTCGCAAACGGCGTTGCCTGGCAAGGTATCGAAACGGTTTACAGCCCTGAAGATCTAAGCAACTACGCGTTTGACATGTCCATCGACGATGAGGGCGAGGGCTTCTCCATGGTAGCCAGTATTGATCGTCGCGTTGGAGCTCAGCGAATCATGAACTATCTGCGTGAATCGATCCGTTCTCTGGTCTCGGCGCTGAGAGACAAACCGGACGCACCGTTTACCTCTCTGGAAATCATGCCCCATGCAGAAAAGCAGCGCCTACTCTATTCATTCAACGACACCAGGGTCCCCGAGTTCATGGAAAAAACCTGGCCCGAGCTATTCGTCGAGCAGGCTGCCAAGACACCGGTGGCGATTGCGGCCCAATGCAATCAGCGAACCCTCACCTATGATGACTTGAACTGGCGTTCCAGTCGCCTGGCCCGGGAACTCAAAAAGAAAGCCATTGGCCGGGGGTCCATTGTTGCCCTACTGGACTACCGCGACCTGGATTTACTCATGATGATCGTCGGCGTACTGAAGGCGGGCGCGGCCTATTTGCCGCTGGACCCGACCCATCCATCGCAACGCTGGCTGGACATTCTGGGTGAGGGGAAACCGACATTGGTGATATTGGGCAACAGCTTTCGACTAGAAGAGCGCTGGATCAAACGGAAATGGAACAAATCCGACGTCGTCATCTTGGAAAAATTGTTGCCAGAGAATGAGCTGCCTGACCGAGAATCCGGCGATTTCGACGAGAAAGTCACTGAAATGGACAGGCACTATCCAGATATCGACGATCTGGCCTACGTTATCTATACCTCGGGCTCGACCGGGAAACCCAAGGGAGTAATGATCGAGCATCGCGGGATGATAAATAATATTAGATCAAAATTCACCCCCCTATCCCTGAGTGAAAGTGATGTAATCGCGCAGACCGCATCTCAATGTTTCGATATTTCCGTATGGCAGTTCTTAACCCCGCTTTTGTTGGGCGGCAAAGTCGTCATTATTCCCGACCAACTATCCCGCGATCCGGACGCCTTACTCGGCGCCCTGGCCGAATACGAGGTTTCCATATGGGAACCGGTTCCTTCCTTAATGCAGGCGGTATTGCCCCTGCAAAGAGCTCTACCCGCCATGCGATGGGTGCTTGCCACAGGCGAAGCCTTGACCGCGGCTCTGGTCCGGCGCTGGTTTGAACAATACCCCGATATTCCCTTAATGAATGCTTATGGACCGGCGGAGTGTTCCGACGATGTGGCCTTTCAACCGATGTATGAGCCTCCCCAACGAGTGCTGATTGGCAGGCCAACGGCCAACGCTCATTTGCACGTCGTCGATGAATCACTGTCTCTTGTGCCGGTAGGAGTTGTGGGCGAATTGGCTGTCTCGGGGCCTGTTGTCGGTCGCGGGTATCTGAATTTGCCCGAGCAGACCGCGGCGCTATTTAGGGACAACCCGTACGCCAGCTACCAACTGGATCGAAGACTTTACCTGACCGGCGATTTGGTAAAACGTTTGGACGATGGCCGCCTAGAATTCATCGGGCGAAAAGACCACCAAGTGAAAATTCGGGGCTTTCGCATCGAATTGACTGAGATTGAAAAGCACCTGGACGAGCACCCCGGCATAGTGCAATCCGTGGTAACGGCCGCCGGAAAGGACAATCATGAAAAACGCCTGGTTGCCTATTTTGCCCCGGCCCTCGGCGATGATTCGCCCAACAATAATGAGCTTGAATCCCAGGCCCTGCGTGCGTTCTTAAAGCGGCAGCTACCCGATTATATGATCCCTGACGTGTTTGTTGAACTAAAAACAATGCCTCTGACGAACAATGGAAAAATAGATCGGAACGCTTTACCGGAACCCGACCTTAATCGTCTGCAACGGGTTCAATACGTTGCACCGGAAGGCGAAGTCGAACAAACCCTGGCCCGGATCTGGCAGGAGATACTGAGTATCAAGCAGGTGGGGCGACTGGATCATTTTTTTGCTGCCGGCGGGCATTCCTTACTGGCCACGCAACTTCTGGTTCGAGTGCGCGATGCCTTTGACATTGATTTCTCAATCGTGAAAATTTTTGACCACCCGGTTCTTGCCGAAATGGCCGACGCAGTGGTCTCTTTGCAACTGGAAAATTTTGAGGACCACGACCTTGAGGAACTCTCTTTAGAACTTGATAATCTTTCAGAAGAAGAGTTACAGGCATTATTGGAGGCGTAGGCAGTACAATGAATCAAACCGAAGTAAACCGTGAACAGCTGAAACGCAAATTACTGCTCAAAAAGCTGAAAGAAAAAAGGACACCCATAGTCCCGAAAAAATCCCCGACAATCCCGCGGGCGGATCGCACCAAGCCCGTGCCACTGTCCTGGTCGCAACAGCGGCTATGGTTTTTGAGCCAGCTAGATAATAACGTTAGAGAGGCTTACCACATTCCGTACGGGCTGAACCTGCGCGGTAGCCTGAACAAGCTCGCCTTGGTTACGTCTCTCAACAAAATCATAGAACGACATGAAGTACTGCGTACGGTATTTGAGTTGACCGACGGTGAACCAAGGCAGAGAATAAAAAAAATTTGTAAGATAACGCTGCCTGAATATGATCTTTCGGAGTTGGCTGGTGACTCTCTAGAAGAGGAAATCGAACGGCATACAGAAACAGAAAATAGCCTAGAGTTTAATCTGGAACAGGGGCCATTGATTCGCGGGCGCTTGCTCAAGATCAGAACCGACGAGTATCGCCTGCTTCTAACAGTTCATCATATTGTTTCGGACGCCTGGTCAGAAGGGATCTTGATGGACGAGTTGATGTCCTTCTACGGAGCCCTGGTCGTGGGCGAGGCGCCGGTATTGAAAGAGCTTCCCGTACAATATGCCGACTATGCACTATGGCAGAGGACCTGGCTGCAGGGTGAGACATTAACGTCCGAATTGAATTTCTGGAAAGAACAGCTGGACGGTGCGCCGACTTTGCTGGAATTACCCCTGGATTATCCCCGTCCTGCCCTGCCCAACCATGAGGGTGCCCGCGTAAACTTTACTTTGGACCCCGATCTTTCCCGGCATTTGCAGGAGTTCAGCCAACGACACGGCGTAACGCTATACATGACTCTCTATACCGCCTGGGTCATATTATTGTCTCGCCTGAGCGGCCAGACTGATATTGTCGTGGGAACTCCGGCGGCCAATCGTTCCCGGGCGGAGATAGAACGCCTAATCGGTTTTTTCGTCAACACGCTGGCGATTCGGACCGACATCGGCGCGGTTGAAAGCGTCAAAGATTTATTGCAGCTCATAAAGAAAATTTTGCTGGACGCATATTCTCATCAAGACGTTCCTTTCGAACAGGTGGTCGAAACCCTGAAACCCGAACGCAGTCTAAGTTACAGTCCAATTTTTCAAACCATCTTTACGCTGGAAAATACTCCTGAGCAGGAATTCGACCTGCCTGGACTCACCATTGAGACCGCGAAAACCGCTGAGGTTGCGGTGCAATTTGACCTGGGTTTATCTCTGGAACAAGAGATATCCAGCAACGCCATAAAAGGTGACTTAGAATTCGCACAGGAGCTATTCAATCGGAGCACGATCGAGCGCTGGTCCGAACATTATAGATTGATATTATCGGGCATGCTTGAAAATGAAAATCAGTCCATAAAAACTTTGGGTATGCTCTCGCCGCACCAACGGCGAAAAGTAACGTTGACGTTCAATTATACCAGCAGGGAATTTCCGAATCAGACTGCCTTCGTTCATGAACTAATTGAAGAACACGCTCAACGAAGACCGGAGGCCCTGGCCGTTCAGTACAACGAAGAGGCGTTGAGTTACGCGGAGCTCAATACGCGGGCCAATCAAGTGGCCCATTACCTGGTTAAGGCAGGCGTGAAACCCGATGATATAGTGGCCATAAGCGTGGAACGCTCTGTGGAACGTATTGTGGGAGTGCTGGGCATTCTGAAAGCGGGGGCAGCGTATATTCCTGTCGACCCCACCTATCCTGCACAACGTATCGCGTTTATGTTGACGGAAGCGAAACCTCGAATCCTCTTGGCTCATTCCAGCCTGGCGGATAAGTTGCCGGCGGACGGTGTTGAAATAGCGCCGCTTGATGATCCCGATCATTCCGTTTTCGCGATGCAACCGGAAACCAATATTCTTCGCCAAGAAACCGGTTTGCGGCTCGATCATCTGGCCTATGTAATTTATACATCCGGCTCCACCGGCAGACCCAAAGGCATTTTACTGGAACATCGAGGCCTCACGAACCTCGCATTACTGCAAAAGGAAGCATTTACGGTACAGGCAAAAAGCCGAGTTCTGCAATTCGCTTCATTCAGTTTCGACGTATTCGCACAGGAATTCACCTTGGCTCTGTGCGCGGGAGCGAGTTTGCATTTGGCTTCGCAAGAGCAATTGCTGCCGGGCGATCCTCTGCTGAAATTACTGCTGGACCGAGAAATAACTCACGCTATGATGCCGCCCGTCGCCCTGAGTATGTTGCCCGAGCATCCTCTAAAAAACCTGGATACGATTATCGTCGGCGGCGAGACCTGTAAACCGGATCTCGCGCGACTCTGGTCCAAAAACAGAACCTTCATAAACATCTACGGACCGTCAGAAGCTACCGTAGTCAGCACTTTCTATACTCATACAACGGGCGACCCGGTCTCCTTGCCCATCGGCAAACCGGTAGCTAATTCACAAATCTATATTTTGGACGAACATTTACAACCGGTTCCCTTGGGAGTAGAAGGTGAAATTTATATCGGCGGGATCGGCGTCGCACGGGGCTATCTTGATCGGGATGAGCTCAATCGCGAGCGCTTCATACAAAACCCCTTTGCGGATATAAAAACGACTCCAAGGCAAAACAGCGAGGAAGTGACACCGCCTGTCGGCGCCCGAATCTATAAGACAGGCGATCTAGGACGCTGGCTGGAAGATGGTAATATCGAATATCGAGGGCGTAACGACCATCAGGTCAAAATTCGCGGATTCCGAATTGAGCTAGGCGAGATCGAAGCTCGCTTAAAACAATGCGTTTCCGTGCGAGAAGCCGTCGTGCTCGCCCGGGAAGACGTGCCAGGCGATAAACGCCTGACCGCCTATTTCACTCAACATCCGGGAATCGAAGCCGACATTGATGCGATTCGAACTGAGCTGGGCGAGCGTTTGCCCAATTATATGGTTCCTGGTGCCTTCGTTTTACTGGATGAAATGCCCTTAACGCCCAACGGTAAATTGGATCGCCAGGGATTACCCCAGCCCGATGCCGTCTCGACCGGCGGTGAAGCGTACGAGGAGCCCGTCGGTCCCATAGAAAACGCTATCGCGGCAATTTGGCGAACATTGTTGCGGGTGGACAGAGTGGGGCGAAATGACCATTTTTTCAAGCGGGGAGGTCATTCGCTGCTGGCGGTGCAGTTGGTTTCCCGTTTGCAAAAGGAGTTGGGGCGACAGCCGGAATTGCGCGAAATTTTTGAGCGACCCAGGTTACGAGACTTTGCACAAGCCCTCCAGGAGACTGCACCGGAGGATACGACGGCGATTCCCTGGGCGGATCGAACGCTGCCCCTGCCGCTGTCCTTTTCCCAACAGCGATTATGGTTTATTGACCAGCTGGACAAAAATGCGGGAAGGGCTTATCATATTCCGGTCGCCCTGAAATTCACCGGAAACCTCAATCCGATGGCCTTGAGGCGGGCTTTGACGGTTATCGTCGCACGTCATGAATCCCTACGAACGGTCTTTGACAGGATCGGGGACGAACCCGTCCAGGTAGTGAATCCGGTCAGAGAATTTGCGCTACCCGTCGTCGACATAAGCGATGCCCCGGCCGGGAAACGGGAGCAGCTGAAGGCAGAACTCATCGAAGCCGAAACCCGCGCCCCCTTTGACCTAACCCGGGGGCCGTTGATTCGTGGGCGACTGATCAAACGCGCGGCAAACGAACATATTCTTCTGATAACTCTGCATCATATCGTTACCGACGGTTGGTCTATGGGAATTCTGACTCAGGAGTTATCGGTTCTATACCGGGAATTCGCAGACAAGGGGGATGACTATGCGGATTTTGCTCCGGACCAGAGTGTGGACAGAACAGCACATTTGCTGCCTCCTTTGCCGCTACAATATGCCGATTTCGCTCAGTGGCAGCGCGCATGGTTGCGCGGCGAGCGGCTAGACGGCGAAGTAAATTACTGGAAAACCCGGCTTGCGGATGCACCGGCATTGCTAGAATTGCCACTGGATCGCTCTCGGCCGGCGATTCAGGACTATGCAGGCGCGAGTGTAAACTTTGACCTGAGTCGTGAGCTGAGTGCTTCCTTAAAAAACCTTGCGGTTGAGGAGGACGTCACGCTCTTTATGGTCTTATTTGTCGGCTGGGTGATCTTATTGAATCGGCTGAGCGGGCAGGACGATATCGTGGTGGGGACGCCCGTGGCGAATCGCCGGCGTACGGAGCTGGAAGGATTGATTGGTTTTTTCGTCAATACCCTGGCCCTGCGAATCGATGTGGGGGACAATCCGACCGTCGCAGATTTATTGTCACGGGTGAAAGATACGGCTCTGTCCGCCTTCAGTCATCAGGATTTACCCTTTGAGCAGATTGTGGAAATGATTCAGCCGGAACGTAGTCTGAGTCATAGCCCCCTGGTCCAGGTCATGTTCTCTCTGGACAATGAAAATGAGTCGCCTGAAATGTTTGGCCTGGAAATTGCCGAAGTCGTGGCTCCGGAAATCGTGTCCAAATTTGATCTTTCCGTCACCTTTCAGGAAACCGAGGGCAGGATCCAGGGCTCAATAGACTACGCCACAGCCTTATTCCATGAGGCCACAATAAAGCGCTGGACGAACTATCTGATTGCCCTTTTCGCGTCCATGACCGAGAAACCATCCTGCTCGGTCAAAACTATTCCCTTCATGGACGCCGCAGAAATGAGACAAATTCTGGAAGAATATAATCCCCCTAGATCGACAAGATTGGCCGCCGAATGTATTCACCAGCTGTTTGAAGCCCATGCTGCCCGCAATCCCGATGCAGTCGCGCTGGTCCAGGGCGAGCAGGTTATGAGTTACGGGCGGCTCAACCGGGCGGCCAATCAACTAGCGCACTTTTTACTGTCTCAGGACATCGGTCCGGATAGTTTGGTCGCCCTCTGTTTGGAACGCAGCCCGGCGCTGATCGTCGCCATTATGGGCATTTTGAAGGCGGGAGGTGCTTACGTGCCGGTCGATCTGGAGCAGCCGCAGGAACGAATCAAGCAGTTGCTTACGAACGCGAAGCCAGCTCTTATCCTGACCCAGGATCGAGAGAGTGCGTCGCGAATCCCGCCAATAGAGGACGCGCGGGTAACCGTCCTACGAAATAATGAAGCGTTGGCGAAAATGCCTGTTACCAACATCGAACCCGATCGATTGGGCCTCGCTGCCTATCATCTCGCCTACGTCATGTATACCTCCGGATCCACCGGCGAACCCAAAGGCGTGATGGTGGAACACCGGCAGTTGGTCAATTATATGGCGACGGTGAGTCGACTTTACGGGTGGAAGTCGGAGGATAGAGTATTGCAGTTCGCTGCCCTGAGTTTTGACATCTCGGTTGAGGAAATCTTCGGTGCCCTAGGCTGCGGTGCGACGCTGGTCCTGCGCACAGACGAATGGGTTACAGATTCTGAAACCTTTTGGAAATTATGTCGGCGGGCTGAAATCTCCATTATGCATTTACCCACGGCCTTCTGGCATCAGATGATTCCCGACGACTCCCAGTGGATTTCCGCAAGCGTGCGACAGGTCGTCATTGGCGGCGAAAAGGTGAACGCTGACAAAATAAGTCAGTGGTTTGAGCTGGACGGACACTTGCCGGAACTGATCAATTCATACGGCCCGACAGAGACCACGGTCACCGCCACGTATCATCGGGTTCTAAAGGACGACGAAAACGCTGACGCTATTGGTCGACCCATAATCAACGCCAGTATTTACATTCTGGATGAGCGGGGGCAACCGGTTCCCAACGGCGTAAGGGGGGAAATCTATATCGGCGGCTACGGGGTTGCGAGAGGGTATCTGAACGCAAAGGGCTTGACCAAAACTCATTTCCTCGAATTGCACGTGGGCGGCAAAAGGAAAAGACTCTATAAAACTGGCGACCTGGGGCGATGGCTGAAAGACGGATACATCGCGTATTTGGGACGCAATGACGAACAGGTAAAAATACGAGGGTTCAGAATTGAACCACGAGAAATTGAGTCTCGGATAAATCAAATCGACGAGGTCCGGGAAGCGATCGTGCTGGTCCGCGATATGAACGGCGCAAATTCCAAGCAAATCCACGCGTATGTGACCACAGAATCGACTGTCTCAGACTCCCTGAAATCGTCCATAGTACGGCAATTGAAGTCACATCTGCCCGATTATATGATTCCGCAGGCGATGATTTATCTTGATGAATTCCCCCTGTCACTCAATGGAAAAGTTAATCGCAAAGCGCTTCCCCTACCGGACGAAACGAATTTCGCTGGCACAGCCTACATGAAGCCCGTGGGCGCGATTGAGCGATCAATGGCGAATATCTGGCAGGGCCTATTGGGCGTTTCGAAGGTTGGACGAAACGATAACTTTTTCGAGCTGGGCGGGCATTCGCTGCTGGCCGTGCGACTGATCGGTCAATTGAAAGAAATAGGCCTCACGCTGCCCCTGTCTGCTCTTTTCAAAAATCCAACCATAAAAGCGCTGGCCGAAAGCCTGGATCAGGAGGAATTTGTAGAAACGAAAAACCCCCTTCGCCTTAATCCACAGACTGGGAAAAGAACCCAACTCGAAACGCCCTTGTTTTTGGTTCATGAGGTGAGCGGAGACCTGCAGGGCTATCAGCCGCTGACGCGCGAACTCGAATCTCTGTGTCCGCTATACGGCCTGCAATTGATCGACTCGGCGGGCCATGCGGTTTATGCAGGCGAGCAAATACGTTCGGTGGAGTCGATTGCGGCGTCCCATATTCTCGCCCTTAAACAGGTGCAGCCCTCGGGTCCTTATCGTATTGCGGGTTGGTCCATGGGCGGAACGGTGGCTTATGAGATCGTGAACCAACTGCTCGGACAAAACGAAGCCGTTGAATTTTTGGGCCTGATCGACACCTTGCCCCAGGTCATGGGGGAGGGCGCAGGGGAAGGAGATGCCCGAGATTTTTTATTCGAAGGATTGCAAAGCGAACTTGGCGACGGTGTGGATTTTACGCCGATCATCTTCCAACTTGATTTTACAAGCGAAAATGCCCTGATCGACGATGAGATGCGACAGCGCCTGTTTACCCGTGAGGATACAAGGGCCGCGCTGCGAAAACTCGAACAAATAGGACTGAACTCAGACGAGTTCATAGATCGATTGAATACCGCCTATTTATTGTACAGAGCCGATACGTCCTATTGCCTTCAACCCTTGAACATAGAGGCTCATCTGTTTCGCGCGACTATTGACGATGGAGACAACGGGTTAAAGCATGAAACCATGTCGCAAAATTGGCAGCCTTTTCTCAAAAACCTGAATGAGTACCAAATTGCGGGCAATCATACCAGCATCATGCAATCGCCCCAAGTGCAATCTCTTGGCCAGACTATGCGACAAGCCCTTTTGAGCGTAAAACCGGCAAATTCACCGGCGTATGCCCAGCGATTGAATGCAGGATATAATCCCATCGTGACCATGCAGGTCGGTAATCGGAGTCAACCTCCTTTGTTTTGTATTCCCGGCGCGGGCGCGAGTATGGCGGGATTTCTACCCCTCTGTCGCGAGCTGGACGACGCTGCCCCCGTTTATTGTCTTCAACCTCGCGGATTGGAAAGCGATCTGGTCCCCTTTTCGACGGTGAGCGCAGCAGCAAGCTCTTATATTGAGGCCATAGAACAGGCAAAACTTCGACCGACCGCCTTTCGCCTGCTGGGGCATTCGTTCGGCGGCTGGATTGCGCTCGAAATGGCCAGGCAATTGATTTCCATGGGCGGGTCGGTTGAGCCGCTGGTGCTCTTGGATACCCCTCCGCCCGCTCGGCCCAATGACTCATGGGCGGGACGGTCCAGAATGGAGGGCCTCCAGTACCTTATGGAAATACTCGAACAACAGGGCAGAGGCTCGCTTGGAATCGACGCGTCGGAAATGAAACTTCTTTCTGAAGAGCAACAACTCGGGGCCCTTGTGCAGGGAATGATTGCGCTGGGCCTTCTGCCCGCGGACGCGAAGGTCGAATCCATTCGCGGGATGGTTCGCGTATTTCTCGCGAACATGAATACTCGTTATGTTCTTTCTGAGCCCTATCAAGGCGAAATTTTTCTCGCTTATGCTGACGAGAACGCCCGGCAAGACCTGCCGAGCGAATGGAAAAAACACGCCATGAATATCACCTCAGTCTCCGTTCCAGCCAATCATATGCAAATTCTTGAAACACCGGGCATTCGGAAGATTCTCTCCGCAGTGCCTTGTTTGAGAGCGCCGGCAGAGGTCCAACGAAGTAGGTAGATGCCGCCACGCACCTACACGCTGATCACAGTGTGCCGGGCGGGCCTGTACTCGGCCTTATCGCGTGCGAGAAACTCGATGACGTGGCTGGCGCTATGCCCGTCTTGGCAGGACGGAACCCATGAGTTCGACACCCAGATCAACCCTCGCTGGCAGCGTTGCTCCTCGGTTGCGTAAAGAGATTCGGCGACGAGATTATCAGCGCGACTTAGAGCCGGTCCAAAACTTCCCGCGTCGCCAGAGCGGCGATCCATCACCGCCAGCGGGCTTGCTCGTCGGTCAAATACAGCCAGTATTCTCTACTCCTCGCCCACCCACTGGCGGCGCGCCTCGTCGCTCTGGCTCGGTCCGAGCGTTTTCGACCGGCTCTTAGCCCTACTTGATTAGGAATGTTTCAGTGCCAGAATGAGCGAGGATGGCCAGCTGCAAGGCGTTTCGAGAACCGGAGCGCAGTTTATTGAAATAAATGAGCACCGGAAGCGCAGAAACAACACAGCAGATGACCACCGCA
>JAKSDA010000027.1 GCA_022360315.1 Pseudomonadota bacterium
AGAGCCGGTCCAAAAACTCTCCGCGTCGCCAGAGCGCCGATCCATCACCGCCAGCGGGCTTGCTCGTCGGTCAAATACACCCAGTATTCTCCACTCCTCGCGCACCCACTGGCGGCGCGCCTCACCGCTCTGGCTCGGTCCGAGGTTTTGGACCGGCTCTTATTCCTATTTATCTGAATTAGCATTGAGAAAGCCTTGTTATGAAAAAATGTATTCTGTATAGTCGCGCTTTGCCATGGTACGTGGAACATTCGAAAACTTTGTTTCTCTGACTCGTTTTCAGGCAGAACGATACGCCGACTGGAAAGGATTTATTTTCCTCGGCGACGGCGACCGCGAATCGGCGACCCTGCGGTACGCCGAACTCGACCGCAGGGCGAGAACAGTCGCTGCTGTCCTGCAGGAGCGCGGCATGGCCGGCCACAGTGCCCTGCTTCTGTATCCCAGTGGAACGGATTTTGTGGTCGCTTTTTTTGGCTGCCTCTATGCCGGGGTTGTGGCAGTACCGGCGTATCCTCCGCGAAAAAGTCATCATCTCGCCCGTCTCCTGTCCATCATTCGCGATGCCCGGACAAGGGTGATTCTGACCACGAGTGCACTTGTCGGGGAAGTGCAAAAACACGCTGGTGGCAGGAGTGATTTTCTCAAAAATCTGCCGTTTTTGGCCACGGATACCCTGGATGAGAGCATGGCCCTGTCGTGGCGCGATCCCGAGGTGAGCGGCGATACTCTGGCCTTTCTGCAGTACAGTTCCGGCACCACTGGCACCCCCAAGGGAGTCATGGTCAGCCACCGCAGTTTGCTTAGCAACAGTGAATTCATCCGCCGCAGCATGCACGCTGACGCCGATCCTCTGGTCCTCGCGGGGTGGCTGCCGCTCTATCACGACATGGGCTTGATCGGCAACACACTGCAGCCGGTCTACACCGGGGGAACCGCTGTCTTCATGCCGCCCATGGCGTTTTTGCAGAAACCCGTGCGGTGGCTCGAGATGATTTCTCGCTACCGCGCCTATACTAGCGGCGGTCCCAACTTTGCGTATAATTACTGTACCGCCAATATCAAGCCAGAAGAGCAGGACGGACTCGACCTCAGCTGCTGGCGAGTCGCCTACAATGGTTCTGAAACCGTGCGGGCCGAAACACTGCGTGCGTTTGGCGAAAAATTTTCGGCCAATGGATTTCGGCCCGAGGCGTTTTATCCCTGTTACGGCATGGCCGAGAGCACGCTGATGGCCACCGGAGGGGCTGTGGATCGGGCGCCGGTGACCATCGAGGTCGATCCGGAGCGGCTGATCGCCGACAAACAGGCAGTTTCGCCCGTTGATCCGTCGTCGGCACAGATTGTGGTCGGGTGTGGCAAACCGGCACTCGACCATCGTATTGTCATTGTCGACCCCGAGCACAAAAACGCTCTGCCCGAGCGGCAGGTGGGAGAGATCTGGATTTCCGGTCCCAGCGTGGCCCTTGGATACTGGGGTCAAGCAAAAAGGAGCGAGGAGAGCTTCGCGGCTCGGCTGGCCGATTCCGGCCAGGGGCCATTTTTGCGTACGGGGGATCTGGGTTTTTTGGCCGGCGGCGAATTGTTCATCGGCGGGCGCATCAAGGATCTCATCATTATTCGAGGGCGCAACTATTTTCCCCAGGATCTGGAAGCTGCGGCCGAAAGCAGCCATCCGGCGCTGCAGCCCGGTTCTGGCGCCGCATTTGCCATCGAGGCTCGAGGCGCCGAGCGCCTGGTGATCGTGCACGAGGTCAGGCGCCAGGCCATACGCAAGGTACCGACCATCGGGGTGGACGTGATCGACTGTATTCGCGAGGCCATTGCCGATCAATATGAACTGCAGGTGTACGCGGTGGTTCTGATCAAGACCGCCTCGATTGCCAAAACCACCAGCGGAAAGATCCAGCGTCACGCGTGCCAGGCGAACTTTCTCGCCGGCACGCTCGACCAATTGACGTCCTGGTGCCTGGACGACAGCCCGGCCCGGGCCAGCGGCGATACCAATGCCGATGGTCATACTGGCGACAGCACAAATGCTGGCGACAATATCGATACAAAGGCTGGCGACACGACCGACGTCAAAACCAGCATCGAGAGGCAAGACATCGAGGCCTGGCTGGCTATGCGCATTGCCGAACGCATGAAGCTCCGGGTCGGACAGATCGACCGAAATACTCCGTTCGCCCGGTACGGAATGGATTCCAAGGACACCATCGGTCTCACTGGAGACCTGCAGCGCTACCTGGACTGCCCCATTCCGCCCAGTCTGGCCTACGACCATCCCACGATCGCGTCGTTGGCGGCCTACCTGACCGGCGAACACGACAGCGACTCAGACCGCCGGCGACGCCGCTCTGGAACTCGATTGATCCCTGGCGATACGGTGCGAGAGCACGGGCCAGACGAGATCGCCATCATCGGGATCGGCTGTCGATTTCCCGGGGCAAATAGTGCGGCGGAATTTCGCCGACTATTGCGCAACGGAGTGGATGCGATCGGCGAGATTCCAGGCGAACGCTGGGACGCGGATGCATTTTACGACGCCCATAAAGGAATCCAGGGCAAGTCGAATACCCGATGGGGTGGATTCATCGCCAATGCCGATCGATTTGACGCGGCGTTTTTTGGCATATCTCCCCGCGAGGCCGAGATCATGGATCCCCAGCAGCGCATCCTGCTCGAGGTGGCCTGGCAGGCCATGGAGCAGGCCGGCCTGGTCCCGGACCAGCTCGCCGGCAGCCAGACCGGAGTATTTGTCGGCATCAGCAGTTACGACTATGCCCGCATGCTATTCGGATCTCAGGACAGCATGGCCGCCCATGTCGGAACCGGAAACGCCCTCAGCATTGCGGCCAATCGCCTGTCCTTTCTGTGGGATTTGCGCGGTCCCAGCCTGGCCATCGACACGGCCTGCTCATCCTCGCTGGTCGCGGTTCATCAGGCCTGCCAGAGCCTGCGCAGCGGCGAGAGCGACCTGGCCATTGCCGGCGGTGTCAACCTTCTGCTCGCGCCCGATCTGCACGTGGTCTTCTCACAGGCCGGCATGATGTCCCCACAGGGTCGCTGCAAGACATTCGATGCTGCAGCCAACGGCTATGTCCGGGGAGAGGGCGCCGGTGTGGTTATTCTCAAACCCATGGCCGAGGCCATTGCCGACCGCGATCGCATACTGGCGGTCATCAAGAATTCGGCAATCAATCAGGATGGCCGCAGCAACGGCCTCACTGCACCCAACGGATCGGCACAGAGAGAGGTGATGCACCGGGCCCTCGAGCGCGCCGGTGTCGCGCCCGCGGCGATTACATACATCGAATGCCACGGCACGGGCACTGCGCTCGGCGATCCGATCGAAGTCAATTCCATAAAAAGCGTATTTGCGGCCAACCGAGCTGTCGACAATATCCTGCACATTGGGTCGGTCAAGACCAACATCGGCCATCTCGAAGCTGCTGCGGGGATCGCCGGACTCATCAAAACCGTGCTCGCATTGCATCATCGGGAAGTTTTCCCCAGTCTGCATTTTCGCCAGCTCAATCCCCATATCGACCTCGACCGGTGTCCGATACAGATCAATACGCAGTGTCGTCCGTGGCCGCAAGAACCCGGTCAAAGGCGGTGGGCCGGAGTGAGTTCGTTTGGTTTTGGCGGAACCAATGTTCACGTCATCGTGGGAGAACCGGGGCAAGCGAGCAATCGCCGGCAAACCACCGGTCACGGCGTCACCGAAACAAAAAGCAATGAGCGGCCGCCCCGGCGTCACGGCGATGCCGACCATCGCCCCGACACCGCGCGTTCTTCTCACCTCTTCACATTGTCGGCGCGCACCGACCAGGCCCTCGCCCGGACCGTGCAGCAATATCTCAGCCTGATCGAGACCGGGTCACTTGACAGCGATCGAGCCGGTAATTCGGATCGACCGGCTCGACTGCTGGCCGACCTGTGTTATTCGACCAACACCACGCGTACCCATTTTGCCCGGCGTCTCGGACTGGTGGTGAACTCCACGTCCGAGCTGGCCGCTGCTCTGGCGGCATTCAAACCAGACCAGTCCGCCCAGTCCGATGAATCCGCACTGCAACACCTGAGTCCAGCCGGAGCATATCGCCCTCGTGTGGCATTCTTGTTCACCGGACAGGGATCGCAATACCCGGGCATGAGCCAGGAGCTCTATCGCACTCATCCCGGCTATCGACGTGTTCTCGATCAGTGCGATGAGATCCTCGGCCGCTATCTCGAATACTCTCTGCTCGACGTCCTGTTCCGCCGCAGCGAGCTGCAATCGCTCATTCACGACACCCAATACACCCAACCCGCCATTGTCGCGATCGAATATGCTCTTGCCCGGCTCTGGCAATCGTTTGGCGTCGAGCCCACAGTCCTCATCGGGCACAGTATTGGCGAGTATACTGCCGCGGCCCTGGCCGGCGTATTCAGCCTGGATGATGCCCTGCGGCTGGTGGCCACGCGCGGCAAACTGATGCAATCCCTGCCCCGCAGCGGAGAGATGGCCTGTGTTTTTGCCGGGCGCGCCGTCGCCGAGACCGCGGTGGCTCTCGCCCCCCAGGTATTGTCGATCGCTGCCATAAACAGCCCGGATCAGACCGTCATCTCGGGTCATCGCGAGGCCATCGCAATGGCTCTTGCACATTTACAAGAACAGGGCGTTCACTGCACAAAACTCAACGTCTCTCACGCGTTTCACTCTCCGCTGATGGAGCCCATTCTCGATCCATTCGAAGCTGCGGCAAGTACCGTCACCTATACTCGCCCGACCATACCGATCGCGTCGACAGTGAGCGGAATGCTGGTCGCCGACGAGCTCACAACCGCAGCCTACTGGCGCCGACAGATCCGCGAAAAAGTCGACTTCGCCGGCGCCATGGCAGCAGTCGGACACGTCGATCACCGTGCCGCGGATCCCAACACCGGTGGTGGCGATCCATCCATGGCCCCCCATATTGTCATCGAGCACGGCCCCACACCGTCGTTGACGCCGATCGCGAAAGCATGTCTGCCCGACGCAAGAGCGCAGTGGCTGCCCACGTTACGGCCCGGGCAGTCCGATTGGGCCAGCTTGATGCAATCGCTCAGGACCCTGTACCTGACCGGAATGCCGGTCGAGTGGCGCGCTGTACATCAAGGCGTCGCGTACCGCACAGTCGAGCTGCCGACCTATCCATTCGAGGACACGCGACACTGGCCGAGCCACCTGCGACCCGCAGCGGGCCTCGATAACCGGCGTGCCGGTATCGCGACCCCGGGCGATGCGGTTTCAGGACATCCCCTATTGGGCGAAAAGCTGCCCGACCTGGCTCATGCGCCCGACGTTCATGTGTGGCAAAACACCCTCGGCCACGCTGAACTGGCCTACTTGCAGGACCACCAGATCGGCGGCAAAGCAGTCATGCCCTATGCCGCATACCTGGAGATGGCGGTCGTTGTGGCGGCGTCGTCGCTCTCCTGGAAGGGCCCCGATATCAGCGATATCAAGCTCTACCAGCCATTGTTCTTGGGCGCTGGCGACATCGAGCGCATCCAGACCGTGCTCACCCACAACAGCGACCAAGAGGCGCATTTCCGCGTATATGGCACGCCGCCAGCAGGCTTACCGGGTCGGACTAGTTCGGCTCGGCCCCATTGGACCCTATTTGCCGAAGCCCGCCTGCACAACCGGGAGTTGGCAGACAAGAACCAGCGAGATTTGCCATGAAGTTTGGCTTGATGTTTTTTGCCAGCAGCGAAGATGCTGTGGTCGGCGACAAATACCGATTGATCGTCGAAAGCGCTAAATTTGGCGATCGGCAGGGATTTTCCTCGATCTGGGTCCCCGAGCGTCATTTTACCAAATTCGGCTGTCTCTACCCCAACCCGGCTGTGCTGCAGGCTGCCCTGGCCATGACCACCGAGCGAATTCGACTCTGTGCGGGCAGCGTCGTGGTACCGCTGCATCATCCCATTCGCATCGTCGAAGAATGGTCCATGGTCGACAACCTGTCGCGCGGCCGTGTCGCCATCTCGTTCGCGTCCGGATGGAATCCCAGCGATTTTGCTTTTTTTCCCGAAAACTACCAAAAACGCCACAGCCAGATGAAGATCGGTATTGCCGCCATCTTGCGGGCCTGGCGAGGCGAAGCGCTGCCTATTGTCGATGGTGAGGGAAGCCACGGCCAGGTCAAGATCTACCCCACTCCAGTGCAAAAAAAGCTTCCTTTCTGGCTCACTGCGGCCGGCAATCCCGAGACGTTTCGCTACGCCGGCGAGATCGGCGGCAACCTGCTCACCCATCTTCTCGATCAGGAATCGGACCAGCTGGCCGAGAAGATCGCCCTCTATCGCCGTGCCCGCGCCGAGGCCGGACACGACCCGGACACAGGTCAGGTCAGCGTCATGTTGCACACCTTGGTCGGCAACCATACCGCCGATGTGCGCGAGCGAGCGCGGCAACCGTTTTGCAACTACATCAAGAGCAATATCGGCCTGCTCAAGGGCCTGGCTCGCAGTCGCGGTGAATCGCTCGACGTCGGCGCCATGTCCGAGGCCGATCTCGACGAATTCGTCAATTTTTTGTACGACCGGTTTGCCCTGTCGCGCGGCCTTATCGGCACACCGGCAGACTGCCTGCCGCTGGTTCGCATGTTGCGGAACATCGGTGTCGATGAGATCGCCTGCCTGTTGGATTTCGGTCCACCCGATGATGTCATTTTGCAGAACTTGCCCCATCTGGCCCGGCTCGAACAGCTCTGTGCAGCTGAGTTCGCCCCCATCTCGGCTCCTGTGTCGACATCGCCAGCAGCAGTGCTGGGTCCCGACCGGCAACGCTTTTGTCCCGACGATGTGAAGGAGCGTTGCCGCGAAGAAATTTCCGGCGAGCAATTCCGCAGCCAGCTAGCCAGCCACGGCGTATCTCTGCACAGGGGATTTGCTGGCGTCGAACGAGTATGGCGCGGTCGTGGTGAATCTCTCGGCCTGGTTGGCCTGCCCGAGCACCTGCTTGCATCGGCCGATTCTTATTCGATCCATCCCGCATTGCTCGATGCGTGCAGCCAGCTTTTTGCGGCCACTCTGCCAGACGACTCGGCCGACGCCGAAACGAGCCTTTATGTACCGGCCGCCATTGCCCAGTTTCACGTCTACGCCCCGCTGGACACCCAGGTGTGGAGCCACGCTGTGTTGCAAACCACGGACCCTACCGCCGGGGCTGCTTTTTCCGGCGACCTGCACATCTATGGCAAGGACGGCCAGCACAAGGCCGACGTGCTGGGCCTGCGCTTGCACCGCATCGATGCCACCCCCCGCCGTACCGCGTGCGATCCGGACACGCTTTTCTATACTGCTACCTGGCAACTGCTCGAAAATCAATGCCCAGACACACAGTCTTCCGATCGCCAGCGCGACTCGGACCCATTGCTCGCACCAGACCAACCGAGCCAACCAGCTGAGAGCGAGGCCAAGCCGGACAATACGGCCGATATCGCTCAACCCCCGGGTGTATGGCTGATATTTGCCGATCACAAAGGCGTTGCACGGCGCCTGTCGTCTCATCTCGAGGCGCTTGGCCAGCGCAGTGTCTCGGTATATCCAACCGACACCGAGCCGTCGCTATCGCTTCGATCACCGCGGATTTGTCCGCACAGTTCCGAGCAGATGCGTCGGTTGATCGACCTCTTTCTGGCTGCACATACAGACTGTCGGGGTATCGTTCATCTGTGGAGTCTGGATACAGCCCTGGCGTGCCAGACCACGGCCGACACCCTGCGACGAGATCAAGAGCTCAGTGTAGCCAGTACCTTGCACTTGGCCCAGGCTCTCACTGATCGGATAACCGATCGTCGAGGCACTTGCGAGCATTCTCCTCGACTGTGGCTGATCACGAGGGATGCCTGTGCAGTGCGATCGGGCGGGCCATCACGCGATTCATTAGACGGGCTGGTGCAGTCACCTCTGTGGGGTCTGGGTCGAGCGCTCGCGGTGGAACAGCCCGCCTTGCGGACTACTCTGATCGATCTCGACCGCTCGGCCACGGCCGATGATACAGCCGGGCAGTTGCGCGACCTCATCGTGACGGCTGGCGACGAATCGATGCTCGCTTTGCGCGCAGGCCAATGCCACGTGGCCCGGCTCGAGCGCAGCGTCCCGCCGTCGGGACGCCCGGTCGCCATCAGATCCGATGCCACGTATTTGATCACCGGTGGTGCTGGCGGGCTCGGATTCAAGCTGGCCACCTGGTTGACCGAGCGAGGGGCGCGCAACATCGTGCTACTCGGCCGCACTCCTCCCATCGCGACCGACCAACGCATTGCCGAACTGGCCGCATCGGGTTGCCAGATTCGCTTCGAACGTGCCGACGTATCGCTATGGCAGGAGATCAACGCTGCATTTTCCCGCATTGTCAGGACCATGCCGCCGATCAAGGGCATTTTTCACCTCGCCGGTGTGCTCGACGATGACCTGATCGTCCGCCAGGAGTGGCAGCGTTTTGTCCGAACCCGCGCTGCCAAAGTAGAGGGTAGCTGGCATTTGCACCGCCTGTCTGCGGATCTCCCGCTGGACTACTTTGTCATGTTTTCTTCTGCTGCGTCTCTGGTCACAGTACCCGGTCAGGCATCCTATGCCGCGGCCAATCAGTTCATGGATGCGCTGGCTCATTACCGGCGTCAACTCGGCGTCCCGGCGTTGACGGTGAACTGGGGACCGTGGCAGTCAATCGGGCACGCAGCCACCGAGTACGGGCGCAAAGCCCATCGAGCCCTCGCGGACATCGGAGTGGGCCACCTGAGTCCGCAGCTCGGCCTCGACCTTCTGGACCGGGCCATGCGCAGCGGTCAGGCCCAGGTCGGCGTCATTTCCGTCGATTGGCATCGTCTGACCCGCATGGCTCCAGCGACAATCACCACCTGGCCATTTCTGCGCCGATGGACCCGACCAACCGATCGCGACCACGACAGCGCACTACCCTCCACGTCTCCATTCACGGACGAGCTGCGCGCCTTACCGGCAGCCGACCGGCGCCAGCGTCTCTTCCATTTTCTGGCCTCTCGGATCGCCGAAGTCATGAAACTACCGGACGGGCAATTGCCGTCGGCCCGACAGCGATTATTCGCCATGGGTATGGATTCCATCATGGCGCTCGAGCTAAAAAGCCGGCTGGAGGTAGATCTGGCTCGATCGCTGAACGCCACCTTGATATTTCGTTATCCCACCGTGGAAGCTCTGGTGGAATATCTCGCCGATGTGTTGCCAGTGTCTTTTGCCAGCTCGGGCGTTACTGACCAGCAAATCGACCAAGGCCCGGCCGAAAAAGAGTTCGACGCCTTATCCGACGATGAGATGGTGCAGCTCTTGAACCGAGAAATCGAATCGATGTGATCGAATCGCTGGAATTGAATTATTGTCGCCATGACTGCCACAGATGCCAAAACCGCACTCAAGAAAGCGTATTTGGAGCTCAGCAATCGGCGCAGCGAGATCGAAAAACTCGAGCGCGAGAGGAGCGAACCCATTGCCATCGTCGGGGTCGGCTGTCGATTTCCCGGCGGCGCCGACAGCCCCGCGGCGTTCTGGCAGCTACTTCAGCAGGCCACCTGTGCAGTAACCGAGATTCCGGGCGAACGCTGGAATGCAGGCGAATTTTTCGATCCCGATCCGGCCACGCCCGGCAAGATGATCACACGTCACGGCGCCTTTATCGACCGCGCCTATGACTTTGACGCCGACTTTTTTGGCATATCGCCGCGCGAAGCCCGCCACCTCGATCCTCAGCAGCGTCTGCTCTTGGAAGTGAGCTGGGAGGCGTTGGAAAATGCCAACTTGCCCGCCGATCGCTACTACCGACAGCCCGTCGGGGTATTTGTCGGTATTACCTGCTTTGATCGCGCCATCTTGTGCGGCAAACGGACCGAAAACTTCGACCGCCATTCCGGCACTGGTAGTGCGCTCAACATGGCGGCTGGCCGCCTGTCCTATTTTTTTGGTTTCACCGGTCCGTCCATGGCTGTGGATACCGCATGCTCCTCGTCGCTGGTGTGCCTGCACCAGGCCTGCCGCAGTTTGCGGTCTCGCGAGTGTGACGTGGCTCTTGCTGGCGGAGTACACCTCATACTCTCGCCCGAGGTCATGGTCAGTTTTTCGCAAGCGCGCATGCTCTCGCCCGATGGTCGGAGCAAGACGTTTGCCGCATCAGCCGATGGCTACGGCCGCGGCGAGGGCTGCGCTGTGGTAATTCTCAAGCGCCTGTCCGATGCGCTGCAATCCGGCGACGCGATCGCCGCCGTGATCAAGGGCTCCGCGGTCAACCAGGACGGCCCCAGTGCAGGATTGACGGTTCCCAATGGTCAATCCCAGGAAGCCGTCATGACTCGAGCCCTGGCCGACGCTGGCGTGGAGCCAGGTGATGTCGATTATGTCGAGACCCACGGCACCGGGACTCCGCTCGGCGATCCCATCGAAGTCACGTCACTCGGCAATGTTTTTTCACCACATCGCGATTCCCGACGTCCACTGATGATCGGCTCAGTCAAGACCAACATCGGACACCTCGAATCAGCGGCTGGCATTGCCGGTCTTGTCAAAGTCGTACTGTCGTTGCAGAACCAGACCATTCCGGCCCATTTGCATTTCAGCCAGCCCAGCCCGCACATTCCCTGGGACACCCTGCCGCTGCGCGTGCCGACGCAAAACGAACCCTGGCGCCGAGGCCCAAAAAAACGCATCGCCGGAATCTCGTCGTTTGGATTCAGCGGCACCAACGCCCATCTCATCGTCGAGGAGCCACCGCTCGCGGGCCAGCTCGACCAGCCAGACGTGGCTCCGCTGTCGCCCTGCGTTCTGCCTCTCTCGGCCAAATCCGACCGAGCACTCGACGAGCTCGCCCGGCGATATCGGGATCATGTACACGACCATCCCGACCTGTCCCCGGCAGCTCTCTGCCATCGGGCCAGCACGGGCCGGTCTCATTTTTCCCATCGATTGGCAATCATTGCTGATTCACGTGAACAACTGGCCCGAGAGCTGGACGGACAATGCAATGTGGCCCGGGCTGATAATGGCGATTCGACTGGCAAACTCGGTGCGGCCGGGCTCAGCGGCCCGCGTGGTCGCACCGGCGCATACCGGGGCACAGCACCTGACAGCCAACCTCCGCAGATCGCATTTCTCTTTACCGGTCAAGGATCGCAATACCCAGCCATGGGCAGCGAGCTATACCGGCACGAACCCGTGTTTCGCGACACCCTGGATCGCTGTGACGACGTCCTGCGCGACCATCTCGAGCCGTCGCTCTTGCAAGTCCTGTTTTCGTCGGACCCGGCGTCATCGCCCATTCACGATACCCGCTACACTCAGCCAGCCCTGTTTGCAGTGGAATACGCCCTCGCACGTCTGTGGATGACGTGGGGCATTCAACCCGCGGCCCTGTTGGGGCACAGTGTCGGCGAATACGTTGCAGCGTGCCTTGCCGGCGTGTTCAGCCTCGACGACGGGCTCAGATTGGTCGCTGCGCGCGGTGCGCTCATGTCCTCGCTGCCCGGGCGCGGTGGCGAGGCAGGAGCGATGCTCTCGGTCGCCATGGGCGAGGACCGAGCGGCCTCATTGCTCGCCAGCTTTGACCAGCTCGCCATCGCCGCAGTGAACAGCCCCGATCAAGTGGTCCTGTCCGGCCCACGCGACCAGATCGACGCAGCTGCAGCTGAATTGTCAGAGCAGGGCGTCCGGGTCAAATCTCTGCAGACATCGGCCGCCTTTCATTCTCCTCTCATGCGCCCCATCCTGGACGAGTTTGAATCCGTAGCTGCAACCGTGGCCTACTCTCCGCCCAGGATACGCCTGATCTGCAACATCAGCGGAACCTCGGTGGGATCGGAAATCGCCACGGCCGACTATTGGCGTCGCCATATCACGGCCAGCGTTCGATTTGCCGACAGCGTCCGTGAACTCTTGTCGCTGGGTCTATGGCATTTTTTGGAAATCGGCCCCAAACCCACCCTGCTGCCTCTGGTGGCCGCCAACTCGACCGATATCAAATCTCACCGTTTTCCCAGTCTGCGCCCGGGACAGCCCGATCGAGCTTCCCTGTACAGGAGTCTCGGTGCCCTGTATAGCGCAGGTGCCGACATCGACTGGACAGGCGTTACCCGGGGCGAATTCGCCCAGGTGTCGCTGCCAAACTATCCGTTTCAGCGCTCGACGCTGCGACTCCCCCATATGCACGATGCGAAGTCCAGCAATCCGGATCGCAGCCCGGAATCACGCCGTCAGCCCGGCTACTACCGTCTGGATTGGACAGCGATCTGTCCGCCGACTCCAGCCGAGGACACGCCTCGTAACTGGCTCGTAGTCACTCCACGGGGCCGAATCGGGCGACGACACCAGCTGGCAGAAACACTGTCCCGGCGCGGCCACAGCTGCGACATGGCGTGGATCGAATCCGACGCTTCACAGCCCCGCAACAGCGAGAACATTGCGCGCCTTGTACGCGACACCCCCGGCCCGGCAATCATCCTCTTTGTACCGAGCCAGGGTGCGATGGCGAGCGGGCACGTATCGGACGACCCGTCGACCGCAAGCGCATTGCACGAAGCCAGTGTCCAGTCCTGCATGAGCTTGTTGCATATACTGCGCGCGACTGGCGCATCGTCGATTCCCGCCGCGGTCTACCTGGTCACCGAGGGCGCGGTTGTCATCGACGGCCCGACCGTCCCCAACGGGTCATATGGGCTGTCGGAACTGTCCCGCGCACCGGTGTTGGGCCTTGCCAGGTCGGCTCTGCTGGAGTTTCCGCACCATTTCTCCGGTACCATCGATCTGCCGCCGGACCCGGACGAATCGGCGTTACAGGCTCTCATCGAATACGTGACTGCCCGGTCGATCAGTGCCCGGCACGGGGACGATTTTGTCGCCTTGCGCGACGACCAGTGGTGGGGTCTGCGCCTGGCTGCGTACCAGCCGCCCGATCTGGCTTCCACGTGCCTGTCGGCCGAGGCCACCTATCTGATCACCGGTGGACTCGGTGTACTCGGCCTGCGCACCGCCGGCCGCTTGATCGCCCGGGGCGCCCGCCATCTGGTCCTGACCAGCCACCGATCCGAGCTGTCCACGCGGGCGAAAACTGCGCTTGAAGAAATGGACAGACAAGGAGCCACGGTTCGCGTCGTGCCCGCCGACGTGACCAGTCCAGCCGATATGGCCCGACTGACCCAGACCATCGCCGACCAGTGTCCGCCTCTGCGCGGCGTTGTACACGCCGCGGGTGTTTCCGGTCTTCAAAACGCGGCCGAGTTGACCGAATCACAACTGGCTGCGGTATTGCGACCCAAAGTAGCGGGATCCTGGCTCCTGCACTGTCATAGCCTGAACTGGCAACTGGATTTCTTTATCTGTTATTCATCGGTGGCGTCGATGTGGGGATCCAAGGGGCAGACACATTACGCGGCGGCCAATCATTTTTTGGACATGCTCGCCCACTACCGGCGCCAGCGCGGATTGCCCGCAGTCACCATCAACTGGGGGCCGTGGACCGGGGGCGGCATGACCGGCCCCGAGGCAGAACAGCTTTTGAGCCGCCTCGGCATCCCTTCGCTGTCGCCCGAATCGGCCCTGAATGCTCTCGATCCGCTGTTACAACCAGAGCAGTGCGGGTCCGATGCTGCATTGACTACCAGCGCGGCGGTTGCCATTGCAACGATCGACTGGCCGGTATTCCGCCAGTCCTACGAATTGCACGGACCCCGGTCGATCCTGGCCGATTTCGCGTTGCCGCGGACCGAGCTCGATGAGACCGCGTCCGGCCAGGCCGCCAGTGCGCCGGTCTTGCGCCAGTTGCAAAAAGGCCCGGAAAACGAGCGGCAAGAACAACTCACTACCTATCTGCAAAACGTGGTTGCCGCCATCCTCGGACGCGATTCTCTGCCCTCGGTCGACCGCGGCCTCATGGATATGGGAATGGATTCACTGATGGCGCTGGAACTGCGCGACCGACTGCAGCGCGACCTCGGTTGTACAGTCCCTGCCACCACGGCATTCGATTACCCCACCATTGCTGCCCTGAGCCGGCATCTCGGCCATGACGTGATCGACCTGGCCACAGTGCAGGACAATGCGCCGAATCAAGAAAATACTCCTGCCATGCAGTCGCTCTCTCGGTCCGCTCCCAACGTCGTGCCGATTGGCCTCTTTGGCGCGGGCCAGCGGCGTGACCGGGTACCAGAACCCGCGACAGAATCGGCTTTGAAGGCCGGCCAGCCCGAGCCCATCGCCATTATCGGCATGTCCTGCCGCTTTCCCGGCGGAGTCGACAGCCCGGTCGCGTTTTGGAGCCTGCTCGAGAGCGGCGTTGACGCCATCACCGAGGTTCCCCCAGCGCGCTGGAACATCGACGAATACTACGACCCCAACCCGGATGCGCCGGGCAAAATGTATTGCCGCCACGGCGGATTTGTCGACGGGATCGATCTCTTCGAACCGAAATTCTTTCATATTTCGCCCCGCGAAGCCGCAAGCATGGATCCGCAGCAGCGCCTGCTCCTGGAAGTGACCTGGGAGGCACTGGAACACGCCGGTAAATCCAACCAGGTCAGGGGTTCGTCGACCGGCGTGTTTGTCGGCATGACGACCAGCGACTATGCTCATCAATTCACCCGGGCATGCGGCGCCGATGGCATTGACGGGTATTTTTTCACCGGCAATCCCCTCAATGGAGCTGCTGGCCGCTTGTCGTACGTTCTCGGCTTGCACGGACCCAGCATGACGGTCGACACCGCCTGTTCTTCCTCTCTCGTGGCCACGCATCTGGCCGTACAGAGCTTGCGAAATCGCGAATGTGATATGGCCTTGACCGGCGGGGTCAACCTCATTCTGTCGCCCGATACCTCGATCGCAGTGTCGAGAACCCGCGCCCTGGCTCCCGACGGTCGCTGCAAAACCTTCGACGCTGCAGCCAACGGTTTCGTTCGCGGCGAGGGATGCGGTGTCGTGGTACTCAAACGCCATGGTGATGCAGTCCGCGACGGCGATGCCATTCTCGCCATAATCCGCGCGTCCGCGGTCAATCAGGATGGGGCCAGCAGTGGCTTCACCGTACCGAATGGAGCAGCACAACGCGATCTCTTTCGCCGGGCCTTCGACTCCATCGACTTGCGACCCGCCGACGTCGACTACATCGAGGCCCACGGAACCGGCACCGAACTCGGCGACCCCATCGAAGTGAGCTCCATTGCCGATATCTTCGCCGACAATCGCCCATCCTCGCGCTCCCTGCTGATCGGTTCGGTCAAGACCAATATCGGGCACCTCGAAGCAGCGGCCGGCATCGCCGGCTTGATCAAAGTCGTACTCGCGCTGCAGCACCGCGAAATCCCCCCTCATCTCCATTTCAACAAGCCCAGCCCCCACATCCCTTGGCACTCCTACCCCATCGCGGTCCCCGTGCGTCCCACTGCGTGGACAGCCACGAACAAGCCGCGAGTGGCCTGTGTCGACGGCTTTGGTGCCAGCGGAACCAACGCTCATATCGTCGTGCAGGAAGCTCCCGAACGGCACTCCGACACCACCGCGTGGTCCGGCCCTCAGGTTCTCGCTTTATCCGCTAAATCATCACAGGCGCTGACCGAGATGATGGAACGTTTTTCCGATCATCTCCTCACTCATCCCGACCTCGATTGGCATGCAGTCTGCCATGCAGTCAACACCGGACGGGCACAGTTTCCCCATCGCCAGGCCGTGATCGCCACGTCGGGGCGAGAAGCCGGGCAAAAACTGGCTGCTCTGAGCCGCCGCCCGGTCAGCCCGGCAGGCAGTTCTCCCGCCGACGAAGCGACTTCCCGATCGGCCGGCCATGCCGCCAAAATCGCCTTCTTGTTTACTGGCCAGGGATCGCAATACCCAATGATGGGTCACCGCTGGTACCGCAGCAACGCGCGGTTTCGGGCTGCCATCGACCAGTGTGAGCAGATTCTGCGTCCATTGCTCGATAAGCCACTCACCACCGTACTCTTTCCCGACGACAGCAGCTCCGCGGGAGCAGGCCAGCGCGACGATATTCACGACACCCTTTACACTCAGCCGGCGCTCTTTGCCTTCGAATACGCCCTCGCCGAGTGGTGGCAATCGATCGGCATAACACCGCACGCAGTCCTTGGCCATAGCATTGGCGAATATGCCGCGGCCTGCGTTGCCGGTGCGGTCGGCCTCGACGACGCGCTGCACCTGGTTGCTGAGCGGGCCCGTCTAATGCACGCACTGTCAGTTCGCGGCAAAATGGCCGCAGTCTTGGCCAACCCGGACCATTTCGACGACCGGTTTCAGGCCGGCTTTGAGACCACTTCCGAAGGCAACCCGGCAGATGCCTTTCAGGATCACATCGCTGCCATTGTCCGTCGCCACGCCGACCAGGTATCGATCGCTGCGATCAACGGTCCCGATACAATCGTCATCTCAGGGCTCGAACCGGGGTTTACCCAGGTGCTCACCGCGATCGAGCAAAGCGGCGCGTGCGCCACTCTCCTCCGCGTGTCGCACGCCTTCCATTCGCCTGCGATCGATCCCATGCTGGATTCGTTCGAACGGAAAGCCCGCACCATTTCCCCCCAAACCGCTCGTATTCCGCTGATTTCCAACGTGACCGGCGAGGTTTTGCACAGTCCTCTTGATGGCCAGTACTGGCGGCGTCACTGCCGTGCTCCGGTCCAGTTTGCCCGGGGCATGCAAACTCTGCTCGACAAGGGCTACCGCCTGTTTCTGGAAGTGGGACCACGTCCCGTCTTGTCCCGCCTGGGAAAGAACATCGTCGGCAAACGCCACGGGAAACCACGGGGCCCAGCTGACGACCCTTGCCCGGCATTTGTCCATACTCTGGCGACCGGACGCGACGACCGCGGCGAACTCGTGCACAGTCTGGCAGCCCTGTACCGACAGGGCGCGGCGATCGACTGGCAAGCGTATCACGGCCCCGGTCCCGATTCTCGACCCTGGTTGCCGACCTATCCATTTCAGCGAAGACGCTGCTGGTTCGAGGAGAAAGACACGACCATGCAACATCCCGCACCTGATACAGATCGATCATCGAACTCTGCGCGGCCGAGTCCGGGCGAAAACGCCAGTGATGATACAAATCCGCACAGCGCCAATCGTGCCGAAAACGCCAATCATGACGGGGCTGCGGGGGCCGGGCGCAGAGAGCGAATCAGCGCCACTATCCGCGACCAAATCGCCGCTCTCCTGCAAGCCGAGCCAGCGGATATCGAAATCGGCGCTCCTTTCCTCGAAATGGGTGCCGACTCCATTGTCATGATGGAGGCCATTCAGCGCATCCAATCCCAATTCGGCATAAAACTGGCGATTCGCCAGCTTTTCGAGACTCTGACCAATATCGAACAACTGTCCGAGTATCTGGACACCCATCTGGTACCCGATTGCCCATGGGCCCTGGCCGATACAAACCGCGGCCAGCAGACGGGCAAACCCGATGAGATACCGGGCCGCACCGAGATCTCAGCGCATGCGCAAGAGGTGCCAGGACCAGCAGCGCCCGAAGCGCCCGAAGCGCCCGGACCAGGGGCAATCGGCAACTCCGCGCCGGTTGCACTCCGAACGCCCTCTGATCGGCCCATTTCGACGCCGAGTTCCGACCTGGAACGGGTCATTGTCGAACAGAACCGGACCATGGCTCGGATCATGAGCCAGCAGCTGGACCTGCTGGGCAACGCAAAAAGACTACCGGCAGTTGCTCAAACGACCGACACTGCGCAAACAACCCCAAAAGAACCCGAACCCGAGCCCCCACGCCCCGACGCCACCTCGACGGCCGGTAGTGGACAACGCAAACTCGACAACTCATCGGCTCTGACCACTGCGCCCATGCCCTGGGGCAATCCGGCCGAGATCCGTGCACGCGGCCTCACTGCGCGACAGACCAAACATCTCGAAGCTCTCATCGAGCGCTACGTCGCGCGGACCCGCCGGTCCAAACAACTGGCTTCACAATCTCGTGCGTACCTGGCCGACAGTCGCGCAGCAGTGGGTTTTCGCTTTTCCACCAAAGAAATGCTCTATCCCATTTCCGGCGCACGCACCCACGGCTCTCGCATGTGGGACGTGGATGGCAACCAATACGTCGATTTCACCATGGGTTTTGGCGTGCACCTCTTTGGCCACTGCCCGGATTTTATAACCAGCGCGATCAATGAAGAGCTGGTCAATAGTCTGGAACTTGGCGCCCGTTCTCCGCTGGTCGGAGAGGTGGCTGCACTTTTGACCGAGCTGACCGGCCACGAGCGTGTGGTCTTCACCAATACGGGCACCGAGGCGGTCATGACCGCCATTCGGTTGGCCCGCGCGGCGACCGGTCGGGATAAACTCGTCGTGTTTGGCAATTCGTACCACGGTCATTCCGATGGAACCCTGGTACGGTCGGGTAGCGGAGATAGAAACGCGCGGAATGCGGTGCCCGCAACGGCGGGAATCCCCCAGGGGGTGGCCGACAACGCTCTTTGCCTCCAGTACTGCGACCAGACTTCTCTCGACCACATTGAGAAACACGCCCCTGACATCGCAGTGGTCCTGGTCGAACCCGTACAAAGCCGCAATCTCAGCCTCGACCCACGCGACTTCTTGCACCAGCTTCGCGCACTGACCCGGCGCTGCGGCATCGTGCTCTTGTTCGACGAAATGATCACCGGTTTTCGACTGCATCCCGGCGGTGCCCAGGCCCATTTCGGAGTCCAGGCCGATCTGGCCACGTATGGTAAGATCATCGGCGGAGGACTGCCAATCGGCGCGGTTGCTGGCGACGCGGTCTATCTAGATCACATCGATGGCGGCCCGTGGAGCTACGGTGACGCATCATATCCCACCGCCGAGCGAACCGCATTTGGCGGCACCTTCTGCCAAAATCCGCTGTCCATGGCCGCGGCCAGGGCGGTACTCACCGAGATCAAGGCACAAGGCCCGGCCCTGCACGAACAGCTCGATCGGCATACCACGGAGCTGGCCGCGAGACTGAACGACTTCTTTGCCAACGCCGATGTTCCCATCCGCGTCATTCATCGCGGTTCTCTCTTTCGATTTGACTTCACGAGCAATTTAGAACTCTTCTTTTATCATCTCATCGAAAAAGGTATCTATATTTGGGAATGGCGCTCCTGTTTTCTTTCCACCGCGCACAGCCCTGACGACCTCGAAACCCTGGTTGCAGCGGTCAAAGAAAGCGTCGCCGAACTGCAGACCGGCGGGTTCTTGTCGCCAGACCGAGCGCTGCCGACGTCCGTATCAGCCAGTTCGAGATCTATATCCTCTTGTGGTCCACCCGAGTCTTTCGAGTACCCGTTAACTCCAGCCCAAAAACAGCTCTGGCTCCTCGCCCACATCGACCGGACTGGTCTCGTTGCATACAACGTCGCCACCCTGATACGACTGCGCGGCGATCTCGATGTGAGTGGCGTTGCTCACGCAGTTCAGCAGGTGGTGCATCGTCACGAAAACTTGCGAGCAGTCATCGATGGACAGCGCGACGTACAGCGAGTCGTCAAGGACTACCGAGTGGACGTGCCACTACTCGATTTGACCCTGGCTGGCGAACCCACACTGGAAGCGTGGTACGAGGCCGAGATCAACCGGCCATTCGATCTCGAGCGCGGTCCGCTATTTCGCGCCCACCTGGTCAGGGTCGCAAGCGATCATCACATTCTGGCCCTCTTTGCCCATCACATCGTGGTAGATGGTTGGACCATGGCGCTTCTGATCAGTGAGATCGGCCTGGCCTATGCAGCCTTCTCTGTCGGCAAGCCAGCTGAGTTCGGCCCGGCAATGCAGTTCCGAGAATACGTCGAGTTGCGCCAGCAACAGGCACAGAGCGCGGAATGGGCCAAGCACGCCTCGTACTGGCGCCGTCTTTTCGCCGACGGCGTTCCGGTGTGTCACCTGCCCACCCACCGCACACGCCCACCGCTGAAGACCTATACCGGACAGCGCATCTCGTCGCGCATTGCTGGTGAGACCGCCGCAGCTCTTCGCTCGATCGGCACGAACAGCGGCTGCACCGTGTTCATGACCCTGTTTGCTGCATACGCCGCCATGCTGCACCGCCTGACTGGCCGCCCCGATATTGTGGTCGGCGTTCCCACTGCAGGACGGCCTTTCGAGGGCAGTGTGGCCTTGGCCGGCTATTGTACTCATCTACTGCCCATTCGAAGCCAACTCGACAGTGGTAGCCGCTTCGACGAGTTCCTCGTCGCCAGTAGAAAACGCCTGCTCGACGCCTACGATCACGATGACTATCCCTTTGCCGAACTGCTCGATCAAATCAATCGAGCCGATCAAATCCACAAACTCCATATCGAGCGAGATCCGAGTAGAAATATTCTGGTCGACGTCCTGTTCAATCTGGAGCCGTTGGCTGCTGTGCCGGCTCTTCCCGGCCTGCGCGCCGAACTGGTCTCGGCTCCGGTCCCCTTCACTGCCTTCGATTTTAGCTGCCATGTCACCGACACCGGCAACGAGCTGATCGTCGACTGCGACTACAATAGCGATGTATTCGACCGCGATACAGCGAGCCGATTTGTCGACGCCTATTGTGCACTCGTTGGCGGTGTGGCCGGCGATTTCCGCACACCAGTGGTCGAGCTCCCGCTCATGGGCGCAGAAACCCGGCAACACGTCCTGACCTCTGCGCAATCAGCACCGGTGCCGCTGTCCCGCACCTTGCTGCATCGCCTGTTCGAGAACCAAGTTGCTCGGACCCCACACGCAGACGCTGTCATCGCCGGCGAGCCACGCGCCAATACAGACCGCGACAACGACCCGGCAGGAGCCAGCACACCAGTCCGACTCTGTTACAGCGAGCTCAACCGGCGGGCCAATCAACTGGCTCATGGGTTGATCGCACGAGGCGTGGGCGCAGAAGTTCGGGTCGGCATTCGCACCGATCGAACACCCGATATGGTGATCTGGATCCTCGCGGTGCTCAAAGCGGGTGGTGCGTATGTTCCCATTGATCCGGCGTATCCGGCCGAACGACAGGCGTTCATCCTGCGCGACTCACAGGCCCACTTGCTGCTGACTCCGACCGGATGGAGTGACGACATGGCAGAGATGTCTGTCCCGGTGTTTTGTCCCGATGATAATCACGAATATCTGTCCAGCTTGCCCGACCACAATCCGGATCACGCGATGAGCGAGCACCAGCTGGCTTATCTCATCTATACCTCGGGCTCTACCGGTATTCCCAAGGGAGTGGCCATCGAACACCACGCCGCTGCGACCATGGTGCAATGGGCCCATCGTACCTTCGATTCCGAGCAATTGGCTGGAGTCCTGGCCAGCACGTCGATCTGCTTTGACCTTTCGGTCTACGAACTATTCGTCCCGTTGACCTCGGGGGGAAAGGTCATCCTTGCCGCGCACGCGCTTCGCCTTCCCGAACTCGCGATCACCGGCGAGATCACTCTGATCAACACAGTTCCTTCAGCCATGGCAGAATTGGTCAGAGATGCGGCGATCCCCACCTCGGTGAACACCATCAATCTGGCCGGCGAGCCCCTTCCAGCCTCTCTGGTACGACAGCTCTACCGCCTGCCCCATGTCCGGGCTGTCTATAACCTGTACGGCCCTTCTGAAGACACCACCTATTCAACGTTTGTCAAGATCCAGCGCGGTGGTGAACGTCCGGTCACCATCGGTCGTCCCATCACCCATACCTCTGCCTATATTCTGGATAGCAA
This sequence comes from Pseudomonadota bacterium, assembly GCA_022360315.1. Classification (GTDB taxonomy): domain Bacteria; phylum Myxococcota_A; class Polyangia; order Haliangiales; family Haliangiaceae; genus JAKSDA01. Next base: position 21,711 of record JAKSDA010000027.1, read on the forward strand.
CCTGCAGCTCGTTCCCCCCGGTATTCCTGGCGAGCTTTACTTGAGCGGTGATGGACTGGCGCGCGGTTATTTGCGGCGCCCGGCAGCGACCGCCGATCGTTTCATTCCCAATCCGTTTGCCGCCCATAACGGCAGCCGTGATGGCGGCAATACCCGCGACCATCGTCTCTACCGGACTGGCGACTGGGTGCGTTTGTGTAGCGATGGCACGGGTGAGATCGAGTATATGGGTCGCATCGACCATCAGGTCAAGATCCGCGGTTTTCGCGTCGAACCCGATGAGATCCGATCTGTTCTCAGCCAGGTTGCCCATCTCAACGATTCGGTGGTCGTACCTCACGACCACAACACCCGACTGATCGCGTACATCGTCCCTGAGCCCGAACACGTGCTGAGCAAGGCCGAACTCCGCAGTTTTCTGGCCAGCAAAGTGCCCGGCTATATGGTACCGACTGATTTCGTGTTCCTGCCCGAATTGCCGCGCACGCCCAATGGCAAGATCGACCGCGACGCCCTGCCCGATCCCGATCAACAAAGTGCTCCATTCGACAACAACGTCGAGCGCACCCTGGCAGCTATTTGGGAACGAGTACTCGACCGCAAACCGATCGGTCCAACCAGCCATTTTTTCGACCTGGGAGGACATTCGCTGACTGCTGTGCGGCTGATCTCTCGTATCCGTCAGGAGCTCGGTGTCAAGGTCGAGATCCAGGCCATTTTCACCAATCCCACGTTGCGCGACCTGGCCAACCTGATCGCCTCTGCCGCGCATCAAGAGCTCGAGCCCATCCTGCCGGCCGGTTCACAACCATTGTACCCGGTTTCTCCTCTGCAGATGCAGTTCTGGATCGCCGATCAGCTGTCCGAGGGTGGAAACTGTACACCTGCCTCGTTCACCATCGAAGGGCAACTCGACCGTGCCATTGCCAGGCGCACGTTCGAGCTTCTGCTCGAGCGACACGAAATTCTGCGGACACATTTCGTCGAAGTAGACGGTCGGCCCCGACAAAAAATAGTACCGGCCGAGCGAGCCAAGCTCGCCTTCGAGGTCTGCGACGTCCAGCATCTCAGCCCGGCCCAGGCTGAGAAATTCACCGACCAGATCGAAGGAGAAATCGCCGCACAGCGCATGGATCTGACCACTGGCCCCCTGTTCAAGGTCACCCTGGTCCGCCAGGCAAACGACCGCTCGGTGGTAGTCTGCGCAATGCACCACATCATTACCGACGGCTGGTCAGCACTGGTATTGCTCGATGAATTCAAACAGATCTATCAGTCCTGCTCACTGGCTCGGGCAAATCCTCTCCCGCCTTTATCCATTCAATACAAAGATTATGCTGTCTGGCTCGACCGCCTCTTGCAGCGCCCAGCCAACAGATATCTCAAACAATACTGGATGACCCAGCTGGCTCCGCCGCTAGCTCAGACCAGGGTAGCTGCCGATTTCTCCCCATCCACGACAGCGGGTTTTCGAGGACAGACCATGCAATTTGCAATTTCTCCCCATAGCCTGCGCCGGATTCGCGCCGCCGGTCAACGATGCGGGGCGACCCTGTTCATGACTGTGCTGGCCTGTATCAAAGCACTGCTCTATCGCTTTACCGGGACCCGGGATGTGATCGTCGGCTCGCCGGTAGCCGGACGACTGCGGCCCGAGCTGGAGAACCAGATCGGGCCGTACCTGAATATCCTGCCGCTGAGAGACTCAGTATCCGGAAAAGATACCTTTGCCCAGTTGCTTCGGCGGGTCCGGGAAACCACCCTGAACGCCTACACCCATGAGATCTATCCCTTTCGATCGATGATAGCGGATCTCGATCTCGACCGGAGCACGTGGTCGAATCCGCTCTTCGATGTCGGTTTTACTCTACAAAGCCAATACGATGTTCCGATCGGGAATCCTGACCACGATCTCGCCATAAACGAGCGGGCGTCGGTCTCTGTCGAATTCCACAACCCCGAGGCCCGCACCGATCTCTGGTTCCTCGGACGGGAACAAGACAGCGGTTTGTCGTTCACTCTGGTCTACAATGCAAACCTCTTCGAGAAAAACTCGGTCGAGGATATCGCAGCTGCATTATCTCGCATCATCGATCTGGTCGGAGTCGAGCCCTCCACGCGACTCGAGGATCTCGTGCTGGATGCAGAGCCACAACCACGGCCCGAAACGATCACCATCGATCTCGGAATTTGAAGGATTGCAAACCAGTTTCAACCGGGGCGCCCATGTCGACCAACGCCGCTTGTTACCTGAAACCCAGTATTCAAGTAGAACCACTATTCAACCAGTGGTACGCCTGGGTTCACATGATTCCGCCTGCCACTGCTGCCCTCAATCTGGCCAATCGGTATTTGACCATCATGGCCTCGTACGTGAATTCACCCCTTCTCCATGTCGCCGCGGTTCGCGACCCGGCAATGAAGGGCGCTCCTTTTATCGATCTGGACGGACGACGCGTCGACGATGTGCGAGACTTGCTCGATCGAACACGGGACCAGTGCCGCCCGCTGATCGAGTTCGCCGCCGGATTGACTGACCTCAACCGGCTGCTTCTGGACCGAGCCACCGGGCATGCCATGGAACCGCTCTACGCCGAGATTCCCGAACCGCTTCAGGGCTATGTCGAACTCTGCTACGACATGAACCACCGGCCGGCCTATCGCGTCTTCGAGTCACTGCTCTACCGCAGCGATTACTATCGCGCTTCCAGCCAGTCCCTGGCGTTGACCGAACTCCGCCAGGAGATCCCGCGACCGTTCGTCATGAGTACACCCCGCCTGGCCAACCCCGAGACCTTGCAATTGCGGGTCCCATTCGCCGATCCGGCTCTGGACGAGTTGTTCCACATGAAAACGCATCCCGCTTCGTACGGGTACATCGTCGAACAATTCGGCCTCACCGGCGATGAAGAACGCGTATTTCGTTCGTTCTTCACTCTCGAACGGCAGCCCCCACCTCGAGCCTATGACGGCGCGGATATCAGAATTCGCTATTTTGGCCACGCCTGTCTGCTCATCCAAACTCGTGAGGTCAGCGTTCTCATCGACCCGGTCATCAGCTACAGCTACCCCTGTGAGATCCCGCGGTTTACCTACGCCGATTTGCCCGAGACCATCGACTACATACTCATCACTCACGCCCACCACGATCACATTCTGCCCGAAACCCTGCTGCAACTCCGCCACAAAGTCGGCAAAGTCATCGTGGGCCGAAATCTCGACGGCTTGGTGGCCGATCCCTCGCTCGAGCTGATGCTCGAGCAGCTGGGATTTCCCGACGTTACAGAGTTGCGGGATCTGGATGAAATTGCCATTCCAGGGGGAAGGATCGTCGGTATTCCCTTTCTTGGCGAGCATCATGACCTGATGGTCCAGAGCAAGACATGTTTCATGGTTCAACTCCATGGTCGCTCGATCTTGGTGGTCGCCGATTCGTGCAATGTACAGCCCGGGCTCTACCAACGTATCGCCAGGTTGCTCGGCGGCGCAGATATTCTATTTGTCGCCATGGAATGCGAGGGTGCACCGGTATCCTGGATCTACGGTCCGCTCTTCACTGATCCTCTGTCCCGTGACCACGATCGCTCCCGTCTCGCCCGGGGCTGCGATTTCGACGAAGCGCTCGACCTGGTCGAGCGCTTCGAATGTGACCAGGTCTACATCTACGCAATGGGCCAGGAGCCCTGGCTGCAACACCTGCTCGACAATCCGCTCGACGAGCAATCCAAGCCCATTCTCCATTCTCGGAGATTGATCGAAGCGTGCCGCAAGCGAGGCCGTATGGCCGAGTTTCTTTTCGGCAAAAAAGAGATCGTTCTGGAGAGGCGGGATACCGCATGAAGCACTATGCGAAATTGCTTACCAGTCAGAAATACCAGGGTCATATCGATTTCTGGACAGCCAGTCTGCAGCGCCTGGCCGGGAGTTTTCATTTTCGCCAGACCTGGCAGTCTTATCCGACCCCTGACCAGCCGGTTGAACTGTCTTTCGGACTGCAAGATGAGCCGTCCCGGCGGGTGGCAGAACTCGGCAAATACAGGCCCTTGGGCGTATTTGTTCTAGCGCTCTCGGGGTGGTTCCATGTGTTGTCCCGGTATGCTGGAAAATCCGCCATCAGCGTGTGTACTCCACTCGTCAAAAACGGAGTCAGACAGGTCACTTACGGCGAAACCATACCGATACTCGTCGACCTGAACGAGCGCCAGACCGTGCGCGAGTTGATCGGAGCGGTACGAGAATTTGTCGGCAATGCGTCTACCTATCAGGATTTTCCCATCGACGAGGTATTCGAGGTCATCGGCAGTCCGGTGGCCACCAGCAACGTCCTTGTCGAATGTCCGGCCATTCATCACCGAGTTGTCGATCGCAAAACGTTCGACCTGATCATCACGATTCACCTCGATATGGCCCGCTTCGATAGAGTCGACATCGAAGCGCGTCCCCTCGAAACACCTCCGGTGAATGCAGTTCCTGTCGAGCAACGTCCCCTGGACCCCTGGCAGAGCACTGCGGCAATCAGTTTCACTTGTACCGCAAATCCAACCTATTTCAGTGAACCATTTCTGGTCGAGCTGGCCCGCGCCTGCCAGCGAGCTCTGTCGGGATTGGCCGATCTGGACCGTTCACTGGCCGAGCTATCCTCGCTCGATAACGCCGATCGCAAGCGCATTCTACGCTTGTGCTCGGCCGCATCCAGACCCCCTCTGAGTCATCAGACCATCGATCAGCAATTCGAAATGCGGGTTGCTGAGCACCCTTTTGGCATCGCGTTGATCGCCGGCGACCGTCGATTCACCTACCAGGAACTCGACCGCAAGGCCAACCGATTGGCCCACTTTCTCAGCGATCAGTATCGAGTCCGTCCGGGTGATCGGGTCGCGCTGCTCGCCGATCGTTCAGAATTGGGGACAATCGCTCTTCTGGCCATTCTCAAGGCGGGTGCTGTGTACCTGCCCATCGATGCCAACCTCCCCAACCAGCGGTTGGCCCTCGTTCTTCGAGATGCCGGGGTCAGAGCGCTACTGGTCCAGGCCGAGCACCTATCATCGCTGGGCGGGCTGCACGATATCCCTACGCTCGCCCTGGATCTCCAACTCGACACGCTCGACACACCGACCCACAAGCCCGCACCGAGAAACCTGCCCGAGAGCCCTGCGTACATCATCTATACCTCTGGATCGACGGGTGTGCCCAAGGGAGTGCTACTCAGTCATCGGGGATTCCTCAACATGATCCTCGATCACATTCAGGTCTTCGGTATTACGCCCAGCGATCGTGTATCTCGATTCTATTCTCTGGCCTTCGATTCCTCGCTTTTCGAGATCTTTGCCGCTTTGCTCGCGGGGGCGACCTCGATCGCGGTCGCCCAGGAGATCATCGACGATCCGACCGAGTTTTCTCACCTCATGGAGCGAGAACAGATCTCGCTATCGGTATTTCCGCCGGTATATCTCAGCCATCTGGACCCAAACAAACTCGCAACCCTCAAGACACTGCTCAACGCGGGTGATGCATCGAACGTAGAGGACGCCAGAAATCACGCCCGGCATCGCGCCTATTACAATTCGTATGGTCCGACCGAGACCTCGGTTTGTGCCACGTACTACCGCGTCGATCCGGCCAGGGAGTATGGCCCGCGTATTCCGATCGGCCGAGCGATCGCCAATACCTCGGTATACATTCTTGACGAGCAGCTGCAATTGATGCCAGAAGGTGTCGTCGGCGAGATCTGTATCGCTGGACCTGGCCTGGCTGTGGGGTATTGGAATCGCCCGGCGCTCACTGCCGAGTCGTTTGTGCCCAATCCGTTCGGCGAGGGTGATCGGCTCTATTGCACCGGCGACCTCGGCGTGATGCTTGCGGACGGCAATCTCGAATTCATCGGGCGCAAGGATAACCAGGTCAAGATTCGCGGCTATCGGATCGAATTGAATGAGATCGAAGCAGTGTTGTTGCAACATGCTGAGGTCGAGGAGGTAGTTGTCCTGGCCCGTGTTGCCAGTTCAGGCCAAAAGCAACTGGCCGCCTACTATACCTCGACAGAGAAACTCTCAGCCCTTTCGCTGCGGGCATTCCTGGCCGCCAAGCTGCCCGAATACATGATCCCTGCACTCTTCGTACCGATAGAGCAATGGCCATTGACTCCGAATGGCAAGATCGACCGCAACAAGCTGCCCGAGCCAACACGCTCGCAAGGCGAACCAGAAACTGATTATCGCGAGCCGACCACTGCAGTCCAGCGAACCTTGACCGAAATCTGGCAAGATGTGCTGGGAATGACCCGGGTGGGTATTGACGATAATTTCTTCGAACTCGGTGGCGATTCCATTTTGATCATTCAAATGGTTGCTCGGGCCAATGAGCGCGGTCTTCACCTGAAGCCCAAAGACCTGTTCGAACATCAAACCATCGCAGATCTGGCAAACGTGGCGACCAGCAAGCCGAAAATCAATGCCGAGCAGGGTCCGGTTACCGGCCCGGTGCCGCTTACTCCGATTCAGCGCTGGTTCTTCGATCAGAACTTGCCCCAACCACATCATTTTAATCAGTCAGTATTGCTCGAGGTTCCACCGACCCTACAGGTCGCAGCGCTGAAACAAGCTCTCGCCGCAGTTCTCGACCACCACGACGCGCTGCGCGCCCGTTTCTGGCGAGACGGGCAGGCCTGGCGTCAGACCATCATCACGCCCGAGGAACGAGTTGCCCGCAGCGGCGATGCTGACCTCGACATCGTCGACCTCGCCGGCTTATCTGCAGCCGAACGCGACCGGGAACTGCTCGATTCGGCCACCCAGCTCCAGGCGAGCCTCGATATTGAAAACGGCCCCACCGTGCGGGTGCGTCTCTTTGACTGCGGGCTCGGTCAGACTGCCAGGTTGCTGTGCGTGGTCCATCACCTCGTCATCGACGGAGTATCCTGGCGGATTCTGCTCGAGGATTTTCACACAGCGTACCAACAAGTCTGCGCTGGACAGGTTGCACACTTTTCGGCCAAGACTACATCGTATCAAGCCTGGGCAGAAGCATTATCCACACGCAGTGTGGGCAAAGAGAGCGACCATGCAGACTACTGGCAGACTGTCGTGGCCGACATCGACAGGCTGCCGACAGATTACCCATGGCAACCAAATAACAACACCGTTGATGCACAAGAAACGGTGACCATCGCGCTGTCTCGATCCGACACGATTGACCTTTTGCAGCGGGCACCTCGGGCCTACAACACACAGATCAACGATATTCTGCTCACTGCTGTCTTGTTTGCCTTCAAGTCGTTGACCGGGGCGGATCATTTGGTGTTGGATCTGGAAAGTCACGGTCGTGAGGAGCTCTTTCCCGATATCGACCTTTCCCGCACGGTGGGATGGTTCACGTCGCTCTTTCCGGTCGCCTTGCGTCTTTGCAGCGATCGACCGGGACAAGCTCTCAAAGCAGTCAAGGAACAACTCCGGCGCGTTCCCGATCGCGGTATCAGCTATGGCCTGCTGCGCGGCACCACGGGCGTTTTGCAGGCCGATTCGGGCCTCGATACCAAGCCGGACGCGATTTTTAATTACCTCGGACAGACCGACCGGGTGTTGACACCGAGCCTGCAATGGCGGCCTATCAAGGGCGCAATGGGCCCCGAACACGGGCCTCGCAATAGTCGCTCACACCTGCTGGCGATTGACGCCATTGTGATGCACGAGTGCCTGGAGGTCACATGGACCTACGGGAGTAGAATCCACAAGCGCTCTACTGTCGAGCATTTGGCCGAACGATTCCGTGACGCCCTGATCGACGTGGTACAGCATTGCTGTCATGCCGAGGTCAAGGGCTATACACCGTCCGATTTTCCTGCCGCCGGATTGAACCAGCGTGCCCTGGACACACTGATCGCCAAAATCAATGCCTGAAGCGCGAGGGTTTCCGGCAGGAAAATGAAATTGGAGAGCGGACAGCGATGATCGTGGATATCTACCGACTTTCGCCCATGCAAGAGGCCATGCTGTCCTCTGCGCTGCGCACACCCGAGTCGTCGGCCTATTTCAATCAACTGTCCTGCCACCTTACCGGCGACCTGCGCCCGGATCTACTGAAGGACAGCTGGCGCTATCTGGTCGCGCGCCATCCTGTCTTGCGGGCGTCGTTCCACTGGGAGGAGCTGGAAAGCCCGGTCAGCGTGGTCCACGATACTGTCGACTTGCCGTGGTGCGAGCTGGATTGGCGAGATATGGGCGAATCGGAACGCATAGAGCGCTGGGCCGAGCTTATCCGAACCGATCGAGAACGCGGATTTCGGATCGACCGACCACCTCTGATGCGTTGCCAGTTGATCCACTGGGAGCAGTGCACCTACCGTTTCGTGTGGAGCCACCATCATCTCCTCCTAGACGGCTGGTGTCTGGGACTCATTGTCGAGGAACTGTTTCAGGTCTATCAGTCATTGCGTGACGGTGTCGAGCCTCGGTTGCAATCGGTGCGGCCCTATCGGGAGTTCATTCTTTGGCTGCAAAAGCAAAGCCAGGGCGATGCCGAGGCATTCTGGCGTCAGGAACTCGACGGGCTGGGCAGTCCCACAACCCTGAATATGGCCGGTGTGGCTGCTCACGTGTCTCGTCACGCGCCCAACGCGTATCAAGAACTGCGTGTCGAATTGTCCGCGGCACAGAGCGGTGCACTTACTGAACTGGCGCGGCACTCCCGAATCACCCCCAATACAGTCGTACTCGGCGCATGGGCGCTTTTATTGCGCCGCTATACAGGTCAGACTGACATCGTTTTTGGTACGACTGTATCGGGCCGTCCGCCCGAACTCTCCGGTGTCGAACGCATGCTCGGAGTTTTCATAAACAGCGTGCCGAGCCGAATCGCCGTGGACGACAAACGACCTCTCGTACCCTGGCTCCAGGATATCCATCTCGAGCACGCCGAACGGGAACGCCACGGACACACCGCTCTCAACGATATACGGCGATACAGTCAAATCGGCAATGATCAGCCACTATTCGAGAGCCTGGTCATTTTCATGAACTATCCCCTGGATGTGAGTGCGACGCAATCGCTCGGCGATGTGACGGTCGACCATGTCCGGATTTTCGATCAAACCGATCTTCCGTTGACCGTTCAAGTTGTTCCAGGAGATCGCTGGTCAGTCGAGCTCATATACGACAGCGGCCGTTTTGAAGCCGGAGCCATGAACCGGCTAGTCGGCCACCTCAAGGAGTTATTGCACGGATTCGCGGCGACGCCACAGGCTCCACTTGCATCTTTTAACATGATCACGGCAGCCGAACGGGCGCGAGTCATGGGAGTGTGGAATCGCACCGAAGCTCCCATCGAGCGCGATCGATTGGTGATCGATCGGTTTGAAGAACGGGTCGCACAGCATCCCGGGCGAACAGCAGTGATACACGACGGCATTCGGTGGACTTACCAGCAGCTGAATAGCACAGCCGTTCGCCTGGCCGGTGCTCTTCGCCGTATTGGTTCACTCGGCGCCGACGATCTCGTCGCCATTGCGAGCCGGCGTTCGGAGAAAATGCTCGCCGCAATTCTGGCCATATGGAAGTGCGGTAGCGCGTATGTTCCAGTCGATCCGAGCGATCCCGACGATCGAATTGTCGACTTGATGCGGACCTCCGGCGCCAGGGCGGTCTTGACCCAAGCCGGTCAACTGTCCACCCGGGCGGCCGATAGAATAGCTGATTTCGCTCCTGTGCTCGATGTCGATGTCGTGCTCGATCAGGGTATCGATGAGAGCGAGCCCGTCCGGCAGCTCATGCCGCACCATCTAGCCTATGTCATATACACCTCGGGCTCGACTGGCAAGCCAAAGGGAGCCATGGTGGAGCAGCTGGGCATGCTCAACCACATGCTGGCCAAAATCGAAGATCTCGAGCTCGATGAGTGCAGCGTGATCGCACAAAACGCCTCTCATTGCTTCGATATTTCGGTATGGCAGTTCATTTGCGCGTTATTGACTGGCGGTACCACCGCGATTTACGGCGGCGACTTGATCCTGCGCCCCGACGCGATGATCGACCGCGTCCAGGCTCAAGGCATCACAGTTGTGGAGGTGGTGCCGTCCTATCTCTCAGTGCTTTTGGACCGGATGCCCCCACACGCCACGTTCAGCACTCTGCGTACCCTGATCGTGACCGGCGAAACAGTCCATCCCGCTCTGGTCAGGAGGTGGTTTGACAGATTTCCCACCATTCCCATGGTCAACGCCTATGGCCCTACCGAAGCCTCTGACGATATTACCCATTTCACCATGTCCCGGCCGCCGGACTTACCCACTATTCCGGTCGGTAAAGCCATCCGCAATACCCACATCTACATCGTCGACGAATACATGAATCTCTGCGCAGAGGGGATCAAGGGCGAGATCTGCGTCTCTGGCATCGGCGTGGGCCGGGGGTATATCAATGATGCGGCGCGTACCGGTGCCGTATTCACCGAAGATCCCTTTCGCGAGGAATCTGGAGTTCGCCTGTACAAAACCGGTGATGTGGGCTGCTTTATGGCCGATGGGACGGTGTTGTTCTTCGGCCGCAAAGACCACCAGGTGAAGATACGCGGTTTTCGCATCGAACTCGGTGAGATCGAGGGCGCGCTGACCGCGCTGCCGGAGGTTGTCGACGCGATCGTGATCGATCGCCGGGACGATGGCCGATCGCCGTACCTATGCGCCTATATCACCGGTTCCGGTGAAGCGCCGCCAGACCCCGCCGTCATCGCCACCGAGCTGGCCAGGACCTTGCCCGAGTACATGATCCCGGCGGCGTTTGTATTCCTGGACGCGCTGCCACTTTCGCGCAACGGAAAAGTCGACCGCAAGGCCCTGCCGCGGCCCGACTTTGCCCAGCTTAACGCTCCGTCCGGTGACTCAAGGTCGGGCGAAGAGCGACAGGCCACGCCGCGAGAAGCCGCGTTGATCAGCATCTGGCAAGATGTACTGAACGTCACCCCGATTGGCGTGAACGACAATTTTTTCGCCCTGGGCGGCGACTCTATTCTGGTCATGCGGATCGCATCGCGGGCTGCGCAGGCCAATATCGGTGTGACACCGCGGATGGTATTCGAACATCCAACCATCGCAGAACTGGCCCAGGTGGCAAGCTGGGTGCCAGAGGGAGCAGATATCCAGCAACCTGTTGCTGGCGTGGCAGCTCTCACTCCCATCCAGCGGCGTTTTTTCAGCCATCATCGACTCGACCTCCACCATTACAATCAATCGATTGCGCTCGACCTACCGCACAACCTGGATCCGGTACTGCTCGGGCGAGCACTGGACCATATCGTGGCTCACCACGACGTTCTGCGTGCCGTGTTCCGCCGGCAAAACGGCGATGAGAAATGGGAGAATCGCGCCGCAGCGGAGTCCATTTCGCTGCGTTTCGACGATATTTCTCAACGCGAGGAAGCACAGCAAGTGGACCACATTGCCCGTGTCAGTACCGAGGCGCAAGCCAGCCTGAACCTGGTCGACGGTCCATTGCTGCAAGCATGCCTTTTCGGTCGTGGACCGGGCCGGCCGGCCCGACTACTGCTTGTCATCCACCATCTGGTCGTCGATGGCTATTCCTGGCGTATCCTGATCGACGATCTGCGTGATGCGTACACCCAGCTGGGTGAAAAAGGAGATGTCGTCTTGCCGGACAAAGGCACCTCGTACCTCGACTGGGCACATGCGCTGGACGCATATGCCCAGCTCCCGTCCAGCGAAACGAACGCCGAGTACTGGCTGGGCTTCGCCGCTCATTCGGTGGCCTGCCTTCCCCTCGACCATGCTGCTTCACGCGCCGAAAACACCGTCTCTAGGTGTGCATCGATCACCGAAACCCTCGACCGCGAAACCACTGCAGACTTGCTCACCCGGGCCTTGGCCGCATATGGCACGCGTGTCGACGATATGCTTCTGACCGCGCTGGTGATCACCATCGCAGAGTGGTCGCATTGCGACCACGTATTGATCGACCTGGAAAGCCATGGTCGGGGTGACTTCTTGCCCGGTGTGGATGTGACGCGAACCGTGGGCTGGTTCACCGCGGTGTATCCCGTGCTTTTGCCAGTTCATCATCCGAACGGTATGTCGGACTCTTCGCCCCTTTCGCCAGTTCGAGTGCGGGCCAGCGCCATGGCCGAGACAATGAAGTCCATCAAGGAACGGTTGCGCGCCGTACCCGATCATGGAGTCGGCCATGACCTTTTGCGTTTTGGCTCGACCGACCACAACATCCGCAAGGCGCTGTCCAGCGCGCCGCAGCCGGAATTGCTCTTCAACTATCACGGTCGCATCGACGACGAGCCCCATCGGAGTGATTCGTGGCACCTGGTCATGGAAGCCGATACGGGCCTTCACGGACCCGACCGATCACCCCGACAGCAACGAGAGCACCTTTGGGATATCAATGCCCAGGTCAGCAGAGGTCAACTCGAAGTGGTCTGGACCTACGGCAGCGCCTTTCACGACCGCAAAACCATCCATCAGCTGGCCACATCATGTCTACGCAATCTCCGGGCGCTGGTAGCCCATTGTCTCGAAAGGGACGTGGGCGCGTATACGCCGTCGGATTTTCCAGTTGCTCACCTGGATCAGCGAGCGCTCGATGCGCTGGTCGCGTCTGTGAGCCCGGCCGGACAGAGCGCGTTCAAGGCACATATCAGCGATGTCTATGAATTGTCGCCAGTTCAACAGGGAATGCTCTTTCACGCCCTCTATGCCCCCGACTCGCGGGTCTACGTCAACCAGTTGACATGCCGCCTGCGAGGCGACCTCGACGAGCAGGCGTTTGCCGGCGCCTGGGCGCATCTCATTGCCCATCATCCGGTTTTGCGGACATCATTCCACTGGCAGGGTCTCGATAGCCCCGTGCAGGTGGTTCACCGAACTGCGCCCTTTCGGCTAGAAATTCGCGATTGGCGCGATATGACCGGACCGGACCGGACACGGCAATGGACAGCCACGGCACTCGAGCAACGCGACAGAGGATTTTGTCTCACCGAGCCGTCGCCAATGCGCATTCTGTTGATCCGCGAGACAACGCGCGAGTATCGCCTGCTGTGGACTCGCCATCACCTGGTGGTCGACGGTTGGAGTTCGGCGCTCTTACTACAAGAGCTATTCGCCGCATATCGAGCGTTGGCCGCAGGCGATGCCATTTCCGCGCCTGTGGTGCAGCCCTATCGCAACTACGTTCGCTGGTTGCAGCGCCAGGATACTGCCGCAGCCCGGACATTTTGGCGCGATCGTTTGCGCGGCTTCACCACCGCCACACCGCTGCCCGGTGCTCAGCCGGATACCGGCCGCGTGCCCGATATGGCCGAGGTGACCACCACGGTGTCGCGACAGCTGTCCCGGCGGCTGACGAGCTTCGCGCGGACCCAATCGCTGACTCTCAACACCCTGGTTCAGGCGGCCTGGTCGATCTTGTTGAGCCGCTACAGCGGCGAGAGCGATGTGGTTCACGGGGCGATCAGCTCGGGCCGTGAACCGGACCTGGCCGGGGCTGACCACATGATCGGCGTTTTCATCAATACTCTGCCAGTTCGCGCCAGGGTCGATGGCGAAGCCGCCATCGTGCCGTGGCTGCAGGGCTTTCAGAGCCATCTAACCGATCGCGAGCGCCATGCCCACAGCTCTCTGACCGACGTGACCGCGTGGAGTGACGTGAAGGCCGGTTCGCCGCTCTTCGACAGCATCGTGATTTTCGAGAACTATCCCGTGGATGCTACTCCGCTGGCCAAAAACAGCTCTCTTCGCGCCGCCGATATCGAAGCCTACGATCCCAACAACTACTCTCTGACCCTCGTGGCCAGCCCCGGCGAGGCGATCGATCTGAAGCTGATGTACGACCGCAATCGCTTCGAGCCACAGGCGATGTCGCGCATACTCGGTCATTTTGCGACGTTACTGTGTACCATCGCCGGCCCGGCACAGACTCTCGGTCAGCTGTCCTTGCTTTCCGACAAGGAGCGAAAAGAGCTGTTGACCGCGTGGCAGCACAGGGACATTCCACTTCCCAAAGGCGATAGTGTGATCACTCGATTCGAACGCCAGGCTGCCGCTCACCCCGATCGGCCCGCGCTGGTTTTCGAGTCTCGCACACTCAGTTATGCCGATTTGAACGCCATGGCCAATCAGCTGGCCAGGCGGCTGCAAGAACGCACTCCGCTGGCCGGTGACGACCTGATCGCCATCATCGCCCCCCGTTCCGATCGGCTGGCTGCGGCCATCCTTGCAGTGTGGAAATGTGGTGCGGCATACCTGCCCATCGATCCAGCGTTTCCAGCCAGGCGCGTGCAACAGATGGTGGTCAGTGCGCGTCCCACGATGATCGTGGTCGATCGGACTGGCATGGCACCACAGGTTGTCGCCGCAGTGCGGTCGATGGCTGAAATCGCGTTTCTCGACGATCTGATGGATCAATCGAACTGTGCAGTTTTCAGCAATCCCGGTCTCGTCCCAGCTGCCGAAAGTCTGGCCTATGTGATCTACACATCGGGCTCGACCGGAACCCCCAAAGGAGTCATGGTCGAGCACCGGGGTATGTTAAATCACATTAACAGCATGATCGAAGATATGGGGCTGGATTCACACAGTCGGGTCGGCCAAACCGCCTCTCACTGTTTTGATATTTCCGTATGGCAGTTCTTTGCAGCTCTTTTGGTTGGCGGTACGACCATCATCTATCCTGACCACTGGTTATTCGAACCAGGACGATTTGTAGAGCGATTGCAAAAGGACCGCGTTACTGCCCTACAATTCGTTCCCTCCTATTTGTCGGTCCTGGTCGATAAGCTGACTCATTCCGATACGACAGTGCAATTGCCAGATCTCGATGTGGTTGCCTCGATCGGTGAAGAACTCGTGCCAGCCCTGGCCAGACGGTGGTTCCAGCTCTTTCCAACCATCCGACTGATCAATACCTACGGCCCGACCGAAGCATCAGATTCCGTTACCCATTTTATCATGGATGGCTACCGTGACGGGGAAACGATTCCCATCGGGCGCCCGATCCGCAATATGCGGGTTTATGTACTTGATCCCAGTGGCAACCCGTGCCCGGTTGGCGTCAAGGGTGAACTGTGCATTGCCGGCATCGGGGTCGGACGCGGCTACCTCCATGATCCGGCCAGAACTGCACAGGTATTCGCAACCGATCCGTTTGCCGGAGACCCCGCGGCGCGCATGTACAGGACCGGCGATATTGCCAGCTACACCGCGGACGGTGATTTTCTGTTCTTTGGCCGTGCCGATCAACAGGTCAAGATCCGGGGACACCGCATCGAACTCGGCGAGATCGAACATCATCTCTCGTCGCTGCCGAACATCCGCGAAGCGGTCGTATTGGCCCGGCAAAACGGCGATCAGGGCCGTTCTCTGTGCGCCTACGTGACCTTAAAACAGAACGGCAAGAGCAAAAACGCCAGCAGCAACCAAGCCGATAGCAAAGCCGACGTCAGTGCCATCAAATCGGCGCTGGCTGCCCGATTACCGGTGTACATGGTTCCCGATGCGGTGATGGTTCTCGCTGCAATGCCCCGCTTGCCCAACCGCAAGATCGACCGCAAAGCACTGCCCGAGCCGGCACCAGAGCTGGCACGAGCCGGCCATGCTGGCACCGCGACTCGTCGCATCGAGTTAGCCGCGCCAACGAGCGAAACCGAATACACCCTGATCACGTGCTGGCAAGACGTGCTGGGCGTCGCCTCGGTCGCACCCAGCGACTCGTTTTTCGAGCTCGGGGGACACAGTCTCAAGGCCATCCAGCTGGTATCTCGTATTCAGCGAGAACTGGATGTGTCGCTGCATGTATCCGATCTCTTTGTCCACGATACAGTTCGCCAGCTGGCAGCCCACATAGAGCGGTCAAAATCAGCCGCCACACCGCCGATCTCACGAGCGACTCCTGCGCCGGATTACCCGGCATCGCACGCCCAAAAACGCATCTGGCTGGCCTGTCGCGATCGCCGGAGTTCGGTCGCCTACCACATCACTGGTGCCTATTGGCTCGAAGGTGACCTGGATACGGAATCCGTCCACAAGGCCTTTGACGTGCTCTTCGATCGGCACGAGAGTTTGCGTACGCGCCTTTTCGTTAGAGGTGGCGACCTTCGCCAGCGGATTCAGACGATGGAGACCACCGACATTCCTCTGCACGAGAGTTGTCTGTCCGGTGCACCCCATCCGGAAAAAGAAGCGGTCGAGCTGGCAGCGGATGACGCCCGCACGCCGTTCGATTTGACCGGGGACCTGCTCTTGCGCATCAATCTGATGCGGGTCGCCAAACAAAAGCATCTGCTGTCCTGCACGATGCATCATATCTTGGCCGACGCGTGGTCACTGGAGATCCTCATTCGCGAGTTTCTCGAGGTCTACCGCGCCCATAACACCGGCCGCGACAATCGACTCAGTCCACTTGCCATCCAGTACAAGGACTATGCAGTCTGGCACAATGCCGTCCTCGACAGTGTCGAGATGGATCAACACCGGGCATATTGGCACAAAACCCTCGCCGGCCCTGCCCCGCGCTTCGATGCGCTGCTCGACGCCCCGCGCGACCAGCGAAAGGGCGTAGCTGGTAATGCGACCCTGTCGATACCAGCCGATCTGTACGCACAGCTCGACAAGGTGGCTATGAATCGTCGAGTATCACTGTACACAGTGCTCCTATCAGCCATTTACGCCCTGCTCTATCGCTACTCAGACCAGGACGATATCGCGATCGGCACACAGGTCGCTGGTCGCGACCACCCCGATCTCGAGGATCAGATCGGTTGTTATGTCAACACGCTGGTTGTTCGCGCCCATCCGACCGGGCAGACCACCATCGGAACCCTGATCGACCAGGTCGGTCGGACATTGCGGCAAGCCTGGAGTCATCAAGTCTATCCGTTCGATCGCCTCGTTGAGGAGATGCAAGCCGGGCAGGATTGCCATCGTAGGCCGTTTTTCGACGTTCAAGTCGATTTTGTTCCAGCTGTGGACCGAGCGCTGTTGCAGGGCGAGTCGGGTCTGACAGTGTGCCCTATCGAACTCGATGATGATGGAACCAAATTCGATATGTCGTTCCAGATCGAAGATCTGGCCGATCATCTGATGATCAATATCGTGTACGATATCGGATTATATCGAGCGGTAACTGCGCAGGGACTTTGCGACAGCTTGGCCGTGCTCCTGCGCGAATTTGTCACCAACCAGGATCGTGCGCTCGGTGAGCTCCGATTGACAAACGGCCCAAATGGGGACAACCCCCTCCGAGATGCGACATTGCAGGATGAAACAGTGCCGGACAAGGTCGCTCAGGATAAGACAATCGTAGATATCTCTATCGACTTGAATTTGTGACAACCTCGTTCGAGGTCTCATACCGATCTTCGCGTTCATCGAGAGTGGCCATGTATGTTGTAGGCATTTCGGCTTTTTTTCACGATTCGGCGGCCTGCCTGCTGCACGACGGTATGCTTGTGGCAGCAGCAGAAGAAGAGCGTTTCACCGGGATCAAACACGATTCCGCCGTGCCCAAGGACGCCATGCGCTTCTGTCTGGAGAAAGCCGGCGTCACTCAGGCAGAAATCGATTGTATCGCCTACTACGAAGATCCTCGGTCCAAGCTGGCGCGCCAGCTGTGGATGGGTTTGCCGGGATTTCCGCTCGCTCGGCAGCAGGTACAGCTTCTGGATCCCGAGCGGCCGACGCGGGAAATACGCCAGATATTAGGATACCACGGGCCGATTGAGATCGTCCCCCACCACCTGTCTCATGCCGCGAGTGCCTTTTTCTTCTCGGGCTTTGACGACGCGGCGATCTTTGTCGCCGATGGCGTCGGCGAATGGGCCACGACTAGCTACGGGCGCGGTCAAGGGGATCAGATTTCGCTCTTCGAGGAAGTCCGCTTTCCCGATTCCCTGGGTTTGCTCTATAGTACGATGACCGGTTACCTCGGCTTTGCAGTCAACAACGACGAGTACAAGGTCATGGGCCTGGCACCGTACGGCAAGCCGCGGTATGTCGAGCAAATGCGCCAATTGATTCGATCAGGATCGGCCGGGCAGTTCAACCTGGTCATGAACTACTTCGACTTCCTCAACCCGGAGCGTATGTACTCGGAAGAGCTGATCGCGCTTTTCGGTCAGCCGCCGCGCGCTCCCGAATCGGAGATTCTGCCTTTCCATCAGGACGTCGCACATAGTCTGCAATTGGTCGTTGAAGAGATTCTATTCGAGAAACTCACTTATTTACACGGCAGGGTACCGAGTGACCATCTATGTCTGTCGGGGGGTCTGGCATTAAACTGTGTGGCAAATGGCAAGATCCGCGCGCAAACGCCGTTCGACAGGGTCTTTATCCAGCCGGCTGCAGGGGATGCAGGAGGTGCTGTGGGAGCGGCGGCAATCGCTCACCGACGGCGCGCCGACCGCGACATCAAGGCACAGCCGCTGCACCATGTATTCCTCGGTCCATCATTCTCAAGCGAGGAGATCTATCGGCTGCTTTGTGCGACACCACTGAGATTCGACGACTTTCGCGACAACGAAGCAGAATTGCTCGCAGTAACCGCCGACCATCTGGCCGCTGGCAAGGTGGTCGGCTGGTTTCACGGAGCGATGGAGTTCGGTCCCCGCGCCCTCGGTGGTCGATCGATTCTGGCCGATGCCCGGGTTCCCGACATGCGCGACAGGATCAACGCACTGGTGAAGAAACGAGAGGCGTTTCGACCCTTTGCACCGGCCGTGCGGGCAGAAAAAGCCGCTCTGCACTTCGCGATGGACGAGCCGTCGCCGTTCATGCTCCAGACCTTTGCCGTTCGATCGCCGCTCGATCTTCCTGCCATCACACACGTGGACGGTTCGGCCCGGGTGCAAACAGTGGACGAGCGCCACAATGGTCGTTTTGCCCGGCTGCTGCGCCTGTTCGAAGAACGCACCGGCTCACCGGTGCTGCTCAATACCTCGTTTAACATGCGCGGTGAAACCATTGTCTGTACGCCAGAGGACGCGCTCAGCTGCTTCGTTCGGGCACAGATCGATGTATTGGTCCTGGAGGACTTTGTCGTCGAGCGGTCTGGGGTACCCGGCCATTGGAAAAAGGGCCTCGAACTGATCCAGCGGGCCAGGCGTTCGGGTGCCATCACTCATCGGACCTACACGTTTTTGTGACAGCCTTCGACCAGACGACAAGTGCTCCGCCAACTCGCTCCAGGTGACCGCGTACCACAGAGGATCGTACCATGGCCAAACCTCCACCACACGAGCTACAAGCTGTTGCGACCCGCTTGGCCGACGTGCTTGCCGATTCGGGTCACACACCGCACATCCTTCAAGCAATGCATACGCTGGGCTTTTTTTCAGCACCAGAGGCGAGGGATTGCACAATCGACTCCGAGGCCGATGATGCCGAACACGGCACCATCGGTATATGGAAGCCGGTACAGCGCGACGGCCAAACCCGGTACCAGCGGGATACAGATGAGCTGACCGGTCTTTTGTGGGCCAGCGCCAGAGAAATCCCACCCACAGGCACTCGCCAGCGGGTGGTGCTGGTTGGCGAGTCTGTTGCTCGTGGCTATTTTTTCGACCCCCACTACAATCCGGCGACGGTGCTCGAACAGATCGTCGATGCACACATGGACAGGGGCGTGGAGGTCATCGACCTGGCCAGAACCGACCAATCGCTCGAGCCACTACGGGAGTTGATCCGGCGAGCAATGGCCCTAAAACCACATGCCCTGGTGGTTTTCGCCGGAAACAATTGGGTAATCTCACACCGCATCTGGCACGAGTATCGAGCCGATTTCTTGCAATTGCTGCGCAATGCAACCAGCTTGCAGCCGTTGCGTCAATATATCGAGTCGCGACTGTGCGAGCAGGTTGCCGGCTTTGTCCGCGACATCGCCGCCGTGGCCACAACCAACGGCATTCCCGTGGTTCTGATGATTCCCGAGTTCAACCTGGCCGACTTCGCCACCGACGGCGGGTCGACCGGGCCGATGTTGGCCGACCGAAATGCCAACGCAATGTGGTTGCGCTTGCTCCGAGAGGCCCGCACTGCGTTTGCCGCAGGTCAATTCGACGCAGCGGCCCAGGCCGCGCAGCGTCTGGTCGGCCTGGACGGCGGGGTCAACGCTGTGCCGCTCACCCTGTGGGCCCGTTGTCGGCAAGCTCGCGGCGATGTAGACCAGGCCGGCCGGCTGTTTCGCGCGGCCCGCGACGCCGAGCTGTGGAAACCGCACTGGACAGTGCCCCGCTGTATCGAGGCGATCCGAGCAACCCTGATCGAGCAAGCGGGACAATTTCCAGAGTTGCTTCGCGTTGTCGATGTGCCGACAGTGTTTCGCGAGTGGGGCCACGGCGCGCTGCCGGGGCGAGAGCTTTTCCTCGATTACTGCCACCTGTCGGCCGTCGGGACGTCGGTGGCAATGCGCGCCGCTGCTGCTGCGCTGCTCTCGTTCTGGCATCAGACGAGTAACGATTGGCACGCTGTACCGGATTCTTCACAGCCACCCGAGCCGGCTGTGCTGGCCCGCGCTCACCTTCAGGCAGCCCTGCACAACTCGACCTGGGGACAGCGACGCGACATCATTGCCTATCACTGCCACAAGGCGGCTGAGGCACAGGCCGACACCAACCTGGTGCAGGCGATCTGCGAGCTTCTGGGCCAGCATATCCCACCAATCATGAACCGGGCCTTTGCGGCTATTGCCGAAACCGGCGATTGGCATTTCATGAGCCGCCTGGTCACCGTCCACGGCAGACTGCATCACGAGGCCGTGGACGCGCTCGGCGACGCCTTCGAGCCCCGGATCCCGCATCTGCGTCGTGATATTTCTCGGCGCAGATTGGCCGATCATAGCGTTCTGAACCGCGATATCGACTTGTTGGATCCATTCTATTGTCTCCACTCGCTGGTCAATCCCGATGGCGAGTGGCGCACGCGATACGCGTATTTCCGAGCTCACACCAGTACCAGCCGGTTTGTTTTGTTATGCGATCGCCCCGTGCCCCTCATACTTCAGCTTTCTGTACGCATACCGGGTGCTACATCAGGCGAGCTCACTGTCACCGTGAACGGCCTACGTGTTCATGGCTTGTCTGCCGACGACTCTTGGCGCAGCCATTCGATCGCCGTGGCCAAGGACCATGTCCAGACCGGTGTTAATCAGATCACAATCTCGTGGCCGCCGCCGTCGGTACCGGCGCAGGAGGTATTGTCCGACATCGCAAACGCCCTGGAGCGCGGCGAAGAGATGTTCAGTTTTGGGATTTTTGGTGAACTCGCCCGATTTACCGCGTCGGTGGGGATAACAACCAAATGAATGCAGCCTCTGCGTTGATTCTCTGCCCTCTGCGACCGCCGTCTTCACAGGACGAGTTTCAGTCCGTCCAGCTGGCGATGAAGTGGCTCCAGCAGGTTTTCCGCCACGCGACGCACTTTCCGGGACGCAGAGCGCTGCTTGCCGGTCGGATCTTCGCTAAACCGGCGAGACGGATTTTTGGCATCAGTGGCAATCGCTTCCATCATCGCGGCCAATTCGACTTCATCGTAAGGGATGCGGAAATGGCCGAGCACTCTGGCCAGAAGCGGTGGCGAGATCTGTTGATAGTCGGCAAAAAGCGATCGCTCGTCGCGATGATCCAGAAATGCTTGCATCGTCCTGCGCAGGCCGTGGGCGCAGTTTTCCAGCACAGTGCTCGACTCGGTCATGACCTCGCGCTCCAGGCCGGTGACCATCTCGTCGAACAACCACTCTTGATACGGGGTGTTCATATTGGAGACGAGTACCTCGATGGGATGGCGAAACAGAAACAGCTTGGGCACGCCGGGGAAGACCGCGTTGATCAGCGGCAGATAGAGGGCGGTAAAACTGCTGAATTTGATCACCAGGTGTTCTTCCCAGCTCAGTCGGCGCTGGCCGAGCGCGCGGACGCCGGCTCGAAACAGCGCCAATCCCCGTTCCTCCTCGCCAGCAGCAGCCATGCGGAGAAACTCGGTCAGCACGTTCGGTTCAGCAAAAACCAGGTTGCGCCTGCCCTTGCGCAACATGTTGGCAAGCAACGTGGAACCACAGTGAGATACATGAAAAATGAATCCACACGGCTCGAGACCGCCAAGCACCTTATCGACGTTCAGCAGAGTATCGAGGTCGGTTGGAACAAGTCGCGCGCCCGGCATCATGAGACGCCGGTACACATCCCTCACAAAGAATGGTTCTGTCAGCGGAAATCCGCTAAAATCGCACCAGATCAACCTCGGCTGGCCAACGCCTACCTGCTGCAATTCGAAGGGTAAGAATCCGACTAGGTCCTGTGAGTTCATGATGCTTGCACTTGTTTTGAATTGTATGTAATTCGCGAGCGAGCCGATACGCGATAACCGATGTTCGGAATCCCGGCGTATAAAATCAAGATGGTATCAGAGAGAATTGGACGGGACAAGTCATGAGTGAGTCACACTATTATTTGAAGCCCAATGTGTTGCTCGAGCCGTTGTTTGCTGGCTGGTACGCCTGGCCCCATTTGATTTCACCCGCAACTGCGGCCATGAATGTGTTGCATCGTCATCTCACGATCATGGATTCGTTTATTCAGGCGCCTCATATACACGCAGCTGCGGTGAAGAATCCCCGAATGCTCGGCGGGCCGTTCATGGATCACCCCGAGGACCGGGTCGACGAGGTCGCCCAGCTCAGAGATCGCACAGCGCGGGACCAGGCCCACTTGATCGAATTTGCCCGGGCGGTGATAGAGCTCGGCCGCATGCTCGAGGAGCGCGCTACTGGTTACAGTATGGAGCCGCTTTACCAGAGTGTGCCCGGCCCGCTCCGCGGCTACGTGGAATTGCTATACGATCTCGATAATCAGCCGTCCTTCCGGTTTTTCGAGCCGCTTCTCTATCGCTCTCGCTACTATGATCGCGAACGCCAGAGTATTGCACTTTCTGTTATCGAGTCAGACCAGCGGCCGTTTGTGCTCAGCACGCCGAAATTAGATGAACCCGGCACCCTAATGCTCGAAATCCCCTTCGAGGACCCCCGCATCGACGATCTATTCGCCATGCGGTATCAGGCTGGCGATCCCGAAGCTGTGGGAGAATCCCTCGACCTCGGAAAGAACCAATTCGACGTGTTTCGAGGTTTTTTTACCGACCAGCCGCCCACCGCGTTTCAGCGGTATACGGGCAGTGGCATTCGGACTCGCTATTTTGGTCACGCATGTGTTTTGGTCGAGAGTCGCGACGTCTCCATCCTCATCGATCCAGTGATCAGCTATACATACCCCGCCGATGTCTCGCGCTTCACGTATCAAGAGTTGCCAGAAACCATCGATTGTGTGCTCATCACTCACAACCACCAGGACCACGTCCTGCTCGAAACACTTTTGCAGCTGAGGCATCGCATCGAGCGCGTGATCATTCCACGAGGCGGAGGCGGCGCTCTACAGGACCCAAGCTTGAAACTGATGCTGCGCGCCATCGGCTTTGCCGAGGTCATCGAACTGGACGAATTCGACGAGATCGAGCTGCCCGGCTGTACGATTACTGGCGTCCCGTTTGTGGGTGAACACTGCGACCTCGACATTCGCAGCAAGTTGTGTCATCACGTCCGTCTGGCCGGGCGTTCGATCCTATTTGCCGCTGATTCGTGCAATATCGAGCCACGGCTTTACCGGTATATCCACCGCGAGATCGGCGATGTCGACGTGCTCTTTGTCGGCATGGAATGCGACGGTGCGCCGCTATCTTGGCTCTATGGACCGTTGCTTACCGAGCCGCTTGCTCGCGACAAAGATCATTCGCGCCGGCTGGCCGGCAGTGACTTTTCGCGCGCGCGCGATCTAGTCAGGCAATTCAATCCGAGCGACGTATACGTCTATGCGATGGGTCAGGAGCCCTGGCTGACTTACATCATGTCTCTTACCTATACAGAGTTTTCCAAACCGATCGTCGCGTCCAACCAGCTCCTGGAATATTGCCGCGATGAGGGCATCGTGGCCGAGCGGTTGTTCGGAGAAAAGGAGCTAATTTATGGCTGATCTGGCGCAGAACAGCGAATATTCTCCAGATGATCACCTGCGCCTCACCGACGATCGGTGGCGCGCTCATCGCACATTCTGGCACGCCCAGCTGCAGCGTGTTGGCGAGCCGGCGGCGTGGTTTTACGCCCCGCCCAGGGGTGAACGAAGCGCCGGAGCAGACCGGGCGGCAGGCCAATCACTGCACTTGACATCCCAGGCGAGAGCTCGCGTCGAAAGCCTCGCCGCGGATCCGCTCGGTCGGTTTGCGGTGATGGTGGCGGCAGTCGCGCTGGTACGCTGGCATTACGACGGGTGTGATCCGCTGGTCGTTCATGCGCCACCACTCGAGGGTGTGACGCGATCATCGATTCCCATCATCATCGCGATCGAGCGGGACGATAGTATCAAGTCGTTTTTGCGCCGCACCGCCGGCATCATACAGGAATCCTACCGCTATAGTGATTTTCCTATCGAATTACTGTGCGTCCGGACACTCGGCTATACTCGGGATCAGCTGTCGAATCTATGCGTGCGAGCTCCGCTGATCCACGCTCCAGTCCGACAGAGATTCCCCCTCGAACTCACTTTGTTTCTGGACCGCCACTGCATTGCTATTTCCGACCAGGCCGACCGCCTGGAACAGTTTATCCGCCACGGCTTTCTCGAACACATTGATCTTGTTTTGCGCGAGTTTGCCGACGCGGATAAAGCAGTTTGCAACATCGCACTGGTCGAGACCGCCGAGCAGCGGAGCTATTTCGATGTTTCGTATGCACACAGCGCGCCTCTGCCACTGCCCGCCGCGCTATTTGAACAGAGTGCGCGGACTCACTCGGAACGCGTCGCCGTTCGCTCCGAGGACGGCCAGACTGTGACCTACGGCGAGCTCAACCGGCGGGCCAATCGCCTGGCTCACCATCTGCGCGACGCCCTCGGCGTCGGCCCCGAGACGGCAGTTGCCATTCTGAGCGATCACAGCCCCGAGTTGGTCGTGGCCATCCTCGGGGTCCTCAAGGCAGGAGCCGCGTACGTGCCGCTGGATCCGGCCGGTCCCGAGCAACGCCGGGCCACCGTGATGACGGATTCGGGGGCCTCGATCCTGCTCCTGCACTCCGATTATCTATACGAAACGCCACCGTCGGCTACAACTCGTTTTGTTCTCGATCTCGAACTCGACGACCTGACCCCTGCACAGCCAAACAGCGATCCAGTTCCGCTCGCCCGGCCGGACAATCTGGCGTACATACTCTATACATCGGGAAGCACGGGAACGCCCAAGGGCTGTCAGATCTCACTGGGCAGCCTCAGCAATTACCTAGTGTGGGCGCGCAAAACGTATTTTCAATACCCGCAGCCACAGGTCGGTCTGTTCACCTCGGTGGTATTTGATCTGACCATCACCGGGTTACTGGGAACACTGATCAGCGGCGGGACGATGCATGTGGCCAGATCCACCGCGGAGCCGTCGGGGACGCTGCGCGCAATGGTCAGTCCCGATCATCCCGCCAACCTGCTGAAAATCACGCCCACCCATATCCAGCTCATCGAACAATTGCATATGCCGGGGACCAATGTGGAACGGGTTATCGTGGGCGGCGAGCAGCTGACCACCGATCACTGTCGTGTTCTGCACCATCTGAACCCGACACTGGTGATCTACAATGAGTACGGTCCGACGGAAGCAACGGTCGGTTGTACCGTGCAGGAGATCCGCTCATCGGATCGCCACATACACATAGGAAAACCGATCGCAGGCGCGCAGGTCGCAGTGTTGAATCATCTGCTCCAGGCCTGTCCGGTGGGCATTCCCGGGCAACTGGCCATCGTCGGCGCCGGCCTGGCGCGCGGTTATCGCGAGCGACCACGGCAATCGGCTCGGTCCTTCCGACCCCATCCCTATCTGCCGGGAGTGCGTTGCTATCTGAGCGGAGACATGGGTCGCCTGCTACCCGATGGCAATATCGAGTGCTTCGGTCGGCTCGACGATCAGATCAAGATTCGCGGTTATCGGGTCGAGCTGGGCGATATCGCCTGGCACCTGAAACAGCATCGACAGGTCAAAGACGCCGTAATTCTGCCCATTGGCGAGGGCAGCGCGCGCACTCTCACCGCCTTCGTATCGACGATAGGCGCCGTCGAGGCCGATGAGCTCAAACGCTGGTTGGCACCCCGGCTGCCCGAGTTCATGTGGCCGGCCCACGTGGTTGCCGTCGATCGCTTGCCGGTCAATCGCCAGGGCAAGCTGGATCGCGCAAATCTGGTAGAACTCGCCGAGAGGTCACGCCGAGCGCTGGGTCATGGAACACAGCCTCAGACCGCGACCCAGCGGGCACTAGCAGCGATCTGGCAGGACGTGTTTGCCATCGAAGGACTGGGGATCCACAGCAATTTTTTCGAGTTGGGCGGCAACTCACTGGTCGCCATGCAGATTCTGTCGCGCGTCTGGCAGCGTTGGGGTCACCAGCTGGAACTGCACGAACTGTTCGAACATGCGACGATCGCGGGTCTGGGCGAGTGGCTCGATGAGCAGATAGGTGCGCAAGCAAGCGATGCGCAGGACAGCGATACGAAGGACAGCAATACGAAGGAGCGTACCGCGCAGCTCGGCGACCGGACGGACGACAGGCCGTACTCGATCCAGCGTGCAAATCGAGGCCGAGAGCTGCCGCTTTCGTTCGCTCAGGAGCGCCTCTGGCTCCTCCACCAACTGGAGGGCCCGAGCGCGGTATACAATTTATCGACAATATTGCGCTGGGACGGTCCGTTGCACGAGTCGGCTCTCACCCGTACCATCGAGACCATTGTCGAGCGACACGAAGCACTGCGCACCTATATCGGTCAAACCGCTTCGGGACAGGCCCATCAGGTCCTGGCTGCCGGTTTGAACCATCGACTCGTCGATCTACAGGAGTTCCCAGAGGACCGGCGCGAATTGGAGTTGTCCTGCCTTCTGGACACCGATAGCGATACTCCGTTTGATCTCACCGAGGGGCCATTGTGCCGAATCTCGGTGTTTCGGTTGGCACCGGAGAACTATGTCATTGCTGTGACAATGCACCATTTGATCTCGGATCTGTGGTCGATGGGTGTTCTGGTATCCGAGTTCGTCGCCTGTTATCAGGCGTTTTGCACCGGTCCCGAGGCCCAACCCGGGCTGCCGGATGTGCCCATCCAGTACGCCGATTTTGCGGCGTGGCAGCGGGACTATCTATCCGGCGCGACCATGGACAGGCACCTGGCGTACTGGCAGAAGGTACTCGCCGGCGCCGATACCACGCCGATTCTGCCGACCGATCGCCCGCGCCCCGCCCGGCAGACGTTTTGCGGCTCAGCGCTTGATTTTCAGCTCGACAGGGCGCTCGCTCGATCACTGCGCGCCCTGGCTCACGAAACCAGGTCGACGCTGTACATGGTCCTGATGACCGCTTTTGCGCTGCTGCTCTCCCACTACAGCGGCAGGCGAGATCTGCTCATCGGCATGCCGGTGGCCAATCGCCACCACCTGCACACCGAGGGCCTGATTGGCTTCTTCGTCAATATTCTGGTCCTGCGTGCCGATATGACCGGAAACGCCAGTTTCCGGCAACTGCTCGGCCGCATCAAGTCGGCGATGCTCGACGCGTATAGCCACCAGGACATGCCGTTTGAAAAACTGGTGGAAGCCGTCAGGCCCCAACGCGATCCCAGCCGCAGCCCACTGATTCAGGTCATGTTCGATATGCACAACGCTCCGGCGGGCTCGTTGAACTTGCCCGACGTGACTCTGACTCCGATCGAACGGGGCGGTCGCCACGCCAAATTCGATCTGACGTTGTTCATGGCGGAGCGGGATGATGACGTGGTCGGCATGTTCGAGTTCAATCGCGATCTTTTCGACGCCGAAACAATCCGCGCTCTGGCCGGTCATCTGTGCAACTTGCTGGCAGCTCTGGCCAGTGAGCCAGACCGCTCGGTGTGGAGCGCGTCTGCTATGGACGAGCGCGAGCGGCACCATGTGCGTTCGCTCTGTACTGGACCCCGGCGCGAGCAGCCGGACATCACGGCACGCAATCCGAGGCCGATTTGGTACCGAGCAGAGCAGCCGGGCGACCGGCTATTGGATCGATCCCCGCACACGGTAAACGAGCTCTTCGAACGGGCCGCCGAGGCCGATCCCGATGGCACAGCACTCCGACTGGATGATCAACATATCAGTTATGGCGAGCTGAACCGCAGAGTAAATCAGCTGGCCCACCACCTGCGCTCGTCCTACCAGGTCGTCCCCGAGTCGCCTGTGGGCCTGCTCCTGCCCCGGTCCGATTGGCTGGTAGTCAGTATTCTGGCTGTACTCAAATCCGGCGGGGCATTTGTTCCCATCGACCCGGCATATCCGGACGCGCGCATCAGGCAAATCCTCGATGACGCCGGGATTTCGGCGCTCCTTTTGCACTCCGAAACACTATCGCGAGTGACCGACTTTGACGGCGAACTGTTCGCCTGTGATGTTCAGTGTGACCTGCTCGATACGCCGTGTGATAATCCCATCCCGAGCCACGGTCCTGACAATCTGGCCTATATCATCTATACGTCTGGCTCGACCGGCACCCCCAAGGGATGTTACCTCAGCCATGCCAATCTGGCTCATTACATCGACTGGTGTAATCACACCTATTTCGCTTCGGACGAGCAAGGCCATTTTGCACTGTTTACGTCGCCATCGTTCGACTTCACGCTGACCAGCGTGTTCTGTCCGCTGACCCGTGGCAAGTCGCTTACCATCGCCGATCGGTCGGCCGAAATCAGCGACCTACTCGGCCAGTACTTCGACTCCACGTCGCCAGTCGATACAATCAAACTCACCCCATCCCATATCGAATTGCTCAGCCGACTCGAACTCGAGCAGGGTACGATGTCGACAGTGATCCTGGGCGGTGAGGCGCTGACACCGCCACAGGTGTCCTTTCTCCAGCGGCTGAATCCCGGCATGAAACTGTATAACGAATACGGTCCCACCGAAGCCACGGTCGGCTGCATCGTCGCCCGGCTGGAGTCGGCGCAAGCTCCCATACCGATCGGTACGCCCATCGCGGATACCGATGTCTACATCATGGACAACAGCGGTCGCCAGGTACCCATCAGTGTGCCCGGCGAGATCTACCTCGGTGGTGCCGGGTTGGCGCGCGGGTACCACGGCCGCCCGGCATTGACTGCGTCTCGTTTTGTTCCGCATCCGGACCGGCCAGGCCAGCGATTGTACCGCACCGGCGACCGCGCTCGCCTGTTGCGACAGGGTACCATCGAATTTCTCGGTCGCATGGACAATCAGGTAAAGATACGGGGATTTCGAGTCGAGCCCGGCGAAATCGAAGCCACCATGCGCCAGTATCCGGGAGTGAAAGATGCCAGGGTCGTGGTCCGGTCCGCTGCCAATCAACAGTCGTGTTTGACCGGTTATGTGATTCCTTCCGATACCGGGCTGGAACGGGATTCGCTGCGCCGTTTTCTGGCCTCTCGCCTGCCAGCGTACATGGTACCAGCGGCCCTGTTCACGGTCGGCACGTGGCCCTTGACGGTTCATGGAAAACTCGATGTCGGCAAGCTGCCCGCATCCGATGGCGCCAGCCGCTCGCCCGGCGCCCATAAAACCCCGCCGCGAACAGCCACGGAGCAGGTGCTCGCCGCGATCTGGTGCAACGTGTTGCGGCTGCCCGAGGTGGGCGTAGACGACAATTTCTTCGAGCTCGGCGGCGATTCGATTCTGATGGTTCAGGTGGCCAGCCTGGCCGGACAGCACGGGCTCAGCATCGCGCCGAGTAAGATTTTTGACCATCCGACCATCGCCGAATTGGCCAGCGAGGCCGTGCGCCGCACCGAGGGCACCGAACGGCAGGCCGAAATGGGCTCGTTTCCACTACTGCCCACTCAAGTGGCTTATTTCGAATCGGCTCCGCCGCGTCCACACCACTACAATCATTCTATCCTGGTCGAGGTGCCCAAACAGCTTACCGCACGCGCTTTGACTGCGATTCTGCACGAGCTGGTCGAGCATCACGATGTCTTTCGCTGGCGTTTTGTCAAACAGGGAGACGATTGGGTGGGCGAACATGTCGAGCACATCGCGCATGTCGGCGATGGCCAGGGTATCGCAACCTGGAAACTCGACCAATTGGATCTGTCCCAGCTGGCCCCTGCCGAGCAACGAGCTGCTATCGAAAAACACACCGGACGACTTCAGGTTGGCATGGATCTGGCGAAACCGCCACTGGCCCGATTTCTGTGGTGTGACATGGGTGAAGGCCGGCCGGCACGCTTTTTGTGGATCATGCATCATCTGCTGGTCGATGGAGTTTCGTGGCGTATTTTATGGGCCGATTTGGTCTCGCTCTACGAGCAGATGCAACGAGGAGATTCGTTATCACTGCCGCCGCGGACATCATCATTCAAAAGCTGGGCGATTCGGCTGCGCGAATATGCACAGCGCGATGAGATGGTCGGAGAACGCGCATATTGGCTGGCACAATTGCCTCGTTTGCGCACAGACGCACTGTTTGACCACATGTCCGGTGTGGCAAAACTCGTCGAATCAAAGCAACACTCTACCGGCTCGACTCTGCGGGCTGGCGATCGCGAAGAGATCGGTGTACGATTGACCCCGGAGCAGACCGAGGCATTGATCCGGCGAGTGCCCAGGGCACTCCACACACGCGTCAACGAAGTATTGCTTACTGCGCTGTTGATGGCGCTAGCCGAGTATACTGGTCGCGATGATATCCCCGTGATGATGGAAGGGCATGGGCGTGAGCCGCTGTTCGAGGATGTCGATGTATCGCGCACCGTGGGGTGGTTTACCACGCACTTTCCGGTGCGGGTCGCGGTCGACGACGATCCGATCGTCAGTCTCAAGGCGATCAAGGAATGTTTGCGCTCGGTGCCCAAAAACGGCATTGGATACGGAATGCTGCGCTATTTCGGCGGGCAATTGCACAATTCTCTGCCGCAGGTCTTGTTCAATTATCTGGGCCAGATCGATCAACACTTCCACGATGGGGGGCGATCGTGGCAGCCGGTGGCCGAGCCGACTGGCGATGACATGGATCCGGATATGCCGGTGTCCTATCTGCTGGAAGTCAACGGGGTGATCGCCGAAGAATGTCTGACCGTGGGCTTTGTCTTTCCACCCGCCGTGATATCGCGGGAGCAGGCCGGGACATTGGCCGAGAAGACCAGGCGGCAGCTACTCGATCTGATCGCGCGCGCGGAAAAACCGCAAGGTCACAGCATCACGCCGTCGGATTTTCCAACCATTACACTGGGTCAGAATTCGCTCGATGGCCTCGTCGCCGATTGTCTGGACAGACAGGGCAGTTCGGTCATATGGCCGGATTTCGACATCGTGGCTCTGTCACCGCTCCAGGAAGGCCTGTTGTTTCACGCCTTGCACGACCGCGATAGTTCGGCATACTTTGAACAGCTGTCGTGCCGCATTCGCGGCCCGCTCGATGCCTATCGGTTTGGCAAGGCCTGGCGGCAGGTGTCGCAGCGCCACGAGGTGTTGCGTTCGGCGTTTCATTGGCAAGGTCTGGAGCACCCGGTACGGGTGGTTTACTCGGTGCCAGAGATCCCCTGGCATCGCGGCGATTGGAGCCAACTCGATGGCGACGAGCAGAAAAAACGCTGGCAAGCGTGGCTGCGTGAAGACCGGGCAAAGGGATTTCAGCCCGATGTGGCGCCGCTCTTGCGCCTCGCCTTGATCCGCTGTGCCGATCAGTCATTCTATTTTTGTTTCAGTCACCATCATCTGCTTTTGGACGGCTGGAGTGTGGGAAATCTGCTCAATGAAGTGTTTGCTGTCTACCGGGCCATGGCGGAACAGAGGCGACCAGAGCTGGCCCCGGTGCGGCCCTACCGGGATTTTATCAACTGGCTAAAAAAGCGAGATCAGCGCCACGCAGGTCGGTTTTGGCGCGATCAGCTGGACGGATTCGACCGGCCGACTCCGCTTCCCTTCGACCAGAACGGACTCGCCAATGCAACCCGGGAGCCGCACACAGTCGTATACCATGTGCCCGACGAGACCGTTTCGAGGGTCGAGAGCTTTGCAGCGCGCCACCGGCTCACTCTGAACACGCTGGTCCGGGGCGCTTGGGCGCTGCTCCTCGGTCTTCACTCCGGGCTCTCCGATGTGGTGTACGGGGTGACGGTGGCTGGCCGCGTGTCCGAGATCGAAGGAGTGGGTGATATGGTGGGACTCTTCATCAATACCTTGCCGCTGCGGGTCAAATTTTCGTCCGAACAGAATACCATCGTATGGCTGCGCGATCTTCAGCGCGCCCAGGTGGCGATGGAGCCGTATAGTTACAGTTCGCTGGCCGAGATCAGAAGCGCCAGTGAGTTGAGGGGATCGCGACCACTCTTCGAGAGTCTCCTGGTATTCGAGAACTACCCGGTCGACGACGCGCTATCGCGTGATTCGGCAGATTTGCTTTTCGATCGTGTCGAGGTCTTTGAGCAAAGCAACGTTCCGCTGGTTTTGGCTGCGATTCCGGACGACGGCCTGGCGCTGCGCCTGCGCTATGATCCCGATCGCTTCGACAGAGCGTCGGCCGGCTACATCGTCGAAACTCTGTCATATCTCCTGGCCGGGTTGGCCAGCCATGGTGACTCCGCTCTGGCCAGCGTAACCGCATCGTCGGCCGAGTTTCCGCGCCGCTCTGGCGATCGAGCTCGACACCCCCGAATGGATGCCGGTAATGCGGGGCCAGAGCCGGCTCCTTTTCACCGCCAGTTTGAGGCCCGCGTACAAACACATCCCGAGTCGATTGCACTGGTCGATGGCGAAGACTCCCTGACCTACGGCCAGCTCAACCGCTGGGCCAACGGAATGGCTCGGTGGTTGCGAAAACAGGGAGTCGGAGCCGGTACGCGTGTGGCGCTATTGGCCTCGCGAAGTCATGGGTCGATTGCGGCCATACTGGCGGCGGTCAAGCTGGGCGCGGCGTACGTGCCGATCGATCCTCTCTGGCCGGTTGCGCGCGTGCGATCGGTGATCGACGATTGCCAGGCTCGAATCGCGCTGACGCCGCCGGGCCACGATAATGCGGCGATCCAGACCGCGACGGGCGAAACCCCCGAACCGTTATCCCCTCCGGTATTCACGGTCCCTTCCATCGAGCGCTGCGCGGCATATGGCACGCGCGATCTCGACGTCGATGTTTCGGTCGAGGTTCCAGCATATGTGATGTATACGTCGGGCACGACCGGATTGCCCAAGGGCGCGGTGGTCACTCACCGGGCATGGATGCAACTCGCCGCCGCATTGCGGGAAACGGTTCACCACTCGTTGCCGCCCGGGCAGCGGTTCAGTCTCAATGGACCGCTGTATTTCGATACCTCAGTCAAACAACTGGCCCAGCTGATCTACGGTCACACCTTGGTCTGGGTTCCCGAAGCCATCCGGGCCGACGGAGATCAGCTCGGCGCTCATCTGGCCGCCGCCCAGGTCGACGTATTTGACTGTACTCCGTCGCAACTGGCCCTGCTCCTGGCAACCGGCTGGCCCGAATCCGCCGCCCTCACGCCGCATACGGTGCTGGTCGGTGGCGAGTCGATCGGACACCGCATGTGGCAACAGCTCAAGCGGCAATCGCGTGTGCGCTTCTACAATCTATACGGCCCGACCGAGGCCACCGGCGATACCACGGCGGTGGCTATCGATTGTGGACATGCAATTCCGGTGATTGGACAGCCGTTGCCGGGCTGGGACGTGCACCTTCTGGATCAAAACATGCGGCCCGTGCCCATCGGTGTGCCCGGCGAACTCCATATCGGCGGCAACGGTCTGGCGCTGGGTTATCTCAACCGGCCGGCGGCAACCGCACAGGCATTTCTGCCTCATCCGTTCAGTGACGAGCCAGGTGCCCGACTCTACCGTACCGGTGATATGGCACGCTGGCTGCCCGATGGGCATTTGCAGTTTCTCGGCCGCTCGCCGCGTGCAGCCGGGCAGGCCAAGATACGCGGGTACCGGGTGGAAAGCGCCGAGGTAGCCCGGATGCTCGAAACCCATCCGGCCTGCGCTCGCGCCCACGTTGTTGTCCATGAAGACAGCGAGGGCATGGCCTCGCTGCGCGCCTATGTGGTGCCAGAAGGCCAACCTGTGCCCACCGAGCGCACCTGGCGCGATTTTCTCCGCCAGCGGGTACCCGCATATATGGTGCCGTCGGTCGTTGTTTCCCTGGCCGCGTTGCCGATCACCCGCAACGGCAAGATCGATGTTTCGGCTCTCCCCGAAGGGGATCCGGTCGCCGTGACCGGGCCGGACTACGTGCCGCCGCGCGACGATGTGGAACGGCGTCTGGTCGCGTTGTGGCAGCAGATCCTCGAGCGGGAGAGCATTGGTGTCAAGGAGCATTTCTTCGACGTTGGCGGCCATTCGCTTCTGGCCGTCCGGCTCATGAACGAAGTGGGCCGCATTTTTGAAACGCCGCTTTCTCTGGCCGCCATTGTCGAGAATCCGACGATCGAGGCCCAGGCCGCTGTCTTGCGTGATCAAACGCGGGTCCGTGGCTGGGACCCGCTGGTGTTGATGAATCCGCATGACCATCGGCGCGACGAACGGGCTCCCTTGTACCTGTTTCCCGGCGCGGGCGGAAATCCCATGTATTTCTATCCCCTGGTCCGGTATCTCGAGCCGGCGCGACCGGTGTACGGTGTCCAGGCGTTCGGTCTGGACGGGGTCGAGGAGCCGCTTCGCGATGTGGCGGCGATTGCAGCGCGTTATCGCGCGGTGATCTGCGAGCGCCAGGCCCACGGTCCCTACTTTCTGGCAGGGCATTCGTTTGGCGGCAGAATCGCTGTCGAGCTGTCGCAGCAACTGCGCGCGCAAGGCGAAGAAGTGGCGATTCTGGCCATTCTGGACACGGTGGCTCCGGTCTTCGACGCCGAGCCGTTTGGCAGCGATTGGAGCCACGCCCGCTGGCTGTTCCAGATCGCCCGGGAAATCGAGTTACTCGCAGAAGTGCCGCTCGACGTGACACTGACTGAACTGGAATCTCTGCCCGAGGGCCGACAGCTGGAACTGCTGAGGGACCGGTTGACCGATTCGGGCTGGTGGCCACCGGGCAGCGATGATCGTCTGTTGCGCGGGTTTGTGAATGTGTACCGGGCCAATCGCCAGACGACCTACCGGCCCCGGAATCCGGTGTGGCCAGTGCCGGTTGCTCTGTTTCAGGCGATGACGCCGCTGGCCGACCAATCCGACCCGTCCGGGCCGATCATGGAGTTGCGCAAAAAACGCGCTTGGGGCTGGCAGCCGCTCTCGTCGGTGCCGATTCGAATCTATCAGGTGCCCGGCGATCATCTCACGATGATGCGCGAACCTCATGTCCGCGTCCTGGCCAGGCGTCTCGAGGCTTGCCTCGATCGATACCAATCGCAACTGGACAGGGAACCACCGCAGCGTTGATGCCCAGGGAGAGTGTGATATGTCGAACCGAGAACTATCGATAGAATATTGGGTAAAGCAGTTGTCTCCATTTACCGGTCTGCTTCCGCTCTTGCCACTGGATCTGGCCGAATCGAATGGCAATGGGGCCGGGCAGGCAGCGATCGAGATCGCACTGCCAGAGGACATCGAGTCGTGGTCACCCCGGGGTTGGCCAGGCGAATCGCTGGACCGTCTCACCTTGGTCGCCCTACTGGCTATTTTGCGCCGGTATCATCCGGCCGGGGTTCCGCTGGTCGCGCTGGTTGCGGACTCGGATGAGGAGTTTTTGTTCGTCACTGGCGGCACAGAACCATGCTCGGCGATCAGCCAGGCCTTCGGTCAGCTGGACGATGAGCTGGACGCAGCACAACGACACCGAGCTGTCCCATTTGCCGACATCGCGCATCAACTCGGGCTGAAATACCCGGACCAGACGACCGGTTTTTTTCAGATCGGCTATTATACAGTGTCACCTGATTTGGCCCGGCCGCGCGGTATATGCAGTATGGAAATCGCCTGGGTGGAGAAATCCGGCTGCCGAGAGTTGTTATTGCGGGGAGCGAGCGACCGATTTGGCGCCGACTGGCTGCGCTCGTTTGGTCGGCAACTGCTCTATGTGGCAGGTGAAATTCTGTCCGAGCAACACTCCCATCAACACCGTCCCTCGACTGTCCCACTGCTTTCCCGATCAGAAGCGCATAAGGTGGCCATGCAGTACGGCATGAGGCCCGACCGTCGGCACGAGCCGTTGGCCCTCCATCGCGGCTTCGAGCGGCAAGCGGCTCGCATTCCGTTTGCCCCGGCAGTCACCCATCGGGGCGAAACACTCAGCTATCGCGAACTCGACCGACTGGCCAATGGACTGGCTTGTCTGCTCTGCGATGAGTTCGCCGTGCAGCCGGGCGACCGGGTCGGTCTGGTGCTCGATCGCTCGGCGTATATGGTCGCGGCGATACTGGCAATTCTGAAGGCCGGTGCGGCGTACGTGCCGATCAATCCCCGCCACCCATGGCATTTGAAGCGGGCGATCGCCGAAAATGCACGGCTCGATCTCTTGCTGGTCGCGGCGGACCAGCTGAGCCAGGTAAGCGCATTCGATGGCGAACTTCTGGTGCTCGATTTCGAGATCGACACTGTGGTGCCGATGAGCCGTCCACCCGCAGTGCAAGACGATCTCGCTCGACTGGCGTACATCATTCACACCTCGGGATCTACCGGGGAGCCAAGAGGGGTAGCGGTCACCCATCGAGCCATCTGCAATACCGTCGCATGGCGGATTTCTTACTACGGGATCGACGAGAGCAACGTCAATCTGCAGCTGCCATCGTATGCGTTCGACAGCTCGGTGGCCGATATTTTCTCGACCCTGTCGGCCGGTGGTCATCTCATTGTGCCAGATGAGACAAAACGGCTCGATACGCAGTATTTGGTCGATCTGATGCGGACGTTTGCAGTGACGAGTTTTCTCGCGGTGCCGAGCTATTACCGGATGCTCTTGCGTGCATTGCCATCCGGTGACGAGTCCGCACTCCGCTGGGTCACCCTGGCCGGCGAGGCGGCATGGCCCGCACTGGTGGCCCACCACTACGACCGTCTTGCCGGGGTCAAACTCTACAACGAATACGGTCCCACGGAAAACGCAGTGTGCTCGACGGCCTGTCTGCTAGAGCCCGGCCAGGCAACGGTTGCCATCGGGGTTCCCATCGACAACGTGTATGTCTTTGTCCTGGATGAAATGCTGCGTCCGGTGCCGGCCGGCGTCCCGGGCGAGATCTATCTCGGCGGTGCTGGACTGGCCGAGGGATATTACACTCGGGACGGCATGGACCGGTCTGGCTTCGTGGCCAGTCCGATCCCCGATGTCCACCGGGGTATGCTGTACAAAACCGGGGATCGGGCGTATTGGCGCCCGGATGGGTTGCTGGTTTATGTGGGTCGAATCGATCGTCAGGTCAAACTGCGCGGTTTCCGGATCGAACTGGATCACGTCGAATCTGCCCTGCTCCGGCTACCCGAGGTCGATCAGGCCGCAGTGGTTGTAAAAGGGCACGATGCCAATGCCTCTCTGGTCGCGTATGTGTCGCTTTGCCGCGTGGCAACGAACTCACAATTTCGTGCGGCCCTGGGCGAAATTATACCCTATTATATGATTCCCGATCAAATTCACGTGGTCGAGGAACTGCCCCGCAATCGCAACGGCAAGGTGGATCGCCTGGTTCTGACCGAACTCGAAGACGAGATCGTAACCACTCAGGTGAATGTCCCGG
This sequence comes from Pseudomonadota bacterium, assembly GCA_022360315.1. Taxonomy (GTDB): domain Bacteria; phylum Myxococcota_A; class Polyangia; order Haliangiales; family Haliangiaceae; genus JAKSDA01. The sequence continues at coordinate 59,442 of JAKSDA010000027.1, forward strand.
CGCTCGATCCGCTGACCGATGCGGTTCTGGAGATCTGGCGAGATGCGCTCCAGTCGCGCCAGCTCGGCCCTCACGACCAATTTTTCGAATACGGCGGCAACTCGCTAAAAGCACTCCAGGTCGTAGACTCGACGCGGGAACAGCTGAATCTGGATATCAATGTATTACAAGTATATCTCTATCCCACAGTCGCCGAGTTCGTAGCCCAGCTACACAGTCTCACATAGTTCGAAAGACGAGGCAGACGCGACGAGTCCGCGGAGCGTTCGAGGTCATCATGAGCAAGAACACAGCAGAATCGATCGACATCCCTGTCGCATACGACGTGGTAATTTGTGGCGGCGGCCTGGCCGGACTCACTCTCGCCAGGCAATTGTCCCATCAACTACCGGAATGTTCGGTACTGCTCCTGGATCGGCTGGGCCGGCCGTTGCCAGACGCCACCCTCAAGGTGGGCGAGTCGACGATCGAATCCGGAGCCTATTATTACGCCCACATCATCGGCCTGGAAGAGTACCTGGAAAAAACCCATCTCGAGAAACTGGGACTTCGTTATTTCTACAGGAGTAGCCGGGGATTCGCGCACAGGCCGGAATTCGGTGTGGCCGATTTTTTGCCCGCAAAGTCGTACCAAATGGATCGGGGTAGATTGGAGAACCATCTGCGCGAACTGGTGGCCGACAGCGGAATCGACTTTTTCGAAGACGCCCGAGTCCGAGAAATTAAACTCGGCGACAACGCGCCGCACCAGGTCATTGTTCGTCACAACGGTCGGGATCGAAGAGTATATGCCCGCTGGGTCGTGGATGCGATGGGCAGACGCCGCTATATTCAACGCCGGTTGAATCTGCGCCGCGAGAACAGTGCAGTGTTCAATAGTGCGTGGTTTCGGGTCGGAGGACGGCTCAGCGTGGACGACTTCGTGCCGTCATCGGAAACATCATGGCACGCGCGGGTGCAGCAGCCCCGTTGGTTGTCGACCAATCACTTGATGGGGCGGGGATATTGGGTCTGGCTCATTCCTCTCAGTTCGGAAAATACCAGTGTGGGTATCGTCGCTGCCGATGCGATTCATCCGTTTAACCAGTACAATACTTTTGATAAGGCGCGCGCCTGGCTGCGCCGCCACGAGCCAGCGCTCGAGGGAGAACTCGACCGGTACCCGCTGCTCGACTTCAAAAAGTACAAAAACTACAGCTACAGCTCCAAGCAGGTGTTTTCTACTCAGCGCTGGGCATGCATCGGCGAGGCTGGCGTATTTGCCGACCCTTACTATTCAGTGGGCTCCAATATGATCGCCTTCAGCAATGGATTGACCAGAAAGCTGATCGAATTCGACCTCGCCGATCAGCTCACTCCGGAGTATGTAGACCATGCCAATCGACTGTTTCTCACCCTCAACGATACGTTGACTCATAACATCCAGCGATCCTATGCTTTCCATGACAACGCCTACATCATGGCTCTGAAGACCATATGGGATTACTATATCGGGTGGACGACAACCGATCCGCAACTCTATCACGAGATCTATATGGAGCCGAAGCAGAGCAAGGCGATGAGCGATCTCATCGCGCGCGTGGTGGTAGCTCAAGAGCGCATGATGAGGCTCTTCGAGGACTGGGCAGCGGCCAGCCCGGAGCCGCGAACGTGCTTTGCGTTTATCGATTACATCGAGGACCTGCCCACGCTCAAAGGTCTTTTTGTACGCAATCTGCCCGACCAGGCCGCGACGTTTCGGCAGTTTACCAGGCAACTGCGCGAATCGGTCGCACGCATCGAAGAACTGGCTCAGGTGATCTTCTTCATGGCAATAGAAGATGCCCTGCCCGAGCACCGGGAGTATTTCGGCAATTCTCCCTGGATCAATATCGAGGCGATCAGCCTGCATCCCGACCGCTGGGAAAGGGACGGTTTGTTTCGACCCAAGACCGGGGCACGGGATCTTCGTGAGTTGCAGGGCGAATTGTCTCGGCTTTTTGTTGCAAAAAGCCGATGAGCTCGGCACGATTCCCCGCAGCCGCCTCGCCCGCCCGTATTGCACGAAGAGGTGAGACTGGATGGCTAACGACAGGGTTTATTTCTTTTTGGGCGCCGCGTCGGCGACCGCTTTTTCGATTTTGGTCTGGGCGCTGTCTTTGTCGAGTTTGATACCCTCGCGTTTCAGATGTTTCATCAGGGTATCGGTTGCATCGCCGAGCTTCTTTTTGTTTGTTTCGGCGCTTTTTTCGGCACCCTTGTATTTCTGCTCGATAGCGGCGACCGCCTCATCGGCCAGCGCCGTTGTACGATTCATTTCCATATCCGAGATGTTTAGATTCCATTTTCGATTGAGATACCGCACTCCCAGTGCGACCGCTGTGGGCAAAACTGCAGCAAAGACCATTCCAGCTGCTCTATATAGTAATTGTTTCATACAAATACCCTTTGCAATAGGTTGCCGATTCGACGCATACGGTAGGCCATTTGCCGTCGAAAAGTCAAGCGTATTACTTTATCGAGAGAAGTAATGATCGGAATGGACGCAATAGTAGTTTTGTTTGTAGACATCCAGCTGATGAGCAATCAATCGGATTTTGCGATGGAGTGAACGCTGCGCACTTCACCGGCGAGGTGCGGGCCGAGATCGTTCAGCGCTTTACTGTGCTCGATTCGAGCAGTAGCATACCTGCGATGTTCGAGCCATTTGTCGATACCACGGCGCGCTCTCTGGCACCGTTTTTGAGCCGCTGGATCGCGCCGCCGGTCGTGGCTGAGCGGCTCGCCGAAGAGCTGGCCTCGTCTTTTGCCCTGCGCAGCGATCCGGCGTGGTGTGCCGAGGTCGCCGAGACCATGGCAAGCCACGGCCGACCGGACAGCGAATACTCGCTTCGCCAGCTCGATCTCGGATGGCACGGCCAGGTGATCGCGGGGATTCACTTTCTCGGTCTCGACCCGGCAAAGCCCTTTGTGGCCATATACGGGCAAAGCGAAGATCTATCCGGCCCCGGCCTGCAGTCGGCGGTCGATCGCTTGCTCGACCATTTCGGTCCGTTCCAGCCCGGCTCGGTGCGCCTCTTTGTGCCCGGGGTCGAGTCACTCGACGGTTTTCCGCCGGGGACAAGGCCCGACCAACGGCTGCTGGTCGGGCACCTGGCCGAGCTATGCAGCCTGCCGCGGCCGCCTCGCTTTGGCGATATCGAGTTGCGCGCGATGAGCGACCGCGGCTACGAGCGCTATCTGGCCGCCTGTGAGCAGCTTTTTGTCGATACTCCGGTCATGCGCGAGATGCTGGAAATCGAGCCCCGGGACGGCCTGTCCAGCTGTCAGGCCTGCTTCGAGGGGTGGCTGACCGAATCTGTCGAGCCCGGTCGGCGAGGGGACGACGAGCAATCCTGGGCCGGCCTGATCGCAGCCCGGCACGACGCGGCCATGGGTATGACGGGCCACTGCATGATCGAAGAACTCCTCGCCCGATCGGTCCGCGGCCAGGGATTGGGCCCGGCGTTTCAGCGACATCTGATCGAGCGCATCGAGCCCCACGGTGACGGTCTATTGTGGGGAACGATCGACGCGCGCAATCACCCATCTCGCAAGACCGCGGCCCGGGTCGGACGCCTCGACATCGGGGGCTGGATCTTCATTCCGCGCCAGTAGAACTGCGACAAGGCACCGTGCCGGTATCGCTGGTGGCAGGCTGCCGGTCATTGCAGACCGCAAAGTCCGTGTTCTCGTCGGTGCCGTCCGCAGGTGGGTCGTGGCCGTCGGGTGCGTCATGGCCGTTGTATTCGAGAATCCTTCGGGCTCTGTCGCGCTGATGGTCGCCGAGAACGTCAAAGGCCCGATTCAGAGCAGCCGCGTTGTTGTCGATCTTCTTCTGCCGCAACTCTTGCTCGCGAACCATGATCTTGGCACGCATCTCTTGCCGATCGAGCCGGCTGGCCCCGGACCCGGGAGCGCCGCCCTTGCCGCCGCCGCCGCGCATACCCCCGTTCTTGCCGCCGCCGTGCATGCCCCCGCTCATGCCGCCAGCGCGCATGCCCCCGTTCATGCCGCCAGCGCGCATGCCCCCGTTCATGCCGCCAGCGCGCATGCCCCCGCTCATGCCGCCAGCGCGCATGCCCCCGCTCATGCCCTTTGGGGTCGATTCACGGCCCTTGCCGGCGGCTGTAAAAAGGCGCCTTTCCATCTGCGCCAGCTGGGCATCGAGCGGCTCGTTGAGGCGGGTGAGCTCTGCCTCCAGTTGGCGCAGAGCCTCGATTTGTCGGCCGGATAGCTCGAGTTCGGCCCGGTGCTCGATCAACAGCTCGACCGAGGTCGACGACGACGGCGGCAGCGGCGGCATGTCGCCCGGATCCGCGGCCAGGGTGTTTGTTGCGCCGGGACCACAAGCCACGGCGAGGAGTAAAAACAGAGCTCTCATGGTTGCGGCTCCTTGTCCGGCACGTACTCGGGCACAGTCACCTCGATGGACATCTCCTGCTCCTCGGGGCTGGCCGCGACCGCGGCATCTTTGCAAAACACGGCGAGCCCCTGGGCCTCGCGGCCGAGGTAGTCAAAGGCGTCGCGACCGATGACCCCGGCGGGAAAGGGCACCACACAGACGGTGTAGCGGGCCGGCAGAAGCTTTGCGATCGATGCTGGTGCACCGCCAAACGAGATGCTTCGTGACGAAAATCCGGCCTCTCGATTAGCCAGCCGGTTTTCCAGCTCCAGCGCATTGGCGGCAGCAAACACACCTTCGATCGCGTATACCATGGCGAAGCCGACGCCGTGTCCTGCCGGGTTGACCACCACAGTGACCCGGCCGCGCTCGATCGAGAGATCGACCGTGGCGACCGCGCCGGACTCGACTGTGGTCGCCCGGGAGCTCGTGGCCAGGCCGCTGCGAGGGTTGCCCACGCGCGCCGAGATCAGGTACCGATCGGGAGCGAGTACGTCGAAGCGATAGGTGCCGTTCGACCCGGTTTGTACCGAGAACGAAGCGCTCGCGACGCTCTGCGATTGTGCTACGACCAGTACCGAATCGGCCGGCTGTCCATCCAAAAAGACAGTACCCGCGACAGCGCCGGGGGCGAGAAGCTGCAGCTCGAGCCCGGTCGCAGACTCGGTGGTCGCGGGCAGGGCCAGGGTTGCCGAACGTCCTTCGGTGATGTGCTCGGCGATGACGACCAGCGCAGTCGAGCCGAGACCGCGCAGGGTGAATTCGCCGTTTTCGTCGCTTGTCGCGGTCCGCTGCGGTGCCGGGTTGCCAAACAATCCCGGTCCGGCCGAGGACGCCCCGGTACCTCGAACGGACCGGCCGGCGAGCACGGTTGCGCCGGCCACGGGCTGGCCCGACGCACTCAAAACTCGACCGGACAGTTTTCTGCCGCGAGAGACAGTAATGGTTCCAACATCGACTTGTTGTCCGGCCGCGACCTCGGTGAGAGGAAATCTGGCCTGGTCGAAGTCGGGGCCGGTCAGGCGGGGCTGGTAGGTGCCCGCTTCGAGGTCGGACAGGCGAAACGACCCGTCCTTGCTGACAAAGGGAGTGGCGCCGCCGCGAAAACCACCCGTGGAGATGGAAAACATGGTGACCGGGCTGCCGTCGGGAAAGGCGACCTTGCCGGCGATGGATCCGCGCGCTCGGAGGACGATACGGATATGGCTGTCGCCGAGGCGCGCCTCGACTGCGTCGGTCCTGCCGCGAAAGCCGCGGAAACGCATCTCGGACCCGGCCGGCTTGGCCTGGACAAAATACGTTCTATCGGCCAGACCGCGGAACTCGAAGCGTCCGCCGGCATCGGTGATCTGGGTGGACATGCCGCGGAGCCACAGTTCGGCAAGGGATAGACGGCGCGACCGGAAGCCCGGGCGCAGTCTGACCTGTGCGCCGTCGACCGGCTCGCCACTGCTGTCGACGACCAGGCCGGCGATGACACCGTCGAGAGCGAGTACGAGCTCGATGGTTTCTTGCACTGGATCGGCCGAAAGATCGGTCTGGTAGATCTCACTGGTGGCTCGTTCGTGCAGGGCGAGGAGCGTGGTCGGCGCGCGGGCAAGTCCGGTGATCTCGAACTCGCCATCGGGGCCAGCAAACACCTGGCGCGGGCGGGTCCACTGTCGCCGGCCGCTCGCGGTCGACACCCGGACTGCGGCAAATGCCGCCGGCTCACCGTTCTCGGTGACCACGCGGCCGGCCAGCACAGCGCCCGTGTCGACGACGATCTCGATGTGGTCGACTCCGGTCGCGCCGGTGAGGGTTACTGGATCGGATTCGCCGGGCGCATACGATGTGTGTTGCGCGGTAAATCGGAACGTTCCGGCGGGAAGCGCGGCAAAGGCGAACCTGCCATCGGCGTCGGTGACCACGGCATCGAGGCGAGGGTGAGTACTCGGAAAGGGTTCGGAAGCGCTGCGATACAAGACGCTGGCCCCCTTGATCGGAATTCCATTTCGGTCGCGGACCAGACCGGACACCGGTGCGCCTTTGCGGGCGACGAGCTCGATCTTATAGGTCGCGCCGGCGCTGCCGACGAGCAGGCGCGAGTGAGCCGTGGCATAGCCGGGGGCCGCGGCAGCCACCCGATAGAATCCGGCGGACACGCCGGTGATCGCGGCCATCCCGTTCGAATCGGTCGCTGCAGTCCTGGTCAAAAAGCCCCGCAGCTGTACGTTCGCGCCGGCGAGCGGGGTCCGGGTGTCCGCGGCCAGAACTGTGACCTGAACCGACGCCGCGGGCCGCAAGCGCAATACCACGGGATCGGACGTGGCGGTGAGACGGGCGGTCACAGGACCCGCGGATGCCGAGTCCTTCCGGGCGAGTAGAGTGTATGGACGCCCGACCAGCTTGTCGAAGAAAAACGAGCCGTCTTGCTGGCTCAGCGTGGTCCGTCTGGGAGTCGTGCTGATCGCCACCAGGGCGCCGGCAACCGGCACTTCGTCGCGGTCGATAACCTGGCCTTCGAGCCGGAACATTCCGACCTCATCGTCGTCGACCACGAGGTCAAACGCCGCCGATCGAAGATCGCGGTCCGCGCCGCTCGCGGGCACGACTGGCACGGCTCCTTGTGCCCTGCCCCGGTCTTTGCCGTGATCGACTGGGCTCGGGGTATCGTGACCGCGCAGGGCAAAGAACGCGATCACAGCGACGACGAGTAGGTCGATGACTGCAAAGTTCTTATTGTACATGGCCGGCTGACAAGAAAGACGATCCAGCTCGAGTTGGCTTCCACTTTTTTGCCCTTACCGATTTTTCAGATGGTTATCGGGTGGTTGTCGGATCGATTGCATCGCCCGACCAGACCGCGATCGCTTGCCACGGCTCTCTGCCGGCCGGGGGAGGCGCGACGGTCACCACCAGCACCGACGATTTGACTGCTCCCGAGGCTGCCCGGCAACTCATCGATCGAGCTGCTGGGCCGGTCGACGTCCTGGTGGCGAACCTGGCCCATCCACCTATGGCGACACCGCTCACCGACATACTCGATGAGGACTGGGCCACGCTCTTCGACGTGATGGTGCACCCGCTCATGTGGTTGATCAGGGCGGCGATTCAAAAAGCACCTCGACCGCAACGTGCCAGCCAAACGCATCGGCATGGGCTGGGAGTCGGCCGAACTGGCTCTATTTTTGGCCTCGGACAGGAGCGATTGCAGGTGCGGCCAGGTCGTTCCATTCGCCGGAGGCTGGGCGACCAACGCTGGGTCAGCTGGCCCACCAAGATCTCCCGCCGTAGCCCAACCACGACTCCGCGAACCCACGAAAAACCGGCCCATAGCCGACACACGGCTTCAACCAAAACGCGATGACACCGGCAGGCCCGGCCGAGCCGACGAGTTGCCGATCACCGTCCGCAACGCTACGATCTTTCTTTTACCCGAGACAAACCACCCGCAGCCCGCAGAAATGCCCTTGTACGTGACCCCCCTGCCGACGCTCATCGAGTTCTCGTCGGCGTTTTTCGCGAAAGCAACCCCACTGCTTTGCCTAGCCGTGATGGCATGCTGTAACGCTCCGAACGGGACCGACGATGAGGCCACCGCAAAACCTCTCGCCATGGCTCCGATTTCGTCGGCGCCATCCTCACCATCCTCAACCGGGGGAGTAGCCGAGGAATCGTCCACAGTGTCGTACGGAGCGCTGAACGCCGAGATGGTGCGTTCTTATTTTGTGTCGGGAATCGCCAAAGAGGCGGCGCACCTGTACCGCCTCGACCAGTTCGCGGCGGCTCGCCTGGCCTTTCGCCGTGCCCGGCTCGAAACCGACGAAGCCGAACAAATCCGTCGCATCGACCTGATGATCGCGGCCACCAGTGCCCTTGTCGAAGATTGGCCAGCGGCCATCGCGGGGTTCGAGGCGGCGCTCGAACACTTCCCCCTCCTAGCGGACTGGCTGCACCACAAGCTCGCCCGAGCCTACCATGCCAGCGGCAATTACAGCAACGCTCTCGGCCACGCCCGCCGCGTCGATCGCGATGCGGTCCAGGGCGATTCGGCTACAATGATCGCCGGCGATGTGCTGCGCTATCGCGAAAGTCCCCGGGCCATGGTCGAGTACTATCGGCGCTACCTCAAACGGGGCAAAATTCGCCGGCTAGAAGCCCGTTTTCGCCTCGGCAGCGCCCTGGAACGCCTCGGCGAGCTCGCCTCGGCAGCGCAGGAAGTCCGCCGTATCACGGTTTATGCACCGCTCAGCCCATGGGCGAAAACGGCGCAGAAATGGCTCGACAAACGCCTTCGCCGCTTGCCCTGGCGGGTCCGTAAAAAGCTCCGCCGGCTGACCGCAAAAGAACGAATTGCCCGGGCAATGGTGTTTTACAAGGCCCACCGCAATCGCCTCGCCGAGGCCGAGTTTGCCGCCGCTCTCAAAACCCGAGGAATCAATGACCAAGAGCGCTGCACGGCTCTTTACCACCGGGCGAACTCATGGTGGAAGCTGCGCCGGCGGAGCAAAGCGATGCCGCTCTTCGAGCGGGCAATTCGCGCCTGCAACAGGACCGATTTGAAGGACCTGCAGGTCAAGGCGGCGTTTCAGGCCGGCCGTTCCTTTGACAAACTCGACCGGGAAAAAAAGTCCATCAACCGTCTCGCGCTGATCGAGAAACACCATCCCGATCACAGCTATGCCGACGATGCTCGCCTGCTGCAGGCCGAGTCCTACCAGGAGCTGGGCGACATCGACCGGATGAAAGCACTCCTTTCCTCGCTTCCCGAACTCTATCCCGACGGCGATATGAAGGCCGAGGCACTGTGGCGGCTGGCGTGGAGCGAATACGGAAGTGGCAATTATCAGCGAGCAATTCACTGGCTGAAAAAACAGATCGAAATCGAGCCGGTTGCCGAACACTGGGAGCGCAGAGGCCAGGCCCAGTACTGGATTGCGCGCTGCCACGGGCACCTCGGTGATCCGGCCCAGGCCATTCGATATTACCGCGAGACCATTCGACTCTACCCTCTTTCCTATTACAGCCTGCTGGCCCTCAATCGGCTGCGCGAAGAGGCGAAAGACGTATTTGCCGAGGTCGAAAAAGAACTTCATGCGCCGCCTCGAAATCCCGCACAAGAGGCCGGCGATCGCTCCGAGTACAACACCGATTCGTTTCGACGAGCCATCGAGTTGCTCCGCCTCGGTCTCATGCAATCCGCTGTGGCAGAACTCGCTCGACTCGGCTTCGAAACGCCGGCGGGAAAAAACCAACTCACCGATCCGGCCGCCATCGACAAGACCTGGATGTATGCCTTTCTCAATCACCATGCTGGCCGCCACGCGCAATCCCACTGGGTCACCCGCTGGCACGTTCTCGATTATCGGCGCCACTGGCCACAAGGAGTGTGGCGCGACCGATGGCGGATCGCATATCCCAGAGCGTGGTGGCCACTACTCGACAAGTACGCGGCCAAGCGCGGCTATGCCACCGAACTCCTGATCGCATTTGTCCGGGAAGAGAGTGGATTTGATCCCCTTCGCGAGAGCTGGGCCAACGCCATCGGTTTGACTCAGATGATCGTGCCGACCGCCGAATTCTATGCCGAGGGCACAGGGATCGAGATCAATCGGGAAACTCTTCTCGATCCAGAAACCAACGTGATCATCGGGTCGAAATTCCTGCAAGCTCTGCATCAGCGCTGGAATGGGCACATCGCTCTCATCGTCCCGTCTTACAACACCGGCGCATCCCGGGTCGCCCGCTGGCTCAAAGAAGCCCCCGATGCAACTCTCGACGAGTTTGCCGAAAACATCTACTACGACGAGCCGCGCAGCTACAACAAACGAGTGACCGAAAGTTTCTTTGCGTACTCGTATCTCAATGATCGAAGCATTCCGCTCATGCCCAACCACAGAAACAAACCCAACTAGCCCTGAAATATGCGAACTTGCGTTCTGGCTTTAGGAGTGCGGCGCGATCTGTACATCGGCCAGGACGCCGTAGTGGTCCGAGGCGCAAATGCCCTGCTCATCGCGCTCGTCGAGCACGACTCGGGCGTCGAGCACCGTGCCCCTGCCATCTTTGCGCCGGGTCGTGACAAAGACGTAGTCGATCCGACGGTCGATATCGAGCGAGCGCAGTGGACGGGTATGCTCGTTCTCCGACGACCAGGTGATGCCGCTCGGGCGCCCATCCGGGCCAGAGCCCCCAGCTGACCCCGGCGATGACTCATGGATGCGCTGCCAGGCGTCCTGGTAATGAGTCCGCTTGCCGGATAGCGTGGTGAATCCGCGCAAAAACCGAATTTCGTCATGCTCGGGCGTGGCGTTAAAATCACCACATACGATCTGCACAGCACCGGCGTCGGGCTCGCTCGCGATCTCGCCGATCGCCCGGTCGATCGCCACCACCTGCCGCTCCCGCGCCAGGCCGTCATCGAGACGATAATGCAGATGCGTGGTGTGAAACCACACCGGCCCGAAAGGCACCTCGATGCGAGCCGACAGCAAAATGCGCGCCTCGGTCGGCCGGGCCTCGGGCAATCGCCTGACCCGATGCTCGGCAATGGGATGACGCGACAAAATGGCCAGACCTTCCTGACCACCCGCATGTCCGGGAAAAAAATCGCCGTCATTCCACTCGAGCGCAACCTCGTAGATGCACCGATACCCGAGCACCCCGGCCAGATGGTCGGCCGTGGTCCGCCCAGCCCTTCCATCGAGCGGTCTGACCTCTTGCATGCCGATAACATCGGGCGCAAGAGCGCAAAACTGCCGCTCGGCCAGGGCAAGACGAGCGTCGAGCGGTGGCTCGATACCCCAAAAATTGCTGGTCACCACCCGAAACGCAACCACCTCTGCCCCTCCCCCGTCAGGCCGGCGTGCCGATTCACCCACGTCACTCTCCGCGATATATACACCGAGAGTTCTCAGTCTCGGAAACCGCGAGCTCGATGAGAAGAGGCAGCCCCGGCTTGATCTCGCGCCATAGCCAGCTGGCCAACATTTCACAGGTCGGATTGCCCAGGCCCTGAATCTCGTTTAGAAAGCGGTGATCGAGCCGGCCGATGACCGGATCGACCTGGGTGTCGATGTCTGCGAAATCCACCAGCCACCCCGTCTCGGCATCGACCTCACCCTCGAGTACGACGGTCACCCGATAACTGTGTCCGTGGACACGGCTGCATTTGTGCTGGGGAGGAACGCGCGGCAACCGATGAGCAGCTTCAAAACGGTACTCGCGAACGAGCTGACAGCGCATGGCCTGCACGGTAGCTCGGATCGTCCATTCCGGCAATGCTGTCGTCGGACCACGCTCCATCGCTCCGCTGCCCCGGGGTCCTGCGCCGCTGCCCCGGGCTTTGCGGGCCGGGGCCAGAAATGGTACAGACGTGGCCTTTCATGCCGCTTTTATCGATCTTGATCCCGGCCTACCAGGAGGAGGCCACGATCGGCCAAGTCGTTCGCCGGGTCGCCACCATCGATACCGAATCGCTCGGCTTCGACAAGCAGATCATCGTCTGTGACGACGGCTCCACCGACCGGACCACCGCCCTGGTCGAGCAGGCCAGTACCCGCGACTCGCGCATCGCGCTGGTCCGCCACACCCACAATCAGGGCAAGGGCACTGCCATTCGCACCGCTCTGCGGCTGGCGGCAGGCGATTATTGTCTGATCCAGGACGCCGATCTCGAGTACGAGGTGTCCGATTATCCAGCCCTGCTCGGCCCACTCACCCGGGGCGCCGACGTGGTTTACGGCTCGCGCTTTCTGCACAAACGCTACCCCGACGGCATGCATCTGCCCAATTACGTGGCCAACCGCATCCTGAGCGCTTCGGCCAATGTGCTCTACCGGCTGTCCATCACCGACGAGGCGACCTGTTTCAAGGTCTTCCGCACCGATCTCTTGCGCTCCCTTCACCTCGAGTGCACCGGATTCGAATTCTGCCCCGAAGTCACCGCCAAACTGGCCAAACGCGGCATCCCCATCGTCGAAGTACCCATCGCGTACACAGCCCGCGACACCGACGCCGGCAAAAAAGTGCGCTGGACCGACGGCTTCGAGGCAATGTGGGTGCTGGTCAAACAGCGGTTCGAGCGCTAGCCCTGGCCAGCCGCTCGACAGCTGGCAGTTGCCAGTTGACTGGCGACCGGAGACTGGAGACTGTCGACTGTTGTCTGTCGAGATGTCCAGCCACCGATCCCGATCCCGCAGCACCCCCCCACCGGCCGGCGACCGGTCCCTGGCAACGCTGTTTGGGCGCGATGTGTCGCGAATGGCGGCCATCGCGCTGGGCAGCTGCCTGGCCGTCGCAGGTTTCGAATTCGCCGCCGCACTCGTCACCACTCCTGCGCCAGACGTGCGCCTGGTCACCGCAGGGCGGTTGATCCTCATCGACGTTACCCTGGTCGCCCTGTTCTGGCTGCCGCTCACCGCAATGCTGGCAGCGACCGCCGTGCTGCCGCGACTGGCCCTGACGGTGGCGTCGCGCAACCGCGCCGCGGCATGGTCGGGACTCTTCGCCGGACTGCCTGCCGACCGGGATTCTGCTCCGGGCCCGCAGCCGGGCGTGGCGCGCATGTGGGCCGTGCTTCTGTGTATCGCGATCTATATTGCCGGGTCGACCTACGCGACATTTCGCGCGGTCACGTTTTTCAAAAACCTCCAGGTCACCGCGCTTTTGCTCTCGGTCCTGCAAGTCGCGTCGCTGTTTCTACTGCTCGGGGTCGGACGGGTCTCGACCCTGGTTTTCGGCCGGGTCGCAGCGCTCGTGCATCCCCGCCTCGGCCGCTTCAATCCATTGGGCCGCACTCTTCCCGCCGTGGTCGCGGTGGGGCTTTTCGGCATGGCTGCCGTGGGGCTGCTGCTCGTCGTATTGCCCGAGATGGCACCGCTGATCCCGTGGCGCCTGATTCTGTCGGCTGCGGTCGCGGCAGCAGGTGGATACGGCGCGATGATCGCACTCGCCCGGCGCGGTCACGTGCTGCCCGCCAATCGGCGCCGGCGCCGCGGCGTTCTCGCCGGTGCAGCCGTCTTCGTGCTCGCGGTCATGCCGCTGACCCTCGTGCGCATCGGCGCCGACCACGAGGCCAAATCAGTGGCCATTACCGGTTCGCCGTTTCTGGTCAAAACCATCGACCTTTTGCGCATCGTCACCGACCTCGACCGCGACGGCTACGGCTTTCTGCTCGGCGAAAACGACTGCGCGCCATTGGACCGCGCCGTGCATCCACTGGCTCGCGACATCCCCGACAACGGCATCGACGAGGATTGCAACGGCCGCGATTTTTCGTTCCGCACCCCGCCGCAATACAAAAAGGGCGACCGCCTGCCAGTGCCCGAACCCTACCGGCGAGACTGGAATTTCCTTCTCCTAACCGTGGACACCGTGCGCTACGACCACACCGGCTTTGGCGGATACATCGCCAGGCGCGGCCGAGACACCACGCCCAATCTCGACAAGCTGGTCGAGCGCTCGATCTCGTTCACATTTGCCAATGCCCCGTCAGCCGGCACCATGGCTTCGATCCCGGCCATTCTCACCTCGAAATTCTTTCACTCGGGCGTGGCCCTGGACGAAAACGTCAAGCCGCGCATGCCGCCCCGCCTGCGCCCCGAGAATGTGCTTATCTCCGAATTGCTCGAGCAGCGCGGCTACAAAAACGGCGCGATCGTCAGTCACTACTATTTCAACGATTGGGGCATGGAGCAGGGCTTCGATACCTACGACAACGAAGTCGGTCGCAAGAACGAACCGTACAAGGTCACCTCTCACGACATCACCGACAAGGCGCTGGCCTGGGTGGCGCGCAACCTGAACCGCAAATGGTTTTTGTGGGTCCATTACATCGATCCGCACGGCCGCTATGTAGCCCATCCCGGGGAGCGCAGTTTTGGCAAGAGCGAGGAAGACCTCTACGACGGCGAGCTCTACTACACCGACAAGCACATCGGGCGTCTCATCCGGGAACTGAGCAAGATGCCGGGCATGGACCGCACCGTGCTGTTCTTGACCAGCGATCACGGAGACGGCTTCAAAGAGCACGGCTTCATCAACCACGGCATGGCCCTCTACCGCGAGCTTCTGCACGTGCCGTTGATCGTGACGATTCCCGAGGTGCCGCCGCGCCAGATCCCGGGCGCGGTATCGCCCATCGACATCTTTCCGACCATGTGCGAGCTGGCCGGCATCGACGTCGCAGACATGAACCTGGAAGGCGAAAGCCTGGTACCGCAGATTTTTTACGGCAACGACGCCCATCACCGCGTGGTCTTTGCCGAGACCAACTGGCCCCGTCCGCTGCGCGCAGCCATTACCAGCAGGTACAAGCTGATCTATCGGCTGATGGACAATGTCTACGAGTTCTACGACCTGACGGCCGATCCCTGGGAAAAGCGCAACATTTACCAAACCGCCGACAAGAAGGAGCTCGGCCAGATGAAGGGCTATCTCGACGATTGGCTGGAGCGGGTCTATTACTCGCGCGATACCCTGACCAACCAGGCAGCGGCCCAGCGGGCCAGCTTTCTGCTCGAACAGCGGCCCGTGCCCAAACTGCCCGCTGCCGGAACCAGTTTCGATAACGGCCGTATCGAGGTCATCGGCATCGACACCGACAAGCCGGCATACCGCGCGGGCGAGTGGATTCACGTCGCGGTCTATTTGCACGCCACCGAGCGTCCCGGCGGCGACTTCCGGCTGCAGCTCACCGCCTGGCTCGATGCGGGCGATGTCGGAACACCGGAGCGTCCGGGCGCTCGCCCACCCACGGCGAAACCCGCCGGGCAACCCACAGCGAGCGGGCCGGCAACCGGCTCTTCGCCGGGCCGGCCGCGACCCCGCAACAAAACCGCGCACAATCAAAAAGGCCCCCGATTCACCGGGGATGGACTCTTTCCCAGCTCGCGCTGGCGCAGCGGCGAGTACATCCGCGATCGCTTCAAGATCCGCGTGCCCGCATCATGGACCGACCAGGGCACGATTTCGCTCGGCCTGCGCATGAGCAGTGCCGATCGCCGGACCGAACTCGTGCCGTCCGGTGTGACCCGAAAGGGTGCGCCGCGGATCGCGGTACTCGGCCAGGTCGAGCTCTTGCCTCGGGCCACTCCGACCAGCCCCGCACCGGGTCCGACTCGAAAGTCGAGCGCCCAGCCCGGCCCGCCGCAGCCCGCTGCCAGAGCCCCGACCAGGGCTGCCAAAACGCCTCGAGCACCCGCTCGGCAGTGAGCTGTCGCGCCAGCGCAATCGATTGGGAAGGTTTGACCGGTCGCACTCGTAGTACTATCGAGACACATGCTTCCCTCGACTCTGGCCAATTTTTTCTATCAGCAGATCCGCGACACCGAGAATCGCTCCAATCGCGTCTACGAGCCGGTGATCGGAGTCGTCGTGGACAACAAGGACCCCGAAAAACTCGCCCGGGTCAAGGTGAAATATCCGGTCCTGGGCGAGAAGGATACCTCCTTCTGGGCGCCGATCGTCGAACTCGGCGCCGGTGAGGAGCGAGGCTGGTTCTTCCTGCCCGAAGTCGAAGACGAAGTGCTGGTCATGTTCGAGCACGGCGACATTCACCGCCCGCTGATTGTCGGCGCTCTGTGGAACGGCAAGGATGTTCCGCCGGAGAAAAACGACGGCAAAAACGAACGTCGCACTCTGATGTCGCGCGAGGGCTCCAAGATCATCTTCGACGACGACAAGGGAACGGTCACCATCGAGGATGCCAATGGCGACGGCAAGATCGTCATCAGCAAGGAAAACAAGATCACCATCGAGTCACCGACCGGTGACGTGTGCGTGCAAGCTCCATCGGGCGAGCTCAACATCGTGGCCAACGAGATCACGTCCGAGGGCACGCAGAACTACCATATCGAGACCAGCAAGGGCACCAACATCGGCAGTGATGGCGCCATGACAATCAAGAGCGCGATGTTGCAGATCGCCGGCTTGACCGTGGATCTCAACCCGGGCGGAGTCAGCGACGCGCAAAAAATCGACGACCAGTGCGAAGAAGTGCCCGACCCGCTCGGCGGTAGCTGACCGCCAGCCCGGGCTCAGGGCCTTGCTGAAAGCCTCCTTGATAGAAGCCTCCTTGATAGAAGCCTCCTTGCTTCAGGGAATTTGCGCGAACAGTTCGCGCAGATCGAGTTCGACCTCGGCAAACGGATCGGCGCGGATGAGTTCGCTTGCGGCCGCCGACAGCGCCATCTCGTAGCCTGAGTCAGCACGGCGCAGTACTGTCAGGGTTTTTTTCCTGGGATCGAGCAGCCAGTAGTGGTCGACGTTGGCCTGGTGGTAGTGTTGCTTCTTTGTCCCCACATCGCGGTACTGGGTCGAGGGCGACAAGATCTCGCACACCCAGGCCGGCGGTACGAGAATCGGCACAGAAAAGAAGTCTGTCGGAGCATTGGCAACTCGCCAGCCGGCAACATCGGGAAGATACCGTTGCGCTGGAGTGATCTGAATGTCGGCTTCCACCCCAAACAACCACCCGCCCGGCCGACCGAGACCAAAAGGACCGCGGTACGGCTCCAGCTGGGTGGTGAGATTCGCGTGCAGAATGGAATGCGCAAGCGTTCCAGCCTCTTTCTTGACGAGCAACCCATCCACGATCTCATGCCCCTCGGGTAGCTCGAACCCCTCGTAATCGAATAGGGAAACGCTCTCCATAGGAGGCAACGTAGCACATGACCTAAGAGGTCGAGAAGACTTATCGCCCGGCGAGAAGATTTATCGCCTGGCGAGAAGATCTATCGCCTGGATTGATGCCCCGGGTTTGATCGGGCGGATCACCCACGTTTCCGTGTCAATCGCAACACGGAATGCGACCTCAAATGCCGTCGCAGGGGTATCATTCGGTCGTGCGATCACAGTGATCACTTGCCGACTCGGCCGGTTACAATGGAGGCCGCTGACTTGCAGATGCAAGGACTTCCATGAACCCACAAACCTCGAATCGACAAGCTAGCGAGAAACCGCTCCTGACGCGGCAAGCAATCATCCGGCCCCAGGTGCCGAAAAACGCGATCGCGATCGTCGCGCTCGCAGCCATGGCATGCCTGGCCCTCACTGTGATGGCCCTGGTGATGTTGCGACCCCAGGTTCTGGTCGTCACCGAACGGACTGCTCAGGCCGCGCCAGCCACGGTGGTTCTGCGCCCTGCCCTGGCGGTCGATCGATCGATTGGCGCGGGCCTGACATCGGGCGATGCCATTGCCAGCGACGATCCCAGCTGGGTCGGCGTGGCCGCCACGCCCGGGCCGTGGGCCGCGCTGGCAGTGTGGTCCGAGCAACAGCTCTTCGCGAGCCGCAACGACGGTGCCAGTTTCCGTCAGGTACTGGGTGGTCCCGGGCCAATTGGCGGGGCAGTGTTCGATCGGCATGCACGACTTTATGTCGTGCGCGACACTCGCCAGCTCGGCATCGAGCATCCAGACGGCGCAGTCGAGTGGAAAGCGCTGCCGTTTGCCGGTGAGACGCTGAGTGTGGCCGTTGGCGGTGACTGGTTCGGTTGGCTGGCCATGGCGCATGATCAGAGCGACGATGCGACCCTGGTCCTGGCATTGAGTTCCGATGGCGGCACCACCTGGCGCCGCCAGGCCGTTGCGGCCGAGGCGACCCGGGCCGACCTGCGCATCGAACCCGACGGGGCGATTTTCATGGTGCTGCAAAAGGAGGACTGCATGGACGAATCGATACAGCGTCTGCGCGGTCACGTCGACGGACGGCCCATGGCTGCCATGTCCTGGCCGACCGATCATGCCCATATGTGGGGCCAGGGTCACGGCGGTTGGGCCTATGCCATTGCCTCCGAGTGCGCCAGCGACAGCGACGATATCTGCGCCATGGGGCCGAATCCATCGCATTCCATCGAAAGCACGGGATTGAGGACCGACTGGGATATCGTATTTGGCACGGGCGGCGATATCACCCTGGCGATCTCGGGTCAGCGTGTATTGCGATTTTCCGGGCCAAGAGCGTCAGTCGAGGATCAAAACGCGCCGCGCGAAATTTCGGCGCTGGCAGTCGACGGCCTGGGCCGCGGCCTGGGCGTGCTTGGCGAGCACCTGATCCGCTGGTCGCCGCGCCACGGCTGGCGGGTCTTGCTGTCCCGTGACGGCCCGAACGTGGTCAGCCGATGACCACCGGTCCCCGACACCATCGCGTTACCTCATCCCTGCCCTTGCCTCACTCCTCCCTTTCCGCATTGCCTATTTGTTCATCGGAAATGGCACCCAGTCAGATGTAAGATAATGGTCACACGTTCCATCATGACAAGAACGTAACGCGAACAACTGTCGCCAGTCGAGCTGGTCAACGTCCGCTCGCCGCACATTCAACGCCAGGTATGTTGCGACATGTATATTGCACCAGGAGCTGATCGCTGACCCACCATCGGGAATCGGCAAAACCAGGCACGGCTCTGCCAATGTGTAGACTGGCATTGTCGGCGAGCATGTGAACCAATAGATACAGGACAGGCTAACTGTTGCAGTTTTTACCTGTTCACAGTGGTACACCGTATGCATAGGCGCGACGTATTGCCCACTTTCTGATCGTGCCAATGAGCAATTGTACTCTCTTATCCGGGTTTGTCGCTGCCTTATTGGGATACGGCAGCGCTTGTTCATATATTCAGTTTGAAAAAGGGCCTTATGTAATTCGAGACTCGTTCGTCGTCTACTCTGCCCAGGAAGACGTGACATTTTTCGCATGGCAATTGCGCGGCGATGCGCGCAATTCGGCTGTGAGTTTCGAGCTATGGCAAGACGGAGAGTACGTTGCCATCGACTTGCAGGAGACCGCCTTTGCGGCAGCTCCGTACAAATGCGAGTCTTCGCGGTGGTGTTACCAATACCAGGTGCCCGGGCGTCACGAGATCCCTCAAACCGTTGCTCCAATCCGGTCTGTTCATGACCATGAAGGCGTCTACCGGGGTCCGGCCGCACTATCGTTTGACACCGGCGAGACGTTTTCGATCCGTCCCATTGGCCTGGAGCGCAACACAGCCATCGATGCTACCCGGACCGACTGGTTTGCCGAGAATAAGGTCCCGATGCAGCGCGACTTCGAGTGGCAAATCACCGATTTCACCGCTGGTGATTGCTCCGCTGTGGCGCCCGAGAGCTGGCAGACTCTCGGACAGCGCATCGAACTCGACCACACCTGGACCCAGGACGACGATGGCAAATGCCTGGCCGTCCGTCCGCGGCACCGGGACTCCCACGGCACGATCATCTATCGTCGATTCCTACCGTCCGCGGAAACCGCCTGGGAGTCACAGAGCTATGCTCCTGGCAGGGAAGATAGCCCGAACGTATATGGGATTCTCCTCGATCTCGAAATCCCCAATGCGGAGCGATGTGATCAGGTCAAACAATGGTTGTCGAGCAATCTGGACAGCGAACTCGGCAAGCGCGGAGAGGTCGATTTCCTGGGGGTTTACACTCGCGTATCGGCAACCACTGGACAGCCGCTGAGCGGTTGTGAGCAGGCGCCATTCGCCGACTATCCCGTGGTGCAAATGGTCCGAGACTCGCTGGCTGTACAAACCCGATACGCACCGCAGCCCGTGCGTATTTTGTGGGTTTATGTCAACAACATCGATGCGCCGCCGAGCGATCGTATACAGACTCAGATACAGCAATTACTCGCAGCCCCGGACCAGGAAGACGGGCTGAATACATACTCCTGGGCAATCGGTTCGAATTCGGTCCTGGCTTTGGCGCCGTGGGACGCGACGACAGGCTGGAGAGCCCTGTCCGACCGTACGTTTCTGGCCGATATTCGCTCGTTTGCACAACGCACGCTGCCCTTCGTGACCATGGACCACAGGGCCGACACAGAAGTGTCGATCAGCGCACCAGAGGGGCGCAATCCGCGGTTCTTCAAGGTCTGTCACGCAACCCCGTGGCCGATCGACGCGGTTGGAATCAGCCCCGGCAGCCCGCCCGAATATGATCGCTCGTCGCCTCATGCGCCGTGGCCGACCGGCAATCTGCCCTTTTACACCATCTCTCCACCTGAACAGTTTCTGCTTCCCGCCGCAGAGTACGTGCCCCGTCGCGTCGAGATCGTGCTCGAAGTATGCGAACGATTTTGCGACAACCGGTTTCGCGATCTGCAGGGAAATGACCATGAGAGCTGGAAAAACCCGACCGGCTCGTCGGCCATGGAGGCATGTCAATGGCAGCTCCAGCCCCAGTGATCATGGCGGTTATTGCCATGGCAGTATTGTGCGGGGTGGCCACCGCAGCTTCGGCCGACCAGCCGCCCACCTTTCAACGCCGCTATGCCGCAAAAACCGGCACGTTTCACGCCAATCTGATCGCTGCGACACACCTGCGCAACGACTTTTACAATTCGTACGGCATTGGCGTCAGCGCCGGGTACTACCCGGTAGAGCGCTGGGGCGTCGAGCTGCAATTCATCGGCCTCAGGACGCGACTGAACGACGCCGCGCGCAACATCAAGGAACAGACCGGTTTGACCCCAGATGCCCGCCCGCAGCAACTCATGGCCACGGCAGGTGCACGCATGTCGCTGGGATACGGCAAAGTCCTTTTGCCGGGCGACTTTCTCGTCCACTTCGATCCGCAGGTTGTCGTGCAATCGGGTATTGCGGTGGCAGACCGGCGCATCGTGCCCACTGTGCTCCTGGCTCCGTCTCTGCTCCTACACCTCAAATGGGGCTTGCAGGTGTGCATAGACCTCAATATGTCATACCAGCTGGAGCCGCGCGATCGCGGGCGCGTGTCCAGTTTTGGTTTTTTCCCCAACGTGGGTATCGGTTGGCGGTTTGATGGAACTCGGCCATGGTGAACCACATTGCGACTTCTGTGCTGTGTGTGGTATGCGCTGCGAGCTGCATCCGGTACCAGCGCGCAGATAGCCCGAAAGGCGGTATGTTCGAACTCCTCTACCGCCGCGAGCTGGGCGACTTTGCCCACCGGCTGGCGATTGCGCAACAGTCGGGGACTGCCGACCAATGGACGGCATTGGGCAGCGCGTGGTTGGCTCTGGCCAATTGCCAGCATATCGAGTTAGAGACCTCGCCCCCGGCGACCGCAAGGCCGAATTCCCTGGTTCAGGCGTTGCGGGCCACCGTTTTACTGGAAAGCTCGAGACGCCTGATCGAGGTGGCCGAATCGCTGCAAGAGCAGCGACCGCGGAGCGTACATACTCTTTTTGCCGAGATGGAAGAGCCGCGGTTTTTCCGCCGCCAGCCGTCGAACGCGATGCCTCGTGATCGAGCGCAACAGTTCATTGTCTGGCCGGGCGAGAGAGAACGCTGGATCGACGAGCTGCCCGGCGCAATGTCGATCGAGAGCCAATGTGAGCGACTGCGAGAGGATGTCGCGAAATCTCTGGACGCGCAGCCCGATGCGTTCAGCGCGAGGTACGAGCGGCTTTTCGCGGCCATCGACCGGGTCCTGGAGCACGGACAGCGGCTCGGCGACAGCGCCAACTCGGGCAGTGTCGCCACCTTGCTATGGCGGGTCCGACTTTATGGCGCCACCAAAGCACATGCATTGCGCCGCCATCATGAGCGTCTTCTCGCCGCGGCGACCGAGCACACAGCAGTTACCGCGGCCCTCACCATACCGGCAAAGAATCGCGCCAAAAAACCGACAGAACCCGGCCAAAGAGACAAGCCGACGAGCGATGCAGCCCCCGACATCGCCACACAAATAGCGTTTCACCGGGGCGAGATCGCGCGCTATATCGATTTGACGCGATCCTATGTCAAGTCGCTGACTGCACCGGACAGCGGGCCGGATCCCGGGTCGATTGCCGATGCTCGCGCGGCTGCACCCGCGGCCCTGGCCCAGGCCGCATTTCTCCTCGCGATCTTGGCACGACAAGCCGGCGATGTCGCCCACACGCTGGCCTGGCTCGACACAGCACTGGGCTTGCCCCTCGACCCGGTCAACATGTGGGCCGCCCGGTACTTGCGGCTGCGCGTGCTCGCGCAGGCGGATGAGCGGCCACGGATCGCGGCATCAACCGATGCATTGCCGCCAGCCGACTCGGCCTACTACGGCGCATACGCCTATCGGCTGGCCAGCGCAGCCAGGGCAGCGGGTGCCGACAAGCGCTTTCTCGCCCTCGCCAAGGCGGCATTTCGCGATAAGCCCTACAAATCCGATCCACACCTTCGGGCCCTCTACTCGCAGGTCTTGCACCATCTCGCCGAGTATCGCTTCGAGCCGCGCGTGGTCGAAATTGTCGAAGAGCTGGGTCCGCGCTCCGAGACATTTTCTCGAGTGGAGGAACTGGCCCGGATCGCTCTGGATCGCGGCAACCCCGACCATGCGGTGGCGGCCGCCAACTGGCTCGCGGACAAACACCGCAATGCGCGCTATCGGCCGACCTACTTTGCGCTGCACGCCCTCGCCGCGTTCTCCCGGGATGATCTCCCCACTTTCAAACAGGCAATCGCCGATATGACGCATCGCTCTACCGATCTGCTCGACGCGCTTCCGCGCCATCGACAGGCCCGGTTTTTTGCCCGTGCAGATCGGGAATTCGCCCGCATTTTGCGCCATGTCTTGCCCGTCATGGCCGAGTGGGGCAATGCCAGAGAGATGCGTGCACGGCGTCAGAAATGGCTGAGAGCGGCAGTAGAGGAGATCCAGCGCTTTCTGCGCACGACCGGTGAAAGTGTCGCGCGCGGGCAACTCATCGAACTGTACCGATTGGCCAGCGCATTGCTGGAAACCCACCCGCGGGGATACGCAGAGCGGCTCGGCACCATGCCGCCGCTGCCGCTGATCCTGGGCACGGTACGCGTTGAAGGCGAGGATCTTACCCGTCATGAACCAGCAGTCGATCTCTACACCTCTCCACCCGTGAGCTTGACGCTGGTCCCCCGCGATCGAGTACCGGCCAGTGAGTGGTTGTTCACCTGGCCCGACCGGGAAGATAAAGGGCAAGGAGCAAGTCCATGAGGACAGCAAAAAGCCACAAGAGTGCAGGGTCGCCCCCCTGGCTTGTCCCTCTCCATGGACAGGTCAGGACCTGTTTGTCCATGGTCATCTTGCTCGCTGTGATGGGCGGCGCATCGGCATCTGCCTTGGCAGAAGAATGCGACGATTCTGCACGCTGTCAGGACGGTTTGCAGTGCAGCGCTGGCCAATGCGTGGCTGGTCAATCCAAGCCCTCGACATTCGCCGCCCCGGCCGACAAGCTGTGCGGGCGGGATCGCCGCTGTCGCATCGACCGGCTGAAGCGGCGCAACCAGGCCCGGCGGAGACTCGCCATCCTGGCCGAGGAAAAAGCACTCGAGCGCCAGCTGGCCGCGACAGAACGGCAACGGATGGAAGCCACGCCACGACGCAGATCGCCAATCGGCATCGACATCCTGGTCAGTCAATGGGCCGGATTGGGGTATGCCGGCGGATACACGTTTTTTGGCCGGCTGCGCGCCGAAATCGCCCGACTGAGCGCCGATGACTTCATCTTCGGCCACGACGAAGCCACCGACCGGTTCATCAATGGACAGCAGTATGTCGACTACTGGTCCGGTACCATTCTCTATTTTTTCGGCAACACATGGTTTTCTCCCTATCTCTCCACCGGTTTCACCTACGGTTCCGGCCAATTCTATGAATTTTTCGACGGCACCGACACCATTCCAATCGATGCCGAGGTCCAGTACCACGCGGTGCAAATCGGGGGCGGTATCGATGTACAGCGGTTTTTTCGATACCTGAGAAGTGGCTTCCATGCCCGCATCGGCATCGTGTATCGCCACCTCCTCTACAACCAGGCCCGCCTGGAACCGGGGGTTTACGACCAGGCGATAGAGCAAAGCCTGCGAAGCTGGTTCAGCGGTGATCCAAATCTCGACCTCATTTTACTGTTCGGATGGTCTTTCTAATGCTGCATCGAATTGCTGGCGCCACAATTGCGGCGTATGTGATCGTCATGAGCGGATCGATCGCGCTCTTGTGCCCTCGTTCCGCCCATGCCCAAAACGACAGTGCCGGGGCGGCCCGGAGTGTGCCGGGTATGAAGCCAGTGGCCACGCAGGTCGACTCCGGCGACACCACGGCCGACCGACAAGAATCTGTCGGCAAGCGCGAGCCGGTGGTGGACAAGAAGCGGCGCGAGCTCGCCCGGCAAGAGGCAATGCGCAGCCAGCTGCAGACCGGCCAGGGAGATATCCATATTTACCAGCTGGTCGAAGAAATGGTCGATGAGGTCATGTCCGACCTCGACGACCTCAACAGTAACGCGGTATCGCCAATGGCGATCCGCCAGGTCCGAGTATCCAGCAATTTATCGGCGCCGTTTGCCGATATGGTCGAAGGTACATTGCTGACCGCCATAGCCGGCAATACCACCCACAAGGTCAAACGCTGCGCCGCATGTGGGTCACTGCGTTCGCGCGTGGAGGACGGACAATGGGTGGTCACGCTGGGCCTGGTGCACCACGGCGACCTGCAGCGCGAAGCGGCCAGGCTCGGAGTGCGTACATTCCTGACCGCGCGTTTGTCCTATTTCCCAGGCGCGAATATCGTTGCCATGCAGATAGAAATTGTCCGCGCCGAGGACGGTGCAGTACTGTGGACAGAGACCTATCGCTCCGATGCCACGACAGCTGCAATCTTGCGCACTGGCGACCGGGTCATCAGCCGAGTGGAACGAGTTCGCGAGCTGGAGCGAAAATTGCGAGCACGACCGCACTACGGCCACATTGCCTACTTTGGTGCCTCGTACATTCCCTACGACTCCCCCAAAGGAGGCCTCACTGGAGCGTCTCTCGGCTACCGCATCTATGAGAAATTCGGCGCCGAGAGGCGCTGGATGTTCGGCATTGGCGGCGAGGGTTTCGGCAACTTTCGCGACGAGGACGGCCTTTTTGGGGCATTTCTCGGTGCCTCGTTGCTCTACGAGATCTTTGCGCCCAACCTCAATCGCATCGTGATTCGCACAGGCCCCACTGTTTCGGGCTTTTTCTCCGGCACCGAGGGAAACTCCGCTGCGGCCGAGTGGGGCGTGGACGTCACCCTGCAGTTTCGCCTCGGGTTCGGCGCCAGTGTGATGTACTTCCGACCCACCAAATTTCTGGAAAAAGACCTGGGCGGTCTCGGCTACAAGGTGCGCGCCTCTTTCATCTGGTGAGCGGCACGACCCACGGTGAACGCATGAACTACAACAAATACCTCGTCAGCGCATTGGTCGCCACCACCATGGCCACTGTACTCACCGGTTGTTGGTTCCGCAAATCCAAAGCCAAGACCACCATCGTGGTCCCTGACGCTGCCACCAATGCTCGCGAATACAAGGGGGACGGCTCGATTCCCACTCAGCGCTATGTCATCCGCATGAGCGACGGTGAGCGGGACTGGGAAGTCGAGTTTCCCGAGGTGGCGACCGGCTATGAAATGAGAATTCCCCTCGAACGGACGGGGAAAAGCAAGCAAGAGAGCGTGGTGTGGGAATCGGCCCCGTTGACCGATGCCGACAAAGAACTCATCGCCGAGCTCCGCCGGGCCAATCCAGCGATGGAGCGAGATGGTGTGTTCGTCGATGGCCGCAACATCAGCGATCCACCGCCTCAGCAATCCCGGGGCAACGCTGGCAAACTCGGAGCGACCGCACCGTCACCAGCCGTGCAAAAGCCGAATTCCCGGCCAGACGAAACCGCACCGGCGCCGACCCGACCGAGCTATTTACTGGGTATTGCCGAGGTACGCCGGCTATACACTGTGGGGAACCATGAGTTGGCCATGGTGCGTCTGGTAGCCCTGGAAAAGGCCTATCCGGACGATGTCCAGATACTGTCGATGAAGGGCAGTCTATGGCTGGCGCTGCGACAAAAAGAGCTGGCTCGCCAGGCGTGGGAAAGCGTTCTGCAAATCGATCCCGACAACAAAGTGGTGATCAAAGCTCTCAGTGAATTGCACTGAACCGATTACACCTCGAAGCCAGCTTGCCAGGTGCTGGCCCGCGATAAGATGGGAGAATTGCCGTGCACATCATCATCGGCGCACTCGTCGTGGTTGGCAGCTTTGTTGTCGCCATGCAATACATTTCGATGGACTTCAGCGGGTTCCTGAATATTTACTCGGCGATCCTACTCAGTGGAGTTCCCCTTGGATTGATGATCTTGACGTATCCGTTTTCGACTTTGCGGTCCGCCCTCAGCGGCCTGGCCATGGCCCTGTTTCACAGACCCGAGCGCTCCCGTGAGCTGCTGACCCGCAAACTCCTCGCCTTTGCCCGTGAAACCCGTCGTGAGCGTGGCCTGGCCGCGGATAGAATCTTACAGGGCGTGCCGGAGCCGGTATTTCAACGTCTCGGGCGGCAAGTACTACAGGAGACCAACCCGGAAGAGATCGAGCTCGATGCGAGTATTTACGGGCGCCGCGTCATCGAGCCCTATCAACAGGCAGAAAAGGTACTGTCCAGCCTGGGCGACTTCGCCCCCGCGATGGGCATGATCGGCACTGTGATCGGGTTGATCCAGCTCCTGGCCAACATGCGTGACTTCGAAAAGCTGGGGCCCGGCATGGCAATTGCGCTACTCACCACCTTTTATGGCCTGATACTCGCCCATCTATTTTACCTTCCACTGGCCCGAATGGTGGCAACTCGCGGGTCGCAGCGCAGTGAGAACATCAACATGGTCATCGAGGCAATGCTGAAGCTGGCCCGGCGCAGACCTCTTCACGAAGTGCAAGAAGTCCTCGGCGGCACATCCTCATCCACTGCGGCGCAAGCGCCGGACACGCGGGCTGACCAGAGTCGAGCATGAGCCGTTCTGCCAGAGCGCGCAACGGCGTCAAGCCGCACTACTTCGGAGAAACGTGGATCGATGTCGTGGCGTCCTCCTCGCGAACCCGCTGGATCATCAGTTACGCCGACATGATGACCATCATAGTGACCTTTTTTATCTTACTCCTGTCTATCTCCACGATCGCACAGACTAGATTTGATCTCCTGGTCCAGGCGCTGACCGGGCAACGAGTGGGCAATTTGCAGGAAGTCAAGATCAAGGTGGACGACTTCATCCACGAGGCCAATCTCGGAGCCGAGGTCATGACCAATATCGACGACCGCGGGCTCACGATTCAATTCTCAAACGCTCTGCTATTTGACTCCGGGCAAGCCGAGCTCACAACCCGCGCCGCCGACGTTGTCTCTCCCATCGGCAAATACCTGGTCGACGATCTCGAGCCGGAGTACGGACTCATCATCGAGGGCTACACCGACGACGTCCCGATCTCCAACCAGCAGTTTCAATCCAACTGGGAGCTATCCACCAGTCGGGCGATCCATGTGATGCGGCGCCTTGCTGAGGCTGGACTCGCGCAAGAGCGCATGTCGGTACAGGGGTTTGCCGACACACGAGCGGCAACCAGCATCGATTTGCACGACCGCGCAAAAACCACCGCGATGACCGCGGAGGAACTGGCCGATATCCGCGCCGCCAACCGCCGCGTGGTGATTCGCATCGATCGCTTGCACGCAGACGTATTGAACTCGATACACCGTGCCGGAGCCGATGTCCCGCCATCGATTCGCGACGCCGCGCCACCTGGTGCGCGCCCCGGCAATACAAACATACCCCGTGTACACGACCAATTCGAGAGAAGCCCATGATCCCGACCGTCAATCCGTTGCGACTATCAGTCTGGCTCACGACAGTGCCAGTGGTCTTGCTTTCCGCCATGTCGGGAGCCAGTGGGCAGGGTGCCACCCGGCTACCTGCCGATGGACGTGTTCTTGCTGAAACCCAGCGTGCTGTTGTCGAGCAAGGCGTCCGCCGGGTCACAGAGCAGTTATTTGCCCGCCTTTGTCCAGGGCGCTGCGAACTGGTCGAAGCCACTGTAACGATGAAAGAACCCCAGCCGGTTGCGGGGTCGATGCCCGGTTTTGAATCCATTACTGGCGGCTCCTATGAAGTGGAGCCCAAAGTCGTCAACCTGACCATTCTACTGGATGCAAAACTGCCTGGAAACTTTCGCACCAACATCCCCCGGATGCTTCAGTACCGGCTGCGCGAGCTGGCACCGGTGGTCGACGTGCGGCCGGAGATGCTCAACTTTCCCGAGCCACAACTGCAGCCAATGCCGCCGCAATTGCCCGAGGCTCGAGGGCCACGCTCCTGGCCTCAGCCATCGGCGCGACCAAATACCGAATCCACGCCACAGCCAGAGAACCTCGCCAACGCTGAAGCACAGGAGCTGGAGGCCAGCAACGCCGAAAAAATGGCGGAAAAAGGCCTCCCTCGCACGATCATCGAGGCGCTCGCTCCATGGCTCGGCCCGATCATTCTGGCCGTGCTGATACTTGCACTGCTGTTTCCCCTGCTGCGCCGCCTGAGAGAAAGCGATGCAAACGATGACCTGATCACCAAGGGCCCGGCCCGGGTCGACGAGGTGCGGCCCGATGCAAATCTCGACATCGATGCATTACGAGCAGAACTTCTGGCCTCGCGGGCGATCCGCAACCGAATGCTGCGCCGCTGGCTCGACGAGGATGCGGAGAGCGTTGCCAGTCTGGTCCGGCTCCTCGGGCCGGAAATTCTCGTCGACCTCAAAAACGATGTATCGCTGAGCACAAAACTGGAAACGATCAGCGAAATGGTGGCTCAACAGACCGAGCCACTCAGCGAGAACGAACGCAAGCATCTGCTCCACAGGGCACAGGCACGCCTTGCCGCAGCTCGAATTGTCCATAGAGAACAGGGGCTCGCCATGGACTGGGAATTTCTCGAGGGTCTCGACGCCGGCACTCTGACCCGAATCCTGGCCGGCTGTACAACTGCCGAGTCTCTCCATGTCCTCGATCAATTGCCGCCCACTCTCCGGGCCAGCTACTTGCAGGCCCTCGACACCGAGCAACGCCGCGAGTTGATGCTCGCCTCCGACGCCGCTGCGCTCGGCAAACACGACGCCATGGCCCTGGCCACCCGTCTGCGCAAGGCCGCCGACGAGGTCGCCCATATGGCCAGAGAATCCTCCGGCCAGGTAACCCTCATCGTCGACATGTTGCGCGCACTGCCGCTCGATGACCAGGAAGATATGCTGCGCGATCTGCTCGATACGCGCCGCGAGGTCGCTCGAGGTGTGCTGGAGCAGGTCTGTCTGGAAACCGCCGTGCCCGAGGTACCGCGCGAGTTCGTGGCCGACGCGCTCCATCGCACACCGATCGAAACGCTGGTGGCTTTCTTGCGGGGTACTCGCGACGAGGTGCGCGACCAGATCCTGCACATCACCCCGCTCAGCAAGCGCAGTGCATTGACAGCTGAATTGTCGCTCGATGTCCCGGTCGGCAAAGACGAATTCCTGCAAGCACGTCAGGCATTTACCAGTACGCTGCGCGACATAGTGCGCCGTGATGGCCACGATATCGCGGACGCAAACACCCGCGTCCTTTCCGGTGGAGAGAAAACCACTCGAGCTCCCCGGCAGGCCAGCTAACAGGAGATCACATGCGAGACTGCACATGGATCAACCGCAGAGTCTCATCACGGCGCGTTGTTGCCGCGGTGCTCCTCTGGTTCTCGGTCGTTTCGACCGCGCTCGGATGTACCATTGTTCATTATGCGGATCGAGATAAAGATGGTGGAAGCGGCGGCGAAACACCCGCTGTTGTCGATCTCCTGGTCATGGCTCCGCTCGATCGCAACGCAGTCAATTTGGCCGGTGACTACAACGATATCGTCGTCGAGCTCGATGAGGCCATGGAGCGCCGCAACATCGAGTTGCGCAAGGCCGCCCTGGCACCGCTATACGGTCGAGTTGCCGATGTCGTGCCGCTGGTTTACGGCGCCGATGACGACGGGATGGGGTTTGCAAGCTATGCCGATGCGATCCTGTTCTATGCCCGCGACGGCGGCGCGCAATACCTGAACGATCAGACCACTGTCGAAGGCGAAAATCTGTCTCGTTTATCGACCGAATTGGATACCAGGGCGATCTATCGCCCAACCGGATCGGATCCAGCTGGCCGCATCTACTTTGCCGAACCTGCCGATGGCTTTGTCGTGCTCTATCTATCACCGCAGAGTCGCCGGTGCGCCCTCGATGGAGCAGACTGCACGCTCGGCCGGGAACATCCAGTCGACTACTTTACCCGCGAACAAGACAGTGTGGCATCGTGGTTGCGCCTACCCGACGGCGGCCTACCGGTGAGCAAAATCTTTCACGCCGCCGTGGTTACCGAAGAAGGCATCCCCTACGATGAATTTTCGCAGAGGTGTGTGGGGTATGCCGAGTTTCCCACGGCACATATCGACTTGATGGAGCCGTCGCCGCTATCGTACTATCAGCCGCTCGTTGCCGGCATCCGAGACAATGGCGGCCACACAGCTCTCATCGATCTCTGCGAGGCGATGTCGTCGCGCCGAAAATCCCGTATGGAGGCACTTGCCGGTGAGATACGCACGATGGTCGACTGAACTACCCACGATCGCGTCAAAATGGCTCCCACGTGATCGTGTGCGGCCCGACCGCCTCGCGCTCGGGCTATCATGTTTGGGCAAAGCCCCCGCACGGCCGGAGTCGGGACGGCTCGGCCGTTGGCCTCGCAACAGAAACACCTCGTTTGATCCACAACCAATGTGTTTCTGTTTATTTCCATGACGCGTTGCCATGATTCCCGACAGACGCGAAATTGCCACCATCGTACTCGGTCTTTTCATTACTCTGGTGATCGGAATCCTCGTGGGGCGTTACGGATGCGCCCCCCAGCCCGACAAGCAAGTCGAGCGCATCGTTCAAAAAGCAATCGAGCCAGCGCCGCGCCAGGTCGTCTACCGATGTCCCGCCGCGGATGAAAAAACGCCCGTTCCAGCTGCTCAGCCCGGTAGAGCAAAGCGCGGCAAACAACCGCCAGATTCGGCAATATCGAAGAGTCCCTTGCCACGCAGGCGGCTACTCGCGTGGGTCCGCGACCAGTCTCGGGACCTGGCGAGTTGCAGTGCGGGCAGTAAAGCGACCTATCGGATGATGGTTCGCCTGGTCCTGAACAAGGCCGGGCGGGTCGACAAGGTCCACGTGAATACGGCACCGGAGGACGTGCCACGGCATGTACGAAATTGTCTGCAAACCCGCATGGCCACGTGGCAACCGCCCGGGCATTTGGTGGGCAAAGCCGACAGCGAGCTACTCTTTGGCCTGACCCTGTGACCTGCGGACGCACCGAAATCCGATGTCCATGCCGCGGTCGTCGGGCTCAAATCTGCCGCGCAGCGCGCAGCGCAAAAACCAGGCTCCATAGGCAAACGAGCCGCCTCGCACGATCTTGATGTTGGCGGCCGAGCCGGGTGGTCCCATGGGATCTCGGTCTATTTGCCCGGACGGCCGGTCCGGATAGCGGGCATACCAATCCCAACACCATTCCCATACGTTGCCGTGCATGTCGTGCAGGCCCCAGGCATTGGGCTTCTTTCGACCCACTGGATGCGGTCTCTGATTCGAATTATTGTCGAACCAAGCATACTCGCCGAGCTGGCTCTCGTCATTGCCGAATGACCAGCACGTCTCTGTCCCGGCCCGACACGCATATTCCCACTCGGCCTCGGTGGGCAACCGATAGCCGTCTGCATCGATATTCCACACCACGTCTCGGCCGTCGAAGCGATAACACAATTGTAGTCCATCCCGCTCCGATAACGCATTGCAGAACTGGACCGCGTCAAACCAGGACACATTGTTGACTGGCAGTTCGGGCGAAGCTGTTTCGGGCCGACCGGGATCCTGTCCCATGACATCGGCATAGAGGCCCCGGGGTACGGTATACACCATGCAGCGAAACGCCGACACATAGACCCTATGCGCCGGCGTCTCATCGGACTCATCCGCGTCCTCATCGTGTGCAGCGCCCATCACCTCTGCACTGCCCATCACCAGCGATCCGGCCGGAATTTCGACCAGTGGAATGCCGTCCACTGCGAGAGACGTGGCCCGGGGCGAGGCCAGCGCGCCAGGCTCGCTGGCCTCGGCAGAAGACGCCGCCTCGGCGAGGGCATCACAGAATTGCTCCATGCTGGAAAAGCGCTCGTCTCGCTCCCACGCCAGCGCGCGAATCAGCACTGTCTCGAGCGGCTGTGGACAATCCAGCGTGGTAATAAAACCGGCCGCGTCGCGCAATACGGTCATGGGCAAATCATGTCCGTACAGAATAAACGCCGCAGTCATGGCCAGGCCGTATACGTCCGCCCGCCCATCGGCATCCTGGGGCCGGTCGAGCTGCTCGGGAGCCGCGTACACAAACGTCCCCATGGCTCCAGTCCGGGTTCCACCCGTGGTGTCGGCTGCAGCGACCAGATCGAAATCGGTCAGCTTCGGTTCGCCCGAGGCCGAGAGCAAAATGTTGCCCGGATTGACGTCTCG
The DNA here is from genome assembly GCA_022360315.1 of Pseudomonadota bacterium. GTDB lineage: Bacteria > Myxococcota_A > Polyangia > Haliangiales > Haliangiaceae > JAKSDA01. Next base: position 92,184 of record JAKSDA010000027.1, read on the forward strand.
ATGGACATATCCTCGCCCATGGGCCCGGGCCAGTGTGCGGCCGATCCGCTCGATCACCGAGGCCAGTTGTTCGCGTCCCACGCGCTGTTCGAGCACGGCCTGGCGCAGATTGCCTCCCCGGGCCAGTTCCATGACAAAATAGTGATATCCTTCGTCTTCGCCATGCAGGTCGACAATTCGGATCACTCCTTCGTGATCCAGTTCGGCCATGATCCTGGCCCCGCGATAAAAACGGTCGACACGAAGCGGATCGCGGCCCAGCTCGCTGTGCAGTACTTTGACCGCCACCCGCTCGTTGCAGGTTTTGTCGAGAGACTCCCACACGGTCGAAAAACCGCCCCGGCCGAGCATGCCGAGGAGCAAATAGCGGCCATGTCCCAGTTGGTCTCCGGCTTAGAGTCGGCCGCCCTGGCGGATGTCCCGCTTGAGTTGAAGGATTTCTTCTGCCACCTTGTCGGTGCTGGCTCCGGCCTTTTGCAACGCGGCCTTGTGAGCGTAAGCGCACTCGAGAGACTGGCCGAGGCGGCGGATCTGTTGATCCTGGTAGCGCGGCTCCGGCGCCAGATAGTCGAGCCTGCGATCGCGGCCAGGCCCGAGCAGTCTGTCGACGAGCTCCCTGAACCGGGCCTGAACCGCGATTCTGTCCGCGGCTTCATCTGCGCGCACTCGCAGCCAGGTCAACGCCTCGGCCCCGACCGGAATGGGATCGCCGGCCGGGACGACCCCGGCGATTCGATCGCGCGCGCGGTCGGCACAAAGCCAGGCCTGGGCAGGCGATCGCACCGGACTGGCAATCACCAGGACCGCTCGCGCGCAGGCCAGCGATTGGCGCAGGGCCAGCGATAGGTCTGCGCCTGTCCACGGCACCACAATCCCGGTCGCTCCCATCGATTCCAGCAAGGCGTGATACGACCGCGCCCAATCGCCGCGATCGACGTGATGACAGATGGCAAACGGGACCCACTTGCGGGGTAGCACCGCGGCCACGACGACGTGATCGCGAAGCACCATACGAGCCAGCGCAACGGTGTTGTCGGTGACGCCGGTCATCACCACCAGAGCGCGACTGCCGGACAGGGCGCCGCTGAGCCGCCGGAGCCCGTCCATGGGCGAGGACACGCGTTCACTTGCCGAGGAAGCGGTCGAGTCGGCGAGCCCGGCCCGGCGCAGCCAGTCCTCTACCTCGCCGTCAAACTCCACGACACCGTCGAAACGGGCCTCGTGCAAAAGGGCCACATTGAGAATCACCCGGCGCATTCGCGCTGCATCGCCATCCTCGGCAAGCACGTAGACCTGCGCGTCCCGGCCATTGTGCAGCCTTTGCACCAGGCCGTCCACGAGCAGCCGTTCCTCGTCGTCCACATGTCCCGACGGCCATTCCGGCGCAGGCCATAAATCGGCCCGGAGCGGAGGCCCCATAGGCTCATCGGCGAGCTGGTCGGCGAGCTCGTCGGCAACCTCGGTCACCGCGCGGTTGGGCTGCTCTGCGGCCACATCAGCCAGCCATGCCGCGATATACCGCGGCCCACGCCAAAGTCGATATTGCTCCCAGCTGGTCGCGTTTAGGGCCTGCAGGGCGATCGCTGCAATCCGCGCATCACCCCGGCCAGCTTCGACCAGGTCGGCCACGCGGGCCTCGACGTGGTCGCGGGTGTCGAGGTCGTCGTCCGGGTCACCGATGCGATAGACATGGCTGCGCAGCGACCACAGATCCGGGGCTTTGGCCTGCAGGGCCAGATAGGCGTCATCGGCATCGGCGAGAGTTTTCCCGGTTATCACGATCACCGCGTGGTTGGACGGCGTCATCAGCCATTCGCGCTCGATATTGAGCGCGCGCACAAGCTCGTGTTCGGTCGCCTCGCGCGGGTCGAATGCATCCATGAATACCCGCATCGACCGCACACTCGCCGACTGCACTGCGATATGCAATCCGTCGCGGCGTGAGTTGGCCAGCGGCAAAACCCGGCATTGCGCGGGCAATCGCCTGTGAATTGCCTTCTGCACCGGACCGGGACGATCGGTGAGCACTAGGTGAATACCGGCCGACTCATTGCACACCCGTTCGATCAGATCGACGATCTCGGCGCGACCGCGCCAGCCCAGCGTCTCAGTGGATCGTGCCATCAGAATTGTCATCGGAGTCGACGAGGGTGCTCGGGCAATCGTCCATCAAGTCCTGGATGATGGGATGGACGTCGAGCCAGCCCGGATCATCTGGATACTCGACCACGGCAAGCGACTGGATGAGGCGACCCAGATCGTCCCGTTCGAGATCGGCAAAATCCGATCTGCTGTGCGCATTGTGGCGGACCGCCTCCAGGGTGGGCCGGTAGCGCTGCAAGAACGGGTTGTAATCGCTGCGCAGCTGGCGCAGCGCGGTCTCGAAGCACGCGGTATCGGCGCGCCGCTTGCTCAGTATGTCGGCGGTCTCAAACCCGTTCTGAAGGATGCGGCAGAGCTCGCGAAAATTGCCGCAGGAATAATAGAATACCCGGTCGAGCGCATTACCAGAAAAGTCCAGGTAGGTGTCGAGAGGCGCTCCGTCCAGCCGGCTGTTGATGAACTCGCGGAGAATTCCCAATCCCTCGTCCTGCAACTGTCCGTCCGGCCGGTCGAGAATCTTGACGTTGCCTAGGATCTCGGCATCCTGCCACAACGAGAACGCCGTGGTGGACTTGCCCGCGCCCTTGCCGCCGGTCACAAAATACTTGCCGGTCGCGCTGCCCTGGCGGAGCGCATGGCGCAGGCGGAGCCTGGGGTCGCTCGGCGCCACGTATCCGACGATCTCGGCGGGATCGATGTAATATTTCCAGTCGGTGGAACTGGCGTGGACTTCCCGCGGCGGCAAGCCCCACCGCTGTCGCCAGATCGACCGCTGTTTGGCCAGGGGGTCGGGCACGAGCGGCCGATGGGCAAATCGCTCTTTCAGCGCCATGGGCGTGAGGCTCATGGCTCCATCCTACACCGCCATGGCCGGGGCCGCATTGGCAGCAGCGAAACTGAAACGCATTCGTCGTGGAGAAACTAGGCGTTTCTGTTGCGAGGGCAACGGCCGAGCCGGCGGGTTTCGGCCCTTGGATCGGGGTTCAGGTCAGTCAGCCTGGCGGCGGCGGAGCCACCATGCGGTGAGCAGGCCCAAAAGAGCCAGCGGCAACGCCTGGGCGTTGCCACCGAGGTGGCAACCGCCCGGACGATCGATGACCTCGACCTGGGCCCACGGGCTCGTATTGCCGCCGAGATCGACCGCGCGCACGTCGAGGACAAAGTCGAGATCCTGGCCCTGGTCTTGAATTAGCCGACGTTCGATTGCTATCCCGGTCGCAGTCGGTTGCGAGGGCGGCCGAGTATCGACCTCTTGCTCGTTTGGGCCGAGTTGGTGAAGCGTCGGCTCGACGTACGAGCAAGCCTCGGCAGTGCGAGTCGGCACCAGCGCGAGCGACGCGGCCGCGAGTCCACAGAGCGAAACGAGTAGGTCTCTGGTGTGCATGGATGATCTCCTCGATTACGAGGCAGACCGGGCGAACTGGGCCTGACGCCCGAAAAAGCCCGACAAGGGCTCATTGGCTGGTTGTGCGCCGCCGGCGCAGTGCGATCACAACGGCCAGGGCAAAAACGAGCCAGCCGGCCGGCCGGCCAGCTCCATCGGCCGAGATGACACAACCGTAGATCACGACGTCCCTGTCGTCATGTACTTCGTCGCTGGGAAACTCCTCGCCACGGCACAGTCGGTCGGCGTCGGTGTCCCCGCGCCGCGCCCCGAGTTCTTCGAGATTGCCAATAAACTGCTCGACGAGCTGGCGATCCGCCTCGATATCCGGGTCCTCGAACTCGGCGTTCCAGCCCTCGATCTCATTGTGGAGCGCGACCAGCTGTGACAGGGCACATTGGTAATCGCGCGCGGCCAGGCGCGTGGCCTCGCGCAAGCCGAGGTAAATATTGTACATGGCATAGTGCTCGGCCATGGCCTGGTGGCTCAAATAGATGTCCCGATCGGGCGGCACACCGGGATCGGCCGGATTGTCCACCACGACCACTTGCTCCAACTCCTCCTCGGATCCGGGCAAACGGTAGGTCATGCGAATTCGAGCGACCTGGCCGGAATTGTCGAATCGCCCTTGGCGCGGCTGCATGGCGATAAACAGCGCACTGCCGCCGCCGCGACGACCGTTGGGATCGGGTGTGTCACTCTGCCGACTGGCCAGAAACACGCCCGGAATGAAAAGCGATCCCGACGAGCCCTGGTTGTTCCACAGCCGGGTCCCGACCACCTCACCAACCCGATAGGCCGACCCGGGTGTCACTTCGATACGCACCGATACCGCCAGCGGCTCCACGAAGTAGTCGATCTCGTCGACAAATACCTCTCGAATGGCCGGCGCATCCTCGAGAAAATAAAAATTGCCGGCGCCGCGCTCGGCTAGACCGCGCATCAGCTCGACATTAAACCCCACACCCACCCCGATGGTGGTCAAACCGATGCCAGATGCGATGTGCTCGACCGCCATGTCCAGAATACTGGCGTTATCAGTAATCCCCGCGGTTGCCAGGCCGTCGGACAACAATATGACCCGGTTTTGTCGATCGGCCTCGAATGCAGCCCCGGACAGCTCGAATCCGGTACGCAATCCGTCATGGATGTTGGTCGAGCCGCCCGCTCGCAAACTGTCGATCAGCTGGTGCAGCGCCGGGCGATCCAGCGAAGCGGTAAATTCAGCCGGCACAGAAACTCCACTGGAGTAGGTGACCACAGCCAGGCGATCGCCCTCCTCGAGCCGATCGACCAGCAAGTGCAAACCCTCCTGCACAAAGCCGATACGGTCCTCATCCGCCATGGAACCCGAGGTATCGACCACAACCACCAGATTGAGTGGCCTGCGCTCGACTGTCGCCGGATCGACCGTCGTGTTCATGGCAACCTGGAGCGCGGCCTGGTAGTCGCCGTTTCGCCAATCGCGCCCGACCGACAACATGCCGTGCACACACAGAATCTGTCCGCAATCCGGGGCCGGCAGCTGGGTGTAGTGCTCACTGAAAAAACCGTTGGCGTCGAATGTGTTCTCGCCCGGGATGCCACCTGCGTCGAGAATGTTGCGAAACTGACCGATATCCTGGGCTCCGCCAAAACCCACATTGCCATCCGGATCGGCAGACGCAACGTCAGCGTCTCCGCCGCCCATACAGGCCGTGCAGAAACCCCCAATAAAGACAACGAACGCGAATAGTTTCATGGTGTTTCTCCTGATAGCACGCGGTCTCTGCAGCGGCCGTGCCACGCGCTGAGGCCGGCGTCCTCCCGAGCGATAGAAGCGCTGTCCGCACCGGCGTCGAGACAAAAATGTCCGGACTTGAAGCGCAACCGCGAAGCGGATCATCCGGCCCGGTCAGCGATCCGGCAAGCCCCGGCAAAACCCCCGGCAAGGCGCGTTTGCAGCCGTGCCCCGACCGCCAGCCCTTTCACAGTCAATTGAAAACAAAGGAAAAAACACATGCCAGCGAGAAGATGCAAAGGGCCGGTCACCCTTGCCGTAGCCCGTGCAAAGCTGCACACTCTGCTGTGCAGATGACTGCGCGCGTCTTGCCGCATAGCCTGGAGGCCGAAGCGTCGGTTCTGGGGGGCATTTTGCTCCGCAACGAGGTGATCAGCCAGCTCGATACGCTCGATGAAGAGGCGTTTTACGACCCCAAGCACAAGGCTGTGTTCGCGGCGATGCGCCATCTTGAAGCCGCGGCCAAACCGATCGACGAGGTGACCCTGGAAGACGAACTCAGAAAGGCCGGACGCCTCGAATCGGTGGGCGGTATCTCGTTTTTATCCCGGCTCGCGCTCAAGGTCCCCACAGCTGATAATGTGGTTCACTACGCCACCATCATCCGCGACAAGCATTCGGCGCGGCGGCTTTTGATCGCGGCCTCGGAGATCGCCGCGCGCGGCTACGAGGAGCACGGCGATGTTCGGGATTATCTGGACGAGGCCGAAGCCAAGGTCTTCGAGGTCACCCAGGACAAAGGCAGCACCGGTCCCAAGCAGATAAAGACCCTGATCAGCACGGTCTTTCGCATCCTCGACGAGCGCTACGCCGCGCCGGGCCATGTCACCGGGGTTCCGACCGGGTTCAGCCAGCTGGACGATTGCACGGCCGGGTTGCAGCCCACCGAGCTCATCATCCTGGCCGCCCGCCCGGCCATGGGCAAGACGTCCCTGGCCCTGACCATCGCGCAGAACTGTGCCCATCCAAAATTCGGCCGGTGGCCAGTCCTCATCTTTTCGCTCGAAATGTCGAGTTTGCAGCTGACCGAGCGCATGTTGTGCTCCGAAGCCGAGGTCGACTCCCAGGCGTTGCGGCGCGGCAAGCTGGAACGGCAGCAGATGAGCAATTTGACCCAGGCGGCGGCCAACATCTCGAATGCGCCCATCCTCATCGACGACACCCCGGCCCTATCGCTGCGCGAGATACGGGCCCGATCGCGGCGTTTCATGGCCAACAAGGAACTTCTCGGCAATCACGATTGCGGTCTCATCGTCATCGATTACCTGCAGCTCATGCGCGGTACCTCCCAGTCCAAGAGCTACAGTCGAGAGCAGGAGATCTCGGAGATCTCGCGCGGGCTCAAGGCTCTGGCCAGAGAGCTGCACTGCCCAGTGCTGGCTCTGTCGCAGCTCAACCGCAGCCTGGAATCGCGCACCGACAAGCGACCCCAGCTCTCGGATCTGCGCGAGTCGGGCGCTATCGAGCAAGATGCCGACCTGATCCTGTTCATCTATCGCGATGTGATTTACAACGAAGATACCGAAGAGCCCGACGTTGCCGAGATCATCCTGGGCAAGAACCGACACGGCCCGACCGACAAGGTGCGCGTCCACTTCGAAGGCCGCTATACCCGCTTCAACAATCTGTCTCGACGTGGCGAAAAGGAAGCGCGCTGAAACGCCGCGGTTGCAAGGCCTATGTCTGGGTCCCTGGCAGTAGGAATCACCATCGAGCGGTACCGCATCGAGGAGGTCATCGGTGCTGGCAACATGGGAGAGGTGTTTCGCGGCGTCGACATCGACCTCAAGCGCAATGTGGCGCTCAAGATCCTGGCCGAAAAGCACCGCGACAACAGCGAGCTACGCCAGCGTTTTGTCAGAGAGGCCCGCGCCGTGGCGGCGATTTCACATCCCAATGTGGTCCAGGTCTTCACCACCGGGTCGTACGACGATCGGCCGTATATTGCCATGGAGTTTCTCGACGGCACCGACCTGGGCACGCTGGTCGCAGGTAGTGGCCCGTGTTCGCCGCATCTGGCAGCTCGGGCCATTCACGATGCCGCGCTCGGCCTCGAAGCCGCGGCCGGGGCCGGACTCATCCACCGCGACGTAAAACCGTCCAATTTGGTTTTGTTGCGCAGTGGCCGTGTCAAGATCACCGACTTTGGCCTGGCCAAGCCGTTGAATCCCGGTGACGAGCCCGCCCTGACCGCGCTCGGCGTCGTGGTGGGAACACCGGATTACATCGCCCCCGAGCAGGCCCGCGGCGATTCCATCGACGCCCGGGTCGACATCTATGCTCTAGGCGGAACGCTCTACTACTTGCTGGCCGGCATGCCGCCATTTCGCACCGGACGGCCGGAGGACGACAAATACCTCAAGGTCGTGGCCCGCCATTTGAAAAAGCCGGCCCCGGATGCGCGGACGCGCAACCCCCGCGCCGACATCGAACTGGCCCGGCTGGCCCGCCACATGATGGCCAAAAAACCGGCCGAGCGGCCCGACTACGCCGACATCGTGAAAAAACTCGGCACCGTACTCGCGCGCCTGGAAAAGCGACGTCGGCTCGATCTCACGCCGCGCATGGTACAGACGGGCAGCATCGGTGGTCAGGTCTCCAAAACCCCATTTGTCGGTGGCGCTCGGCCCAACGCGTTTGCCGAGGACACCTCCGGTGTCGATCTATCGGGTGCGACCATCGACCGCGATGGAATGCTGGGCGATGCCGATGAATCCGCGCCGACCAAGCTCCACCTTCGCTCGCGCGCGGTGGATGCGCCGGACCAGTCCGGCCCGGTCGGCCACGGCCAGGTCGGAGCCGAGCCGCGTGTATCGCGTCTTTTGGCCGCGATGACCATTCTCTCGGCGCTGACCTTTATCACCGGACTGGGCCTGGTTCTGTTTGGCCCGATACCCGAGCCGAACGTCCCGATACCTTCCGCACTGTCCGGCGATACTGCTGTGCCGGCCGACCCTGCTGGCCCGGACGCCGGGTCGGTAGTGCCGGCCCTGGATAAGACCCCCGAGGGCATGACTCTCATACGCCGGCCCGACGGCAAGCCGTGGTTTTATGTTGCGATCCGACCGGTCACCCGAGGCGAGTACCGGGCCATGTTTCCCCGCCAGAAAAAACCGAACAAACGGCGAAGCGACCGCGCGGTGACCAGAGTGGCCTTCACCTATGCCGAGGTCTATGCCCGGGCCCAGGGCAAGCGACTCCTGTCGGACCTGGAGTGGCAGGCGGCCAGCAAGGACAGGCGATTCATCACAGAGGGCGACTTGTGGGAATGGGTGACCGGGACCGAGGGCACCGCCGATCCGAAAGACCAGTCGAGGCCAGTGCGTTCGCGCAGGGGGGCAGCCACCCGCAATGTCCTGGGCGGCGAGGACATCACCTTCCGCCTCGCGGCCGATGTCGAACCCGCACCGCGGTGACCCCTGCCCTGGCCCGGGCCAGGCAGACTACGGGCAGGCCGGCGTGGCCCGGGCGATGTATTCAGTGCCGCCAGTCAACGTTGCACGAACCCACGACACCCGGCCGTACACGTCTCGGCTCCTGGCAGTATCCCGACAGGCCTTGACCTCGAGCAGCAGGTCGAGCTTGTCCCTGGAACCGCCCCGCTGGGGATCAAACCGGAGAACCTACCGTGTCCCATGTTCGCAGTCTCATGGCACCAGGACCCGCTCGCCCGGTTTATTGCCATCGATTACTATCGGGCCATGGTCGCCAAAACACCGATTATCTGCCTTCTCATCGTCACGGTTTTGCCCTACGTGTGGACGGCGTTTCAGGCCTACGGCCGCATGCGGGAATTTGGCTCGCTCGACAACCGATATCCCCGGCTGCAGCAGGCCAGGCTCACCGGCCTGGGAGCCCGCGCGCTCGGCGCTCACAACAACTCGTTCGAGGCGCTGATGGTGTTTGCTCCAGCAGTCATTCTGGCCATGTGGACCGGGGCCGATCAAACTTGGGTGGCGCGGCTGTCGGTGGTTTATGTGGTCGCACGACTGTGCCACGGCATCGCGTATCTGACCGACCAGGACAAGCTGCGCACCGCTTTCTTCGCTGTCGGTATGCTCAGTGTGATCAGTCTGTGGACACTGATACTCCACGCCGCATTGTGAACCGGTCTCGGCCTCGGAGTCGCACGAAACAGGATATCGGGCGAGTCGATCCTTCGGCGTATCCTACCAGGCCGCGAGGATGTCATGCTCAGAGGTTCCATGAACCCACACCGCCTGCTCTTTTGCGCCGCGGCGCCATTCATCTCTGTCTCTGCGTGTGTCACCACGGGTCGGGCAGCTTTGAGAGCGGGCGCAACCGAATCCCCATCACAAGGATGAACTGGCATGAGATTTCATGAATTCTTGCTCGAAAAATTTCAGTCCGAACGAGAACAGCAGGCGGAATTCAATTATTCGGACAGCAGTGTCGAACCGGTTGTGCTGGGCGAACTGCTGGAACTGGCCGGAGTGCCGGCAGAGGAGCTCTTGCAGACGCCGCTTCACTATCCGGAAGTGAACGGCCAGCGCGACCTGCGCTGCCTTTGCGCCGGGCTTTACGACGGCGCTGGCCCGGACAATCTGCTGGTCACTGTCGGCGCGTCGGAAGCCAATGCAATCATCGTCGACACTCTGTTCGAGCCGGGTGATGCGGTCGCGGTCATGGAGCCGACCTATTTGCAGCTGGCCGGGCTGGCCCGCAACCGCGGTCTGCGGGTCGACAGCTTTTACCTGCGCCACAATGGACGCTGGTCTCTCGATGTCGAGTCGCTCGAGGCGGCGGTCACCGCGCAGACCAAGGCCATCGCCCTGGTCAACCCGAACAATCCAACTGGCTACATTCTCGGCCCCGACGAGGGCGAGGCCATCATTCGCGCGGCCGATCGGGTCGGCGCGTGGATCATTGCAGACGAGGTGTATGCGGGAACCGAGCGATTGACCGACGAGATAACACCATCGTTCTACGGCCGCTACGACCGTGTCCTGGCCGTGAACAGCACGAGCAAGGCGTACGGTTTGCCGGGCCTTCGCTGCGGCTGGATCGCCGGGCCAACCGACACCATTACTGCGCTGTGGCGCCGCCACGAATACGCCACGATCAGCGCATCCGTGCTGGCCAACCGGCTGGCCACGCTGGCCCTCTCGTCTCCGGTCAGAGCCAAATTGCTGGCCCGGTCGAAGTCGCTGATCCGACGCGGATTCAAGACCCTCGAGACCATCCTGGCCGAGCACGAAGGGGTGTTTTCCGTCATCCCGCCCATGGGCTCGGCGGTTGCCTTTGTGCGCTACGACCTGGCCGTGAACTCGGTGCAATTCGCCCAGGGGTTGTTCGAGCAAAAAAGCGTCCTGGTGGTTCCCGGGGACTGTTTTGGACTGGATCGGCACATCCGGGTGGCGTCGGGATTGTCGCCTGACTATGCAAAACCCGGCCTGCAACGCCTCAGCGACTACGCCGGCCAGCTGAGATAAGTCAGACGAGGTTTTCCTGGTGGACGTTTCTGGCCAGCTACACTGGCTTTGCGGCGCGGTGACGGTCACAATTGCTCGATGCGTGCGGCCAAGCAGGTGATCGTGATGCGCAAAGACCTCAACATGCGTCGCGGCAAGATGATCGCCCAAGGCGCGCATGCGTCGCTCAAAGTCCTGCTCGACCGCCAGCGCGAGGCCACCGAGACATCGATTTCGATCGACCTCAACCCGGCCATGGCAGCCTGGCTCGGCGGTCCATTCACAAAGGTCTGCGTCTACGTGCGCTCGGAGCAGGAGCTCGACGATATCTACACCAGAGCCGGCGAGGCCGGGCTGGTGCGCGCGATGATCGTCGACTCAGGGCGGACCGAGTTCGGCGGTGTGCCGACCAAGACCTGCTGCGCCATCGGGCCCGGCTGGGTCGAAGAGGTCGACGCGATCACCGGTGAGCTCCCGCTTCTGTAGCCCCACCGTGGACAACGCCAATGGGGTATGTGCCCGTGGCCAGTGCATGAGCACTCTGCCCGCCTTGCCGAGAGTCTGCAAGGATCGCAGTCGTGCGAGCCACCACGCGCGTCGCTGTGGTTGCGGCCTTGCACGAGGTGCGCTTCCCATTCAGGGCGGACGAGCGCGCGATCTACACTGGTTTTGCTCTCGAGTAGTTATTCGGCACATCGGTCGAGGACCGGGACGATGCCTACTTTGCGGCCGGGTTGGCTACGACTTGCTGTCGGAGGGCATGCCGCGTCCGGGCAGACAACGCGGCTATTATTGACGCTTCAGTTGCCGACAAGCTGGTTCAGATCATAGACGTACACAGCACCATCGGTGTCGGGATACAAGTTCGCCCGCTGTACCGACAGGACGACTCGCGAGTCGTTTATGGCGGCGTCCTGGCCGAAGTTTCCCCCGCCGATGCTCGCCGGATCGCCGCCATCGAATTTGGATACCATGGCCCAGGTGGTTCCAGATCGCTCGAACACATAGAATGCGCCCGCCCCAGTGCCGACACTGTGCTCGAACGGAGCGACGACCACAGCCCTGGTTCCCTTGAGGGCGACACTCCAGCCAAAAGCATCTCCGAGGGTGCCGTCGGGCGCGACGAGCTTGGCCTCCTCGGTAAAGCTGGTGCCGTCATGGTAAAAGACATAGGCGGCTCCGGTCTGCTGTCCGAACTGACTGCCCTTGCCACTGGCACCGATGAGGCAGCGATCACCATCGCAGGAGATGTCGTGACCGAAGCGGTCGTGGATATACGCGTCGGCGGGCTCCAGCGTGGCCGAATGGGTCCACACGCTGCCCGATCGGTTAAACACATAGGCAGCGCCGTTACCCTCTGGACTGCGTGAAGTGTACGCGCCCACCACAATGACGTTGCTGTTGAGAAAGTCGAGTCTACGACCAAAGGCGCTCCTCACAGCCTCGACAGGATCGCGCGGGTCCTCGAGGACGGCGTACGGAAATTCCGACCAGGCGCCGCCCGTATCTCTCTGATAGAGAAGCACGACGCCATTTCTCTCGCCGTTTTCGGCACAGGTAAGGGCCACTTGATCGCCGAATATCGCGGCTGCGCGACCGCACTGCTTGGCCACACCACCGCCGGATAACGTCCGATCGGCCGAGGTCGAGCGCAGCGTGGTGACCGGGTTCCAGGTGCTGGCCGGGGCGTCCCATTCGAATACAAAGCCGACTCCATTGCCCTTACCGACCTCATCGCTGTATCGGGCTCCAACCACCAATGTATCGCCCTCGGCGGCCACCGAAGAGCCGAAGTGATCGCCCTGATGGGGAGTGGGAGGCCACAACTCGGTGAACTCGTCTTGAACCCAACCGCCCGGGGTATCCTCGTAGACGCGAACCGCGCCGACTCTTTTGATAGCTCCCTGGTGGGCCTTTTGCGCCCCGACGAACAGGCGATTGCCGGAAACTACCAGATGGCCGCCAAAGCTGTCTTTTTCGTCGGTGTCTCGGTGCAGGCGCGAGAGATAGGGAGTCTGCGGTGGCATCGCCCGCCTTGACAGAGAGGGTCCGGTATGCGCGCCTCCGTCTTTGGCCCCCTGGGCGATCGGGTCTGCGGTGGTCGACGGCGTGATGACGAACTTGTCGAGGACCACGCCATCTTCGCGCATCCACACATTCATGGTGTGAATACCGGTTGTGGGGACATCGATTGTATAGGCCGCGAGCAGGCCATTGGCCCACCGCCAGGGCGACCCCTCCTGGTTAAACGCGATGTTCTGGGTGTGAACCACGCCGTCCAGGCCGATGTGAAATGAATCATCCAACCCCTCACCCTGACCGCGGACATAGACGTAGTGAGTGCCGGTGTGAGTGAAGTACAGCCGGTAGTCCAGACGCGGGCTGGCTTGTGCGATGTCGGCGTCGATCGTGGCGCCGGAATTCGGCAGCGCCTGAACGCAACCATAGCGGGTATCGTTGGCAAAGCTCACCGAGTTCCACGAATGAGCCCCCGCTGCCGCTGCGTGATCAAAGTGTTCGGCCTCGAATACCAATACGTGGTGCTCCGCAGCCCCGCGCTGTAAGAGAGGTATCTCGTCTATCAAGCGTGCCTTGCCGGCCTCGTTTTCGGCCCATACCTGTTTTCTCGGCACATTGTGAAGTCCGATGGCGTCGAGGTAAAGCCCGTCGTCCCCCATCCACAGATTGACCGTATGAACTCCGGCAGTGGGGATGGTCAGTGCTGCATCGGTACCCGTGGTGGTCAGCTCACGGGTCTTGTGACCAGTGCCAGGCAGTTCGGCGAAATCGATAGTACCGACCGGCGTGCCATTGATGCCAAAGTGCACGATGGTGTTCCCTGCGGCATCGTTGTCGCCTTGTTTGCGAGCGCGCACCGCCAGGTACACGGTACCCGCATTCGGGAAATGAACCCGATAATCAAGTCGCGGCGCCTGATCGATCTGGGACAGGCTCAAACTGGTACCAATGTTGGGAGTGGCGCGCAGAGACACGGTTTGATCGGAGTCGTGTTTCGTGAAATCCCAGGAATGGGTGGTCGACGCCTTGTGGAAGGTAAATGATTCGGCCTGGATGAACACTCGGGTAATCTCGAACCGATGGGGCTGGGGATGGCGCACATCAGTGATGTCATCGGCCCTGAGATAGGTCGTGACCGCAAGGTCACCCGAGCTACTGCACGGCGTTTGCACAGCCTCGTCGGTAGTGCAATTGGACCAGTAGCGGTTGTCGCCGTCCACGACCAGTTCGCAGTACTGTTCGCAGGGCCCAACCACGTGAAAGCCGCAGTTGTCTGTGTTCGAGGAGCACATCCGACCGTTGCTGGACCGAAATGCATAGGCCGTGCAAGCATAGAGGGCATTGCACTCGCCCGTGTTCCATAGATCGCCCCAGTACGCGCCTTCCATGGCGGCAAATTCGCTGGTTTCTTGCCCTGACACAGCGTAGCCCGACGCCGTGCCGCGCATCGAGATCTGCACGGCAGTGCCCAGGGCATTGGTTCGCGCCATCAGGCACCCGGTCAGCGCGCGCTGGCCATCGGCACTCAGCTGGCCGCTTTTCCATTCCGGCGCCGCACCGATGTGGCCTGGCAAGGTCTGGTCGACACCCAGTTCATCGGTATAGGTGATGCTGTCGCCGGACGGGAGGGCGCACGACACCAGGTATGCCAGCAAGGTCTTGAACGCAGCCAGCTGGACCGGCGAATGGTTCACCGAGTGTCCAGACATGGTTCCGCGGTCGAGCACGCATTGTGCCATCAGCTCCGAGCGGCTCCAGTCGGGCAGCTGATCTTGCCAGGCGGGATCGATGCCCTCGACGCCACAATAGTTCAGCGACGACCCGTCGAGATCGGTCACGGTGAGACACTGGGCGCAGGACAGGGCGCATTCGGCCAGGGTTTGCAGAAACGGCTTGACCGCACCGGCTCCGCTGAGCCCGATACCGTCGAAGTTGATCCTGGCAAGATCGATACCGGCCAGATTACGACCGTTGAGATCGATACCGTTTATACGGAGGGAGTCAAAATCGACGCCGTTGAAAGCGATGCCATCGAGGTAAAGGCCATTGAGGCCGATACCGTTTAGGTTGATGCCGTTTAACCCGATGCCGTTTAGCCCGATACCGTTTAGCCCGATACCGTTTAGGTTGATGCCGTTTAACCCGATGCCGTTTATTCGTATGCCATTGAGACCAGTGCCATTGAGACCAATGCCATTGAACTCGATGCCATTGTCGAACTCGACTGCGGATTGCAGATCCGACAGGTTGGGGTCCCGTGTCTGATCGGGCCCGTGTGACCGACATGCAACGAGCAGTACGATCGCAATCAGCAGAACACTTGATGGGGGTCGTCTCATTTTGGCCGTTTGGATAGGACAGAAACCGGAATATTGTTGTGGAGCATTCGTGACTTTTTTGAAAATTCAACCATCGCCTGGTAGCTGCCTCGTTCGGCGACGTCGTGGTCTTCTAGCTCTGCTGCATGCGACTCGGCAGTCAGATGCAAACACGTGACATGAGCGGCACAAGACGTGAACGTGGCCGAAAGTCCAGGAACACAGCTCGAAGCGAGCGGCGCAACCGTCAAATGGCTGGGTAAAATTATACCACGCCCTGATCCAGTTGTGCACAATAAGAGTCTCGAATCATCGGTGGCCGGGCAGCCAGAGTACGAGCGAATAGCAGGGCAGAGAGGCAACTCTGCGGCGCGATCTCATGATGATGCGTCCATCATTGAGAATACGCCGCATGCCATTGCCAACATGGTACGCAGTGCGTGCAAACCAGAAGCACCAGCTTTGAAGTTGCGATCTCGACTACAGTATGATACGGGAATTGGGACACGGTACAAAGGGCGAGGGAGCTGGGAAGGGCGGTACTGCGATGTAGCCGTCTTTATCAACGGGCATCACAGAGCGGCTCTCATTTCGAGTACTACGCACTTCATCGGCCCGTTACCGGTGAAGCTTTACACCAAACATTCCGGATGCGAGTTCGCCGCCAGTAGAACGTATTGTGCCGTAATCGATCGCTCTGACCCGGAGTCGCCCAGGCAGTGCGCTATTGCCAAGGCGATCTAGCCAAAAATCTGTCCGAAGTGGAATTGCTCGGCCATGTATGGTCGGCACCCCGCAGCGACAGATACCCCTTTTCGACAAGCGAGAGACTCTGTGGGCTTGCCGAATGGAACTGGATCAGCTTCGCGCCCTGGTGGCTGTAGTCGAGCACTGCTCGTCTGTCAATGCGAGCACGGCAGTGCAGACCTCTCGGTCCAGACTGGACGCCGTGGAGCAGGAGCTGGGGGCGGTTTTGCTGGTCAGAAGGCGTCGCGGGGATACGCCGACAAAGCGCGTATCCCGAGCTGCAAGCGCTGGAGTCGGTTACCGCGTGACACTCTTGGTTGTATCTATGCCACGGCCCTGCTCCGCATGAGCTTTGACCCCACGGTACCCGACAAAAACCCACACTCCCTGGGCGAGCGCTTCGGCAATTTTCGCAACCACCTCGCAGTAACCCACGATGTGTGGCACACGCTCACCGGGATCGGAACCGCCACGATGGGTGAGTTCGAACTGCAAGCATTTCTATTTGCCCAGGTCGGACGACCGATCCATCTATTCAGCGTTGGCCTCGGCTCTTGGCCCCAGTGATGAACAGCATGGAACACATGGAAGCAGCCATGGTCCGCTGCGTGCGCGGTGGGCTGCTCGGGCAGCGCGCGCAATCTAGTCGGGGTCGACTGGTCCCTGTGGTGGGACAAAAGCTCGCTGAGGTGCGCCGCGAGTTCGATATCAACATCGCAGCCGAAACCATCTGAGCACTCTGCACTGGTAGCCAGCATGATTTCTCGGCAATGGTGCTGACGACGATCACCGTGAGGGTTGTTGCCGGTCTGCGCACAGCCGGGTTTTGTCGCTGAATCACCGCAAAAAATTACCTCGGCGTATCGTCTTTTCTCTGCTGTCGCAGATACTATTGAGTGAAAGAAAGGATGCATGCGAATGATTGCGGCTGCTGATAGCACCTACCTGAGTAGGTATCACCCGAAACGCTCCTGGCGCGGAGACCGGTATCTCCGCCAATCAAACGCATTGGGAGGGAAATGATGCGCAGGTTGATGGATTCACGATATTCACAAAAGTGGACAGCAGACACTCGCGTCGGCGGTTTGACTGTCGCGAGTAGGGCTGCTGCGAGTTTGGCCGTTGCGGTTTTCGTTGCGCTCGCGGCTGCGGGGTGCAGTTTTTCGCCCTCGCAGGACTACGACGACCGCAGCGTGACCACGGCCGACAGCGATCGTCACGGTTTCCTGGTCGATTGCGGCGATAATGGCATCGTCGAACCCAATACCGACGAGACTTGTAACCACGGGAAACACATGCCGTGGCGCATCGCGGACTCCCCCACGACCAATAATCTTGCGGCGGTATGGTCAGCCGGCGCCGGTGAGGCCATCGCCGTGGGCCACGATGTGATCTTGTACTACGGCAACGAGCGCTGGAATACAGCGTGGACCTATAGCGCGCGCAGTCACTACATCCATCTCCACGACGTATGGGGCTCTAGCAGCAACAACGTGTTTGCCGTGGGCAAACGACAGTACCGCAGAAGCGGCACACGCTTTCCGCTGATCTTGCACTACGACAGCCAGTGCTCGAGCGATAGCAGAGAATGCTGGCGCAAAGTGGAGCTGCCCGACTCGCTCGATCTCGAGCGGGTTTCGTTCACCAGCGTATGGGGCAGCGCAGCCGACGATGTCTACGTCGGTGGCGGGTCCGGACGCGGCCATATGCTGCTGCACTACGACGGTACTGGCTGGCAGGAACAGACGTTTCCCCGCGGCAACGGCGTCATATGGGGCCTTTGGGGCACCGCTGCCGATGATATCGTTGCCGCCACCTCATCGGGCATGGTCGCGCACTATAACGGAACCGAGTGGTCGCGGATCAAATTACCGGATTCGGCGCCCATATTCGATATATGGGGCGCTGGGTCTGATCGGCTGTTCGCCGTCGGCACAACTCTCAGCTCATCGAACGAGCAGCCGATGCAGCATTACGACGGAACCAGCTGGGAGCGCGTATACGCGTTCACCAATGGAAGTTCTGTCTACGGCGTGTGGGGGGTCGGGCCCGATAATGTCTTTGCCATCAGCAGACGAGGGCGCATCCTGCACTACGATGGCAATCAATGGCGCAACGAGGAAGCCCCGACCGACATGGATCTTCGAGGCATAGGAGGCCACGCTGCCAGCGGCGACCTCTTTGCCGTGGGCCAAGACGGCACCATCCTGCAGCGCATAGTCACCGGCCCGTAGCCGACGCCAACCCAGGGCGGTCAGGCGGCGGCGGAGACCTACTCAATGAGCTTGGCCACGGCGAACGGTGGCTCCCCTGCCAGGTACTCGAGCACTTCTTCGAGCTCGGACAGGGCAGTTGGCGACCACACGCTTCGTCGTCGTTCCGCCGCAACTCCGCCTGTACTTAGAGCCGGTCCAAAAACTCTCCGCGTCGCCAGAGCGCCGATCCATCACCGCCAGCGGGCTTGCTCGTCGGTCAAATACAGCCAGTATTCTCCACTCCTCGCCCACCCACTGGCGGCGCGCCTCGTCGCTCTGGCTCGG
>JAKSDA010000063.1 GCA_022360315.1 Pseudomonadota bacterium
AGAGCCGGTCCAAAAACTCTCCGCGTCGCCAGAGCGCCGATCCATCACCGCCAGCGGGCTTGCTCGTCGGTCAAATACACCCAGTATTATCCACTCCTCGCGCACCCACTGGCGGCGCGCCTCGTCGCTCTGGCTCGGTCCGAGGTTTTTGGACCGGCTCTAAGCCGGGACTGCCCGCCCTCATCGCTTCGCGGCAAAGGTGCGGGCCGCAATGAGCATACCAGCGGTCACGATAACGACGCCGCCGATCGTGGTGGCGTTCGGCCATTCGGACAGCAACGGGATCGCGCCGATCGTGGTGGCGCAGGGAACTGCTGCAGTAAACGTGGCAGTCTCCGAAACGCCCAGGATGGTCACTGCGCTGGTATAGACAAAGATCGACACCGCGCCGATGAGGACCCCCTGAAAAACACCTTGTAGCAGCAGATCTTGCCAGTCTACGGCAAACAGCGTGGGCCCTGCCAGGGCGGCGTAGATCGGCAGATAGCAACACATGGACAGCGCCGCGACGATCGCTGCGGCACGGATGGGCACGAGCCCCAGGCGCCGGACCGTGACGCCGTAGGCCGACCAGCTCAAAGATGCGGCCAGGAGAAGCACGTCCCCCATGATCTGCCGGGCGCTCGCTCCCACGATGCTATCCCACGCCATGAGTGCGACGCCCGAGGCGATGAGAATGACACTCCATCGCGAGGTGCGCTGGCCGGCGGTTTTGGGGCTAGCGGTGAGAATCAGGAACGTAAAGAGCGGCAGTGTGCCGTGCAGCAAAACCGCGCCGTGGGCCGCCGGCGCCAGTAAGAATCCGCTGTATGCGAACATTGCGAAGCCGAGGCCGCCGAGGAATGCGAGCCAGGCCGCCTGGCGCCAGTTCAGGCCGGACAAGCCATAACGGAATAGAACCGGAAGCAAGAGTAGACCGCCCACGCCGAACCTGAGCGCGGCGAGCTCCGGGAAGGTCATCGTGGTGGTGAGTCCAAATCGCGAAATGAGCGTGAAGCCGGAAAACAGAACGACGACCAGCACAGCGCATAAATAACCCAGTATGCGTCTTTTGCGAGGTGCCTCCCGATCAGACCGGGACATTACCTGGTTGGTGCTCATCAGTGCCGTGCCGAGAACGGGTGCGGACCCCGACGCTGTCGGGACAGCCTCGCATTGCAGGGCCGGTCATTTCGCGAGCTCTGTGCCCGCCGCCACCACGTGCTCCGGCAACGGGATCGCCTTGTGCGTGGTGCGGTCGACATGGACACCGACCATGTCGGCGCTCGCCACCAGATCGTCGCTATTTGCATGGTACATGCGGTGGATGAAGTGCATCTTGCGCGTGGAAATCTCCACCAGCTCGGTGCGGACGACAATGAGATCGCCCGCGAAGAGCTCACGCTTGTAGGTCAAGTTCTGCTGCACTGCGGCCATGGTGCGATGGTGTTCGCGGAAATAGGCGGCGGTCATGCCGAGCCGACCAAACAACTGCCAGGTAGCCTGGTCGAACTTGTCGACGTAGAAGCGCACATTCATGTGCTCCATCATGTCGAGTTCCCACGGATAGACGACGCCACGGCAAGTCTCGATCGGTGTACTCACGTTTTTTTCCTACTATGGTCCGGTTGCAATCAAGGGGTTTTCTGACTGACTGAACAAAACAACCCGGTCATGGCGGCAATTCACTCGCGGTACGAGGGGTCTTCCCGATCGAGCAGGCGCAGTAGCGGGGCCCAGTTGGCCTCGCCTATACCGCTGTACCCGGTCGCGAGCTGCTCGAAGACGCGATCACTCATCGACTGCGGCAACATGTTGAGCTCTGCACCGCCCGACTGTGCTGCGATCTGCATCTGGCAAGCGCGCTCGAGGAAATACATGCGCATGTACGCCTCAGCCACCGTGTCGCCGCAGGCCAGAGTGCCGTGATTGCGCAGGATCATCCGGTTTTTTTGGCCCAGGTGGGCGACCAGACGCGCGCGCTCGTCCGGATCGAGTGCGATGCCTTCGTAGTCGTGGTAGGACACATCGTTATAGATGAAGAGCGCCGTCTGCGAGATAGGCAAAAGGCCCCGCTTTTGGGCCGAAACCGCAACCCCGGCGATGGTGTGCAAATGCAGCACGCAGGCGACGTCCTCGCGCGCCGCATGGACGGCACTGTGAATGATGAAGCCCGCCGGATTGATGCTGTACGCCGAGTCGCCCACGATGTTGCCGTCCAGGTCGACCTTGACCAGCGACGAGGCGTTGATTTCGCTGAACAGCATGCCGTAGGGATTGATCAGAAAATGCTTCTGCGGACCCGGCACAGCTGCGGAGATGTGGGTATAAAGGAGATCGTCCCATCTGTTGCGCGCGACCAGACGGTAGCAGGCGGCCAAGTTGATCCTCGCCTGCCATTCGCCATCGGTCATGTCCCGGGGCACGTGAGGGGGTTTGGGTGCAATAGCGACTGTCATGGAAACCTCCTGGCTCTGGCAAATTTAACACAAGCTAACACCGCGCTGCGGCAACCACAACCAGCGCTTACCGAGCGCGCAGAACGAGGCGCCTCACGCGATGCCCCACCGTTGCCGGCTGCGCTGCGCCCGCAACGTGGAGAACAGACCGACAGAGATTACACAAAGCGTTTTTTGCTCGCGTCGGCACCAGTTTTCAGTGCCGGGTCTGGCCCGAGACCCGTGGCGGACACCCTACTTGACGAGACAGTCAATGGCAAAAAAGCTGTGATTATGACCGTATTATCGGGACATTATGTCGAGAAAATCCAAGGAGTTTTGGACAGTGATTGCAGTGCATCAAGGCCATATATGACCTCCAAAAATGTTTTGCACCGCAATAGAAATGTCGGCGCTCTTTGACTCGGAATTGACTCACCAGCGTCAGATTTTGGCCGTACACGCAGCTGGAGCCTACCGTCGCGAGCAGCTGCGGCGGTGCAGCCCAAGAGCGGCCGCAACCAGCACACGCCGCCGAACAGGTTGCGAAATGATCTACCCGGGTCAAAATGGCAGGCTCGCCTGCTGACTGGACGACGCATCGCGGCGGCGCGGCGGATGATAGATCAGGTCGTCATCGACTCGTGCTCCGTCTTCGAGGTCCTGGCGCAGGACGACGCGTCCGGCTTCGAGGGAGGCCAGCGGCACGCCGTTGCGGTACAGGATCGCGTTGCCGATGACCGCCGGGACTTTTGGCCCCGGGGAAGTCACGCCGACCAGATTGAGCGGATCGGTCGCCGGTACTCGGACCAGTTCGGCGATGCGCGGCGAATTGCGCAACGCGCGCAGCGCCTCGACAGCTTCGGGCACGGCGAATTGTTCGCCGACGAAGCCGGTGACAAAACGCCCGCCGCGGATCTCGCCGCGTGCCTCGAGTCGGCGCAGGGCGACCAGGAGTTCGCGCCAGGGCGGCAGGTTGGACTCGCGGACGAGCAGATCGCGAAACACGATGCCATAGCGGGTGAGCAGCTGGCGGGCGGTGGCTTCGGCATCGATGGCGTCGCGATCGGGCGGCCCGAGGAGCGACCATCGCCCGGCTGCTGTGGGCAGACTGCGCACTGCCTGGGTCGGGCGATAGCGCTCGCGGCGACGCGCCTTGGCCACTGCATCGCGCCACTTGCGATTGCGCGGCGAATCGAACGAGCGGGTGCGGTCGTCAAACCGGCTCCGACTCACGCCGCGCTGGCGATCGACCAGAACCCGCAAACTGGCAAAGCCATCAGCGGTCGCCTGACCACGAGCCATCAGCTCCCACAGTCCGTCTTCTACCTCGACCGGCGCGAGCCCAGTGCTGGCGACGATCTCTGACAAAAACGAGGCGCCGTGCGCCGATAGGTGATCGCGCACTGCCAGGGCGGCCTCATCGGGCAGAATTCCGTCTCGATCGGATCCATCGACTGGCCGATCGGCTGTTCGATGGGCCGGATGCTGCGAGACGGGCGCCTGCTCGATTTCATGCGGCCCGGTGGTCCTCGTACTGGAGCTGTGCTCAACTGCGATGTCATCCTGTCTGCATGCCGCTGGAGCGCGCAGCCAATGCATGTCCTTGCGCAGCATGATTGCCAGCGGCGCAGCCTTGGTAGGCGCCGGGCGTGCCCTCGAGCGTCCCTCCACTGTGCTGTTGCTCGCGCCGTTCTCGCCATTCACGTTCTTTGATGCCGCAGAGCCGTTTTTGACTTCACTGCCGGCCAGACGATCACTTCTTCGATCGCTGTCATGGCCCGACTCGGCCGCGGATTCGGCCTTGCGACGCGGACTCAGCCGGCACCATGCCGTCTGGCCAGACAGACACAGCGAATCGAGCCAATCCGGGTCGTAGTTGTGCAGACGGGCCGGAAAGAGCTCCCGTTCCCAGGCCCCGGCTGCCGATTCAAAGCCCTGCAGTTGTTCGATCACGACGTGCAGGCCATCACTGCCAGTAAGCCAGTGTTCCGGCCCCACACGTTGCCAGCCGATCAGAAAGCGCATCAGCGCAGCGGCCGAGACCGGCTCGACCTGACTGCGCAGGCGGGCCAGGGTGAGGCGGTGGATTCGGGCCAGGATACGCCGATTACACCATTCGACCGCATGTGGGCCGCGCGTGCTCTGGCCCCGTGCCCCGGTCGTGAACTCGCCGCGCAAGATCGCGCCGTCGTTCTCCAGAGCGTAGAGCGCGACCAGCACCCGCTCGGATGGCAAACCGAGCTCTTCGCTGATGTGCTCGCCGCTGCGCGGTCCCGAGTGGTCGAGATAGGCGCCGACGATCTTGACGTCGATCGCCTCGACCTCGGGAACCTCGACCGCAAACGGTAAATCGGGCAGAACCGGATCGGCGATGGCCCCGGCATAGGCGGCCCGGACCAGAGGCAGGCGCTCCGCCGCCACCCACAACACATGGTCCCGGTCGCCACTGCGATGGAGCAGCCGGGTGGCACGGCCACGCTCGACCAGACTGGCGAACAACCCAAGCCAGGTTTCGCGCCCCTGGGTGGAGCCGTTTTTGCCGAAACTCTGCCCGCCGGTGGTCGGGTTGCATGGCCGGCCCGGCCCGGCCCGGCCTGGCTCGGCCATCGCGTACAGCGATAACAGCGCGTCGTGCAACTCATCGGCGTCGCGGACCACGGCCAGGGCCTCGTCTTCGGCCCTGGCGATCGCCTCAGCGGCCAGCGCGCTGGTATTCTCGTCCACTTCTTCGGACAGACCACGGCGCAGGCTGACCGCGCGGGTGCGCCGCTCTTCGAGTGGCGCGTCGTCGAGAAATGCGTACGGATTGGCATTGAGAAGTTCGTGGCTGAGCGGCGACGGCTCGACCGTGTCCACCGCCTCGACCGCGATCGACCCGTTCTCGATGCCGGCGATCATCGCTTCCAGACCATCGATGTCCATGGCCTCGGTCAAACAATCGGTCAGGGTCTCGGCGACCAGCGGGTGGTCGGGCACTTCACGGTCGCCGACAATGGTCTCGAGACAGGCCTGCTGCTGGGGAAAGACCACGCTGAGCAGGTCGTTGGCCCGCATGCGCAGGAGATGGGGCGCAACTCGTTTGCCGCCGCGACGGCGCAAAAGGACCAGCGAGCGGGTTACATTCCAGCGCCATCGGATCTCGAACACCGGCGCGTCGAGCAGGGCCTGGATCAAGATGTCCCGGGCGTTGTCGGACGATAGAAACCGGAACACCGAGTCCAGTGGGAAGCTGTGCGGTTGACCGAGCGAGATCACGATGCCGTCGTCGGTGGCCGCAGCTTGCAGCTCAAAATTGAAACTGCGGCAAAAACGCTTGCGCAGAGCCAGGCCCCAGGCTCGATTGATGCGTCCGCCCAGCGGCGAGTGGATAACCAGTTGCATGCCGCCGGCCTCGTCGAAAAAACGCTCGGCGATGAGCTTCTTGCCGGTGGGCAGGGTTCCCAGCGAAGCCCGTCCCGAGGCCAGATAGTTGGCCAGTTGCAGGGCCAGGGCCACCGGCATGTCGGCCTCGCTGCTCACCCATCGGGCGATCTCGTCGTGCGAGCGGCCCTCGTTCAGTCGATCCTCGACCTCGCCCCGCAAAAGCGAGATCTCGTCGGACAGCTCGATTGTGCGCGCCGGCGCCTCGCCGAACCAGAACGGAACGGTGGGCGGCGCTCCCCTGGCGTCCTCGACCAGAACCCGGCCGGTTTCAATGCGCCGGATGCGCCACGATGTGTTGCCGAGCAGAAACACGTCGCCGGCCGAGCTGTCGATGGCAAAGTCCTCGTCCAGCTCGCCGACACGTACTTCGTCGGGATAGAGCACGACCTGATAATTGGCGTTGTCGGGGATCGCTCCGCCCGAAGTGATGGCGGCCAGCCGGGCGCCACGCCGTGCCTTGACTTGGCTGTTGATGCGATCCCGATGCAGGTGGGCGCCGAGCCGGCCGCGCCGGTCGGATACACCCTCGGCCAGCATGTGCACCACTTGATCAAATGTGTCGCGCGACAGCGAGGCGTAGTGAAACGCACCGCGGATCATGTGGTACAGGTCGTCTTCGTCGATATCCTCACAGGCCGCAACGGCGACCATTTGCTGGGCCAGTATATCGAGCGGGGCAATGCGCGGCTCGACCGCGTCGAGGATCTCTTTGCGCAGCGCGCGCAAAAGGGCCGCGCACTCGATCAGTTGATCCCGGGTGAGGGCAAAAAGGCGTCCCTTCGGGGTTGCGCCCAGGGAGTGACCAGAACGGCCGATTCGCTGGAGCAGCGTGGCGATCGACCTCGGCGAGCCCAGTTGAATCACCAGCTCGACACTGCCCACGTCGATGCCGAGCTCCAGCGACGCGGTGGCGACAGCGCAGCGGACGTCGCCGCGCCTGAGTTTTTGCTCGGCCGCAAAGCGCAGTTTGCGCGACATGCTGCCGTGGTGGGCCACGATCTGATCCTCGCCCAGGCGTTGCTCCAGTTCGTGAGCCACGCGCTCGACCATACGCCGGGTGTTGACAAAAACCAGTGTGGTCTTGTGATCGGCGACCAGCCGGGCGATCCGGTCGTACACCCGGCCCATCTGCTGGTGCGACGCCACCGCGCCGAGCTCGTCGTCGGTCATCTCGATCGCCACGTCGAGAGTGCGCGCATGCCCGCCGTCGATGATCACCGGCAGGGCACGGCCGGCCCCGCCGAGCATGCGCGCGATGAGCTCGATGGGCTTTTGCGTCGCCGACAGGCCGATGCGAAGCGGCGTCCGGCCGCCGCTCTCGGCGCCAACCAGCCGATTGAGGCGCTCCAGCGAGACGGTCAAATGAGCGCCTCGCTTGTCGCGCGCCATGGCGTGGATCTCGTCCACGATGACAGTCTGCACCCCGGACAGGGCGGCTCGGCCGCTTTTCGAGGTGAGTAAAATGAACATCGACTCCGGGGTGGTAACCAGAATATGGGGTGGCTTGCGGGCCATCTTGCTGCGCTCGGACGCCGATGTGTCACCTGTGCGCACCGCAGTCCGGATGGCCGGAAAGGCCACGCCCCGCCCGGCAAAGGCCCGCTCGATCTCTGCCAGCGGCTGCTCGAGGTTGCGATGGACGTCGTTGGACAGTGCCTTGAGCGGAGAGATATAGAGGATCTGAGTCCGGTCGGGTAATCCGCTGCTCAGGCCGCGCTGGATCAATCGATCCATACAGGACAGAAATGCAGCCAGTGTCTTGCCCGATCCAGTAGGCGCGGCGATCAGGGTGTCCCGCCCGGCCGCGATCTCGGGCCAGCCTCGCCGCTGCGGCTCGGTCGGGGCGCCAAAACGGTCGTGAAACCAGCTGGTGACCACGGGGTGGAATCGGTCGAGTACAGAATCAGCCGCGACCGGTGCCCCGCCCGTTTGGCCGCTGCCGATACCTGCGTCGTACTTTTCGCGCACGGCGACAGGGTAACTCAGAGACGCCCTGGAATCATTACAAAAAATCAAATAAAACCATATGATTAGATTTTGCCTGGCTGAACGGATGTAGAGCGGTCCAACAGCCTGCAATCAGCCCGCGACGAGGCCCTTGGCGGCGCCCGAGTGGTCAGCTCGAGCAGGCGATGCGGGCCGGGAACGCGCCTGCAATGCAGTGCGTAAACCGGGGGCGAAGCGGCGAGACGGTCTGTTTGTGATGGCGTTGCGCGTCCGCCCTGATGGACTCTTGTGCCGATGGTGTTCAGGTGCTCCAGCGATGTCCGATGCTCTGATTGGGATTTTCAACATAGTTACATGACCACACCGACCATCATACTGAATGCCGAGCAACTCACTTCTCTATTTCCCTTTCACATGGCGCTGGACAGCGATTTGCGCGTCGTGCAGTTTGGTTCCGCGCTGCGCAGACTGTACGGGGATGGGGATACGGGTGAGAAGCCATTGTTCACCGATAGCTGGCGGATAAGTCAGCCCACGATCGCCACCTCGTTTGCCGACATCTCCACCCACCTGGAAAAAGTATTCGTCCTTGACTACATCCCTGGCGACATTCGGCTAAAAGGGCAGATGGTCGCGGTCGACCAGCCGGACACGGTCTTATTCCTCGGCTCGCCAATGGTCACGGATGTCGATAAGCTGGGCCAGCTCGGCGCCACCCTGGACGCCTTTGCCATTCACGATCCGACTGTGGATTGCCTATCTCTGGTGCGGTCACAGCAAGAGGCGATTTCCGAATTGCGGACCCTCACCGATAGGCTTACCGGGCAGGGCACCGAACTCCGCCAGGCCAATCGCCAGCTGATCAGCATGTATATGGTGACGCGCATGCTCAGCGAATCCAAAACGCTGGAGCAGGTATCGTCCGAATTGCTGGAGATCCTCAGCTACACGCTCAACGCCGAGATCGCTGTGTTGTGGTGGCGCGACGAGAGCGCCAAGTTTTTGCGCTGCTTTGACACCTGGCAAGATCCATCGGTCGACACCAGCGCCGTGGTCGATGCGACCCGGCGGGTTACCATTGCCCCAGATACCCCGCTCATCGGCAAGGCGTGGCAGACCCAGCGGTATCAGTGGCTGGCCGATGTGAGCAACGAGGAATCGTTTCCCCGCCGCAAGCTGATCCGGGCCAGCAGTCTGCACGGCGCTTATGCGTTTCCCATCGTGGCCAGCGACCAGGTATGGGGGGTGATCGAATTGCTGTCGCAGCGGCAAGGTACGCGCAACGAGTCACTGATGGAGACCCTCACCAATGTGTGCAACATGGTGGGGCAGTTTTTCGAACTGCGCCGGGCCGAAGAGGCCAACGCGCGGCGTCTGAGGCAGCGATCCGCCGAATTGCAGGCTGCCATCGCCGATGAACGCGAGGCCAATCGCCTGAAATCGGAATTTCTGGCCAATGTGAGCCATGAGATCAGAACCCCGATGAACGCCATCATCGGGATGACCGAGCTGCTTCTGGATACGCCGCTCACCGATCAGCAACACAGCTATGCCTCGACCGTGCGAGTATCCGGCCAGGCTCTCCTGTCCATTGTCAACGACGGGCTCGATCTGTCCAAGATCGAAGCCGGCAAGCTGGAGCTCGACCATATCGACTTCGACCTGCGCGAAACCATCGAAACGGCGTGTGAGCTATTTGCCGAAAAAGCCCACAAGAAGGGTTTGGCGCTGAGTTGTGGCTTTCAGAGCGACGTACCGCGCACCGGCCACGGCGATCCCGGCCGCCTGCGCCAGATACTCACCAATCTGATCGGCAATGCGATCAAGTTCACCGCCGAGGGATCGGTCAGCGTCGAGGTCGGGTTGCAGGAGATCGGAGACAGCGAGATGCGCCTGCGCATCGCGGTCAACGACACTGGAATCGGCGTGGCCGCTGAACACCAGCAGAAGATCTTCGAGCCGTTCACCCAGGCGGACGGTTCCATGACCCGGCGCTACGGCGGTACCGGGCTGGGTCTGGTCATCGCCAAACAGCTGGCCAAGCTGATGGACAGCGACATATACATCGAGAGCGAGCCCGGTATGGGCAGCTCGTTTTGGTTTACTCCGCGATTGGGCATACCGATCAACGAGATGGCCTGGACGCCGACCGACGAGCTGGCCGGCAGGCGTGTACTGGTGGCCCACACGCCCGGTCACAGCGCCGATCCGGTGATCAGTCTGATGTACGGCTTCGGCATCGAGTGCGATGTCGTTACCAGCGGGCGCAATGCCATGATGCAGCTACTCGCTGCCGACCGCGACGCGCTCTACGAGGCAGTGCTCGTGGACAGCGAGCTGGACGACATGGCCGGCGAAGAACTCATGCGCACCCTGGCATCCAATCCGACTCTGTGGCATGCCGCGCCCATAGCCATCGTCAACTTCGGGCGCCCCGATCTCGAAAACTCGGCCAAACAGGCCGGTGCCGGAAGTTGCATCACACGTCCTCTGCGCGAGCGGGCAGTGTTTCGAGTCCTGGTCAATCTATGGCGCGACAGTGGCGAGCTGGCCGAAAAGGCGGCTGGCGACCCGGCTGATCGCGGACCGGCCAAACCCGGTCAGGCCCGGGGCGCCGAGCTGGCCGAGGCGCTGGCCCCGGCTGCGCAGGCACCTACGAGAGCAGCCGCATCAGCCACATCGTCGGCCAGCGCACAAACCGCTGCACAACGCCAAGACTCCAGTCATGACCTGGACGCGGCGCTGCCCCGGGTGCTCGTGGTCGACGACAGCCCGGTCAATCAGCAGGTACTCGGCGGTTTTCTGGGCAAGTGGAACGTGGAGATCGAATACGCCGACGACGGTCAGCAAGCCGTGCAAGCCGTGAAGGCCGCGACTGACCGGCCGTACTGCATCGTATTCATGGATTGCCAGATGCCGATCATGGACGGTTATCAGTCGACCGGACAAATTCGCCAATTCGAGGGCGAGTCCGCACACACGCCGATCATCGCGGTTACTGCTCACGCCATGCGAGGTGATCGAGAGAAATGCACGGACGCCGGAATGGACGATTATATCGTCAAGCCCATCGATCCGATGTCGCTGCGCTGCATCATGGATCAATGGATGACTCATACTTCCAGCGCAGCTCACCACCTGAGCAGCCAGAGCGGCGACGGGGCGGATGACTCCACTGTCTCGAGCCTCGCCGATCCGGACAGTAGGCGGGAAGATCTCGCCGGAGACGACGACGGCGGCGAGCGCAGTGTAATCGACAGGGGCGTGTTCGCCACCCTGCGCGGCCTCGATGGCGCGGAAGGCTCTGGTTTGTTCTCCGAATTGATCAATCTGTATATCTGCGAAGGTCAAGAACGGCTGAGTGAAGTGCACCGCGCAGCGGCGGCCGGACAGAGCGAGGTCGTCGCGCGTCTGGCCCATCGACTCAAGGGCAGTTCGGGCAACGTCGGCGCTTTCCATTTGATGGAGCTGTGTCAAAACCTGGAAATTCTGGCCGAAGAACAGAACACGGATGAATATGTCGACTTTCTCGCCGAGTTGACTGCAGAATTCGAGGCAGTCTGCGAATGTTTGCGCCGTGAAATCGGTGACCTCGACCCACGATCCCGCCACGATGAATCCCTCTCTCCAACAGCCACGCAATCCCAATAGAGGTAGCTTGGATGCCTAGCCAACAGAGCTGCAGCAATATTGTCGAAGAATTCACCAATCGAATTTTAGTTGTCGAAGACGATCCTTTCACTCTCAAGTACCTGTGCGCCATTCTCAAGAGCGACGGGTACGAGGTAATCGCGGCGTCCAATGGCGCAGTCGCCCTCGAGGCGATCAAAGACGACCCGCCCGATCTAGTTCTATGTGATATCGAGATGCCCGAGATCAATGGATTTCGTCTGCTGGCCAAGCTGCGCGACAGCGACGATGGCCACGATTTGCCAGTCATTTTTCTGTCGGCGGCTCGGGATTGCTCGACCAAGGTGGCGGGACTGGACTCGGGCGCCAACGATTACATCACCAAGCCGATCAACGCGGCCGAGCTCAAGGCGCGCATTCGCAGTCAACTGCGCAGCGCCGACGAGCGGCGTGTGTTGCGCACAATGTCGTTCTTTGACGAGCTGACCGGAGTCTACAACCGGCGCGCCATGTCGACGATTCTGTCGCGCGAACTGAACCGGGCCCAGCGCAGCGCCGGCAAACTCAGTGTCATGGTGATCGACCTGAACGGGTTCAAGGCCATCAACGATGAGTTTGGCCACGCCGCAGGCGACGAGGTGCTGCGCATCGTCGCGGCGTGCCTGAACGAAGCCGTGCGGTCGAGCGATACGGTGGCCCGCTTCGGCGGCGACGAGTTCGTGATCATATTACCCCAGGCCGGAAAGGACGCTGCAGCCAGGTTGGCCGACCGCATTCGCGGTCAGGTCGCCAAGGCCGCCGACCGGGCCGGCATGGGCGACAAACTCGGCGCTGCCATCGGACTGGCCGAATTCGACCCCGATGGCGACACCCCATCGACCTTGCTCTTGCGCGCCGACAAGGCCATGTACATCGACAAGGCCGAGTTCAAACGAGGCCGCCGCTAGCCCGGATGGGTGCTGGCCTCGGCGGTTGTTGCTCAATCCATGGATGCCCGGATTGTGTAATCGCCACCAATATCGCGGCCAGACACGATGACGACCATGGCATCGACATACCCGGGCCGAAAAGGAGTAGACCAGGTGAGCTGGTTGTCCAGCCAGAACGGAAAGCTTTTCGCGATAATATGTCCGTCCCATTCCCAGGCCAGATAGTAGGCAAAATCGCCGTCCGGTGCCCCTTCGATCGCCAGATGGATCATATTGCCGTCATCTTCCGGGTCGAAACCGAACCGATAATAGTCCGAACCGAGCTGGCTCACAGAGTCCGTCTGACTGAACGCGGCGTCGCGGGTCAATTCGACCTCGTTCATGAAGACATGTGGGTCGGAGACGTCGATATCATCGCGTCCTAATATGGGCTGTAATGCTGGAGAACGCCAATCGCCGTGGACGCGTGCCATTGAAAACGTGGAGAAAAAATTATCGACCGACGGCTCTGCTTCAGAGCTGGTCCAATCAGCCCCGATACGGGAAGCCAATACGTCCTCTTCGTAACCGATCTCGTCGTACGATTCGAAATAGGCAACCATTGGGTCTTTTTGATCGACGTCGAGTTCGTGATGATAATAGAGCCAAAACGGCACGGCATAGTAACTGGCATCGTAGAGGGGTCGATCGGGTTCATCGAAGATTCGCGTCACCTTGGCGCCGCGACTCACCCGTTGCCATATGTAGACCTCGGCCCATGTCGCGGTACCCTCTGAGAACCATTTATATGGACTGATAGGTTTGTGTTTGGTTCTGTATCCATATGCATATTGCAGTTTGTGGAATAGCTCATGGGCAGACGTGGGCTGGCGAATCCCGGGCTTATCGACAAAGTGGTACGCATCGAGCTGAATCGGTCCCTGTGGGGGGCTTGCGCGGCCAAATCCAGAGATATCATAGAAAATGACCTCCATCTTGTCCGCGCCCTCCGGGAGGTAGGGCTGGCGGCCAAAGGTACGGACGTATGTATCCCACGCCGCCTCCATGTACAGCGCGGTTTCTTCGACGATCGATGAGTCGGGGATATTGTCTTTTTCGTGTGTGCTCTGGTTGGTCCACCACAGTACAAAATGCTCGGTCTCGTGGCGATGCTCAAAGCTGGGTAGCTCAGCATTCGCCGCCGCGGCAACGATGTCGCGCTGTGGCCCGCTCAACTCCGGGTTGGTGAGGCCCAGGACCAGCCGCTGATGGCTCGCCTCGCCGCACTCTTCGAAGCCAGCATCCCCCGGCTCCAGCTCGCGTCGCTCTGCGAGGACGCGTTGGTAGTCGCTGAGCTGCTCGAATGTCTTCGGGATACCCGGGTCCGACGTCAAGAGTCGTTGCCAGGACCGAGGGCTGGCCACGGGCACTGCGGTGCATGCGTCGCCAGCACCTGCCCGACATTGCAATCGCACGACATCGCCGGCCTGGGCCGAGGCTCCACCGACGTCACCCGTTGCCGAGCAACCGGCCAGTAGTGCGCCGATGGTCCCCATCAAAAATACTGCTTGCAATCGCACGTGCTATCTCCTTTGCATTCACGTGAGCTGCCCATTCTACGTAGTACCGAGGTTGATTCGTCAAGCCCTGTTGCTGGTTCCTCGTGACCTCGTGTACTGCCTCGGTGAGAACGCGAGTTCACTGCGCACGGCTCACCCACGCGACCTGTAGCTGTGCAACTATGGCGAGGAACGGCGAGGATGTATTGGCGAGGGTGGGTGCGTTGATAATCCGGCCAACCCACACGGCAGCTACTCGCCGCGGTCGAGGTCGACGTGCAGCATGTCGTGTATGCCGGTGGCCGGGTCGCTCTGCCTGAGTCGCATCACGCTATCCACGGCCGTGTCATCGATGGGATGGCGGCGGGTAAGCTCCTCGCGAGTACGCTCGAGCAGGGTTTGGCGAATGTCCGACAACCACCGTGAGGCAGTCGGCACCGGTTTCGGCATTTCAGGTCAGCCCCGCGATACCGGGATATTGTACTTCTTGACCAGGCGGTGAATGTAGTTGCGGTCGATGCCGGCAGCCTGGGCGGCGCGGGAAATATTGCCGCGGTACTTGTCGAGCAGATGGGTGAGATAGTCGCGCTCGAAGCTCTCGATGATCTGCGACTTGGCCTCTTTAAACGGCGTTTCAAGCAGCTCGCTCGACGTTGTCGGCCGGCGCCGCGGTGGCGCGGGCGGGGGTGTGGCGACCGTGTCCGGCTCGCCGCCACTCAACCGGAGGTTGGTGAGGCCAAGAGAGAGTGCTCGTTCGACAACGTTGCGCAATTCGCGCACATTACCCGGCCAGTTGTGCCGGGACAGCTGGTCGAGCAAGGCCGGCGATAGGTCGAATGTGTCGCGGCCGAGACTTTCGGCAAAATGGCTCGCCAACAGCGGAATATCCTCGATGCGCTCGCGCAAGGGCGGTACCAGGGCGCGAATGACCGCCAGGCGGTAGTAGAGATCCTCGCGGAATTTGCCGGTCTTGACCATTTTTCGCAAGTCGCGGTGAGTGGCCGCAACAACCCGGATGTCGACCGGTATCGCGCGTGTTTCACCCACCCGTCTGACCTGACGCTTCTCCAGCACCCGGAGCAATTGCGGCTGCAAGTCGATCTGTAGCTCGCCGATCTCGTCGAGAAATAGTGTGCCGCCGCTGGCCGATTCGATGAGACCTATCTTGTCAGTGAGCGCGCCGGTGTACGCGCCGCGGACATGACCGAAGAGCTCCGAGGCGATCAGTTCGTGGGGAATACTGCTGCAATCGACGACCACAAAGGGCCGGTCGTGGCGCTGGCTGCGCTGGTGAACGGCCTCGGCAATGACTTCTTTTCCGCTCCCGGTCTCGCCTTCGAGCAGCACGGTGGCGTCAGTCGGCGCGATCCGGCTGAGCAGAGCAAAGAGCGAACGCATGACCGGCGCCGCACCCAGCGCATTGGCAAATCGGTCACTGCGGAATTCGCCGAGCTCGACCGCCTCGTCGATCGGATCGAGCTCGGCAACTGTATTGAGACCCAGCCGCAAGCGGGTCGATCCGGTGACCACGATCGACCCGATCTTCATACTGCTGTGCGGACCGGCTTGCCGGGTTCCGTTAGTGGTCTCCAGGTCGGTGATCTTGAGGCCGTCCTGGCGAACCTGAAGTTCGAGGTGGTAACGCGATACGGTACTGTCCTGTAGAACGACGTCGTTGTTGGGATGGGTGCCGATCAACGTGGTGCCGGGCTCGAGGGGGAACGTGCGACCGGCGTCGGGGCCGCTCACGACCGAAAAATTGAAGCGCCGGCGCCGCAGTTCGCCAGTCGCTGCGTCGGTGAACATTTCCGTGGCAAGAGTAGACGACGAGTCCATTGTAACCGATGGGTCCATGGTCAAGGGGATTGGGGGCGATTGGGCTCGGGGTATTCTGCGAGTGGTCGACGAGTTCAGTGTAACAGGCCCGGCGAGCCGATTCGATTCAGTGTTTGATGACCGCGCTGTATGTACCCGGATCGACCCGGTAGTATCGATAGTCGCGGGCAAAGGTGATGGCGCCGAACAGGTTGATGATGATGCCCGCGATGATCAGGGCCCTGGCCACACGACCCAGCGGCCGGCCGCCGATGGCCAGAAGCAGTACGAGCAAAGGCATGTAGTCCAGGCTGAAACGATAGCCGAATTGAAACCAACCCGAGTTCTGATACAGCAAGGTGGGCAATGCGACCAGCGCCACAGTGAGCCATAAGGGTCGGTGCAGCGGGGTCTTGCACCGCGGCCAGAGAAGCAAGAACACAATCGGCGTGGTCACCCACAGGGCCATGCCGTGCCCGCTGATCGAGATGTACGGCGCTGTAGTTGTGAAGTCGGGAAGCAGGGCAGACGCCACGGCCAGGTTGCGGCTCAGGTATTGATAGCTGAAAAGCCCGGTCATCTCGATCTGGCGCTTTTGCCTGACCTCGAGGTAGCGGTGGCCAAACTCCAGCACATCGCCAAAGCGAGCGTGATTGTGGAGCATGGCGATGGCGGCGATGGCGGCGATGGGGATCAGAAAAGCGACGCAGGGTTTGGCGAAAGCGCGCACGCGCGACCCCCGGTCGCCCCCGGGGCCGGCCGGGCCAGAGTCGGCTGTGACCCGCCAGGCTTCGAAGACAAATAGCGGAAACATGAAGGCCAGGGGAACCCGGGTCATGGTCGCCAGGCCCAGGCAGAGCCCGGCCAAGACCGGGCGTTTGGCCTCGATGGCGCAGAGTACATAGCACAGGGTCAAGGCGACCCCGACCACGTGCGCTGTGTACCAGACTCGGCCCTGGACCGCGGAGTAGAACAACACGGTGCCAAACGCGAGAGTCAAGACCAGCCAGATGTCTTCACCGGTACTGCGCTCGGACAACCCGGCAGCGCGGGTCCGGCGCAATACGGCAAAAAACAGCGGCAAGATCAGGGCCGCGCACATTACGGTGAACAGGACGTCATTGCCTCGATGGCCGCCCAGCGCGGCCACAGGCAGCATGAGCACGGCGGGAAATGGCGGAAATGACACGTAGTAGGTTTTTTTCTCTACCCGCTTGATCCGGCGCACTGCGATCTCGCCCCCGCCGGCCACAGCAAATACCGGCCGGGTGTGGAGTTTGCGGCCGCGCACCCGGCTGCCGTCGTCGAGTTGCGCGGTTTCCACCGCGGCCCAGTCGTCGCCTCTCTTCTTCTTGCTGTCGATATCGAGCCGGCCGTGCAGCCAGGCATCGGCGAGCAGGACGAAGTGGGGATCGGGCGACTGGCCGAACAATCGCGACCCCGACACTGCGCTGAAAACCACAAATCCGACCATCCCCAGGGCGATGAGAATCCGGTGACGGGACAGCCAGGTCATGAGCGCGGCGATGGTACCATTCGCTGTCTTGACTGTTGCGGGCAGCCAGCGCGACGACCGCAGGCTCGACCATGACGATGTGCCGGGCGATCGGCCGGACGTCGCGGCAGAGAAGTCACAGCGGAGTTCACGCGGAGCAGCTGCATCCTCCGATCGGCCGGGACCACGGCAATGGCTCGCCTGTCTGGTTCCGGCCCTGTCGCTCTTGCTCGCCGCGACCTGGGAGATGTGGGCTGCGTCTACCGCCGGCCGCGACGTGCCCGGATCTTCTGCGTGGCAGCGCGCCCAGGCCGCGGTGCGCGCGCGCTACCAGCCCGGAGATCTGATCGTAGTTGCGCCGCCCTGGCTCGACCCAGTCGGGCGCCAGTATTTGGGCGATCTGATCCCGATCGACATGGCTGCACGCATGGACGACGCCCGCTATGGCACGGTCTGGGAACTCGCCATTCGAGGAGCAGAAGCGCCCGAGAGCCGGGGCCGGCGAACTGACTTTGCCGCCGAGTTCGACGGTCTCTCGGTCAGGCGGCTAGTCGGTCGGCCAGCTGAGGTGGTCACCGACTTCGTGGCCGCATTTGTCGGTGCCGAATTCGGTCCTCTCGCCGCGCGGCCCAGCTGGGCGGTCAAACCGGCAGTGGTGCTCGAAGAGGTTGGTTTTGCTCCGCGCCGCTGCGTGCGGGTCGAGCCGCGGCCAGATCGGACTGTCGAGATCATCTATCGCGGTGTCGCCCTGGGCACCGAGCTGGTCGGCCATGTCGGTCTGGCCGACGTATTCACCCGGCGAGCCATTCGCGATCCGGGCCGACTCGACGTGTATATCGAGGGCGAAAAAGTGGCCTCTGTACAATTTGGCGTGGACGACGGCTGGGTGCGTTTTGCCGCGCACACCCGCCCGACCCGGCGTGCGGACGTGGTATTTGCTGCAACTGCTGTGGGCCAGCGGGCCCGCAAGCGCCTGGTTTGCTTCGCCGCGGAGGCCCGCACATGAGAGCGGCCGTGGCGCTTTTTCTCGCCGCTCTATCCTTTGCTGCGGTCGTGGTCGCCCAGCGCGATCAGGGGGTGGTGCGGGACGAAGTGGTCTACATGGCCTCGGGCACGAGATACGCCCACTGGTGGATCGACTTTGTCACCGGCCGGGATGGCATGGCGACCGAAACCACCATCACCAGCCATTTCGGCGGCAGCCGGGCGACCGACAACAACCGCGAGCACCCGCCGCTCATGAAGACTCTGTCTGGCCTGTCCGAGATGCTGTTTCACCGCGTGCTCGGCTGGGCCGACAAGATCACCGCCTATCGCATCCCCTCGGCCGCCATGAACGCTCTTTTGATCGCGCTGGTATTCTTGTTTGCCAGCGCCACCTGGGGCCGGGCGGTCGGTCTTTTCGCCGCTCTATTCACTCTGTTTCTGCCCCGTGCTTTTTTTCACGCCGGATTGGCCTGTTTCGATGCCTCGGTGGTCACAACCTGGTTCGCCGTCCTCTACGCCTATGTTCGCGCTCTCGACTCCAGGCCGTGGTGTGTCGGCCTGGCCGTGGCCTACGGCCTAGCCCTCGCCACCAAGCACAATGCGCTTATGCTCCCCGCAGTGGTCGCTGCCCACTACGTGTGGATCGCCGCCCGGTCGCACTGGCCTGACCTGAAGCGTTCACCGCTCAAGGGCCGAATTCGGGTGCTGGGACGCGGTCTGGTCAGCATTCAGCCGCTACTCTTTCCAGCCATGCTGGTCCTCGGGCCGGTGATCCTGATCATTCTCTGGCCGTGGTTATGGTTCGACACAGTGGATCACGTGGTCGAGTGGGTGCGCTTTCACCTCGGCCACGTCCACTACAACTACGAGTATCTGGGCGAGAACTGGAACGCTGCGCCGTATCCCTGGCACGTCCCGCTGGTCACCACTCTGTTTACTGTGCCGGTGGTGACCCTTTTCTCGGCGTGTTTCGGCCTGGCCGCGCTCTTGCGGGCATGGCGGACCCGGCGCGGTGATGACCGCGACCCCACGCCACCCGCGGATCGGGCACCGGCGATGCTGCTCTTTTTGTCCGCCGCAGTGGCAATGGGGCCATTTTTACTCGGCTCCGTGCCCATTTTTGGCGCCGAAAAGCACTGGGCGCCGGCGATTCCGACTGTGTGCATCGCTGCCGGGATCGGCCTGGTGTCTGCTGTCGAGTGTGCCGTTCGAGGCACCGCACAGCGGCTGGGTGAACGATGGCCAGCCGGGCTGGCCCGCTGGCTGGGCCTGGTCGCAGTCGGCGGTGCGGCCCTCGGCGCGGCTGCCGCCGAGACCATCGCCGCCCATCCCTATGCGCTCAGCCACTACAACACCCTGGCCGGCGGTGCTCCGGGAGGCGCCGACCTGGGCATGAATCGGCAATTCTGGGGCTACGCGGCACGGGGTGTCCTGCCCTATCTCAACCGGCACGCACCGGGCCCGGGCGCCCCGCCCAGGCCTGTGTACAGCCACGATGCCTCGCCGGCCTGGGGCATCTACCGCGAGCGGGGATTGCTCGCCCCAGGGCTGCCCGACGCCGGGCGCGAACAGAGTGGCGTGAACCGATCGGCGATCGCCATGGTTATTCACGAACGCCACTTCAACCGCCACGATTACATGATCTGGACGGTTTACGGCACGGTCCAGCCCGCGTACGTGCTCACGTTTCAGGGTGTTCCCATCGTCAGCGTGTACCTGCGCCGGGAGTGAGCAATTCGGAATTTGCCCGGTTGGATTGCCTGGCCCGTCGGGGTAGTTTGTCGCCTTTCAGTGGTTGGTCAGCGGTTGACTCGCTAGCCGGTCCGAATTTCCACGCGGCCTCGCTGCAAGATCCCACGGAAATCCCCGTATGCACCTCGATCGTCTTTTTGTCTGTAGTTCTCTTGTCGTCGCAGCCTGCACTGCCACGCCCCCGGCCAGCCAGCCGGGCTCGAGTTCGAGCCCCGGAAGCGACGATGCG
The DNA here is from genome assembly GCA_022360315.1 of Pseudomonadota bacterium. Taxonomy (GTDB): domain Bacteria; phylum Myxococcota_A; class Polyangia; order Haliangiales; family Haliangiaceae; genus JAKSDA01. Next base: position 20,166 of record JAKSDA010000063.1, read on the forward strand.
GCCGCGTTTATCAACGTCGAGGTCGAGCGATTGCGGCCACTGCAGATCGCGGCCAATCGCACCTGGTATGCCGCGTCGGTCTCGGGCAGCGACGGTGAGTTTGCCCGCAGCAAAGAGGCAGATCTGGCACTCGATCGCTATTTGTCCGACCCTCGGCGTTTTGCCCGGGTCAAGGCGCTGCGCGCCGCGGCGGCGGGCAGCGACCCATTGATGCACCGGCAACTCGACCTGCTCTACCTGTCCATGCTGGGCAAGCAGGTCGATCCTCTGCTACTCGAGCAGATCACCACACTGCAAAAGCAGGTCGAACAGCAATTCAATACCTATCGCGGGACGGTTGCGGGCCAGGTGGTTACCCATAATCAGGTCCAGGAAATCCTCAGTACGTCGGTCGATTCTGCGCGCCTTCAAGCCGCCTGGGAGGCGCAAAAAGGGGTGGGGCCGGTGGTTGCTCCCAAGCTGCGCGAGCTGGTCAAGCTGCGCAACCAGGTGGCCAAAAAGCTGGGCTTTCGCGATTTCTACGCCCTCCGGTTGGCCGAGAGTGAACTCGACGAGGCCCAGCTCATCGCTCTATTCGACGAACTCGATCGACTCACCCGCGGACTGTTTCTCGAGGCCAAATCACTGGTCGACCGCCGTCTGGCCGAACGGCTGGGAATCGGCGTCGACCAGTTGATGCCGTGGCACTATCAGAATCCATTTTTCCAGGCACCGCCGGCGGTTTTCCATACCGGTCTCGACGCCATCTACAAGTCTCAGGACACCCTCGAGTTGTGCCGCCGCTTTTTTGCCGGTATCGACCTTCCCGCCGACGACATCATCGCTCGCAGCGACCTCTATGAAAAGCCCGGCAAGACGCCGCACGCCTTTGCCGCTAACATCGATCGGGTCGGTGACATCCGCGTGCTGGCCAACATCGTGCCCGGACTTCGCTGGCAGACCACGATGGTCCACGAGTTGGGCCACGCCGTCTACGACAAATACATCGATCCCGAACTGCCGTGGCTGCTTCGCCAGGTCACCCATCCCTTGACCACCGAGGGGATTGGCATGATGTTGGATCGGCTGGTGTCCAATCCGCGCTGGGCCGAGGCCATGAAGGTCATCGACCCGAGCAAGCGGCAGGCGACCATGGCCGAGGCGCGGGCGTATCAGGCCTTTGCGTCGCTGCAGTTTTCGCGCTGGACGCAGGTCATGCTGCGTTTCGAGCGCGAGATGTACCGCGATCCCGACCAGGATCTGAACACGTTGTGGTGGGAGCTAGTCGAGCGATACCAGGCGCTCACCCGACCCCCGCAGCGCTCTCAGCCCGACTATGCCAGCAAGATCCACCTCGTGGTCGCGCCGGTTTATTACCAGAATTACATGCTCGGCGAGCTGTTTGCTGCGCAGGTGCACGAGGCCATTGCCAGGACCGTGGGCGAGACAGCGACCGACGCGGTTTACGTCGGCGATCCCCGGGTGGGTGCGTTCTTGAAAGAGAAAGTATTCGGGCCGGGTGCGCGTTTGCGCTGGGATGCCCTGACCCGCCACGCCACCGGTCACGATCTGTCGCCCGAGGCGTTTGCCAGGCGGTTTGGCCCGGCCGGAAACTGATCCTCTATCTTTGGCCACATTTGGGCTATTCTCGACTGTGCCATGCGATGGTCCGATGTGACGCGCACCTTTGTACTCGACGACTACGAGCCGGGCTACCGCAGGCTTTTGCGCTCAGGTGAGCTGGCTGCGCGCGTCCGCGCGGCGCTGCGTGAACTCGAGGATTGTCGCGCCTGTCCCCGCAACTGCGGGATCGATCGGCTGGCTGGCCAGACCAAGGTGTGCAACACCGGGCGCCACGCGATCGTGTCCTCGGCGTTTCCACATTTTGGCGAAGAGGACTGTCTGCGCGGGTACAACGGCTCGGGAACCATTTTCTTTGGGCTGTGCAATCTGCGCTGTGTGTTCTGCCAGAACTGGGACATCTCGCAAAAACGCAACGGTCGCGAGTGCACGGCCGACGAGATTGCGACTCTGATGCTGGAGTTGCAGGACAGCGGCTGTCACAACATCAACTTTGTGACCCCCGAGCACGTGGTGCCCCAGGTCATCGAAGCCATCTATGCGGCGGCGCGGGCGGGCCTGCGTCTGCCCATCGTGTACAACACCAGCGCCTACGACGCTCTGCCCTCGCTGCGCTTGCTCGATGGCCTGATCGACATTTACATGCCCGATTTTAAGTTCTGGAGCAGCGAGTGCGCCAAACAGCTGGCCAGGGCCAAGGACTATCCGGACCGAGCTCGCGAGGCCATTGTCGAGATGCACCGGCAGGTGGGGACTCTTCGTTTTGACAGCAACGGTTTGGCCGTGCGAGGAGTCCTGGTTCGGCATCTGGTCATGCCGGGCCAGACCGACCAGGCCCGGGCCATCTTCGAGTGGCTGGCCAGCCAATTATCGCGCGACACCTATGTGAACATCATGGGCCAATACCAGCCGCAATACCAGGTCGGCGCGATCGCCGAGGCGGCCAGGAGCAAAACGCCCCGCCACGCTGAAATCGATCGCCGGCCGCAGAAACGCGAGATCGACGCCGCGTACACAGCGGCCAAAGAGGCTGGACTGTGGCGTTTCGACCAGCGCTGTCCCGATCGGCTCAGTCTCGCTCTGCTCTGATCGCCTCGGCATGGCCCTGGTCTGGCGGGCACGCCTGGACGAGTTTCACGGTACAGGGCGGGTCTGTGCGGCCGCAGCTGCGTCAGTGAGCGACGCGTCCAGCGCTGCTGGAGCATCGATGGGAGTGGGCGACGCGTCGACCACCGCCGCATCCGGCCTGGGCACAGACGCATCGGCGGGCGGATCGCCGGGGTTGGGTGTACCGGGTGTACCGCTCTGGCTTTGCCGACAAACCGACGGCGAGGCGCCGAAATCGCAGAGAAGACCCTCGCTGCACTGGGATGCACTGAAGCATTCTTCGCCTTCACCTTTGAGAGAATTGTCGCATCCGAACCCGATCGTGCCCAACGCCAGAGCCAGGAGCATGAACCGCATGGAAGACAGGATAGCGTAGCCACGGGCAGTGTGGCTATGCCGGGAATTTTCCCGACGTGCCCTGCGCGAGGCAGCGACGGCCGGGCTGATTCCAGCGATCAAATGATCCGACGTATCGAGGCTGACCCGTTGGTTCAGAAAGGAGAGAGCGAGCCGGCGTCCTCGAGCTGACGTGCCGGACTCACCTGCAGTTCCAGTGTACCGCAGGCGCCGCCGCCAAAGCTCTCCCATAAAAGGAATTGCGGCCCGCTGTCAAATGGAATCGCGTCAATGCACGTCTCACTCGCAAGGCAGGGGGCGACATCGTCGGGCGGGCGGTCCGGACAAATCGGCATCACCGCGATGGTTCCACCCGAACTCCCTCCCACACACAGACGGTACGGCCCGGTGCTGGGCCAGTCAAAGGCGATGACCATGTCCACCGTGTCGGCGAACTGAGGGCAGATCGGCTCGAGGACCGACGAGCTTGTGCCGCACGTGTCGACATCGGTGACCAGCACGGAATCGACCAGGCCGAGAAAATGCGGCGATTCACACGTGAACGTCCGGCATCCCGGTCGCTGCGGATTGCGAAGGCAGTCTGAAGACCCGTCGGCGTCGATTCCATCGAGGTCGTCAGATGAGCCGGCGAGTCCGTTGATGAGAGCACATCCAGACCCGCCAGCCAATGCCGACAATGCGACCACGGCAGCGACAACAAGGGGGATTCTGGCATCGTCAGTCATGAGTCCCGCTCCGGGTGGGGGCACACTGTCAGAGCTCGTTGGCCAGATAGCCGGGTGTGCACCAGATCGAGCCCGAGAACACGCACCGGCCGGGCCGGATGATGAATCAACCCGATCGAATCAAGGCAGCGATTGTCAACTCGACGATTGCCACCTCAACGGCCGGTTCTTCTGCGCTGGCGGGATTTGGAGCGGTTGAGACCACGCCTGTGCGCAGCCTTGGCCTTGGCCTTGCGCCGCCGCGTCTTGAGTGCCAGCGCTTGCCGGTGCTTTGGGCGATCTTTGAGACTGCGTTTTGTCCGTCGTCCTGAAGCCATCGGGCACCTTTCCCTGGTGGAAAGCAAAAAAGCGAGAAGACCCGGCAGTGTACAGAGATGGCCGGCAAGGTCAAGGGGGTGGGATCAAGTAGAGACGACGCAGCCCAGGGTGGTCCTGACTTCGCAAAAACAATGTTTGATTAAATACATTTTTTTCGTCGCTATTTCGAGTGGCCAGGCGGTAGTGGTCGTCGGCTTGCTACCCACGATCACGCTGGAAACAATGCTTTTTGATCCACAACCAATGTGTTTCTGTTTAGAGCCGGTCCAAAAACCTCGGACCGAGCCAGAGCGACGAGGCGCGCCGCCAGTGGGTGCGCGAGGAGTGGAGAATACCCGGTGTATTTGACCGACGAGCAAGCCCGCTGGCGGTGATGGATCGGCGCTCTGGCGACG
>JAKSDA010000054.1 GCA_022360315.1 Pseudomonadota bacterium
CAAGATTCTCCCCAAGTGGGCCTACGATGCCGTGCAAAAGGTGCTGTTTCGTCAGGCGAACTACGTGCCACGTCGTCCTGCCAAGGCTCGGGGGACGGGCGAGAATGAGTCGGAGCACCTCCGGTTGGTTGCTTACCGGTCGAAACAGCACCACAACAAACGCCGGCCTGAACGCAGTAGCGATGCCGGAGAGCTCCGTCCGTTCTCGATTGCTTTTTGCAACCCATTGAAGCGGGACAATCAGGGCAATTCGTCCTGGAGGGAAGCGCGCTGCGACTGGGGTGAATTCACAGATAGGTTCCGCATTCGCTTGGAATTCCTTGGGGGTAGCTGTGAGCCGATGTGGTGCCCCGGACATTCGACTCTCACAGATGATTGGCATCCTTATGATAACAGTGCATAATCACCGAGTAGAGTTAACATCCGCCTTTCGGACATACGAGCAGTTTGCGGTGCGTTGCTTTGGAGTGCACTATGCCGCGCTTCCACTGCATCCATGCAGAAGTATACAGAACGTCTCGGCAGGCATGGATTAGCAGGAGCACACCTGGCGGGGCGAAATGTCAACATCGCATAGGCGAGCACGAAATAGGCTTAATCATGATTGCGCCTAATCTCGCGCGCAATCATGATCAAGAGGTGAATTCATGATCAAGAGGTGAATTCGATGATTGTCTAACTTCGCTATTTCTTCCATGAGAGCGTTCACAAAAGACTGGCGTCCATGCTGCTCTGTCGCGTTTGTTTTCGACACTACTTTTAAGGCGTTCATTGCATGCCCTTGATTGTGGGGTGCAATAAGAAAATGTTGCCGAAACTGATATGTTAGAGGACTCTGGTTGTTTTTCGTATAGTGTATGAGATTTATCTTCTCCTGATATGTTTCATGTAGCTAGGTATTCCGAGTCAACTATAATCATCGATCAAACTACGGGTGACCGCGGTCAGTTCAATCAGTTATAACTTGACTCACCAACGGCCGTCGATTGCATCCAATACTCTTGTTACTAATCGAAGTGTTCGCGGTTGTGCTCGGCGTAGGAGTCGGCTGACCCGACGGATCTCGGACCGTTCGTCTTCTATATCTTGAAGCGGTGTAGAGACGGATTGATCAGCCGGCTTGAGGCCCAACAGCACATCGGCTTGCACGCCCAATGCAATAACCAGTCGAGCGAAAGTTCGAATACTCGGCCAACACATGCCGCGCTCAATGCGAGCGTAGAATTCTTCGGACACGCCGATCCGATCAGCTATGTCAACTTGGGTTAGATTATTGGCTTCACGTGTCCTACGACTGACCTGGCTGATCGCGACTCGCACTTTTGCCAATTCTTCTGCCCGGCTGTTTTTTGATGTCCCACCCTGGCGTTGCCTTAACTTTGGCTTATACTTACTTTGCCGTTGTTTCTGCACGGTGAACACGCTATCCTTTCGAACACGTTGTATTAGGCTCGCAGCTCGTTATACCCACTCCAACGAGTCGAATGATCCGCTTCGTTACATTCTCTGTCGTACGGCGTGCGCGTTTGCCCACACGTTAGCCTATTTTAGGAGCATATGCTGTTGCAATGCACTAATCTAGCGCTTACGAGGCAAAATAAGCGTAGGCATCGTATGAATGTCTGGGAACGAAATTGTGAATCCATAATCGCCTTGTGGCGCAGAGGTTTTGCCACAATTAGCGGTACGGCCTGTTTTTCGACGAATCCTCTGCACTAGTCGCCGTATTCGGTTCAGTACGCCATATTCAGCAAACTGCTCAAGGATATAACTGCCAAACTCTGTTGACTCGACAGCACGTGCTAGCGTGCTCCGAGGTACGTTGAGCATCTCTGCCGCTGACTTCACGGAACAATAGGCAGCGACTGCCAACGCGAAAAAGTCGTCCTTTGAAGTGGCTGCCACGGTCAGCGGATTCACGCCAGGGAAACCCAAGATCAGCCAGCCTGTGAGGCCAATGCGTATCACTTGCCCGACAAGCATGGGTTGTGGTGAGTTCAATGGCACTCCGTTAAGCCAGGTCGGGTTTTTTGCGTTTGGCATTGGAAGCAACCACCACCTAGAATCATGTTGCTTGACAATCGCTTGAGCTCTGCTGATATAGGGGTCATCTGCGCGGATGCTAGATGCCGTGCCAGTCCCTAGAGCACCGATCAGGTTAAAACGTCAGCGAATTCAAATGGTTATGGATTAAGAGCCGGCGGCGATCGACATAGTGGCACAAGCGTGATCCTCTAC
>JAKSDA010000181.1 GCA_022360315.1 Pseudomonadota bacterium
TACGTTGCGGCTGGCTGTGCTCAATGCGTGCGAGGGGGCGCGTATCTCGCAGGCCGACCCATATGCTGGGGTGGCCACCTCGCTGATCAAGCAGGGTGTGCCGGCGGTGATCGCGATGCAATTCGAGATCACCGATACAGCGGCGCTGGCATTTGCCGATGAGCTGTACTCGGCCCTAGTGGACGGCTTGCCAGTAGACGCAGCAGTAGCCGATGCGCGCACAGCAATCTACGCACTGCCCAGCGATATCGAGTGGGGCACACCGGTTCTGTACATGCGCGCCAAGGATGGGGTGCTGTTCGACGCGGTCGAGTCAGCCGAGCCAGTTGGTCAGGGCCGGTCGGAAAAGGAGACTGGAACGACTGCTCAGCCGCCTTCCCGGCCGCGCAGGCCCGCCGCACAGCCTGAAGTCAGGCAAAATCAATCGCTGGGCATCGTACACACAGCGCTAGAAGACATAGCGCCGATGCGGTTTGTGGGCTTGACCGGGGGCAGGTTCACGATGGGCAGCCCAGAGAACGAGGAAGATCGTTATAAAAACGAGACCGAGCACGAAGTGACCGTATTGGGGTTCGAGATCGCCGAGGCAGCGGTGACGCAAACGCAGTGGGAAGTGGTGATGGGCAGCAACCCGAGCTACAAGTTCAAGAAGAGCGGGAACAGCGATGAGCACCCAGTGCAGAATATAAGCTGGTATGACGCGATCGAGTTTGTGAACAAGCTATCGCAGCGAGAAGGGCTACCAGAATGTTATGAAGTCAAGGAGAAATCAGTGACGCTGCGGGAGTCGTGTACAGGGTATCGGTTGCCGACCGAGGCGGAGTGGGAATACGCGTGTCGAGCAGGGAGCCAGACAGCATATGGCCGGGGTGTGGATGCGTCTGCACTGAGCGAGTACGCTTGGTATGATCAAAGGTGGGACGCAGGGGCCGTGGCGGTAAAGAGCTTGAAGCCAAATGCATGGGGACTGTACAGCATGCATGGCAATGTTTGGGAATGGATATGGGACTGGTATGCGTCGTACCCTGATGGCGCGCAGATCGATCCTCATGGCCCCACAGACGACAACGCGCCACTTGTGAAGTTCGGTAACAATGAGGGGAAAGCACGTGTGCTGCGTGGGGGCTCGTTCTTCGTCAGGGCCGGGTTCATGCGCTGTGCGAACCGGGACTGGTTCGGGCCCGGGGACCGGTTCGGGGTCAGCGGCCTGCGGGTTGTGCGTCGTGCTCGCGCCAGCCTTGATCCATTAAATCGTTGACCCATTGTCCGGAAAAAAGGGTGCCCCGCGTAAGCGGGGTTGCGCCGAAAATTTGTTGGCGAGTGGTCATGTGATGACACGATTTTGTCACCATGTAACTAAATTAGCGTCAACAGGGCCGTTCTAGCCATTGGCGCAAACAATTTGTCACTATGTAACCGCGTTTTGGTCATATATCACCACGGCTTGTCCATTGATGACCAAATTGCCGGCCAGCCCGGCACAAATTCGGCCGGCGAGAGTTACTACGTCACGACCGTCACGAGGCGGCCTGTGCTTTGAGGGCTTCCGCCTGGTAGTGAGCGCGCAGAGCTTCGACGAACTCCTGCAGATCGCCGTCCAGGATGCCGGGCAAGTTGTGTTTGGTGAGATTGATGCGGTGGTCGGTAACCCGGTCCTGGGGAAAATTGTAGGTCCGGATCTTCTCCGAGCGGTCGCCGCTCTTGACCATGGCTCGCCGCTGATCGCGTTCCTCGGCCTCTTTTTTGGCAATCTCCAGGTCGAGCAACCGCGAACGCAAGATGCGCATGGCCTTGGCCTTGTTCTTGTGCTGCGATTTTTCGTCCTGACAGGTGACCACCAGGCCGGTCGGGACATGGGTGATACGGACCGCCGAATCGGTGGTGTTGACCGATTGTCCGCCCGGACCACTCGACCGATATACGTCGATGCGAAGCTCTTTTTCGTCGATCTTGAGATCGACCTCGCCGGCTTCGGGCATGACCGCCACGGTCGCGGCAGAGGTGTGGACCCGGCCTTGCGACTCGGTCACCGGCACCCGCTGCACTCGGTGCACGCCGGATTCGTACTTGAGCTGCGAGTACACGTCCTTGCCGCTGATCAGAACGATCGCCTCCTTGACCCCGCCAGCCGTGCCCTCGGACATGTTCATGAGCTCTGTCTTCCAGCCCTTGCGTTCGGCATGGCGCATGTACATGCGAAACAGGTCGCCGGCGAAAAGCGCGGCTTCATTGCCACCCGTACCGGCGCGAAGCTCGAGCAGGATGTTCTTGGAGTCGTTGGGGTCCTTGGGCAAGAGCAGGATCTTGATCTGCTGTCCCTGCGCGCTGCGCCGCTCTTCGAGGGTCTTGAGTTCGGCTCTGGCCAATTCGCGCATTTCGGGATCACTCTCGGACTCGATCATCTCGCGCGCGTCGTCGAGTTCCTGGCGCAATTTGCAGTAGTCGCGCCACGCCCCGACGAGCTCCTCCAGGTCCGAATGCTCCTTGGACAGCTTCACGAACTCGGCCCGCCTGGCAATGATCTCGGGCTGGCCGAGCAAGTTGGCCACTTCTTCATAACGGCGCTCGAGAGTCGCCATCTTATCGATGAATGCCTGGTCGTCGAACATGGAACCCCTCGTGCAGGTTGGGGATTCGGGCGCCGCTCTCGGTCAGGTCGCGCGCAGCGCCGGGAAAACGAGGTTTCCCGAACGCTGCTAGCTGGTTTTGGGCGTCCGGCCGTACTTGCGGTTGAAGCGATCGATGCGCCCCGCAGTGTCGACCAGCTTTTGCTTGCCGGTGAAAAATGGGTGGCAGTTGGAGCAGATGTCCACGTTGAAGTCGCCACGCGTGGAAAATGTTTCGTACTCGGCGCCGCACGCGCAGGAGACCTTGGTCGGGCGGTAATGAGGATGATTGGCTGTGGCCTTCATGGCGAAAACCTCACGAGAATCTCGGTTTTGCAGTGTTTGCCGGATGATTGAAAGCTCGTCGACGCCAGATCATCGACGTCGATTCTTATGGGAACGGAGGGGTATAGCATCGGTCCCCGCTACCGTCAATCTGCTCGCCCACCCAGTGATTTCAGGGCTTTGTCGGGATAGAGCGGAAGGATCTCACGGCCGACCTCGAGATCGTACACGCTCTGGTAGCGCCTCTCGAGGTCGAGGTCGAGGTAGACCTTGTTGGTATCGAACACGCCGAAACTGGTCGATACGACGATTTGCTCGTCACCGATGCGCTCGAAGCCCTCGGGAATGACATCGTGCCCGTAGATGGAGATGGTGCCACCCATCGCCCGCACAAAGCGCTGTGCCGCTTCGGGTGAGGCAGAGCGGGCCCACAAGATAGGACCGATGACCGGCAGGTCGAGAATATCGAGCACGCTCTCGATCTCCATGGTCTGCAGGTCGGCGCTCTCGACCTGCTCGATCGAGTCGATCTCGGCTGCCGGGGCGCCGTGGGTGAAGACGGCTCCGCATGGCGCCACTGCGGCCAGGGCAAATCCGTACAATACCTCCCGGAACCACTCGGTCTTGGCCGGGCCGAGCCGGGCCTCGAGCAAGAGCACTTCGTCGAGGGCAAACTTGGCCGTGTGCGGGCCACCTATGTGTCCGTGCTCGTGGTTGCCGAGCAAGGCGTGAATCTGCCCGGGATGCTTGCCCGACAGGGCGACAAATTCGTCGATCACCTCGCCGCTCTGATCGCGGTAATACTCGCCCAAAAACTCGGGCCACTCGTGCTCGTAAAGGTGCGGGCCATGGACCAGATCACCGGTAAACAAGAGATGGGCCAGACCCCGGCACTGGGCATTGACGCGCAGGAAGATCTCGGTAATTGCGCGAAAATCACGCAGACATCCCTGTAAGTCGGTGCATACGATCAGCCGACCGTGATTGGGCAGCCGGATCACACGGGCCATGGCAAAGGAGCCTACCAGTTCGACGCGACCGGATTCAACGCACCGCAGCGGGCAGTGTTCGAATACGCCTACTTCGCCGACATCGACGCGGGTATGGCCGCGGCCTCGATCAGCCGACCACGCGCACCATGTTGGCCAGCGAGTCGCGGGCGAATCGCTGTTGCAGCATCCGGGTCAGCGGGTAGCCGAGCCGCGCCAGGACAGCATGTGGCCGCGAAAACGCCACCACGTCGTAGCGCACGGTATCGCTGTGCGGGTCCCACGACACCCAAAAACGCTCCTCCCCGCTCTCGGCGTGACCGGGCAGGGTGCCCAGGGCAAAGCCGAATCGATACACCTGGGCGACGCCGCGGTCGCCGTTTTCTACCCCCGTTGTGGGGTCGTTGTGCACCGCCACGGGGTCGCAAATGGAGTCGTCGAGCTTGTACACAATCCGGCAGGGCAGCGCCGAGTAGAAGCCAAAATGTCGGACCACGGCAACGAATAACAGCCCGGTATCGATGATCGAGATTCCGTATGGGAAGTGAACGCTGGTCCATTGCGGTGGATACATATCGAACCGCTGTACCGCGCGGCGCGCGCGTTCAAAACAGTCGCGGCCGTATCCGAGGGTGACGCCATAACGGTCCACCACGTAACCCGGAGGCGTTTCGAACTGCAGGTCGTGGGTGGCGCCGATGTTTGGATAGGTGAAGGGTTCCCATCTGCGCTCGTGGGCGAGAGATCTGAGCTCGGTGTCGTGGGGGCGACGAAGGTAAAACACGGCTGCGAGAGAGCTGACAACAAGCAGTATAGAAGCCGGCCCGATCGACCCGGTCATGAACTTGGCCCAGGACGTTCAGGAGCGTCTCCTGGGCCAAGATCCGGGGTAGTAGCCAGGAGTATTGGAAAGGCTATCCGGGCGGCCATTTCTTCGCGAGATCCTGGGTTATCGTTGTGAATGAGTGATGCGTGTCGTGTTCGACGAATCAACCCTGGAGCAGAGTGACAATGCGAGCCGGTCGATTACGGGCGACCTGTACTTCGACTTCGACGGGTTTCCGTTTCCTGCGGAGCGATGGAACGACTTCGTAGTGGTCATCATTGCATGGTGGTTGGCCGCTCTAGCAGCGTTCGGGAAAAATCCCGAACGCCGCTACCATTATTGGGCAAAGCCCTCCGGCGGACTCCCGCCGGGCGCCCCATGTGCCCGAAATCGGCTAATCGCCGCTCTCGGCCGGGACGCACGCAGATTCGGGAA
>JAKSDA010000526.1 GCA_022360315.1 Pseudomonadota bacterium
ATACTGAACAAACGAACAAGGCTGGTCTCGTCGCCTCTAACTGAGTGGGTCTATTTTGCCTGGCAGACCGACATTATCGGTCTGCGCAGGTGGCTCCGTTTTGCCGAGCAGAGGTGGGTCCATTTTGGTTAGCGTCGCAGTTCTTATGGGCAGTATTTTAGCGGTGTCTCTTGCCTCCGAGACAGCGCTGGCGCGTGGCATCGAGTTCATAGAACTCAAAAGCAGCCTTCACCGGCTGGCCATGCATACTGGCTACCGCACGACCTTGTTCTTTCCGGAGCGCGTTGTGCATTTGGCCATGGGCAACAAATCTGCCTATGTCTTGACCATCGATAACCAGTGGAAGCGCTTCGATCTTCAGCCGAAACCAGGCGCACCGCGGACGAATATAAACTTTGAGACCGCATCTGCGAAGCTCACGTTCGACCTGGCCCCGCTTCAGGAAATCGGCGACCAGTGCATTACTCGGATAGTGATCGTCTTGCCGCCGGGTGTCGAAGCCGAGGAGCTCCCCAATAGTGACGTGTGTCCCGAGCAGTTTGGCAGCCCCGAGCTAGCGCTTCTCCATGTCAAGCTCGACGAGGTCGATGTTCATCCACCTGTGGCCGCCAGGTTTGAAAGTAACGCGCACCAACTGGAACTTCAAACCGGCTACTGGAGCATTGGCAAAGTCACCGCCGGGTTTGCGTTCGAGATCACCAATGTTGGCGACCATGCTTACCCGACAACCGGGCTCGCCATGGGTGACGGGGTAACGAATCAGGATTACCTGCTGGCCTGGCTGTTAGCAACGAAGACAGGTAGACTGCCTAAAGCGCTGGAGCCCGGTGAGACGCTTCGCGGAGCGATTGTGGCCAGCCATCCGGCTCGTCTGTGCAGGGGGTTTGTCTTGCAGTTGCTCAGCAATCCCAGCGTGGTCTCCGCGGCCTTCAAGTGGGCCGAGAAGCGGCCTCCAAACCAGGGACGACTTGCGGTGCAGGTCGGAGCGATATATGGCGCAGTGCAATTAGAGACTCGTGTGGAACCCACTCATACGGACTTCACGTCGATAACGGGCATAGGGGCGCGAGCGGTTTATGGTTTCTCAGATAACTTTAGTGTGGTGGGTACTCTCGCGGTGCTATCTACCGGTGAAGCGGAATTCGAGGGGGGTACAACCATTGAGGCCACGATAGTGCGAGCCTTCGTGGGTGACGGCATCCAGTTTGGCGAGACATATGTGCCGTACGTCCAAGTGGGGATCGGAGGCCGGATTTCAGACTACGACTCCGAAGACGACTCAAATTCAGGAATTCGCGTCGACGATCTCTTCGCCGTGGTTGGCGGTGTGGACGCATGGCTCAGCGACAGTCTTGTCATTGGGCTGTCGTTGGGATACCTAGGAGGCGAGAATATCTCACTGGAAGCTGGGCTCCATCTCGGCTTTGCGTGGAAGCCATGAGCCCAAACCTGTGAGTCTCGAGCCGTCTGGCCTACGGGAGCAGCGCGAAGAGTTCACGCATGTCGAGTTTGACCTCGGCGAAGGGCTCGGCGTGAACCGTATCGCCGACCCCGGCCTTGAGGATCTCTTGGTAGTCGTCGTCGGTACGACGCAGAACCGTCAGCGCACGTTTCTCTGGATGCAAGACCCAGTAGTGCCCGACGCCCGACAAGTGATAGTTGCGCTTTTTGGTGCCGAGGTCGCGTGAGGCTGTCGAAGGCGAGAGAATCTCGCACACCCAATCGGGTCGGTGGTGAATCGGGATTCCACTGAACACTTGTAGATCGCTAGCCTCGAAGCTGTCGAGGCGCCAACCGGCCATGTCGGGTACATAACGTTGTCCCGAGGCCAGCTGGACATCGATCTCGGTGCCAAACCACCAGCCGCCGGGCCGAGATTTGCCAGGAGGCCCGTCGAAGGGATCCAGCTTCACGACCAAGGTCCGCTGAAGTCGGGAGTGTCCGCCAGCGGGACTCGCCTTCTTGACTAGCATGCCATCAACAATCTCGTGCCGTTCGGGCAACTCGCGGCCTTCGTAGTCGAGTTGAGGTGAGATGGCTTCCATTGCTTCCATAACGTAGCACACCTGGAGGAGTCGTGTCGTAATGAGCCAACGTCTGTGGCCAGCGCGTGAGCACATCACGCCGACACTTCTCGCTCTCGGAGCCTGGCGAGCAGACCATGGCACTCGGCCCGCTGGTCAATTGCTGTGCGCCGAGGGTGCTGAGACCGCCCATTACGAGCGATTGATCCATCCAAAGGGCGCCGAATATTGCTGGGAATTTGCTGTACCGCCGTGGCAAATCCGTGGCACAGCCCCAGTCCTAAAGAAAAAGCCGGCGGATTTCGCCGGCTTGCGGTGGAGCTGAGGGGGCTCGAACCCCTGACCTCTAGAGTGCGATTCTAGCGCTCTCCCAACTGAGCTACAGCCCCGAAGCGATTTCCAGAGTAAATATCGCGCCTTGGGCGCGGTGTCAATGGGTCGGGTGGGGTCGATTTTGATCCGGATCCAGAAACCCATGTTTGATCTTCGGTCTGTGCAGAGACGCCGGACGACGATCCACCGCCGCCTTCGCTCTCGACATCGCACTCTAGAGGCCAGGGGGTCGAGACCCCTCACCTCCAATACAAGCCATCGAAATCAGAGGATTTTTTCTTGACACCGGCATTTGCCACAGCGGTACAGCAAATTCCCAGCAAAATTCGGTGTGATTTGGACGAACCATTCGCTAGCGCCAGGACGTGTCAGCGCCCCCCAGCGCACAGCAAAATTGACCGAGCAAAACCGAACACCACTTGCCAATGTGCAGAGCGCGTCTCAGTGGTTCCAGAACGTCCTCGGACTGAGCTCGGGGCATGGGGGAAGCGAGTACGAGATGCTGATGGCCGGTGGCGATATGGTCGCCCCAACTCCATCACTGGGACGTAGACAACCCACCCACACCTCGGCGATCAGGCCAACCCGTCGCGAGGCAACAGCGTGCTTCTGTGGTTCAAGATAAACGACCTCGATACTTTGCTCCAGCGTATCGAGGCGGCAGGCGCAGCGATCCTCGACGGCCCCCTGTTCAACCCGAATGCCCAGCAGCTCGAGGTCTGGTTGCGTGGACCTGAGGGTATACGGTCGTCGTTGCTGGGCCCCGAGCTGCTTGACGCGAATCGCCAATTCGCAAACCGAAGGCCGAAGCCTGCCCCATTTCGATCGTGGTCGCCGCGAGCAGGCTGATGCCTTTCACCAGGTCAATACCCTGGAGCCCCCTGTCAAGGCCGAGTAGCGTCGGCAGAATTCGTTCGTGAAACCGAAACCGGACAGTGGTAGCCTGGGTCCGAGTTCTACCATGGCGGACGACAAGAGCAAGGCGTTCAAGAAGGCCAAGAAGCGCGATTTTAAAGAGATGCGCCGACCCATGGGGGTTTATCGAGTCCACTGCAAGAAGAACGGAAAATCCTTGGTTGGCTCGAGCGCCGATTTGACGGCGATTCTGAATCGACACCGAGCAGAATTGAGCATGGCCGGGCATCGAAACCGACGGCTACAGGACGACTGGCGAACCTTTGGCCCAGACGCGTTCGACTTCGAGGTGCTCGACACCTTGGAGCGACCAGAGGACGACACGGGCTATGACCCTGTCGACGATCTGCACACCCTCGAAGAGTTGTGGCTCGAAAAGCTCACTCCCTACGGCGAAAAGGGTTACAACCGGCCGCCCCGGCCCAAGGACTCGTAGTGCAGACTGTGCGGGGGTTGGAGGTGGAGTGGCCGGTGTGGACTGGGAGTTCTTTGCCGATTGTCGTGCGAACCGCAGCGGGCAGGCTCTTTACCAAGCTTCGCGGCGCCGCCCAGGGGACCGCGCAGCTGATTGCAGAAGTGTTGGTTGCAGAGCTGGCCGAGCGAATTGGACTTCGAGTGCCGATGCGAACTCTTGTATCCCTGGACCACAGTTTGATCTGCCGCGACCCAAACGCAGAGCTCGCCGATCTTCTGGTCGCGAGTCGGGGTGTCAATCTCGGTTTCGAGTTTTTGGACGGGGCAAAGCCTCTTGGCCCCGACCAGGTCAAAACCATCGACGAAGATCTCGCGTCGCAGATCGTGTGGCTGGACGCTCTGGTCCAGAACGTAGATCGCACTGCGCACAACCCAAACATTCTGATCCGAGACCGCGAGGTTTGGCTCATTGACCATGGCGCCGCCTTGCCCTTTCAGTACAATTGGGCCACGGTTTCGGAGCAGTCGCCGCGACAACCCTTTCGATTCTCCCACCTCCTCCTCGAACGAGCGAGCTGTCTCGAAAGGCAGGATGTCCGCCTTGCGGAAAAACTGTCCCGGGAGACGCTGCAAGAAGCGGTCGATGTCATCCCAGACTCTTTTCTCACCCCGCTCCTGCCACCCGGCTCCGGCCCCGACTTTCTTCGACGCCGCCGAGCGGCCTACCACACATTCCTTTGGAAACGTCTCAAACCTCCGCGCCGCTTTCTCGGCGACCTGTTGCGAAAACAAGCAAGCGCTCGGACCGCTGGTTAGGGGGAAGCGGCGAAGGTACTCGTCCTCCACAATGGGCCACGCGGCAGATACAGGCGCAGCAAACCGTACAGGACGCACTACACGAGTGTGTGCGAGTCCAACTATACGCGCAGTATAGCTGCTGGACGCAGCGATGGCGATGCGGTAGAAACGTCCATGATCGACCATTTGAGCACATACTCGACCGATTTTTTGGCAACCCAAAAATTCTACGACGCGGCGCTGGGTGTGCTCGGCTATGAGCGCAACGTCGATATGGTAACGGAGTGGGATCAGGAGTTCCCACGCGGAGACTCTGTGCGTACGGTATCGGGCAGCAGCCGACCTTCTGGATATGCGAGGTAAAAGAGGCAGCATCGCCACGCCATGTCGCGTTTGTCGCCAGGGACCGAGCAGCAGTGGATGCGTTCTACAATGCGGGATTAAACGCCGGCGGAAGCGATAACGGCAACCCCGGTGAACGTCCCATCTATCACCCCGGCTACTACGGTGCATTTCTGCTCGACCCGGACGGCAACAACGTCGAAGCGGTACACCACGGATAACCGGGCGTCTGCAATCCTGGAATCGACAAATCCAGCGGCAATGAAACCCGGCAAGATCCGCGGCCGCGAATTTCGCCACGATGGTTGTGACGAATCGGTACCGCTGGCAGCAACGAAGCAGCGGCCCGGATGACGTCTCGGGGCCTCGACGACCGCCTTCAGTGGATTCGCCAGTATGTCACCGAGCGACAATCGCCCGTACCGGAACTGTAACTGGCATGAGTAACCGGGCCACGCCATGATCCTACTTCTCATCAAACACGCCGCACCGACCCGGGATCGGTCGACATCGGCTTGCCGGTGGACTCTGTCCGACCAGGGGCGCAAGGCGTGTCGGCCGCTGGCCCGGCGCATTGCCGCATACGCCCCCGCACACCTGGTCAGCAGTGCCGAAGCCAAGGCGATCGAGACGGCAAGACTCCTGGCAGGGGAGCTTGGCATCGGCTGCGAATCGAGGCAGGGTTTGCACGAACATTGCCGAACCACGGTCCCTCTCTTCGACAGCCATGCCGAATTCCACCGGCACGTCCGGGAGCTGTTTCACAAGCCAGACCAACTGATTTTCGGGGAAGAGACAGCCAGTGCAGCTCGACAGCGATTCAGCGCAGCCGTCGAGCAAACTATCACGGGCTGGCAACACCCCGGACCGGTGGTAATCGTCGCCCACGGAACGGTCATTTCTCTTCTCGCCGGCACGTGGTGCAAACGCGATCCATACGACCTGTGGACACAGCTCGGACTACCATCGTACCTGGTGATCTCGCTCGACGATGTACATGACGATCGACGCCTGGTCGACATCGTTCCGTCGGTCACGGCCGGTCAATAACTCTGCGGTCTCATATCACTCTTTCACGTGCAATCTCGTCGCACTGCCGTCGATAGCGCTCTGCAGCTTCTCTGCCGACAATACCGTGCCAGCATCGGTACAGATCTGCGGATAATCTGTCGCCATGACGTCGATCGAGGCCACCGCTGCTTCGCTGCGAAAAGGTGATTTCCGCGACGCCAAACCGCCACCAATCTCAAATACAGTATCTGATATCCGAATCGGAATGTGACTCCGAGCGGCCGAAAGTGCTGTCGTAACGCATGTTCGAGCACGCAAGCAGTGCGCGGAGCCCGGGTGATCCGCGATATCGCGCAGTCTACAGCCACAGCTTCATTGCGGGGCGTGTGCCGATACACAATTCCACATGACCGCGTTTGCCGAAATCTCGCCTGCTGAACCTTCGCCCGGAACCTTTCAAATCCGCAGGATGTGACCAGCTGGTCGAATTGTATCCATTGTGTGGTTTTGGTAAAATTTCTTACAATTGATACTGGCTTTCGTGAGTTTTTTGGAACCAGACGGCCAGCGATCGGGTCTCCGAGGTCCGGCAACTCCAAACTGCGGGAAATCGGTCCGGCATCTTTGTCGGCGCGTCTCTGCGATCGGGTCCATGGACCTGCAAACCAAGGTTCTGCAGATCCGCCGGGCAGGGCAGGGTGTTTGCAGCCGATTTGAACGATGTCGGCTACACTGTAATTAGATGAGCTACCCCACCGTCTACATGTGCCGCAGTGAGGTCGATTGGCAACGCCTGGCGGAGTCGATAGATGCAAGCAAACCGCCATCATTGGACGCAGTGGGTGAAATCGGGTGCTACCGGATCTTGCGCCAGCTCGGTCGTGGTGGCTCGGGCACGGTATACGCGGCCTATGATCCCAGACTCGACCGCTGTGTCGCCCTCAAACTCCTGCCCCCGAGCGCGTCTCCCTCCAGCCGCAAGCGACTCGAGCGAGAAGCAAGGGCGCTTGCCAAGCTTTCGCACCCCAATATCGTGCAGGTCTATCACACCGGAATGCACAACAACCAGGTGTTCATGGCCATGGAGCTGATCGAGGGCCAGCCGTTGAGCGAGTGGCTGAAGCGCCAGCCGCGACCCAGCTGGCCCGAGGTGCTGCGAGTGTCCTTGCAGGCGGCTCGAGGAATTGCGGCGGCTCACAAGTACGGTTTGATCCACCGCGATATCAAGCCGGCCAATATTCTCATCGGCCAGGACGGTCGGGTGCGGGTGGCCGATTTCGGCCTGGCAACTATGCACACGAGCTCGGCTAAGGTCGTCGATGGCCGCCCGCCGTGCCGGGTTCGTCACACCGGGGCGGGGAGTCGTCTGACCGGGGGTGTCCCGACCAGAGGGGAGCTGCACACTGCTCTCCCACGCGGCCGGGTGGCCGGATGTCCCGGCAAGAGACGCGAAGAAGTGGAGTTGTTACCGAATGGAGCGGCCGGGCGGCCAGCGATTCGCTCGGCCGAATTGTCGGAGTGCGAGGACTGCGATTGCAGTCTGGACGAACGTATAACCCAGCCCGGTGTGGTGATGGGAACGCCGCCGTTCATGGCGCCCGAGCAGTGTTTGGGAGCCGGACTGGGGCCCGCCACCGACCAATACAGCTTTTGCGTCTCGCTCTACATCGGGCTTTACGGGACATTTCCCTTCGAGGTGGACAGTAGCGACGTCATCGCACTGCAACAGTGCAAAATGCGCGGCGAGATCGAGCCCCCGCCGCCCGACAGCGGGGTGCCGGCCTGGCTGCACCCGGTGATCGCGCGCGGATTGGCGCCCTCACCGGCAGATCGTTATCCATCCATGGATCAGCTGATCGCGGCCCTGGAGCGCGATTCAGGGCAATCTGGAGGCAAGCGAGTGCGGTTTGCCTCACTGCTGGGCTGTGCCATGGTTGTGGCCGGGATGTACTTGTTTACTGGGACGCAGAATCAAGACCTGGTCGGACATGTATGCGAGGGGGTCGACCGCGCCCTT
Organism: Pseudomonadota bacterium; assembly: GCA_022360315.1. Classification (GTDB taxonomy): domain Bacteria; phylum Myxococcota_A; class Polyangia; order Haliangiales; family Haliangiaceae; genus JAKSDA01. The sequence continues at coordinate 7,855 of JAKSDA010000526.1, forward strand.
GCCGGAGTGTGGGACACGGATATCAGGGAAAGAGCCCGGGCTGCATTTTCAGCTACCGGGCTGGCATACGCGCCAGACGCGTTTGCCAGGGTATCCGCCGTACTCGATGAGTATGCGGCCTCATGGGTGTCCACGCGAACCCGGGCCTGTGAGGCGGCCCAGGTCCACACAGATCAGAGCCCGACGATCCTGCCCCTGCGTGACAACTGCCTGGACCGCCGGCTCCGTCAGCTCGGCACGCTCACTCATATCTTTGCCACCGCCACCGACCGCAGATTGGCCGCCACCGCAGTGCAGACCGCGCAGGCCCTGCCTGCGGTCGAAGATTGCGCCGATGTCGACGCCCTGACCGGGGCAATCCAACCACCGGACGACCCGCAACTCCGCGCCCGCATTGCGGCGCTTCAAGAACGCGTGGACCATATGGAAATACTCCATCGGAGTGGTAAGTACCGGGAGGGATTACTGCTCGGCAAGTCGCTCCACGCCGAGCTGGCGGATATCGATTATCCGCCCATTCACGCCCGAGCCATGTATTGGCTCGCGACGTTACGGATAAGTAACAGCCAGTATCGCCGTGCCGAAAACCTCTTGCGGGAGGCGATCCCATTTGCGGCCAGGGCCAGGGATGACGTGCTCATTGCCAGACAGTGGAGCCTGCTGTTTTGGCTCATAGGGTCGAGACAAGCCCGCTACGAAGAGGCCATGGCGCTGCAGACCGCCGTGGTGGTCGCCGTGGAACGTGCCGACGATGAGGTCGTTCGTGCCACATCGCTCAGCCGAATCGGCTCTGTGCTGCGCCACATGGGCAAGTATAAGGAAGCCCGCTCCATGCATCAGCGAGCCCTGGCCGCGATAAAGCACAAATTCGGCCCCGACCATCCCCGCGTGGCGGCCATCCTCAATAACCTGGGCAACGTATTCATGGCTGTGGGAAAGTATGAGAAAGCCCGGGCCATATACCAGCGAGCGCTGACCATACGGAAAAATGCCCTGGGCTCCGACCACCCCGATGTTGCCACATCGCTCAATAGCCTGGGCAGAGTGTCCATCGCAATGGGACAGTACGAGAAGGCCCTGGCCTTGTACGCGCGAGCCCTGGCGCTGCGCGAAGCAATCTTCGGGCCCGCCCATCCCAAGGTGGCCTCAGCCCTCATCGGCCGGGGCCGAGCCCTGGTGGATGTCGAAGCCAGGGCCTCGAAATCGAGCCCGATGCACGCCACCAAAAGACTGGATGTGGCCCAGCGTCACCTGATGCGGGCGCTCGCCATCGCCGAGAAAACAACCGGACCTCGTCACCGAATCCGAGCCGAGGCGCTCCTGGGCCTGGCCGAAGTCGCCAACGCGCAGGGCAGGCAGGCCAAGGCCGTGTCGTTGCTCGAGCACTGTCTGGCCCTGGAGGTGCCGACAATCCATGCTCGGGTGCAGCAGGTTCTGGCCACAGTGCTGTGGAACTCGACAACCGACCGCGCACGAGCCATCTCCCTGGCCACCAAGGCGCGCGATCATTACCAGCGGGTCGGCAATCAACCCAGGCGCGCCGAGGCATCTCGGCAACTCGCCGAATACTGCCACCAGGTGCCGAAAATTTGCCCTCTCTTCAACTCACCAGGTATTCCAGCCAGCGCCGCTGCCGCCGTGACCAACGACCAATAACCAGCTATCCCAGCACTCGCACTCTTTATTCAAACACTCATGCGAGTGCCTCTCTTGCCTGTCTTACGGTGATATCCGCGTTGTAAATCTTTGCGCCGGGCTCTTGTATCTGGCTGCCGGCCAAATTTCCCGTATCCACGGCGCCAAAACCGATTTCTTCGATAAGGCTCGAAACCAGTTTTTTGGCTTCGCTATCATCACCGGCCAGAAAAATAACCCGCCTTTCTTCAATGGGTTTAGAAATATCACCTTGATCGGCAAGATGCTTGAACCAGATCGTATTAAATGCCTTGACCACTCTGGTTTGCGGGAGATGATTTGCCACCAGCTGGGTCTGAGCAAGTCCTGCCAGGTCAATGTCTCCATCGCGATCGGGATAGTAGTTCGCCGCAGAGATGACGATCTTGCCAGCCAGAGGCTCGACCGGTAAGGTTTTGTAACGACCAAAGGGAATGGCTTCAACCACCACCTCACCAAATGCAGCGGCATCTTCTACGGTCGTCGCCCGTACATTGGAGCCGAGCTGGCCGACGAGATCCGCCAGCGTTTCTGGACCACGCGAATTGCTGATAGCGATGTGGTGACCAGCCCTGGCAAAGAGTTTGGCCAGGGTCGCGCCGATACTTCCTGCACCGATAATGCCGATTTTCATGAGTTTCTCCTCGATTGCCGCACCGTGACCACGGCGCGGTCAATGAATATTACAGCCCGTTTGATAACCGAACGGAGCCAGGGTCGCGACACACGCCGCTAGCAATGATCGACCCCGCCCTGGTGATGGGAGCTCTTTAGATGGGCTCTAGTTTCTCATGGTGTCCCTACACGTCTGTCAAGACGCGCACGCCAAAACAGATGCAACGCACTCGGCGTCCCGGCAAAGAACCACAGCGCGAGCAGGGAATCCAGGACGGCGCAGCCGAAAGAGGACATAGGCAGACTCGGTACCAGCGGATACCCGGCGGCATGGTGCAACAAATCGACCAGCGTGTGGACCAGCCAGGCCGATGGCCGGGCTGATCTGGCCAGCTCCGGCGTCCGCGATCGGCCTCGGTTGCGGGCCGGGCTTCGCGCCCGCCGCGATCGAGCTGGTTTCGAGCGAATCTCAGCGCTCCACCTTGTACACCGGAAAGGGATCTTGTTTGCCCTTGAGGTCGAGTGGCGTACCGGACGCAAAACGCAGCCCTGGAACGTCGCCCACTGCGGTGCGAACCGGGATGGAGATGAGAACTTCGTCGCCGCCTGCGGCCGAACACAGCCTGGCCCCGGTATTGACCACATCGCCGATCACGGTGAAGTCCATGCGCTCTTCGTGCCCGACAGCGCCGTACACCACATCGCCAGCAGCGATCCCGACACCGACTGTCAATGTCTCGCCCTCTTTGCGCACCTCGCCGACAGCGTCGATCATGCGCACCGCACACATCACAGCCCGCGTCTCGGCGTTGTCCCCGGTAAACACCGCCATGAGCTCGTCGCCGACATATTTGTCGATGTCGCCGCCGTAGTCCACGACTACCTCGGCCTGGGCTCGCAATAGCCGGTTGAGCATCTCGACCACGACTTCCGGGGCCACTTTTTCCGAATAGGCCGTGAAGCCGCGAATGTCGCTGAAAAGGACCGTGACCGCGCGGCGCTCGCCAGTGCGGTCGAGCGGGGTCAGGCCAGCTCCGGCTGCGGCTTGCGCCGCTCCTCTGGAGACGAATTTTTCCAGGTGCATCTTGGTGCGCAGTCCGCGCACCATCTCATTGATGTGCTGTCCCAGGCGGGCGACCTCGTCGCCGTCGGGATCGGCGCGCTCTACAGTGACACTCAGATTGCCGTTGCCGACCTCTTGGGCGACGTCGCTGATGCGTTTGACCGGCCGGGCGACCAGAAAGTGCAGCAGCCCGCCGAGCATGGCCAGGATGCCGAGCAGACTGGCCGCGGTGAACCAGATCCGGCGGCGAATGCTGCTGGCCCGGGTCATCTCGGCGATTTCAGTCGATACCTGGACCGAGATCACCCCCCGCAGCGCCGAGTTGGAGCCGTGACACTGCACGCATTCCGGCGAGTTTCTGAGCGGCGCAATTGCCAGCAGACTCTCGTCCATGCCACTGCCGACATAGCGGTGAGAGGTCTGGCCGCTCGCCAGTACTGCGGCGACGTCGGCCGGTGGCTCGGGGTGCCGGGTCGTCCAGTATTGGCGGCCCTGATCGTCGTAGAGCACCAGGGTCTGGACCGCCTTTCCCGCGGCCACCGCGTCGAGAAAGTCGGCGATGCGCCGCCCGAGTTCGGACAGCATGATAAAATGCAACGAGGTTTCGAGAATGTTCTCGAGCTCCCGTTCCGCCTGGTCTTCTCCCGCTGCAGTGCCCTTGAGCGACATGGCCAGCACCCCGCGAATATCGCCCATCCGATCGTCCTTGTGGCACGCGACGCAGCGATCTTGCATGGGCAGTGGAACCAGCGCCAAAACCCGATCGTCCCGGGGCAGATAGGTCACCTGGGATCCGCGGCGGAGCTGCTTTTTGACCTGCCCGGTATCGAGTCCAGCGATCTCCGCCCCATAACGCAGATCGGCATCGGCATTGAATACGGCGACAGTCTCGACGCTGGGCCCGTAGCGCACGATTTCGGCGAAGTAGTCGTCGAGCAGATACTCCCGCCGCGCGGTCATGATGTGGATGAACCCGGCCGTGATGATCCGAGAGAACTCCTCTTCCCGCATTGCCTGAAACTCTTCGCGGGCTAGGTCGATCTCGATGACTCCGCGCAACACGCTGTCGGAATCGTGGCACTTGTGGCAGCGACTCTGGTTGAGTACAGGCCGGAAAATCCGGCCGTCCTCGGTGACCCGGCGGGCGGGAGCATCGAGTATGGCTGCGACCGGATCCGGGATCGCCCAACGCGGCGGCGGCGGCAGCTCGGAGCCGAAAACCTCGATGCCCCGCTGGTCGTAAATACGTACTCGCGCCGCGTCGTGAATCGTGCCTTTGAGGTCCTCGATGCTCTCCTCGACCTTGATCCCGTCGCCTTCACGCATCGAGTGCTCGACCGCACTGATGAAGAGCTGGGCGATGTTCTCGGCCCATTTGCGCGTCTCGCTTTTCAGGGTTTGTGCTTCTCGCCCGGCGTCGGCATAGGCCTGGACGATAAGAGCGATTCCAATTCCGATTCCGATGGCCGTGAAAACCTTGGCCACCATATGTCGGGTAATGTGCTTCCAAAGACCCACCGCCGAAGTATAGACCGGGCCGCCGCGCATCCTACAGTGCCCGACCAGGACTTTGCCCGCAGTTTTGGTCTTGGACTCGGTCTCGGTCTCGGCTTCGGTGTTGCGAAACGTTCTTTACGGGGAATGGTGAAATAAAACGCACTGCCTTTCCCACCAGGGATTTGCCCCAGACACGGCCATTGTGGGATTCGGATGGGCGGTGCAACGGGGCAGCAACCACTGGCGAGCTGTACAGCAAAGAGCCGAGTTCGGCACCCGTGCCCCGGATAACATCACTTCACTCGGCGAGCAGATCGCGCGCAATGTGAGTGACTTGAATTTCATCGGTACCGCCGTAGATCTGCAGTACCTTGGCGTCCCGGCACAGCTGCTCGACCCGGTATTCGGCCATATAACCGTTGCCACCAAAAAGCTGAACCGCCTCGAGACAGGTCTCCACGGCGGCCTGTGCGCAATACAGCTTGCAGGCCGAGGCCTCGGCCAGGGTCATCGATTTGCCCTGGCTGGCCATCTCAATCTGGCGAAAAACCAGATTCTGAATGTTCATGCGGGCCACTTCCATCTTGGCCAGCTTGAGCTGGATGAGCTGAAACTGACCGATCGGCTGACCAAACTGAACGCGTGTCCTGGCGTAGTCCACACTCAGCCTCAGACATTCTTCGACAATGCCGAGCGCCATGGCGGCGACGCCGGTCCGCTCGCTGGTAAATGTTGATTTCGCGTCTTTTCTACCGCTATTTTGCTCTTCGCGCTCGCCCAGGAGGTGCTCCTTGCCGACCCGGAGGTCGGCGACCGACAGCTCACCGGTCGGCGACGAGTGCAGGCCCATCTTGCGCAGCCTTTTGGACTGGGCGAGGCCGGGCATGCCCTTGTCGAGCACGAAGCTCACAACCGCCCGATCCTGGGGTGGGCGGCCATCGTCGAGCTTGCACATGAACACGATGGTGTCAGCATGGGGACCGTTGGTGATGAACGTCTTGGACCCGTTGAGAAGATAGCCGCCGTTGCCATCGCGCTTTGCAGTGGACTTCATGGCTCCGAACGCATCCGAGCCCGAACCGGGCTCGGTGATGGCCCAGGCGCCGATCTTTTCCATGGTGAGCAGAGGCAGAGCCCAGCGCTCTTTCTGCGCGATGGTACCCCGCGCGAGGATCGCGCTGGCCGTGAGGCCGACACTCACTCCAAGCGCAGTGACCATTCCCGGGCTGTAGCGGCACAGCTCGATAATGGGCAACATCCGCATAGCCAGCTCGTTGCCCACTTCCTCGGGGCTTTTTGTCCGCTCTTCTGGTTCTGGCGTGTTCTCGGCGCGGGCTTTTTCGCGGGCGATGCGGCGGGCAAATTGCGCCCTCGCCATATCGACCACTCCGAAGGTCTTGAGCATCTTGCGAAGCAAGTCGTAAGGCGGCATATCACCGTGCTCGAGTTCTTCCAGATGGGGAACGATTTCAGCCGCGATGAAGCGGCGAACCATGGTCCGGATCTGTTTGTGTTGTTCACTCCATTCGATCATCAGTAGCTCCTGCTATGACCCTCGTCGAGCATAAACCGAACGCGGCAACAACGCGGAACCGTGTGTGACCTGATCCGTCGATGTACGTGGACAATACGCCCCGGAGTCGGAAAACTCCTCGGACCTGAACGGTTTTGCACCGAACTCCGAAAAACCCCCAGTTGAACTCAAGCGCGGTATTGATCAGCCGATCCAGCCCATGGCCACTCAAGGAATATCAGTGACGTGGAGTAGCCAAATGTCGCAATTGAACCGCGTGTTGCGCCCTCATCTAGTCGTCCCCGTGGCGCTGGCGCTTTCTTTTCACGAGCTAGCCAACGTCCTCACCTCCAATCCGATGGTTGTCATGGTGACCGCATTGGCGGTTGTGGTTTCGGCGGTGGTCGCTGCCGAGCGCCTGTTGCGCAATGCGCCGCCACGTTCGAGCGCGGTCGACGGTGGTGAGCGCGGCGGCACTGGCCGTTGTGATGTGCGCAAACGCTCGTCTGCACAGACCACGCCGGGCGGAAAACAGCCAATCGGGCAGTCGGCCGAGCAGCTCCGGCTGGTCGACGATCGCCTGGCCCAGGTATTTGAGCTCCGGCGATACGTTGAAAGTATTTACGAATCCATGCGGGAAGCCCTGCTCGTCTTGTCATCGAACGGGCAGATCTTGAACGTCAACTCGGCAATGTGCTCGTTGCTGGGCTATGAGGCCAACGAACTCATCGGCAAGCCGGTTGCGGTGATTTTGGCCTGCTCGGCTGGTCGAGGCCCAAACCCGCCGGTGAAGCCAGATCATTCCTGGCGTCGAGTTTTCGACCTCATTCCCGGGCGAACGGTACAAAAGTCCTTTTTCGTGCGCAAAGAGGGGCATCGCCTCCCGGTCTCGTTATCCGGTGCGGTCATTCGCCACGACTGTGGGCGAGTCGCCGGTATCGTTTGTGTCGCCTGGGATCCCCGGGTCAGCCTTTGGGATTCGGGCGCTCTCACCAACATCAATCACGAGCTCCGTACCCCCATGAACGGTGTATTGGGCATGACCGAACTGCTCATGTCCACCGATCTGGACCCCGAGCAGCGCCAGTACACGCAGACCATCACCAGGTCGACGGATCGCCTGCTCGACGCGATCAATCGCATGTTCACGTCGAGCGGATCGGCACCGAGCAGCAGCCTTGCGCCGGTCGCACACTCGACGGCGATGACAGCGAGTGCCCACCGCACGCGCGTCCTGGTCGCCGACGACAGCGAGCTCATTCACCGCGTCGCACGCTCGATGCTCAAAAAGCTGGACTGCGAGGTCGATTTTGCCAGAAACGGGCGCGAGGCGGTAGAGAAGTGGGAGACAGGCGACTACGACCTCATTCTCATGGACTGTCAGATGCCCGAGATGGACGGCATCAGCGCCACTCGTACCATTCGAGCGCGTCAATCCCAGCGCCCGCGCCCGCAGATCATCGCCTTTACAGCCAACGTTCAGGACGAGAACTATCGCCAGTGCCTCGCCGCAGGCATGGACGGATTTGTCAGCAAACCGCTGAGCTTGCGCTCACTCAAACAGGTTCTGGCCAGCGTGGACAATCGCTGTGTGGGCAGCTCGGAGCAGCGGGCCGCGGCGTAGATCTGGATTGTTGCACCGCAGGCGAGCCGGAATGGTATGTTCCGGTTTCCCCAAAAGAGGCTGCCAATCATGTCATCGGATCCATATGCGCGGCGGGTGCACCGGGTGATGGATTACGTGCGCAGCAACCTCGCGGGTGACCTGAGCCTCGAAGGGCTCGTAGCGTCATTGCTCCTGTTGGCGGCGTTAGCTGGTATGCAGGACAATGTGAGCTGTCGCAGCTGCCAGTCGCCACGGCGCCAAAGGCTGCTGCAATTCTGATCACAGTGGAGCATTTCAGCATATCCCGGACCATACTGCGTGGATCGGCCTCGCGATACGCTCGCCCGCACAAAAACCAGCGCATAGGCGGGCTCGAGTTGAATACGAGTTATCGGTTCGGTATCCCGGAGTCGGCAGTAACATTGATACTTTACGAGCGTGAAGCTCTATCATCAACACTGCGCGTAATGAACGAACACTGCGCGTAATGAACGACCTTTGAGGTCCGATGGATAATAAATCGATTATAAAAAAATCGACAACTTTCCATATTATCTATTCTATATCCAGAAGAGTCTGGCATTGCTGGGGATTATCGAATGCGACGACCGAGGACGCAGTGCGCGACAGCAAAGGTGCGCCACGGTGCTTCGCAGTAGTGGACAGGTATATATGTATGCCACCGGCGCTTTTTCCTGGGTGACTGCTATGATATTCTGTGACTTCTATGCAATGATCCGCGCCTGACGCCGCCTTCTGTGGCCCTTTAGCTGCCTTGATGCTGGCTGTCGGACACTGAGTTTGCTGCATTTCACCACAACAATTGGTAATACACATGAGCACTTACAAGCAGTTTGCACTGGCAAACGCATTCGCGGTCGGTCTGAGTGCATCGGCAATTTTGGCGAGTACAATGCTCGGCGGGTGCCGACAGGACCATTATGGGCACAGTCATCACGGCGATCCGACCATGCCGGCCGAGCACAATCATGTTCATGAGCCGCGCGTCCTCGCCGGACCGGCGGAGACCATGCCGGGTGTCGACCTGATTGTTCATCGGGATCCGATGTCGGGCTGGAACCTGCAACTGGTCACGAAGAATTTTCGCTTTGCACCCGGCAAGGCGAGTACGGAATACCGCGATGGCGAGGGGCATGCCCATGTCTTTGTGGATGGCAAGAAACTCTCTCGGGTCTACGAAAACTGGTATCACATTGGTTCTCTGGCTCCGGGCGAGCGCAAGATTTCGGTAGAACTGAGCGGAAATGACCACACTCAGCTGCGGTATGGTGACGCCGCCATTGCCGACACCGAGACGGTGACCGCGGCTGCCGGGAAGCACGTGCACAGCGCTCACCAGCCTCGAACCCTCGACGGGCCGGAAAATGCGCTGCCGAGTATCGACCTAGTCGTACACAGAGACCCAAAGTCGGGCTGGAACCTGCAACTCGTCACCAAAAACTTCCGCTTCGCGCCCGACCACGTGAGCACCGGGCATCGCGATGGTGAGGGGCATGCACATTTATACGTGGACGGAAAGAAGCTCACCCGTGTCTACGGAGAGTGGCATTATCTCGGCCCCCTGGCCGCCGGCAAACACGAGATCGCTGTAGAGCTGAGCGCAAACGACCACAGTCCTCTCTTTGCCGGCAAAACCGCCATCCGCGACAAAGAGGTAGTGAAGGTCGATTGACGACCTACAGACCGGCTTTTCCCCCGAGCGGGCCAGCCGGTCCAATGGTTGCGGTGGGCTCCAGATGTCCCTTGCCCGGGACGTAATTTGCTTCGAGACGGATTCCATCGGGGTCCTCGAAGAGGACCGAATAGTATCCCGGTGCCCAGGGGCCGTCCTCGGGTGGGTGAACGATGGTGGTGTCGATGCTCTGAAGGAAGCGGTAGAGCTCATCGACATCTTCGCGACGACGAGTGCGGAAGCAGAGATGATGTAATCCAATGCGCCGCTGCTCGAAATGCTCGTTTTGGAATTGCTCGTCGCATTTGCTGATCGCAATTCCGGTTCTCCCGCCGATATAGTACAGCACGGAGTCGGTCTTGATCAGCCGCTTCATCTCGAAGTACTCGAGCAACTTTTCGTAGAAATCGACGCAGACTTTGAAGTTGGTGACGGTTAGCTGGACATGGGCGATACCATTGATCTGCATGTGCTTTCTCACAGAGTGGAAACGATCGATAGGTTCGCCGATGCCGGCCCCGGTTGCCAGAAGCAATTTGAGTTTATCCTCGCCCGCGCGGCGTGGGCTGGTGTTGGAGCGCCGGGTGGGAGATTGATCTCACACCGGCGTCGGCGTACCAAAAGAAAATGCAGCCCGCATTTTGGCCACTTTGCCGTCCCGCACGGTGACGAATTCGCCGACTCTTACCGGCGTGTCATTTTTGGTATCGATTGCTCGATAGAGCAGCGATGCCTGACCATCGAGAAAGAGCGAATCGATGAGTTCGACGTCGCGCCACGGCGAGCCTTTCGAGCACATCTCGGCGAATTGATCGGCCGACATGGTGGCCGGACCCTGGGGGCCTTCGAAGTCGAGTTCATCGGCCAGACAGGCGCGCATGGTCTCCCAATCGTGATTTTGCCAGGAGTTAAAATATTTGAGCACCAGTTCCTTGGTGGCCTCGGCGCCGTTGCCAGGGCCGGGCAATGGAGTATCGTTCGAGTGAACGATGGTATAGGTATGAACGCTCATCTCAGCTTTGCCCGACTCGACCAGCCTGGCCAGTTCCACGCCTTGCATCTCGAGCTCGGGGTTGTTGTAGCAATTGAGGTGGTCTTGCTCTGTGCGCCACTGGACGTAACAGACCACGCGGCTGCCGTCGTGGCTGCGGTGAAAATGCTGCGAGATAAAGCCGGGCTGGGACGGGAAGAGATCGGCCAATTTTTTCATGGTCGCAACAACCTCTTCTTGCGCCTCGGGGGTGGTTTTAAAATCGACCATGACGGTAAAAACGTCGTTGTGCTTGCCAATAATCGCCATGTTTCCTCTGTATGTTGATGTCTAACGGTTCGCCTGACTCACCAGCGCCAAACCCGGTGCTGGCAGCCCCCGGGGGGGCTCGTACCAGGGCGACGAGCAAGCCGGTCCCGAAATCGACACCGGGAAATTTTTTTGAAAGAAAACCGTCGCGTCTCACCACGACCGACAGTCCGAACACCTGATACCTGGACACCTCCGGGGCCTGGCCGGACCGTTGCAGGCTGAACTGCTGAGGTTTGGGCTCAGACGTCGGTTTCGGCGATGCGTTTTTGCAGGGCGCGCACTTCGAGTTCGTTGTGCGTCAGCTCGACCGCTTTGCGCAGTGCTCCCACTGCCTCGGCCGCTCGACCGGCCCGGCGCAAAAGCTCGCCGCGGGCTGCGTGCAATCGGTGGTAGTTCTGCAGGGCGCCCTCGTCGGCCAGGAGATCGAGTTCTTCCAGTCCACGTTCGGGCCCGCTACTCATACCGATTGCCACAGCGCGGTTCAGGGCCGCCACGGGCGAGGGCTGGAGTTCCATCAGGCGGGTGTAGAGCTGGGCGATCTGGCTCCAGTCGGTTTGTGCTGCACGGCGTGCCTGGGCGTGTAGTGCGGCGATCGCGGCCTGGATCTGGTAGGGACCGGGCAGCCGTCTTTCCAGCGCGCGATCGAGCAACGCGGTGCCCTCGCTGATGGCAGCGTCATCCCACATGGTGCGATCCTGCTCGGCCAGAGCAATCAACTCGCCTCGAGCGTTCACTCGCGCGTCGCGGCGGGAATCGTGCAGGAGCATGAGCGCCAGCAGACCCATGATCTCGGGGTTGGAAGGCATGAGTTGGTGTAACAGGCGAGCCAGTCGAATGGCTTCGTCGGTGAGCGGTCGGCGCACCATGCGATGACCAGAGGTTGCGGCATAGCCCTCGGTGAACAGCAGATACACGACCTCGAGCACTGTAGCCAGCCGCTCGGGAAGCGCGTCGGGGTCGGGCACCTGGTAGGGAATTTTGGCGACGCGAATTTTGCGTTTGGCGCGGACCAGACGCTGCGCCACCGTGGATTCGGGAACCAGGAAGAGCCGGGCGATGTCCGCGGTGGTGAGTCCACACAGACTGCGCAGGGTCAGAGCTACCTGCGCCGATTCGGATAGCGAAGGGTGGCAACAGGTGAAGATGAGCCGCAGGCGGTCGTCGGGAAAGTCATCGATACGGCGTGGATCGGGGCGTTCCAGTTCCTCGAGATGTTTGAGTTCGGTCGATTTGCGCGCCGCCATGGCCGAGTGCCGGACCCAGTCGACGGCGACGTTGCGGGCCACGGTGGTGAGCCAGGCGCCCGGACGTTCGGGTATGCCCTTGTCGGACCAGCGACTCAGCGCGGTGGCAAACGCTTCCTGGAGGGCGTCCTCGGCCAGCTCGAAGTCGCCCAGGTAAGCGACCAACGAGGCAAATACGCGGCCGTACTCCCGGCGAAACGCGGCGCCTATGATCTCCGCGGCCGGGCGGCCGGCAATTCGATCGATCGTACCCATTGCGCTCTGGATTCTACCGAAAACAACCCGGCAGAAATCGGCGAGATGGCCAACCGCCTGCGTTTACGTGGCAACGCAGTCACGAGGTAGCATACGAAGATCTTCGATATGCCGTCGGTGGGGAGAGTATAGGCGGTGGCAAGCCATCGGAAGCCGCTTGTGGCGATTGGCCAATTGGCGCCCATTAAAGAGCATTCGGGGCTGGCTAGCCGTTGGGGCCGCCGGCCAGGGTTATGTAGAGGATCGGCACGCTCGCGCCCACGATAATGAGCACGGCACCTCGCCCGCGCAAGCCGAGGCGCCCGCGCAGCATGAACATGCCCGATACGGCGAGAAAGAGCAAAAACACCGCATAGGCGTCGGCAATGTACGTCCAGGCTGCTTTGCCGCGGTTGTAGTGCAGCCAGTTGGCTACCCGCAAAAAGAAGCGCGGCTCCTCATACTCATCAAATACAGTGCCGGTATCGGTTTCAACCACCAGCGACCGCTTGCCGACAAAAATTTCCAGCTGGTTGTCGGCAACTCGATACGCCTCGCGCGGCTCCTCTTTGATACCCAGTTGATCGAGCACATGGCGCACTGCAGCCTGCTCGTCGCCAGGGATCGGTCCGTCGACGTGATGAGTGCTCGAAACGGTCTCGAAATTGGGGTTCCAATCATCGATGTGATTGATGGCCAATCCCGAAATGGCATAAATGACTGTGAGGCCGACCGCCAGATAGCCGGCGTCGCGGTGCAAAGAGCGCAGCCAGGGCCGCCATCGCTTGCGCAGGCGCGAAAGGAAGGGCCTGCTCTCCGGTGTCTCTTTACGCATAACGCTCTTCCAACCACGGATCGGCGTGATTGTTGTACCCGCGTACCTCCCAGTAGCCGGGCTGATCCCGACTCACAAAGCGAATGCCCGTGAGCCATTTGGCGCTTTTCCAGAAATAGAGATCGGGCACCAGACCGCGCACCGGAGCGCCGTGTTTTTTTGCAAACGGCCGGCCGTCCATGCGATGGGTGACCAGAACGTTGGCAGCGGTCGCCTCGCCGAGCCGGACATTGGCGGTATAGCCGTGCGCGGCCTCGAAAATGACGTGACGCGCAGTACTCTTGACGGCAGCTTTCTCGGCCAAAAGTGCGACCTTGACGCCGATAAATGCGGAACCCAAAAGCGACCAGCCGGTCACGCAGTGAACATCGGCATTGAGCTCGGTCTGCGGCAGCTCGAGCAATCCAGCGTAGTCGAGTTCAAACGGCTTTCTCACCTCGCCGTGGACGCGCAGACGAAAGCTCTTGGCCCTGGCATCGCCCGGTCTGCCACCCATGGGTTTGAGCTTGGAAATGACCCGCTGTCCGGGCGGCAGGCGCGGCCGTCCGTCAGATCGAGTCTGCGCCCGCGCCTGGCGAGTCAGATCGTCGCTCACGATGTGGTATATGCCACCGCCGATGGCGACCACCGCCGTGCCAGCAACTGCCTTTTTGATGAACTCGCGGCGCTCCCATAAGCGGGGTCGCATGTCCATGGACGGGTCGTCTCGAAAATCCATACGGGTTTCTCCCTTGCGTGTACCATGTAGTCTATTCGTGCATCGGCTTTCCGGCCGCACGCTTTCTACGTGAACCCATGGGCTGAGTTACGGCGGTGAGATCCGCTTACTTGCGGGGAGCGGTACTTAGATCACTGTCGCGAGTTGCGACTGTTTTCAACGCGCCCACAGTGGGATGCCAGGAGGCGCTCCAAAGTGTCGTCGCGGCCGCGTAGAGGCCCGCCCCAGCCTCAGCAGGTGTTCACTAACTATCTGAAATCGAATAAAAAAACATAATTCTTGCGGAGACGCCCTAGAGATCGCTCGGGCTTGTGCCGATGAACCAGATCACCGCGGCAGTACAGTGCTGCCAGGACAGCTTGCGAGTGCCCGATACGTTCAGACAATACTCGTCGATCGCACTGGCCAGCTGTGGTCCGCGCAGTTTGCCCTCGGCAAGATGAGTCGACAGGCGCAACTCTGTGACCAGAGCGGCATAACGGCGCTGGAGCTCGCCGAGCAGCCCACTCCGGTAGTCCTTGTGCTCTTGCATGATCCGGTAGCGAGTGCTGCGCGAGATAAAATACCTTTCACTCAGCCGGTTGGATACGATCACGTCCGAAATGCGGTGGCAGTGCTTGCGCTGCTCGCCGCGGCGCTGCTCGCAGTTGCGGCGCGCGGCGACCAGTAGACACTCGACCTTGAGACTCCGAAGCGGTGCCTGACACTGGTTGCGCTCCGCAACATAGAGGTAGCTGTAGATGTCGGCAATCGTCTTTTTGTCCACGGTGTGGAGTGCCTCGATCGCCTCTGCAATGTACTGAACTCGCTGGTCTCGCTGGTAGACGTTTTGCGCGCCGGCAAGTGCAGTCGCCCCGCACACGATGGCCAGGGACAGCAGACATATAACGCCTGCCCGCTTCACAATCGCCCTCGCTCGCGCTGGTAGTACTGCCGAAACAGGTTGACAAAATTGTTCAGATGAAGGTGATAGGGATACACATCGAGCAGATCCGGTCGCCCGTCGATCCATTCGTGGCCGAGGAAAAGATCGGCATCTCGCAAGAGTTCCAGCTTGGTGAACAGATAACTCGGCTGGGCCAGCACATTGGCAATGTGCTCGCTGGTCTCTCCGGTGGCAACCGATTCTCGGCTGACCAGACGCCCGTAGCGGAATCCTCTGGCCAGCAGCATGGCGAGTTGATGGTAGAGCTCGATCTGCCCCCTCTCGCCGGCGCTCGGGCTCGGTACGTGTAGCTCCCGGGCCTGGAACTCGTGACCATCCACCACGAGCTCGTGTTCGCCAACAGCCAGACGCGGCCCGTTTTGCCGCGGCCCGCCCTGGTCTCGCTCTGCGATCGGAGCGCGCTTTTCGGCTCGGTCTCTGTCCACGACGAGACATTGGAAACTCACGATACGCTGGGCCGGGGGCAGCTTGCGGCTGGACTCCCGGTCGATATCGCGGCCCTGGCCGGGGTCCTGGCCCGCTCGTTCCGCCGCCCGGGCGGCGATCTTCGACATGACGAGTCTATGGTGCCGCCTGGCCAAAACCTCTCTCACGTTATCGAGCGCGCCGGCCTCGGCGAGAAATTGCTCCGGGTGTTGTGCCAGCCTGGCACACGCATCTGACGGGGCATTCCAGTGAATGGTGTACTCGCGGCAAAAACCGACCACAGTCTGGTAGATCGGGTTGAACAAGAGCTGGTCGAGGACGTGTTCTACCACTTCGCTCGCCGCCAGCGTCGGGTCTTGCCGGCTCGACCGCGTCAACCGGTGGGGCATCCTGGACGCCCGTTTGATGCAGCCGACCCGATCGATTTGCCGGGCGACATAGTCGGGTAAAAAGAGCCTGAAAAGTGGCCTGGGAGCCGGCAGGGTGGTGAACAGATGGTGAGATGAGCGAGGAGTCGCGGCCACCGCGTCGTATCGCGTCCACAGAACACTGTCGAGGTCGTTCCACTCGTCTTCGAACCCGCCGCCCAGGTCCCGCCACCGTCCCGGATTGGCAATGTCGATGACCGATCGACCGCGGTCGACGAGAAGCCGCCAGGCATAGTGCAAATAGGGCTCGTCGGCCTGGCGCAACCGGCACGGCTCAACCGCCTCATCGTCCTTTTCCTCCTCTGCACACGAGCCCAGGCTATCGGCGTAGCCCAGCTGATATGCCCTGCGGATCAGAGCGCATCCCTGCTTGGTCGGATCCTTGGCCGAGTCGTCCGGGCTCGGCTGGTCCGGACAGTAGTTGGCGCTGGATTGGCTGATCTTGCGCGGATAGTCGGCCAAAAGAGAGATCGCCCGGTTGTCGAGTGTGATCAGCCCAACCCAGAAGAAGATGGCCAGGTAGATCAGTTGCTGCACAGGCCCGGGCAATTCCAGGGTAATGCCTTTGGCGCCCCGTCCCAGCGTGACCACCTCGCGACTGCGTCGGGGCGCGAGCGACCCATCGGTGACCCAGCGCGAACGGCTGCCAAAAAAACGCAGGTAAAACTCGCTGCGGTCCCACAGACGCCAGAACCGAAATACTGCGGTCCCCGCGATCACCGCCAATAACCCGGCCAGAAAGGCCACCCACGGGTCGAGTTGGGCCAGATAATCGGCTCGCAAGCGATCGCGCGAAGACGCGATCGATAGGGCCAAAACCAGCAGCATCACCGAGGTGACTGTTTTTGCGCCGATCGACACGGGCGTCTCCTCGCTATTCTTCCTGGTCGTTTGCGGTTACGATCTTATCCTCGATGGTGATCCGGCGATTTTGCGCCTTGGCTTCGCGCAGGGCCGCTTTCTGCGCCGGAGTGATCTCGCCCTGAAAAACCGGCGTTTCCTGGACCGGCGAGTTGTCGGCGTGGGTGCACAGGATGGCGTGGTCGGCGATCTGCGGGCCGTATTTCTGAATCTCCTTGTACACTGCGTGGGCGCGCTGGTAACCCAGCAAGAGGTTCTTGTCCTTGTCTCCGTCGCTGTCGGTGTGGCCGTGTATCACGAGCAGCCGGTGAGTGAGCCCTCCTGTATCGAAGTTGAGTACGGCCCCGGTGTCGTCGGCGAACAGCTTGTTAAACACCTGCCGGCCCTGCTCGGTCAGCTGGTGTTTGCCAGTGGGAAAGAGCACGTCGCCGGGCAAGCTCACCATGCGCACGGTCTGGTCGCCGACCGCATCGGTGACACCGGCGTCCTTGCCCTGGCTTATCGACCACAGGATGACAAAGAAAACCATGATGATGGTCATCAAATCCATGTAGATGATCTGCCAGACTTCGGTTCTTTTGCGCTGTGGGCGCTTGAGGACAAATTGATTCACCTGCGCACCTCCACCTTGGTCTCGGTCTCGATCAGCACTCGAAGAGCGCGGCAAAAGGTCTCGAAGTCGTAGTCGAGGGCCTTCAAACGCTGATCGAATCGCGACGCGATGATCTTGTAGATCGAGGAAAAAACCGCGCCGTAGAGCGTGGTTTTGAGGGCAAGAGCCAGTTGCGGCGACAGGTATTCGACCGTGACTTCGGAGCCGAGGCTGTCGAACATGCTGATCAGTCCGACGATGGTGCCAATCAGCCCAAACAGCGGCATGGCACCGGCGACGAATTCGAGGTGCGCGCTCGAGTAGTCGTAGAGCTCATGG
Source organism: Pseudomonadota bacterium (assembly GCA_022360315.1). Classification (GTDB taxonomy): domain Bacteria; phylum Myxococcota_A; class Polyangia; order Haliangiales; family Haliangiaceae; genus JAKSDA01. The sequence continues at coordinate 25,442 of JAKSDA010000526.1, forward strand.
CACTCCACATAATAGGCGTGGGCCATATACTCGACGTAGTCCGACGCCTGATCGCGTTCCAGGATGGCCTGGATGTCCCGGGACAGCGGATTGTCGGGCAGCCTGGCAATGGCGCCAGCCTGGATCGGACCGAGCTTGACGTGCCCGGTGGCGTCCATCCGGATCTGGAGAAATCGGCGCAGTGGAACCAGGGTCTCCTGCAGGTATGCAGCTCGCGCGATCACGTGTTTGCTGGAAAAAAAGATGGTGACCGATGACAGGAAGAGCTTGGCCAGCTCTGCTCCGGTCACGTACACGAGCAGGGCAAAGGAGACCATGAGCATGGCCAGAAAAAAGTTCTCAGTGATAAAAAAAACCACCGCGACCGCAAACAGACCGGCGAATCCCAAAAGGCCCAGAACGCCTGCGCCGGCCGCTGCCTTGTTGATGGCCAGGGTCGTCTTGCTGACCGTTGCAAAGAAAAGGGACGAGTCGTCACGGCCTTCTCCGCTGTCCCTGCTCTCGTTACTCTGCTCGGGTGTCTTGTCTGCCATGAGCCGGGTGTCCTTGATGGTCCTGCGCCTCGTCGCGCAGAGATTCCTGTAATTGACGTTGTTGTTCTGCGATCCTGTCGACGTAGATCGGGTGGTATTCGATCGCCTGCATGACAGCTGTGCCCAACCCGATCAGAAACGCCAGCGCGATGGCACAAGCGGTGATCCAGCCCAGCCGGGTCTCGCGCGGATCGGCGATCGGCGATTCGGAGAATCGCGACAGCCAGACCAGTCGGTTGCGGATCGAAGCTCGAAAAAACTGCCGTTCGATCCCCTTGCGCGGCTCTTTCGCCACCTCGCGCAGGATTCGGGTCGAGCTGCGATGGAGCTCATCCGCGCTGGCCCGGGTGGTCAAAAATTGCTCCTCTTGCGAGGCCAGATAATACAGATACTGGATCAGGGGGTGACGGGCATAGTGCAGGGCCGGATACGCGTCGGCGATCATGGTCGGGTAGCGGGCCAAAAAGCGCCCGACAATGGCCTGGGGCACACCGTAGACAACCGACGCAATAGCGCGAAAAAGCCCCGATCCTGCGCTGATTCGCACCTCGCATGCCAGGGCCAGGGTGGCCCGCTGGTTGTCCTGGCGTTCGATCGCGCCGATATGCCCGGCCAGGGCGCCGAACAGAAAGTCCCGGTCAGTGGGATCGGTATCGTCGTGCTCCTCGTCCGGGTCTGGAGCAAACCAGGCGTAGTGTTCCGACAGAAGCTCGCGGACCACCTCGAGGTCTTGCACGCTGTCGGCGATGAGCGGCACCAGTTCACCGGGAGCGGCCGGCACCACGTAGCCGAGCAATGTGGCGGCCTGACCGAGTTGTTTCCGCTTGGGTCCGCCAGCGGCGCTGCGGACTCTGCGCCGTCGGGTCGACCGCTGTCGATCGACCGATCGCAACTCTCGATCTCGCGGCCGGCCGAGCAGCCTTTGCAGCAGCCGAGAAGGACCGCCGGGCCTCCTGTCCGGGCCGCCGCGTTCCTGCCGATTCGAGCTCTTTTCCTGGCCGATCACGATGCCCGCAGACCAGTCGGGCATGTCGACCCGGCTCTCCCCCGGCAGCGCTTCTTCGAGACCGCCCATGGCGACGACGAGGAGTTTTTCGCCGATCACAATCCGGCTTTCGATGAGCCCGCCTCCGTAACAGACCACGCCGTCGCGCTTGCCGGGCAGAAATAGAATCCGCGACAATAGCCTCTGATCGATGGCCCAGCCGGTGCGCCTGAGGTAACCGGTAAAGTAGCGCTGGATCTCGTGATGCCAGGGATTGTCGCGGGTCGCCGGACCCTCGACCAGCCGGTCATCCAGATACAGGGTCAGACCGTGAACCCACGACAAAAACCACGAGCGGGCGAGAAGTCCCGTGGCCGGCGCGAACACGATGATCGCGGTACTGCGCGGAATGTCGAAAAAGCCAACCACCCACAGGAGCGCCCAGGCAAACGGCAGATAGTACACTGCCAGCAACACGGCGCGCTGGATCGACGCGATGAGCCAGGCCCGGATGAGGCGAAAGACGTCCCGGTGGGCCACTCGATCCAGACCGTGCAGAGGTGGAACCACAAAGCGAAGAGTGGCCAGAACCAGCCAACCCCAGGCCATGCCACCGGCAACGGCGATCAGCCACTCCCAGGTCGCCGGCTGCCCGGATAACACGGGCGGTATGAGCGCGGCCGCCGACCCCGCCGTCGCCGTCGAACTGAAACCGCGAATCCAGGTGAACGAGGCCAGAATCAGGCAGGTTGCACCGACCAGCATGGCGAGGGGAAAGGAAGGCACGCCGACCAGCCGCCAAAGACCCCGATCGAATCGTCGGTCGCCCAGCGCCAGCGCGGTGAAAAGGAACGGCAGAGCAAAAAACCACGCTGCCGCAAAGAGTATCCAGCCAGCGATCCGCAACTGCTCGCCGATCTCCGGGCTGACCTGAGCGGCGTTGCCTGTATCAGACTCGTCCGCATCAGTTCCACCCGGCGGGGCGAGATTCTGTATTCCAGCCAGATAGGGTTTTTGATCGAGCAGACCGCCTTGTTTCAAAAACGGGCCAAAGGCATCCAGCGTCTCTTGTTTCAGTCTGATCAAGCTGGATTCCGCTCCGATGTGAATAGAGCCACGCGCCACCTGGGCGGGTGTCCATGTCTCGTAGAGCACGTAGTTCAGCGAATCTCCGCTGACAATACCGATCATCTCGATATCGGGCGTAAGGTCGGACCCCGCGAGGCCGTTCTCTGAGCCGAGTGGTTTTTCGGGTGCCATGCCGGGCACCCGCTCCTTGCCCTCGATCACTGTGAACCGCTGGTAACTCGACAGTTCGCGGCGGATATGCTGCTCGAGTGCTCTGGCGATCCACGGCTGCGAGCCAGGCCCCGGACTGATGTCCACGAGCACGATACCACCGACTTTTTCTTCGTCGTCGACCGCGCTTTCGCCAGCCACGGGGAAAACCGGGCCGCACAGCACACAGGCGACGACCACGGCGGTAGCCGGGCGCTGCGACGACGAGTTGAAGAATGTACTGGGCATCATCCGAGTGCCAGAGCCGGTGGACTGTATATCGGCCAGTGCGGTGACAGGTGAGTAATGACGGAGTGACAGTGACGTGGAGAGTACCCCAGACAGCATGCTACTCTGACCTAGTTGTGAAATCTGCCGACGCAGCTTGTGTGATCGTGGCTGGTGGAAAGGCGAGTCGGATGGGACATCGGGTCAAGGCGCTTATTGAAATCGAAGGCCGAACAGTGCTGGATCGTATCCTGGACGTTGTGGCGCCTCGCTTCGCCGCTCTGGCGATCGCCGCGAACGACCCGAGTCCGTACGCAGGATGCGGTTTTCCGGTCTTGCCGGATGCGGTGCTCGGCCAGGGACCACTGGCCGGCATTCTATCGGCGTTGCGCTGGTGTCGGCGGCCGTATCTTCTGGCCGTGCCTTGCGATATGCCGTTTCTCGACGGCCGGATTGTCGATCTCTTGCTGTCGCGGCGGGAGCCGGGTGTCGCTGCAGTGGCGCCATTTGTCCGCGGCTTGCCCGAGCCTCTCCTGGCCCTGTACGGGCAGACCTGCCTGCCCGCGCTCGAGCGCCGCCTCGACTCCGGGCAATACAAGGCGTCCGGTCTGTTGACCGATGAAGGACTGAAGGTGAGCCCGATCTACGAAGCCGAGTTGCGCGCCATCGACCCGGAACTGACGTCTCTGACCAATCTCAATAGCCACGCTGACCTGAGACGCCTTGAGGCCGAGATCTCGCAGAGACCGGGCCCCGACCCTGCAAGGTAGCTCCGGCTTCGGCTTGACCTGAGCAGGCTCGCTTGCCAGAGCCACTGGCCAGTGAGCTGTGCGCAAATCGCACAGTGCGCGCGCTGTTGCGCGCCGCACACCATGCGCACAGTTTGTTTATTTTCAGCAAGTTATGATTGGAACGCAAATGGCAAAGGGGAGTACTACCCCAGCTTGAATTCCACATCAATCACAGTGATGATTGCAATGCTCTCGCGAGCTATCTGATCGAGGTACGCGCAATGCGTAAAATGCGTCAATTCTATATCAACGGTGAGTGGGTCGATCCGGTCAAGCCGAAACCGTTTGACGTGATCAACCCGGCAACCGAGGAAGTCTGCGGCCGAATCAGCATAGGTGGTCCGAAAGACGTTGACAGGGCCGTCGCGGCGGCTGTCGCCGCAGCGGACAGCTACGCGGCGACCTCCCGCGAGGAGCGTATCGGGCTGCTTCAAGGCATCCTCGATCGCCTGAAGCAGCGCAACGACGAGATTGCGACCGCCATCATGGAAGAAATGGGCGCCCCCTGGTCGCTAGCGCAACGTGCCCAGGCCCCCTGCGGCCCGCAGCACTTCGAAGCCGCGCTGGAAGCGCTGAAAGTGTTTGAATTCGAGGAGCTTCACGGAACGACGCTGATCCGTAAGGAACCGATTGGCCCCTGCGCGCTGATTACGCCATGGAACTGGCCCGTCAACCAAGTGGCTGTCAAGGTGGCACCCGCGCTTGCGTCCGGCTGTACGATGGTGCTGAAACCCAGCGAAGTTGCGCCTTTCGACGCCATGATCCTGGCCGAGATCATTCACGACGCCGGCGTGCCTGCTGGCGTGTTCAACCTGGTCAATGGCGACGGACCGAATGTCGGAGCGGCTATGAGCAGCCACCCCGATATCGCGATGGTTTCGTTTACCGGTTCAACGCGCGCCGGTGTGGCGGTGGCGATGAACGCCGCACCGACCGTCAAGCGGGTCGCGCAGGAACTCGGTGGCAAGTCGGCCAATATCATCCTCGACGATGCCGATCTGCAGCGGGCGGTCACCTTCGGCGCGGCGGCCTGTTTCAGCAATTCTGGGCAGTCGTGCAATGCGCCGACGCGCATGCTGGTGCCCCGCAAATTCCTCAAGGACGCAACAGCGATAGCGGCGGCACAGGCGGAATCTACAAAAGCGGGCGACCCGACCGACGAGGCCACCAGACTTGGCCCGGTCGTCTCGGCGGCGCAATGGAGCAAGATCCAGGACCTGATTCAAAAGGGTATCGATGAGGGCGCGACGCTTGCCGCAGGCGGCACCGGGCTCCCTGCAGGGCTGGACCGGGGGTACTTTGTAAAGCCAACTGTTTTCACTAATGTTTCTAATGACTTGACTATTGCTCGCGAAGAGATCTTCGGACCGGTATTGTGCATTATTCCCTACGACAGTGACGATGAGGCCGTCGCGATTGCCAACGATACCCCGTACGGTCTATCAGGCTACGTCAGCAGCGGCAACCTTGAGCGGGCGCGCAAAGTTGCCGCAAATATGCGCACGGGCATGGTACATATCAACAACGCGCCGCTGGATTTGATGGCACCTTTCGGGGGCTACAAGCAATCCGGTAACGGCCGCGAGTGGGGACGGCACGGTATCGAGGAATTCCTTGAGCTGAAGTCGGTCTACGGCTTCGAGGGGAAACAGGCCGGCTAGTAAGTAAATGGCTTCTTTGCTCACGCTTCCCTACGGGTGGGCGATGAGCACTAGGCTAGGCGCATGCTTGAGCACGCAGTCCAATGCCTGTTGCAGGGTCTCCGGATCCAGTGCGGCAAAGCTCTCGTCGAGGACGACGAGGTCGACCTCTTGGAGAATCGCGCGGGCCAGGTAAATGCGGCTCTTTTCGCCGTGAGACAGCTGCCAGCCGGTCTCTCCGACCATCTGCATCATTCCCCCGGGCATCCGGTTTATCAGGTCGCCGAGGCCGAGCTCGCGACATATCTGCTCCGCGCGCGCGAACTCGACCGCTGCCGGCGGCCACTGACATCCCAAGCATAAATTGAAAACCAGAGGGCCCGAGAGAATATGATTTTCGTGAAACTGGGGCGCCGCGGCAACGTAACGCCGCCATCCCGAAAGCCCCAGTGTGGGCCGATCGAAGCCGTGGACCAGCAACAATCCGCGACTGGGCAGACGGAGGCCAGCGATGACTGCGCCCAGGGTGGATTTTCCGCTGCCTGATGCCCCCTCGAGTAGAAGCCGATCGCCGTAGCGGATCTCGATGCTGCAATCGATCAGCGCGGGAGTCTGTCGCCCAGAGTGCTGAAAGGAAACCGACTGCAACTGCACCATTGACTCCCCGGGCGCAACAGGCCGACGCTGAATCGCGGCCAGAGCACCGCTCGTGGCTGTTTCTGATCGTTCGGCCACGCGCTGCAGCGGCCTTACTTGCTCCCAGGCCACCCATGCCCCCAAAAGATCCGATAACCCGATCGCGAGCCCGCTAAACGCCCGGAACGCGAGCAGAGTGCCCCCGAGCGCCACAGCCAGCCCGGCCGTCGACGCTGTTCCGGCGACAAAAACAGGTCCCAGCGCGCCAATGCCCATGATCAGCCAACCGCGCGGCACGAACGCCACGAGTGCAGTGTGGATTCGATCGAGGCGTCTGGACACGGCGAGATATCGCCGGATCTGCCGATCATCGTCGTCGTACCAATGCCGCGGATCTTCCTGGGCCAAACGAGTGCGATGACCGACGATCTTTTCGATCAACCCGTGGGTCATAGTCAAACGGACCTCGGTCCACTCGCGCTGGCGCCGCATGTACAGCATCGCCAGCAGTGTAACCAGCCCAATCCAGGCCAACAAGCTCAGACCCTGAGTCCACGCGCCCGGCCCGGACAGCAACACGAATGCGGCCATGAGCAGTTCGACGAAGGCCATGAGCCCGACCAGACCGCCGCCTACCGTCGAGTGCTCGAGGGCATCGGCTTCGAGCACTCGGCCCAGCAAATGCCCCATCCCTTCGCCTCTCATTTCGCTGGGGTCGAGCAGCAGGGAACCGGAGATCAGCCGTTGCTTGATCAACGTGCCGAACTCGATGCCCAGTCGCCCCGCGAGCCAGCCGGCCACAACCCGAAAGGGGAGGGCGCTGAGCAAGAGCAGCACCCACGCCACCAGCCACGCTCCCTCCAAATTTCCGCCCACAACACCGCGTCCGATAACCCACCAGGACAGCAAGAACAGGCTGTATTCGACGGCGCGTGCCAGGAGGAGCACAGCGAGCTTGCGACCCAGTTTGGCGTGGGCAAAGAGCTTGCGCAGCGGCTCCTCCGGCGCGTGACGAAACCGCCAGCACCCCCGCAAAACCGTGCCGCGAAGCTGCTCGCGCAACATAGCTCGCCGCGCCTTGGCTCGCCGACGCTCGGCAATGTTAGCCTTGTCGAGGGCACTATCGACAGCGGGGAGCAGCGGCTTTTCCACGATCGCGCAAAACGCTGTCCGCAGTTGCTCGATATCGACCTCCATCGGTCGGTCCTCGACCGTCCGCAACCGGACCCGGTTGCGGTGGGTTCCTACCACTACGAGGAACGCGGGCTCGCCGCCAAATAACCGAATGATTGCCGGGCCGGTCGTGCGAATGAGGCGCTCCACATCGGTGTAGCGCACCTCGATAAACTCAGCCTCCAAACCCAGCCAGCTGGCTGCGCCGTCCATCCAACGCGCCAGCGCTAGCCCGCCAACCTGCACTAGCCCGGGGGACGGAGATGGCAGCCCGGTAGCCCGGGTCGGCAGTCCAGTCAATCGGGCTGCGATCTCCACGGCTTCCCCCAATCGCTCGAGGGGCCAGCAGGCTTCGGGAGGCAGCGCGCTCATGGACGGCGGGCCTCCTCGCTAAGCCGCCCGTCGTCCATTCTCAGCTTACGCCACCGGGGATCGTCCCAAATCTCTCGGCGAATCCTCCGCTCGGTCTCCAACAGCTCACAGTAGCGAGAATCGAGCTGCTGCGCTAGAGTCACCGGGGCACCATCTTCAACGATCTGCCCGTCCTCGATGACCAGAACCCGATCAAATCCCAGGGTCTCCTCCAGATCGTGCGTGATGCACAGCAGCGTCGCATCGGCCCAGGTCGAGCGGCTGCGCGCCAAAAGGGTCCGTCGCATCGGGCTATCCAATCCACGGAACGGCTCGTCGAAAATTACCAGGCGCGGGGCGGGGTGAAGCAGCGCGCGACCCAAACGCACGCGTTGCCCTTCGCCACCGGATACGAGGGCACCCCCCTCGCCCAGCAAAGTCTGCAATCCATTCGGCATCTGCTCAAGTACCTTCATTAACTCGGCTGTGTCGAGTGTCTGGCCCATGCGGTCGATGTCGGTTGCGCCATAGTGGAGATTGTCGATGAGCGAGGAATTCCAAAGCTGAACCGCAGGCTCGACCCAGGCGGTTTGCTGCCGCAATGCCTCCAAGCGCGCCGCATCGAGCGGCCGGCTATCGACAAGAATCCGACCGGCACTGGGGCGTTGCCAACCGAGAAACATGCCGACTAGTGTCGATTTTCCGGCCCCAGACGGACCCACGATCGCGACATGTTCGCCGGGGGAGATCGCTAGATCGATGTCTTCGAGGATTGTAGTTCCCCCGGCCACTATCTCTACACCCTCGACGCGCAATTCGACTCCCTTGCCGTCATCGCTCCGGTTCGCTGGCTGCTCGGTCGCCTCGCTGCGGGGCTCCTCCACTGCACCGAGCGGCTCAAGCAGTCGCAACGCGGTATTGCGAACCAGCGGGAATCGCCGCACGAGCAGTGCGATCGCCTGACCTTGGGCCGGAATGTTGAGCGCCCAAAACAGAAGCAACAGTGTGCCCGAGGTTTCTTGCACCTGTGGTAAGCACTCCAGGAATAGCCAAGTGGCAAAGCCCATACCGATGATCGTGGAGCCCATATCGGTGGTGACCGCGATCCGCAGCAGTCCTATCGCGGACCGCGCCCATTCCACGAGCAACCCCTCGTGCTCGCGGCGCACGATACGATCTGCGCCATGAGTAAGGATGGCGGTGAGGCCCAACAACGCGTCGAGATAGAACCGGGATAGGGCACCGGCATGATTGCGAACGCGCAAATCTTGCTCGACAAGCGGAGCCTGGATGCCTATCGGGACCATTGTTGCGGCAATGGCGGCGGTCACGGCCAGTGGCGCACTGGACGGACACAACCAGATGATACCCAACGCGCTCAGCACGATTTCCAGGCTGTGGCGCCAGAACCGACCCACGATATCGGATAAATCGCGAAGTCGATGAATGCTATGACAACGCTCGGCCATATCCGAGGCAGGGCGACTTCGCAGATAGCGATCGTCGAGCCGTGGAAGTTTGTGCAGATACGCAATGCGAAGGCGTATCTCGAACTGGCGGCCAAGCCACTGCGTACCGAGAACAACGGGAATCTCGATGAGCAGCAGTAACGACACGAACAACAGCACCGCGAAGACCCCCCCCAACCGCTGCTCGAACAGCATGAGCTTCGTGTCCAGGTCGAGCATGCTCTTGAAGAGTATCGCCACGGCGACCGCACCAGCCGCAGCCACAGCTATGCCCACCACGAGTGCCAACGTTGTGAACACGCCACTGTCTCGCATCAACTGAAACAGCGCACGGCCCGGAGTGGCATCGGGCTCGCGCAGCGCAGCTTCCAACTCGGGGGAGTGCGACACCACGGCGTGATCCTCTTGGAGCGTTCCGCCAACGCCCCGAACCGTGATGAGCACGGCGCCTCGTAACAATAGTAGCTCGTCGTCGTCGTCTTCTTCTTCTTCTTCGGACAGAGGTGCAGGCCGCACGCTCCAAAACACCTCGGGAATCACCGCAACCTCTTCGCCTTCGGGGGCAGCCTCGTTCGCCTCCCGGACCAGGTGCTCGAGCAACTGAGCCATCTGCGGGCCGCGCCGGAGGCTGCCTGAAGTCGCGAACGACTCCATCATTCTCGCTGCGGCGTCGAGGATGGCGATGCCCATCCACTCCGAGTCGTTTATGGCATCAGCAATCAGGCGGGCTCCCCCATCCTCGAACCCGAGGCGCTCGCATCGCCGGCGCAGAACCTGCAAAAAGGACCGAGATCCGGCAAAGCTCATCCATTTGGAAACCGGAATCTCGGAGGTATGGACATAGATATCGTCGATAAGGCGGCGACACGTGGTCCAACGCCGGCCCGAGGCTGGATCCATCACCTGCACCAGCGACCCCATGCGTCGCCAGAGCACGATGAAGTGAGGGGAGCCGTTGGCTAGACCCACGACCAGAATCGCAGGGAAGGCGTCGGCTTCAGGCAACAGCAGGTGATCCACCGGGATCATAACCTGCTCGGCGTCGAGGCCGAAGTGCACCGCCAATTCTTCGAGCGTGTCGATCGAGGTGCCGTCTACGTCGGTCTGGCACGCCTCCCGGAGACGGCCGTAGCTAACTTGGATGCCATATCCCTCCAGCAAACACTTCAAGGATGCCGGACCACAATCCATGGCTGACGTTTGCACAACCTCGGGAACGATTAGCTTGCGGTGCCTCATCGTGTCCAGTGCTTCAGGGCGAATTGGCGTCAGTCTGAACGCTCGTTCTCCGACCTCCCAGCACTCGCCCCGCGGCACGAAGGACCAACTCTCCCGGCGATACCCGTTCCACTTCCACCTCCACTGAGCCCGGTAGTCCGTGCTGTCGGGGAATTGCCGGAGGGACGTCACCGATGATGTTCAGCAGCACGCGGACGTTGCCGTTACTCACCTCGCTGCCCACGCTCGCAACCGATAGCGACAGTGTCCCGAACTCCATCCAGGGAAAAGCATCTAATCGAATCCGGGCAGTCTGGCCGCGACGCACTCGCCCCAGCGCGACGTCTGGCGCGAAGTAGGCCACAACTCGCAGCTCGCCGGCTGGCACAACCAATGCCATTCGGTCTCCCGCGGCAACTACCGACCCGACGTGCACACGCGCAACCTCTCCCAGCTTGCCACTGACTGACGCACGGATGTTCCGCATGTCGATCTCGTGGCGAAGCGACTCGATCGCGAACTCTTCCTGAGCCCGGCGGCCCTCTATTTGCTGCAGCTCGCGCTTTAGCTCGGCCAGCTCGGCAGCTAGCTCGTTGCGCCGAAGTCGGCCTTCGGCCTCAATGCGAGTAATCGCCGCCTTGAGCGCCTGGGCGCTGGCAAGCGTTGCCTGCCCTTCTGCGCGAGTTTTGGAAAACGCGGACTCGGACACCACGGCCTGTTCCCGAAGCTGAGCGGAGCGCCTCGCTTCCTCCAGAGCAGATTGTGCCAGTGCATTGCCCCCCCGATGCCGCGCCCGAGCTTCGGCAACTTGCGTCTTCAGGACGTTGTCCATGAGATCGAGGGCATTGGCTTTCGCCGCGATTTTTTCCCTGAGCGGGCCAATCTGCGCCGACAGGCTCTCCAACGATCCCCGTTTGGCGGCCAGCTCGAGCTCGAACTGCGTCGTGTCGAGCTGGACGATGATCTCGCCAGCTTCGATCCACTCATCGAGGACCAGATTCGATAGGATGACCTTGCCGGCAACGGGAGAGTCAATCGAATGAGCATCGCGCTCGACCTCGATCCGCGATTCGCTGCTCACGGCATATACCGACACCTGGGCCCAAAAAAGCCAGGCAAACCACAAGGCCACGAGAACCTTGCCAACCAGCAGCCACCGGATTGGTCTCGAAGCGCGGTCGTCGGCCAGGGCACGAAGCGAGCGATGCATAGGTGCGGACATACGACTCGTGTTATGCCGGATTTTCTATCACATGACGTACCCGCCGCCGCTCTCAAGTGTGAACGGGTTGCCGACCGAGAGTAAACCGGTCACTGCGTCAGGCCGCCGGCTTGGGAAAAGCACGCAAGAAACGATAGTCGCTTCGGAGGTAAAAATCGAGAAGATCATCCCACGCCCGGTGGTTGAGTTCCAGCAGGAACAACATGTAGTCCATAGCCAACCGCTGGGATGCGGGCGAGATCGACTCGACGTCGGCCATGAACAGACGGGGAATGCTCGTGTGATGGTACTTGTCGTTGAGCAGAATATGCTTATCCAGCGCAACGAATTCGCCGACAATTTTCTTGTAGGCGAGTTCCAGTGGCGATTCCACGCCCACCATTCCTTCTGTGATGAAAATGGAAGTCGCGTAGGCAACGGGATCGATGATCCCTAGCTGGGAAAAGACATCCACGTACGCGAAGTGCAGCGGCAGCGGATAGGTGTTCTGGATCTGCTCGTCGGTCAGGCCCAGCTCGCGGCAGCTTTCGTACTCAAGAATGTCGTGTCCGACTTCCTCTTTGTAATACTGGAACGCTTTGCGACGAAACTCCGCATTCAGCCGTTTGGGCAAAATCGCTGCGATGATCTCAGGAAATCTCGTCGTGACATAGTAATCTTGTAGGTACCGCCCGTGCACCAGCACCAAGCCCCCCTCCGGATCCTCCTCAAGGGCCTTGAGGTACTCCGGGGTGCCCAACTTGGCCAGAGCTACCCGCGCGACCTCCTCGGCTTCGAGCATGAAGTTGATGCCCGAAATGCATTCCTTGGGCTCGTAGGAAGCAATGCAAAACCGCTTGGAGCGAACCGGATCGACACCGCTTACCAGGGCTTCCGCCAGCCCGTTGAGGTGGCGCAGCGCATCGGGGATGGAGCACGCTCCACCCGCAAACTCGGTGAGTAGCTCGTCGAGGTCAGGGAACTCCGATGTCCCAGCCTCAAGGCCGATATGGAGATCAAACAGCGCCCTGGCATTACAGATCAGCGAAAGCGGAGCGTTGCTGCGCTGGTACAGCGCCTGAACGTATGCCAGCTGCAGGTAGAAGTTATCGAGCTGCAGAATCTCGGTCGAGCTGAACGGCCGGTGCGAAATTTCTGGCAGAGGCTTTTGCAAAGGATACTCGCGGGCGATCTCCCATACCAGCACGGAGTAATGCCGGCTGAGGGCCTCGACGTTGGCCACCAGTCGCTCGCGTTGCTCGGCCGAGACCTCATCAAGGACGGCAGCGACGACCTTTGCGATTCCCCGCCGCAGCTGATCGATGTTGGCGTCCCGTCTGTCCTTCGCCGCGTCCAGCGCATCGCGTACGAGCCCGAGGTAATCCATACTCTCAAGCAATCCATACCACTCAGAATCCGGCTCTCCCGACAAGATCTCCTGCCAGCTGCTCGACCCCGGATCGCGGAGAAGCTGGAGGCGTTTTGCGATCTCGTGTCCGCTCAGGTGGTCGTCGTGTTCGATCACGAATTCGCTCGCGCTCGAAACAACGAGCACTTCGCCGGTACTGACGTCGAATCGGGCATCTTTGATGGCGAGGTAAGGCGAGCTATACTTTGCAATGGTCCAGGCTTCCATGTCCGTTGTTTCCTCGTGCAGAGAAAGGATATCGTTGTTCAGTCGGCGAGTCGGGGGAAGGGGTTCTTGGCATCTCCGTAATAGGTAATGATTTGCTGCTCCATCACAGCAAGTGACTCGACTAGGATACAGATGTGCCGACTTACCGTGAGTTCCTCTTCAGCGGAAACGCCGAGCACCTCGGCAAGTAGACTTCGGCTGATATCCCCGTGGTCGCCATCATCGTTGATCATCGCGTGATCGAGGAGCGGCTTGTAGAAGCGCTCGGGGAGCCCGACCTCAATGCAATGCTGGCGAAATGCCTCGTGGAATTTATTATTGGATTCTTCGAACAAAAAGAGCGCGGACTTAAACGACAGGGGGTGCTGGCGAGCGTAATTTCCCAGCGAGGCGCACACAGAGAACGTCATCGGCAGGGGGACGAGACGATCGAGCATCGACTCGTCGATATCGACGGCGGCCAGTGACTTGGCCAACATCTTGTCGTGGTGCAGCTCCGAGACAAAGAAGTCCTGTAGGATGCGAGTGGTGTTCTTTGTCTCGTAGTATGATAGCGACGGCGCGAGCAATGCGGGGCACATCTTCACCACGTGGTAGTACTCTAGCGCATAGCCGATCAGCTGCTGTCTGTTGATGCTGCCATCTAGGAGGCCGCGGTAGAATCGTCCGTCGCTGTACTTCTGTCGCGCGCGATCGACGAGCCTTCGCAGCTCCCGGTAGAACTGAGAGCCGCTCCTGACCTCTTGGGGCTCGTACTTGGTCTCGGTCAAGAGCCCGTACCGGTCGAGGTCGTCGCAAATATCTCCGACTTGCTCCGCAATCGCAGGGAGCTGCTGTTGCAACTCCGTGAATGTGGTTTTTCCTTCCTGCAAAATCTCAAGTAAACGGATCGAATCTTCCCGCGTCTCCGGATCAATTTCGATCTCGTATTCCTGAGCGCGGTGGCGGAGCAGGCACGAATCGCCGCGGATCGTCATGATGACGGCCTTGCGAAGCCGCGGTTGTACAAAGAAGTTGGTCGTAATGGCCATGAGGTCTCTCGACGGCTAGATGGCTGACAGTCTGCGAACTAGTGCTGCTCCGATGTCCTTTATCGGCGAGTAAAAGTTCCAGATAGCGCAGTAAAAATCGTTGTACATCTCGACAAAGATCCGCATCTGGCGCTGCATGCGCGCCAGCGTTTCGTCACCGATCGCCTGGATCTCGGCAAAGATGAGCCGGGTCAGATTTCCGTGTTCTCCCTTGCGATTGATGTCGGAGTGGGCCCGCATGGGCTTGATGAAGGCGGGTGAGAGGCCGGCTTTCTCGCACGCTTCGATCCAATGGTCTTTCTCCGGATTCTTGCCCTCAAGCACTCCAAGCGTGGAGAAGAAGAACAGAGGATCGGTAGCCCCCCAGTAGGCCAGGGCATTGCAGAGAGCGAGGGTTTCCGGTAACGGCAACATGTCGCGGATGTCGTCCCGGGTAATGCCGAGGGATAATAATGACTTCACGATGATCTCATCGTGGCCGTATTCCTCGACATAAAATTCGTTCATCAACAGACGAACGCGATTGTTCGACAGGTAGGGTAACACCGGGGAGTCGAACATGCTCTCCCGGAAGAGAAAGTGATAGTTTTCGATAGCAAGACCGTAAAACGCACCCGGCGGGCATTTCTCCGGGTTCTTCAGAACGTTGGACCAGTAGACGTTGCCATAGTAGCGTTCTTCCAGGAGCGTATTGGTATAGTCCTCCAGCTTGAGGAGCGCTTCGGAGCCGCTTCGCATCCTAGTGCTTCCGGCGTCGTCCAGCAGCCGGTGACGATCGAGATCTTCCAGCAATGTGCCGAACCGATGGTGTTGGCTGGCATCCAGCTTCTGCTGGATGTCGCCTATTGTTTGTTTTCCATCGATATGATCCAGGAATGATCGGAGTTCTTCGAACGACGACCCGTCGGGATCGAGAACCATCTCCAACCCGTTCTGTACCAGAGATATCTCACCCCCCTGAATTTGCACTTCGCAAGCAAGGCGCGGTCGAAAGTTTTCTGATGTCAGCATCAACATGCTCCAGGTGGTCTAATTTGAAAGACTTCGGGGATCCTGCCATGAAAATTAGGCAGCAAGTAGTACCTCATGGATGGAAAGGCAACCAGCTCGGTGCGATGGGAGACGTATGGGGACAGAGCGGGCCACACAAGCGCCTAAGATGAAGAAAAACGCCATACTCCTGAAGGGATTAAAAATCAGCACTGGCGTTGCCTGAATTTCGAGCAAAACGAGGTATTAACGGCATCCTATGGTTAGGTCGAACCGGTTTCCCTGGCGTCAGCGTGGTGCATGATCCCATTCGCCCCAATACGGCAACCATAGGCCCGAGATCACACCGGTACCTAGGTGTCCTTCACTCAGGCTAAACCGGGGCGATAGGACAGTACGGACAGAGGACGCTGCCACAAAGAGCTAAATTTACTCAGCCCGTGGCGCGTCAAGTGCGCACCCCATTGGCACTTAAGCCAAGGGAATGCCTATTCTCCCCAACAAATACTGAAAGGCCGAGCATTCACTATTTGCGAAATACCCGCCAATATACGTGTACGTTCAGCTATCTGCTAAAGGTGGACGGGGAGAAGTTCGTTTGGGCCAGCAGCGACGCCCGTCTTCAGACGGATCTTCATGGCGCGCTTCTCAGTCTTGTCCTTTTCGGTGGTGGGTTTGGTTTTTTCTTTGCTCAATTTCGTGCCTCCTGTTTGATATTTGCTGATTGTCTCAGAATAGCACGGGAAAGTGAATCGGGCATCAACGCAAACCATCTGACTGTAAGCGTCCCCACTACTCTATTGTCGCGCCGACAGGCACAACAGCGACAATACTCCCCGGACACCGAGGTTCCCACCAGCTTCGGCAAGCGAGAAGCTCTCCGGCAGGGGCGGATTAGTCTGGTGGTCAACGCAACGCCTTCAAGTGTATCTGTCGATACATAGGACGTAGCTATGAGTGGCTATTGGGACGTAGCTATGAGTGGCTATTGGTCCGGCCAATATTCACCAACCTTGATCTGGGCTAGGAGCGTCGATACGTTACGGATGTGTTGTTCAGGCAACATGAGATCCCACGAATCACGGTAATTGAACTACTTATAGTCCAAGGAATCGGTTAGATGCATCGACCAACTATTGGAATTCTCGCGGGCATGGGGCCCAGATCCACGGCGCCATTCCTTGAGCTAGTACTAGGGGAGTGCGAAGAGCAATACAGTGCAAAAGATGATATCGATTTTCCGAAGATGATGATCTGCTCGCTGCCCGTACCGTTTTATCCAGACCGACCTACCGACCATGTGGCAATGGAAGCTGCGATACGAAGAGGTCTCCAGGATCTGGCCGGTGCTGGAGTGGATTTTCTCGCGATTCCGTGCAATACGGCGCACGTCTACTATCAGTCGCTTTCTACCAGTGTCGATCTTCCGTTGCTCAACATGGTCGAACTGGCGCTTGCGACGATTCCCCCGGCACCCCGGGCAGTTGCCCTAGTGGCAGCGCGACCAACGGTCGAGGCTGGTATCTACCAGCGGGGGATACGGGAACGGGGCCACCGGTTTGTCGCGCTCGATTGGCAGCAAGAGGTGGATACGCTCATCGGGGCCACTCGTGGCGAACGGAACGGCGATATCTTCCGCTCCGCTTGGTCCAACCTAGTGGGCATGGCCGAGAGAGAAGGCGCCGATACGTTACTCGTTGGTTGTATGGACCTGAGCGCGATCAAGGTTTACCTAGCAACCGACATGGCTGTCATCGACGCGGGACAATGTCTGGCCTGCGAAATCGTCAGGCAGTGGCAGTCGCTACCGGCAGGGCTGTCAGACGAAAGTGAGCAACGGGTGGATATCATGCAACGCCGGGGATCATACCGAGTTACCTCCCGCCGTCGCGACATGGATGTCGAGGCGATCTCCGCCTATCTGACGCGGTCCTACTGGGCAGAGGGAATATCACGTGAGGTGGTCGCACGGGCGATTCGGAACTCGTTGTGCTTCGGATTATTCTTCGACGAGCAGCAGGTTGGTTTTGCGCGGGTCATCACCGATCATGCGACGTACGCATATCTTTGCGATGTGTATGTTCTCGAAGAGCACCAGAAGCGCGGTTTCGGCAAATGGCTGGTCGAGACGGCGACGAGTTATCCGACGCTACAGAATGTCCGCCGTTTCATGCTGGCGACCAAAGACGCCCATGAGCTCTACACGAACTATGGCTTCGCCCCCCTAGCGACGCCGGCTCGATTCATGGAATGCGAACGACCAGACGCGTATCGAACACCAAGGCCAACCGACCATTGATTCCTGGGTCGCGGTAGGAACGGGCTCATCGCTTTGCTCGACATCGACCAACCAGGCCGCGCCGCGACCGCAGTGCTATGACCGAAACACGCGTTTTAACAGCTAGTTGCACCATCCGGCAGACCCGGCTATCGGTGCGATCTGAGTAACCTGAGCAACGGCTGGTATTCGCATCGATTTTGCGGTCAACTACGGTGATGTCAGCTACCCAGTCTCACAATGATTCGGTCCGCTTTGGCAGTCACGGGCGGGTACTCATGGTCGATCTCGGCGAGCGACGCTCGTGGGTCGAGGAGGTCGAGGAGTCGGTATACAGGCAATTTCTCGGCGGCTATGGCGTGGGCGCTTATCTCATGTGGAAGCATTTTCCGGCTGGCACTGACGCGTTGTCACCGGACGCGTGTTTTGCCATTTGTGCCGGTCTCATGACCGGGACTAAGACACCGTTTTCGGGCCGTATTCAGATCGTCGGCAAGTCGCCACTGACCGGGGGATGGGCTGACTCCAACTCGGGCGGCAGTGTGGCCAGCCATCTGCGCCAGGCCGGTTTCGACGCCCTGCTGGTTCGGGGCAGGGCCGAGCAGCCGACTCTGCTGATCATTCGCGACGACGAGGTACTCTTCGAGCCAGCTGGGGAGCTGTGGGGCCAACAGATCCCCGAAGCATTCGACGAGTTAAAGCGGCGTTATGGCAGCAAGCGCGATGTGGGCGTCTCGGCGATCGGACCGGCGGGAGAGCGACAGGCGCGCATTGCCTCGGTGATGAACGACCGCTATCACGCGTTTGGTCGCCAGGGTTTTGGAGCCATTTACGGTTCCAAGAACCTCAAAGCCATTGTGGTGAGTGGGACTGGCCAACTACCCATTGCCGATGAAAAGACGTTTCGCAGCCTGTGCAAGCAGATCACCAACGAGTACAAACGGGATATTGGTCCGCTCATGCGCATGGTGGTCTGGTTCAGCAAGCCCAAAAAATGGCTTGGTTGGTTGTATCGATTCATGGCCCGCCGGGGCATGAAGGTGCAGGCACCAGTGCCCGCGATGCGGCAGTTATGGAGCGATCGCGGCACCACCTCGGCAGTCAGCATGAGTGTGGAAAACGGCGACGCTCCGGTCAAGAACTGGCAGGGGGTCGGCTCGCGCGACTTTCCTCTGAGCACCCACAGCCACAAGATCGACGGCGCAGAAGTCGACAATCTGATCACCAAAAAACTGTCCTGTGGCGATTGCCCGATGCCATGCAAGGGCATTGTGAAGGTCAAAAGTCGCGGCCTCGAAGACGTCCGCCGGCCCGATTACGAGACCTTATGTGGCTTTGGTGCCAACTTGCTCAACGACGAGCTCGATGTGGTCGTGGCCTGTCACGACGCGTGCAACCGCTATGGCATCGATGCGATCAGCTCGTCGGCGACCCTGGCCTGGGTGGCCGAGATGGCCGAAAAAGGCGTGATAACACCCGACGATCTCGACGGGGTGGACATGCGCTGGGGCAACGCCGAGGCCGCGTTGGCGCTCACTGTCAAGATGGGAGAAGGCGATGGCTGTGGCGTCTGGTTGGCCCAGGGGTCGGCCCGAGCGGCCGAGCACGTCGGCAAGGGCAGCGAGGACTACGCTGTGCATGTACACGGTCAGGAGCCGGCCTACCACGATACTCGCTTCAGTTCGCTCATGGGTGTTACCTACATCGCGGATCCCACACCCGGTCGCCATACAGCTGGCTCGGCGTCATGGAACGAGACATTCGGCGTCGGCTTTGCATTGCCCAGGGCAGTGGCCAAAAAAGAGACCAATGTCAAATGGAAGGGCAGTGCGGGCAAGGGGCGGGCTCAGGCCCATTACTCCAACAGCCATCAAGTATTGAACGGCCTGGGCTTGTGCATGTTCACGTCGCTGACCGGCACCTTGCCCTGGCTCGATCTGGTCAATGCATTGACCGGTTGGCAGTTTACCGAAGAGGATCTCATGTTATGCGGAGAGCGCATTCAGAATTTGCGCGCCGCATTCAATCGGCGCGAGGGAATCGTGCCGGACGACTTCAAACCTCATCCGCGCATGCTCGGCCAGGGCGATGGCAACCTGAGAGCCGGACCGCTCAAGGGTGTGAAGGTCCCGCTACTCGAGTTGCGGCGGGATTATTTTGCCGCCATGCAGTGGGATCCGCAGTCCGGGCATCTAGCCCGCTCGCGAGCCGAGGAGCTGGGCATTAGCAATCTTCTCGACGGTTATTTACAATCGTCGTGACAGGTCGCGAGTGCAGTGATGAGTGCGATTGCCGACAAGCTGCGCCGCTGGCTGGGCCGGGATGTGGCACCGACGATCCGGGTTCACATACTCCTGCGCGGGCGCATTGGCGAGGGGTGGTACGATATCGACCGCCAGCTCAAAGTGCCGATGGGGACGACCCTGGGCCAGCTCATCGACAGCGGCGAAGAGCGCGGCATCCCCCTGGCCGAAGCACTGGCCAGGAGTCCTCATCTGGTTCACACACTGATGCTAAACGGCGAGCGCTGCCCGGTGGCAGACAACCGTGAGCGCCCGCTCGAGGACGGTGATCAGATCTATTTACTGGCTCCTCTGGCGGGCGGATGAACTCGGATATCACTGAGTACCGCGACCCGCAAGTAAGTGCCCAGTAGGGTCGGTCCAGCGCGTCGAAGGCAAGGCGCGAAGAGGGAGCATAGTGGGCCTACGTGACCGATGAGCAACACAGCCATCGGCGGGCTGGTCGGCCGTAATGGGTACTTACTTGCGGGTCGCGGTACTCAGTACTGGTCGGATGTCAGTCCGTCATGATGTTGTCGGCCGCCTCGGACCTGAGAGCACCATTCTTGCAAGGCCAGGCGACATGCGTTTTGTTGCCCCGGCGATTGCCCTCGTCACAGCGTTGCACGGTTGCTCAGCCGGCACATCCGACTCTGCTACTGCCAGGCGACCGGGCTTTGGCGCTCTGCTCGCCGAGGCTGGCATGGAGTTTTCCATGCCGCCTGACTTTGTCCCAGCGACGCCGGCAAACGAGCCTGCGATGGCCACCGAATATGCGATTCGACATCGCGATATCGAGCTGGAAATTCGCTACGCCATTCGCCCGATTGACCGAATGGTGGTGGAGTACGACGATCCCCACGGCCTGGCACCCGACCCGGATACGCTCTACCCGCTGATGTTCCGGGCGCTCGTCGAACGAATCTCGACCGACTTTGCACCGCAGAGCGAGTTCGATTCCACCATGGCACAGCGCGAATTCGGCGCTGATTGGGGCAATGCTGCGGTGGTGTCGACCGGCCCTCATTTCGGCCGCGGCTACGACTACTGCCTCATTCTCATGCTCCACAAATCCCACACCGCCGACGCCTACGCGTTCTACCTTTTTCAGGGCGAGAGTAAACACCGAGCCATGCCGTTGATCACCGACGCCCTTCACGCGTTGCGGTTTCTTCCCACCAACAGCTCCGCTACCGATCCAATAGCCGGCCGTCCGTGACAACTCCGCTTCGCATTCCTTGCCACAACGTCCGGCCGACTGAAGCAGAATAGAATGCTGCAGAATCTGCGGACTGTCGGGCTCTCGGTGCAAGAAATTCGCACCTGGTCAGGATACCGGCCCACCCTGGGCTGGTATGTCTCTTGCTGACTCCGGCTGACGGGAGACCGCGACAGTACGGCAGCCCTACAAGGACGCGAGATTTCGACCGAGCGGAAGGACTGGCTTTTGGCGAGTCCCTGCTAAAAACGTTCCGGGTAGATGGAGAGCAATGTCATGACCACGCGCAATATTTACGGTTTTTTGGCCATTTTCATCGCTGCGTGCCTGTTGCTGCAGCTGGCCTGCAGCCGCCGTGGGCATCGCGTCGACACCTCCAGCGAGAAATCAAGTTCTCAAAAAAGTAGCTCGGAGATGTTGAGTCTTTCGGCAAGCTCGGACGAGGCCGCAAAATCGCCGCCAAGGACCGAGACCACTCCGATCCGCGCCGATACCCTGGGCTGTCTCAGCTGTCATCTCGGTATCGAGGACATCCGCGAACCGGGCAGCGCAATGCTCGATCAGATCAAGGCGCTGGGCAAGCAATACGGCGATCCGGGCGGCTGCGTCATCTGTCACGGCGGCCAGCCCAGAGCGTTCACTGCTGGGGAGGCCCACAAAGGTACTCCCCAGGGAATGCCCGAGACCGGGCCGCGCGCATTTTATCGCGATCCGGGCAGTATATGGATCGCCGAACAAACCTGCGGTCAACCCGGCTGTCATGTCGGCTATCCGTATCGCCTCGCCCGCGCTTTGATGAACACCGAAGCCGGCAAGATCCAGGGCAACCTGCACACCTGGGGAATTGCCCAGGTTCGCGATCACAAAGTGCCCTGGGGCAATTACGATATTTCGGATACCGACGGTCAAACTCCGATGGCCGGCACAGAGGCGTACAAGGAGTACATGAAGGAGCTGATCTCCCGGTATCCCGATCAATTTCCGGTCGAGCTCAGCCAGATTCCCCAGCCGACGGTCGAAGAGATCGAGAACGATCCCATGCTGGCCGGTTTCACCTATCAGCGACAACAGTGCCAGCGCTGTCACGTGGGCGTGCGCGGCCGGGAGAAGCGCGGCGACTACCGCGGCATGGGTTGCTCGGCGTGCCACATACTCTACAGCAACGAGGGTTATTACGAGGGCAATGATCCCACGATCAGCAAAGACGAGCCCGGTCATCTCCTGTCTCATCGCATCCACGGTACCCGCGAGGCTGGCGCCGGGATTCCGGTCGAGACCTGCAATTCCTGCCATAACCGCGGCAAACGCATCGGCGTTACCTATCAAGGTCTGATGGAGTTCGAGTATGGCAGTCCGTATGACTCGGCCGGGCAGAAGCAACCCAAGCTGCACACAAAGCGCTATCTGTTCATCTCGGATGACCTGCACCATCAGATCGAAAGTCGGCCGGGCAATCCCACAGGCGGCCTGCTCTGTCAGGATTGCCATACCAGCATCGATATCCACGGCGATGGAAATATTTTTGGCACCACGCTCGCGCAGGTCGAGATCGAGTGTCAGGACTGCCACGGTACCCCGGACAAGTTCCCCTGGGAATTGCCGCTCGGCTACAGCGAGGAATTTGCCCGCGATCTACCCGAAAAGGCACGCGGACTGGGCAGCAAGCCACCGGCCGAGTCCTCTCAATTCGGCACGCTCTACGACAAGAAAGACGGCTATTTGCTCAGCGCCCGGGGCAATCCGCTCGGCAACGTCGTCAAGGACGGCAACACGGTCATTTTGCACTCGGCGACCGGCAACGATTTTCAGATCCCGGTGCTCAAGCAGATCGCCCGGGACAATACCTGGAAGAGTCCGGACGCGATGGTCGCCATGTCGAGCATTACTGCCCATGCCGACAATCTGGAGTGCTATGCGTGCCATGCTTCCTGGGTGCCCCAGTGTTATGGCTGCCACGTGCAGGTCAACTACGGCAACGATGCCAGGGGCAATCCCCACAGGGATGTCGACTGGGTGGCATCGGGGTCGAGCCGCACTGCGGACGGTCAAACTGCCGAGTCGATACTCGGCATGCCGGGCCTGATGAGTCCGGGCAAGGTTTTCGAGACCCGGTCTTATTTGCGCTGGGAAGAGCCTGTGCTCGGCGTCAATGGCGAGGGTCGGGTGACTCCGCTGATGCCGGGTTGCCAGGTCGTTTACACGGTCATCGGACGCGACGGCACGCCGGTGACGGTCAACCGCATCGCGCGCTCTCCCGACGAGGCTGCTGATATCGGTCAGGACCACGTACCCCTGGCCATCGACATGGCTCCGGTGCAGCCACACTCGGCGCAGCGCAAAGCGCGCAGCTGCGAGAGTTGCCACGACAACCCCAAGGCATTGGGCTACGGCATCAGTGGCGGGGTCTTTCAGGGCCGCTACGCCGAGTCGATCGTCGAGGATCTCATTGATCAGAAAACGGGTGAAGTCATTCCACGGCGCCATCAGATTCAGATTCAACGAATCGAGGGATTGAATTTCGACTGGTCGACCATCATCGATCAAAACGGCAACCAGGTGCAGACGGTGGGCACTCACTGGCCGCTTTCCCGCGCTCTCAACCGCGAGCAGCGCGAGGGGATAAACCGAACCGGTCTGTGCATGGGCTGTCACCGCGAGATGCGCAATCCCCAGCTGTGGTCAAGATGGGCCACGGCGGGACGCCTGGACAAAAACGCACATATCGAGATGATGAATAAGCTCTTCCGCGCGGCCAGCGAAGCTAAATAAATAGCGTTTCTGTTTAGAGTCGGTCCAAAGCTCGGACCGAGCCAGAGCGACGAAGCGTGCCGCCAGTGCCAGAATGAGCGAGCATGGCCAGCTGCAAGGCGTTTCGAGAACCGGAGCGCAGTTTATCGAAATAAATGAGCACCGGAAGCGCAGAAACAACGCAGCAGATGGCCACCACAGCCATTCTGATGCGAAACAGGCCTAATCAAGTAGGGTTAATCGAACAGCCCTGCGAGCGGGCCCTTGCACCGCTGTGCATCGCCGAAACACTCCATCGGATGGCCCAGTGCGTTGGCGATGGTCAACCACAGGTCGTTGGTCGACCGGCCGGCAAAACGCAATAGCCGTCCGCCGCCGAGTTGTAGGCCCGCGTGGCCGAATAACTGGATGGGAATATTGTCAAACGTGTGCGGAGAACCCAGCCTCACCTCGCTCCATACCACGACCAGTGTGTTGTCGAGCAAGCTGCTGCCATCGAAGTCGGGTGTGTCGCGCAGAGTGATGAGAAATTCCGCCATGCGTTCGTTGTACCAGCGATGAATCGCAGTCTCGTCGTGCGCGCGATTGGACCCGCTATGGGTGATGGTGTGGTATCCCATATTTTCCACACCCGGAATCAGACGGCTGAAGTTGATCGGCGAATTTCCCGGTCCCCACGCGAAGGTGGCAATTCGGGTGAGATCACACTGAAACGCGGTGCGGATGATGTTCAGATGGGCGAGACCAAACTCGCCGTGCAGATCGTCTATCTGTTCGACATCGACCTCGCGTCGCAGCTGCGTAAGGTCGGCAGCGCCGGCGCACGAAAGCGAGTTGTCGATGAGACGCTCGGTCTCGCGAATGGCGTCCACATGAGCGTCCAGGCGTATTCGCTCGGCAGCGCCGACGCGATTGTACAGGCGCTCTACTCCGGTTCTCGAAAAATCCAGAATGCTCTTTCTGCGCGACCGTGCTCGCTCGACATGCTCGAGTGTGGCCCGATCGACGCCATCGCTGAACAGACCGCCAAAAACCCGGGTGTAGGCAGCCACCGGCCGGGTCTCGGGAGGCACAGGAGAGGCTCTTCCCGAGTACGATAGAACCCGCGTGAACAGCTCGTCCCGATCGGAACGAACATCGGCGGCCAGATGCAATGACCGGATCGGCGTGTTTCCGCCCACGCCACGGTCTGTGGCCAGAATGTGGTCGATAGATTCTCGGTCTGCAGTGACAGTGCGAAACCCCCTGGCCTTGATGGTAACGCCTCCGGTCATGAACGTGACCATGCCGTTGCCATGATCCTGCCCCGGCGTGCGCTCCCGTTTGGCAATGCGCAAGCCCTCGACCACGACCATGTGAGGACGGAGCGGTGCAAAAGGCTCGAGAATCGGACTGAGAGTAAAGTCGCGTTCGCCACCGGTGCAATGGTAATTCTCGGGAACCGTCCCACAGGGTTTGTGGATGATCAGAAGCCGTGTCGGCGGCCGGTCGGTTTCTGCACCCGCTGGCCGGATGAGATACTTGCTACCGAGCGCGGCGCTACCCAGTGCAAGACCGCCCATGCCGGCGAGAAACGCCCTTCTGTTGAGTCGATTTGTGGTCTGGGTCATCGGCGCTCGCTCCTCTGTCTTGTGGCAAAAATCGGCATGTCCGGAATGGTCCGGAAAATCTCGACAAGACTCCGGTCTGTGGCCAGGAAGTGGTATTTGATCCGCTCTCGGCTATGGGTGGCCTCGTTCCCGAGATGCCGGCCGAACGCTCGTTGCATGAACTGATCGACCACGCAGGCGGCCACGCTTTCGCTTTTGACCAAAACGCGACCGAGGTCTCGCAGACCGTTGATGCGGTGCCGTTGCCCGTCGCCCGGAATGACGATGGACGTGGTGGCGTCGATGTCCTCGGTTTGCCAGCGGCCGAGCACGTCGTAGTTCTCGAATGCAATGCCGAATGGGTCGATGGTCCGGTGGCAACCAGCGCACGCATCAGTGCCGATGCGGTAGTCGGCAAGCTCACGGTGCGACAGGCCCCGGGTCTCTCCTGCACTGGCCTGGAGCAGCTCGATGGTCGGAGGAGCTGGTTCCGGCAGACACAGAAACAACCGATTGATGAACAGTCCCCGGTACACGATGGACCGGGCACGCGACGTACCGAGAACGGTGAGCAGGCTGGCGTGGGTCAGGATGCCAGCCCGCTGGGCAGGATCGAGCTCAACCGGAACAGCATCGGTCGATACTGAGACGGTAGAGTTCACACTGTCGACCCCATAGTGGGCGGCCAGGCGGGCATCGATGAATGTCCGCGATGAGGTGAGCAGTTCGCGCAGGCTGCCACCGCGATTCCACAATACATCGCTCACGAACAGCGATGTTTCGGCCGCCATGCTCTCGCGCAGCTCGTCATCGAATTCGGGCAGCCGGCGGCGGTCTTTTTTTGCCATTCGCATGCCATCCACGCCCAGCCATTTGAGCACCACCGTGCCGAGATGCTGTCTGACCCTGGGCAGGGCGAGCAGTCGATCCACGTGGGCTGCGAGCACTTCTGGCTGCGATAGAGAACGGTCGCTTGCTGCAGCCCACAGCGGTTCGTCGGGAATGGAGTCGAGAAACAGAAACGAGAGCTGAGCGGCCAGCTCGTACGGGGTCAGTGTGATGACGCCGGCCGGATGTCTGGCTATTGGATCAGCATCGTCTGCCGGCGCTCCGAGCTCGGTGCGATAGAGAAACCCGGGTGACTGCAGGATGGCTTCGATGACGAGCTCGATACCCGAGGAAAAATCGCCGTCTCGTTGTCCAAGCTCGAACAGCGCCATCAGTTGATCGCGCTCGTCGCGGTCGACGGGCCGGCGAAATGCCCGCGGGGCAAAACGGTCGATGAACGCCCGGGCGCAGGCTTGTGGCCCGATGGCCTCGGGGCTGCAGGGAAGGATCTGGTCGCGGCGCAAAGCGGCTTGCCGCGCCGCCATCCTGGCCGCGGTGTGATACTGACTCAAGAGCGGTCCACCAACCCGGTGCAGCGCAGCCTCGTGAATAAACTGATCGCCGGTGACTCCGGGCGTTCGCACATCGGGCAGGTCGACCGGACCGAGCAGATCGCGAATGGCGTTGGCGTGTTGCGAGTCCGATAGCAACCAGATCCGTGCCGGAATATATGCCTCCTCCACGACATCGCGGGGAGGCTGTTCACAGGCCAGAAGAGCAAACACCAGCAGGTACCGGCTCACTCCCCCCACTGACTGCTGCCGGTTGACCTCGCCCCGCCCCCGGATGGAGCTGCGAGCAAAAAATCTCTTGAAAATGCCAGTCTGCATTGCCGCAGCTCCTGCGATTCGCGATCCACGGGCATGATAATCGACTCCTGGCCAGTCCGCCACCGGGCACCGCACGGCAAAGTGGCGAGCCTGGACAGTGCGAAGGAAGTGTGAGCTGGATCGCGTGGTGGGCCTGGGCAAGGGCGCCGATAGCGGTCGCTGGCTGCAGGGATAGGAGCCCAGCTCAGTGGCCGAGGTAGTCAGAAAAATGACTTCATTTTACATGGTGGTCTACGGGCCGATGGAGATGGAGATGGAGGCCGAGAACCGAGACCGAGAACCGAGGCCAAGAACCGAGACCGGCCTTTGATTCTTATTGCGAGAGGTACGACACCTTGAGAAGTGTACGACACGCATCAGAACTGCATCACATGCATGCAGCTGGTGCACCTAGCTGCACTCATTGCATCGTGTAACCACCGGATCAACGATTTCTGCTGATTGAGCTATTCAACATGCTGGCACAAATTATGCTTTATGAAATAATAACTTTAAACCTCTTACTCCCCAAGGAACAAACCCACCGATGAAAGTCAATTATTCACTCGCCGTCCTTCTCCCCTCTGCCGTATTGGCCTCCTTGCTCTCGGGCTGCGCCATCAATGACGATGGCGACGAACATGTCGGTAATAACCATGTCAGCTTCGAGGAATTTCTCGCCAGCACCTACCAGGAGCCCGAATCCGGCGTCTATATTGTCGATGGCGATTTGCCGTTCGAGAACCTCGATCAGCTGCGTGAGTTCTACGATGGTCTCAATATCGGACAGGCTCTGGCCGTACACCGCTCGGGTAACTCCGACGCCAAATGGAGCAATTCTCGAAAACGGAATCTTACCTATTGCGTGAGCAACTCCTTTGGTGGCAATTACAACACAGTTGTTTATGCCATGGCCAACGCCGCGTCCGACTGGGAATTTGCTGCCAACGTCGACCTGGTCCACGTTGCATCGCAAGACGGCAACTGCACTGCAAGCAACAACAATGTGGTATTCGATGTGCGTCCAGTGTCCGGTGTCTCCTACCTGGCCCGCGCTTTCTTTCCCAATTACAGTCGCGCCAATCGCAACATATTGATCGCGACCAACGCCATCGGCGGATACGGTGTCTGGACTCTTACCGGGATCTTGCGCCACGAAATCGGTCATGTCCTGGGCTTCCGTCACGAGCACACTCGCCCCGAAGCCAAAACCTGTTACGAAAACTCCAGCTGGCGCGCACTCACCAGCTATGACTCCAAATCAGTCATGCACTACCCCCACTGCAATGGCCGCCAGAGAGGCGACCTGGTGATCACCGGCAAAGACGAAGAAGGCGCCATCGCTCTGTACGGCGCTGCGCCACAGCACGCCCTGCGCGCGGTCAACGGTACCCATCACGTGGTCGCCGAAGGCGGTGGTGGCGGTGCCGCCAAAGCCAACCGCCCCCACATCCGCTCCTGGGAGACGTTCCACGTCAATCACCTCGGCAATGGCGAATACTCGGTTCGCAGCATCAACGGACACTACCTGGTCGCCGAAGGCGGTGGCGGCGGCGCAGCCAACGCCAATCGCAAGGCCATCGGGCCATGGGAAAAATTCCGCTTCATCAACGTCGGCAATGGCCAGATCGCATTGCGCACCATCAACGGCCGCTACGTGGTCGCCGAGGGCGCTGGTGGCGGCGCCCTCAACGCCAACCGCAAGGCTATCGGCGCCTGGGAAAAGTTCCGCCTCATCGGGCTCTGATCGATAGCCACCAATCTCCTACTCGGCCTGGATTCGCCTGACGCCAGCCAATGCTTGGGCCCACATGGGGACCAGGCATTGGCTGTTGGCGTATGCTCCTCGGTTCATACTGGCTTGCATTCGCTGGTGGAAACAGTTCGCCAGGGGCAGTCACCGGCGAGGACAGCGTCGCAGCTGCCCGCCGAGCTGTGTACCGCGATTTGGCGACTACAAACTGCCGGTCATCCTCGACTTGAGCCTGAACGCCTATCTGGCTCCGGGATCGTAACTGCTGCCGTGGGGTTCTTCTGCGCCGCTAATTCCATCCCATCAATTCGGGCAGGCGCGACAGCGGCGGGGAACCGTGGCTGAGCGCCTCGCGGTGAAATTCGGCGAGGTCGAATTCGCGCCCGGCCTCAGCGGCCCGCTTTTCAGCCTGTTCGCGGATCTGAAACCACGCAGTTGCTCCGACGTAATACGTGCTGAGCTGGGTCGAGGTGACCTGGGCGCGCACCCATTTGCCGCGCGCTTCACCCTCTTCCTGGAACGCGCTTCCGGTCATGAAGGCGACCGCCGCTTCCTCGCTCATGTCACCGGCATGAATCTCGTGGTCGATAATGGCATTGGTCACTGCGCGGAGAAAAAACTTCTGCCCGTGAAGCGCGATGGCCTTGGCGCGCAATGCATCGTCGCTCTTGATCCGCCACAGGCCATGGCTGGCTTGCTGGCCCTGGTCTGGGGCACTCTGGCGTTTGCCAACATAACCCTCATCGACCATGACGCGTTCGGTGTAAACCGCCCATCCCTCGACGAACGGGCCGTTCATGAACACCTTGCGCACCACCGACGGATCCCGTTTGGCATAGTAGATCTGGACAAAATGGCCCGGGATGGCCTCGTGAATCGACAAGATCTCGAGCATGAAATGGTTGTATTCGCGGAGCAGCGACTCGCGGCGTTCGGCCGGCCAGTCGGGCGGAACCGGTTGTACGATGTAAAAACTGGGCAGTCCGGCCTTGGCATCGAGCAGCGGAGGAGCGTCGAGACCGGCTACCGCAACACCCCGGCGATGCGGCGGAGTCCAGATCACTTTCAACACTTCTTTATCATCGAGCGGAACGATGTTGGCCGAGCGCACAAACGCGTTCAGACGATCGAGATTTTCGGCGCAGGCGTCGCGCAATTCCTCGGCCTCGACGTGATCTTGGGCCAGGGCGTCGAGCACTTTGCGGATCAGGGCGTCGTTGATCGAATCGGCCGCAACCGGCGGTGCCGCTGCGCCAAATAGAGGTTCGTACAGTTCGCGGGCGAGCACTTCCATGCGCTGGCGCACCTTGCGATGCTCGGCAACAGCGCGCTGGTATACCTGGTCTGCAGTCAGATCGGTCTGCAAGGTCAGGGCGAGTTTTTTGGTAAAGGTCTCCTTGCCCAGCCGCCACTGTCCCCTGGCATTGGGCAGGGATGCCTTGATATGAGCGATCAGCTTATCGATGGCAGCCAGCGCAGGAGGCGTGGCGGCCGCGATCTGCTGGCGAACGTCGGCCGGTGCATCGCCGATGCGTTGTGGAATCTGGTCTTTGATGAACGATTTGACCCCGGCCAGCTGACCCAGTGAAACCTTGGCCTGGGGCGCCTTGATCGCACTGGCGTCGGCGAGGTTGGCGACCGCCTGGTCGACCAGAGTCGGCAGTCCGGCCAGGCGCTGGGCCAGCGCGGCGGCACGGGTGGCCAGGGGAGCGTAGTCGCGCTCGACCAGCACATCGAGGCCCCTGCCGAGCAGAAATGCGTAGAGCAATGGATTTGTCTCATACGGTCGCTCGGTGCGCCTGACCAGTTGCAGCAGACGAATCTGGTCGGCCACGATGTCGATATCGACTCGCTGCTCGACGGTGAGTGAATCGCGGGGAACATTGCCGAGCATCGCCCTCATGGCGACCAGCCACTCGGCGCTTTCCTTTTGCGCGGCTGGAGACAGGTCGGGCCAGGCGTGATCATAACGATGGTCGCCCAGATTGCTCGCCAGCGCTGGCCAGCGCTTGAAATAACCGGGAAAGAAATGCACGTCAATGGCGTGGGTGTAGCTGGGCTGCACTACATCCCCGGGCATCGAGCTATTGCCGGTGGCCTGGTGGGGCCGGCCGCCAGCGCAGGCGGTGAGGAGCAAGGCGCCCACGGCAATGCTCGCAATACGGGTGCGACCGCGGCAAGACCGCACATTGGCGGACAAATGGGCAAACGACGAAACCGATACTTGCATCTGGCACTCCTGTCGGGAATGGGGGGTACCTATAACACAGGCAGAGAGCACCACAAAGCCGATGAATCGGGCCGATGCCGGCGATCAATGGGACCATATCGACCCGTAGGTCGATATGGTCGTGAAGGGCTTCCAGCGATGCGCTCGAATCAATCGGCCTTGACTTCGATGCCAGCCAGGCGCTCGATGGCCTTGATGAGGGCGTGATTTCCCTCCTCGCCGTGGCCCTGGGCTTCCAGAGGGCGGTAGAGGTTGAAGATCAGGCTGGTGCCCGGGATGGGCACGCCGAGTTGATCGGCCGCCTCGAGCACCAGGCGGAGATCTTTCTGCTGCAGATTGATGGTGAAGCCGGGCCGCCAGTCGCGCTCGTAGCACTGCGGTGCGCGATTGGATAGCATCCAGCTGCCCGCTGCCCCGCCGGCAACTGCGGCGAGAGTTTGGCGCAGGTCCAGACCGCTCGCCTGAGCAAAGACAAACGCCTCGCTGACCGCCAGCATGTTGCCGACAACCAAAATCTGGTTGACCAGTTTCACGCTCTGACCGGCACCCTGCGGGCCAACGTGAGTGATGGTCTTACCCATGGCTTCAAACACCGGCCTGGCGCGCTCGAACTGGGTTTCGTCCCCACCTACCATGATGCTGAGTGTGCCTCTGGCCGCGCCTTCGCTGCCACCGCTGATCGGAGCATCGAGCATGTGGATGCCTTTTTCGTTCAGCTCGGCCGCGATGGTCTTGGTGCGCTGGGGACTGATGGTGCTGCAATCGATGACCAGGTTGCCCTTCTTGGCACCGTGAACGACGCCGTTGCCGCCCAGGATCACGGCTTCTACATCCGGTGTGTCGCTCACGCAGACGATGCAGATATCGCTCTTGGCCGCCACGTCTTGCGGGCTGCTGCCGGCCTCGGCTCCAGCCTCGACCAGAGCATTGATGCGGCTGGCAGTTCGATTCCATACACGCACCGAAAAACCGGCCTTCAGCAGGTTGTTGGCCATACCTCGGCCCATGATGCCAAGTCCGATAAATCCAACTTTTTCGCTCATAGTGTTCCTTCAGGACGCATTGGCAGGACGCATAGGATGGTTCAGAGCGGTCCCGAGATCCAGGCTCCGAGGGAGCAATCTGTACAAATCCCCAAAAGTGCCCATGGGCACAGGTCGCACAAAGACCCGAGCAACGACTCTACCGCAGGCGCGACGCTCAGCTCGGGCGCACGAGGTGGTGGTCCTGCCTGGCCCGGCCACCATCCTGGGGGCGACGAGCGCGACAGCAGTATGCGATATAATGGCGTTTCATGGCTCTGCGGGTACGAGTCTGTCGCTCGGAAGATATCCAACCAGGCGAGGTCAAAGGCTTCTCGGTCCCGGGCATAACTGTGCCCATCCTGGTCACCAATGTCGATGGAGCCTATCTGGCAACCTCTAGCATATGCCCGCACGAACATGTCTCTCTATTGCGCGGCCGGCGCAGCGGTCTGAAGATCACCTGTCCCGCCCACGGCTACCAGTTCGATCTGGCGACCGGCGCGTGCAGTCACGACCCCGCGCTGAATCTGCCCCGATATCGGGTTTCCATCGTGGATGGCGACCTCTATGTCGATCTGATCGGATCTCTCCTGAGCTGACTGACCGGCTCTAACCTGCTCTGACTTTCTGACTCCGATCTGACCGTGATCCGCCCTGTTCAGATGTTTCGGCGAAAGTACTGCTGAGCGCTGTCGGCCTGGGTGGACTTGAACGCAGCGCACGTGTCGGCTTGCCGGCCGGCTCGCTCCATAGCCTGCTGGACTGTATCGCGGACATTGCCGACCCGCTCGACCAGCGACGCGATGGTGGCAAACTCCGCCCGGCTGCACGGGGGCCGGGTGTATAGAGGAGCGAGCAGGACCAACAGGTTGCGTCCCCGCAGCGTGGGCGCGCTGCGTTCGAGAAAGTCAAGGGCTCGCTGCCGTCCCGACGAATTCGCCATCAGCTCCTGAAAGAAGTAAACCCGGAACTCGATGTCTGGCGCTTTTTTGACCAGGGCCAGACTGCGCTCGATCAGCTGTGGCTGGCGAAACGCGGCCAGGGCACCCAGCAGCGGATACAGGCGATCTCTGTCGCCGCGCCTGACCGCGCGTTCGAACTGATCCGACATCTGGCCGTGTAGCACTGCATCGCCGTGGGCCGCGGCGATTTGTAGTGTCGCGGTGATCATGCCCCGCTCGATGCCTCGTCCGGTGCGCAGCCATCGCCGGGCCAGACGGCGAGCCCTGGCCACGACAGTCTGATCAGCGCCGTAGCGGCCGACAAACCCGACCAGGGTTGGACGCAAGAGCGTGTCGTCCTCGGCCTCGCTGGCGACTTTGGCGAAGCCGAACGCCTGTGCACGCGGACTGTACAGCTGGTTCACAAGGGCTCGAAATTTGTCCTGATGACGAGGAGCGATGAGGTGGTCGGCGACGTCGGTCAACAGCTCGACGATCGCCTCGGTAGTGTATCGGCTGCGGCTGCGCGCCAGCTCGGCCACGATCGGCAGCGCGTCGTTCGCGGCGAGATCGGCACTGTAGAGCAGAGCGCGCAGGTTGTAGACCAGGTCGGCGAGCTCCGGTTCCGACAGCGGAGCCCGGGCCAGCGCGGCCAGCTGCGCCACGGGCAGACGATAGCGAAAATAGCCGGCAGCATCGTGGTTGGGCATGAGCCAGGCCGGGCAGTGGTCGGTGGCCAGCTCGACGCGCTGCCAGCGCTCGGCGAGAAGCGCACACTGCCGCACGCTCTTGCCGGCACCGGCGTCGTAGCTGAGACACAGGGGAATCTGCCACAGAGTCTCATTATCTCCGGGTCTCGACCGGGACCGGGCAGACAACACCAGATGGCGTTTCTGGCCCAGCTCGACCGCGATGCCCGCATCCGAGCAAGAGAGCTCGGCGGTGACCTCGGGGACACCTGGGGCGTCGAGAAAGGGACGAAACGATCCACTCACGTCGCGCCGAGCCGCAACCGAGAGGGCGGCGAGAAAGTCCTCTGCGGTCGCGGTGCCGTCGACGTGGCTGGCCACATACGCGCGGATCGCGTCGCGAAAGACCTTTTGGCCCAGCCAGGCTTCGAACATGGCGAGCAGCGCTGCGCCCTTCTGGTACGACAGGGGGTCGAATGCGCGCAAGAGCTGGCGGCGTGTGCTGCCGACCTGGCGCACTGCGCGCGCGGTGGGGTAGCCATCAACCACCATCGCCTGATTTTTGGCCATAACTTTCTCGATGACCTGACGGCGAGCCGGGTCCCACTCGCCGAGCACCTTGTCGGACAGCCAGGTGGCAAATCCCTCGTTTAACCACAGGTCGTTCCAGTCCCGCGGAGTGACCAGATCACCAAACCACAGGTGAGCGAATTCATGAGCGCAGACCTGGGCCAACAAGCGCTGTTGCGGCAGTGACGGCCGGGCCGGGTCGGCGAGCAAGATATGCGCTCCGACCGTGATCAGCCCGGGATTCTCCATGGCGCCGTGAAACGAGGGTACCGAGATGAGGTCGATTTTGGGGAACGGCACCGGTGTGGCAAAGTAATCGGTGACTCGGGTCAGCAGTTCGGGCGCCATGTTGGCCGCGATCTGTGCCCGGGCTTTTTCGCCCATGGGCACGACAATGCGGATCGGGACCCGCGGTGCAGCGCCTCTGTCGTCACTATGTCGCGCCGCCGACTGCTCCGACCCGCGATCGGCAGGATAGCGGGCCTCGACCAGTTCAAATGGCCCTACCGCAAGGGCAACCAGATACGTCGGCAATGGCCGTGTGGTCGCAAAGTCGATGCGTTTTTTCTTGGTACCAACCGGTTCGACGTTGCGCACCGGCATGTTGGACAGGCCAACCGTCGAGTTGGGAACGATCATGGACAGGGTCCACGGCGTTTTAAAACGCGGCTCGTCGAAACAGGGGAACGCGCGCCGCGCATCGGTGGGCTCGAAGTCACTGAAGATATAGTGTCGTCCTCCGGTCCGCTGGCGAAATAGACCGACCGCTGTACCCAGTGTACCGCCAAATACAATCGATAGACGTGCAGCACCAGCTGGTGCGCGATGAGCCAATTCCAGTCCGATCAGATCGCGGTCGGCCTGCACGACATGAGACGTGATCGGGATCGCGCGCGCGCCCGACCGTTTCTCGCCTGTGCCGGCGGTTCGCCCAGCAGAAGAGACTTCTTCGGCAGCCGATGGTCCGGAGTGATCGGGTTCGACGACGTTCAGGGTTGCTCTTTCGATGCTGAGGCCCGCCCCGTGTAACCAGATCACGTCGACGGGACTGGCAATGCGAAGGTCGATCGTGATCGCACCGCGATAACCCGAGCGATCCGGATTCAAGTCCACATCGAGAGCGTATGCCGTGGGCATCACAAGTTCGCTCAATTGCTGCGAAGACGCAGCTGGCCGGGCTGGCGACCGGTTGTCTGGCGCAACGACGGCATCGGCGCCAGCCGATCGGGTTTGCGCCCGATCGGCTCGAGCGCCCGGATCGGCAGTCAACCCCGGTGAGGCGACGCGACAGGCCAGCACCACAGTCAAAACGCATAGACCGCCCACCCGATAAAGTCTGCCGATCATGCCCATGCCTGATGGTGCCATACAACGGGTATCTAAACAGAAACACATTGGTTGTGGATCATACGAGGTGTTTCTGTTGCAGATTCCGGGCGCTTTTTCCAAGCACTCGTACAATGCCAGATCTACCACCGATGTCTGCACAATCGACGCTCGGTACCATGTGCTGGATACCAACATATCCTACATTGTCTCACCGATCCTGTAGTATTGTTTCGCCTAACCCGTAGTGATTATAATGTGCGATTGGCCACTTTTGGCTGGCAATTGAAACGGATTTGTTGCAGGATAGACATGTCGCTGATGGCAGTCGGCACGGCGTTTTGACGTTTTGATCGAGCAATTGTCGACGAGCGGCTGCGTCGTCATTGGCTTTGTCGAGAGTCATTGTTATCAGTGATTTCCCATGAGTATTTGGTATGGAAAAGATACAACGACGCGCTCCCACGGATCACCCGCTCCACGACGATCAGCAGCGACGAGAACAGTGGTCCGAGTCGAAGCGCAACTGTTGTTTGGTGCCCAGGCCGATGAGAGATCCCCACGGTGTACTCTTCACTGTGATTCTGCTGGTCGGCCTGATTATGATTTTATCGGGGCGATGGTTCTGAATTCCGGGGTTGTTCTCGGCGCGTAGATCACTCGTCATTCGACGCGTTATCCCGCTGTGATACCAAATCCGGGTGAGACCTCTTATAGATGTTCGGCGGCCGCGGCGATGGATTGAGGTCATTACGTATCTGATTCGCGGTCGCAGGAGTTGGAAATCATAGGTCGCAGCAATAGTTGCTGTCGAGATCACCCTTGTTACGCATTATCGATGGGCGCGGTCGGTGAGCATCGTACCGGCCTGCTACAGCTTCTCCAACAGAGAATGAATGTCCTACGACAAGGGAGACCTCTATGATACCCTGCTGCGTCATTTTATCTCAGAGGTCTTTTATGAAACACGTGTCTCTCATTGCCGTTTTGTTTGTTTCGTTGTTGGTATTTGCATGCGGATCGGATTCCGATGACATAGATGCAACGGAGTTGCTGGTCTCCATGGATTGGTTGACAGATAATCTGGATAATTCTGATGTCCAGATTGTCGATATACGGCAAACGACAGACGGTTATGCTGCGGGCCATATCACTGGCGCCATTCAGCTCGATTTTGCCGCAATCAGGGCCGAGATAGACGGTGTTCCGGGTCAGGTACCGTCGAGCGATGTTGTCGCCAATGCGTTCAGTGCTGCCGGGTTGCAGCGCGATGCCACTATAGTGGTATACGACAATGAAGATGGCCTGTTTGCGGCGCGTTTGGTCTGGACGCTGCAGTATTACGGTCACTCGGATGTCCGCCTATTGAATGGTGATTTCGAGGTATGGAACGGTGCCGGCAGAGACGTGAGCACCACGGCCACCACGCCCGATCCCACGACCTACTCGATTGACGGCGCGATCGACGAGTTGCGAGTCGATGCCGAGTGGATCAAAGCCCGGCTCGACGATTCGTCGGTGGCCATCGTCGACGCTCGCACACCAGACGAATACGCAGCTGGCCACATACCCGGTGCTATCAATCACAACTGGACGACAAACGTCGACAACGGCATGTTCAAGGCCAGGGATACATTGCTCGACAAGTACAGTGATATCCCAAAAGACAAGACAGTGGTGACCTATTGTCGAAGCGGTGTGCGGTCGGCAATTGCCTTTTTTGTCCTGCGTTATCTCGGCTATGAAGACGTTCGCAACTATGACGGCTCATGGCACGAATGGGGTAATCCTGACAACAATCTTCCCATCGAAACCGACTGACCGCTACTGCGCGTACATGCGCAGTTCGGTGATGGCCAGCTTCATCATCTCTTTACACCGCGCCAGATCGGGGTGGCGGATGAGCACGTAGCCGTCCGACAAAAGGGTTTGCTTCCAGTCGCGGCGCGGATGGCCGATGGGAAGCAGATGCGCGAGCACCAGGCTGTCGCCGCAATAGGCGCGCAGCCTGGAAAGGCCTTCGATGTGGGTGATGCGACCCTGGCCCATGGCTCGTTTGAACACCACGGCAGTGTGATATCGCCGATGTGGTATGCCCTCGAAGCTATGCCAGCACACCGAACGCGCCCATTCGCGATAGATATCGAAGTCGTTGGCAAAGTTGATCTGATCCATCAGCTTGGCACCACCGGCGCGACACGCGATCTCGCCAAACACAACCTCTCCGTCGGGCTTGCGAAACCACTCCAGATGCACAAAGCCCGTACCCATACCGAGTGCGTCGAGCACTGCCCGGCCGAGCTTGATACCGCTTGCAAACTCGGGCTCATATGGATTGCGATAGACGATCTGCGCCGGGCTGATCCACTCCTTGTTGCGCCCTTCCAGCGGCTTGGGAAAATACTGGGCCACGCTCTCGAAAGCTGGCCTGCCGGCAATGGCCACGGCGTCGTAGGTCAACTCATCGCCCTCGATATACTCCTCGACGCTGAGCTGGCCCAACCATCTGCGCTGCGACGCGATGCGCTCGAGTACGCGGTCGAGTTGCCCGGCATCGGTCGCATCATAGGTGTGCGCCGTGCCCGCCCCGGAATTGGGTTTGACCACGACCGGAAAACCGAGCGCCGCCGCGGCCGAGCGCGCCTGTTCTGCACTGTGTACCTGGACATGCTGTGGTACCCGCAAATTTCTGGCAGTTAGGCGATCTTTCATGATCGACTTGTCGCGAAACCCCATGACCGTGTCCACGCTCATACCGGCGATCCCCAGCGCCTCGCGCAACTCGGCGGCGACCAGGACATACGGCTCCCACAGACACTCGATGCGCTCGAACGGACCTTTTTGTCGATCGGCGCCGATGCGCGCGAGTACGGCCGCGGAGTCGGCCATGTTTTCGACCCGAATATAACCGGTCAAGTGGCGCTTGACCTGCTCTGGAATGTGGTCGAGCGGCGCCTCGCCCAGCCCGGTGACCCGCACCCCGACCTCGGCCAGGCCGCGGGTGAAATCCTGCATTTCTTCGGGATAATGGGGTGAGATAAATAACACGTTCATCGATACACCCAAAAATGACATGCAAACGATCGGGAAGCGCGGCCTGGTGGTGATCGAATACCCTTGTTTGACCGGCAAGGACTCAGCCGGCGCGTACCTGCATGACCCGACCCACCGTATCGAGCATCTCGCGCAACACGTCGTAGTCGGGATGGCGCATGCGCACCCAGGCATTGGCCATATATCCGGCCTCAACCGGCTGAGTTGGCGTTCCCGCCGGCGGCAAGTGGGCATCGACGATGAATTCACCAAAGCGATTGTCGATCTCGTCGGCGCCGTCGTAGCCGACAATGGTGCCATCGCGGTCGGGTCTGAGCGCGATAATGCCGGCTGAATAGCGCCGCGACGGCCGATTGTCGATGCGGCCGTGCACGATCGCATGGGCCCACTCGCGATAGAGGTCGAAGTCGTTGGCTGCGCAGTACAGGTCCCAGTGGCTGACCCCGGGCGGACGAGCGCCAATTTCGGAAAATCTAAGCCCTTTGGGGCCGAAAAACCACTCCATATGGGTGGCTGTGGTGGCCAGGCCAAGGGCCGAGATGACCCGCCGGCCGAGTACTTTGAGCTCGTCGTAGCCGGGTTCGTCCATGCGGTTGGTGACCACGATCTGCGGCGAGATCCAGCGAGTGCGCATGGCCTCGAGCACGTTGGGATAGTAGTGACAGATGAACTCGTGGCCGATTTGACCGTTGATCGTGAGGGTGTCGTAAAAACCTTCATGGCCGGTGATGAACTCCTCGAGCGCGACCGAGGCCCCGCGACCCACGCCCATATGGGCCAGGGCCGCCGTTAATTCGCCGGCGTTGTCGACTCGCTCGGTCCCGGACGCACCGGCCCCCTGGCGTGGTTTGACGATGAGCGGAAAGCCGACTTTTTGGGCAAATGCCATCGCTTCATCGGCCGATGACGCGCCGGTCGAATGCGCGCACGGTACTTGGTGGGCCCTGAAGAACGCCTTCATCTCCGGCTTGTCGCGACATAGGATCGCGGCCTTGACCGATAGGCCGGGAATCTTGGTCTGCTCGCGGATCCGGGCTGCAGGCAGGATATGGGCCTCGATCGTGGCCTCAAGGCGATCGACCCACTCGCGTTTTTGCACCCGCCTTACCGCCTGGTAAAGCGCGTTTTCGTCGCATACTGAAGGCACCTGCTCATACCCATGGAGCCAGCTTTTTAGCTCGTGGTCGAGGTGGTCGACCGCGGCTTCGCCGATACCGGTCACGCGCGCCCCGACCGAGCACAGCGAGCGCACGAATTGCTTCTGACCCTGGGGAAAGTGTGGAGCGATAAAGAGTACGTGCACAGGGTGATTCTCCAGTGAGGCGTTTGGTATTTTTAACGGGCGTCAATCCCGGCAAAAATAGCCGATCTCGTCATCGACGTAGCCACAGCTTTGCCCCGACTGGGTGCAGTCGCGGCGCAACAACTCGCCATCGCTACACCACTGCGCCACGTTGCCGACACAGCGGCCCAGATAGTCCAGCCCCATGCAGGGGTCGAACAGGCAATACGCCCCCTCAGTGGTGGCAAAGCGGTCGCACACATCGCCGCAGCCGCCGCAATTGCGGCTCTTGGGCACGCCGCTTTCACACCAGCGAGCCACGTCGCCGTCGCAGCCGCCCCGGCTGTCGAAGCCCTGGCACGGGTCCGGCTCGGTGATACAGCGAAAGCTGCCCTGGCTTTCGTCCCATCCGCAGGTCGCTCCCTCGGCGCAGGTTTCGGTGCTGAGCTGGCCGTCCTGGCACCACATGGCGGTGTTTCCGTCGCAGCGGCCGGCGAGGTCGATCCGCCCACACGTGTTGTCCCCGCCCGCGGTCGGTCCGGTATGACTCTCCAGCCATTCTTGCCAGGAATCGGTCCGGGTGAATTGATCCTCGCCCCGGCACTGCGGATCGCCCATGCTCAGCGCGCCGGCCACACGTACTGTACCGTCGCTGGCCACTACCATAACCGGCCCGCCAGAATCGCCAAAACACAGGCCGCGCTGGCCCTGACCGTCTACCGTCACAAACTGCTCCGACAGCGCGACAATCGGTTCGGCAGTGAAAAAGCGCTTGCCCCGCGTGAGCTCCTCGGTCTCGCCATAGCCCGCTGCCTCGGCGGTCCGCCCGATCCAGGTCTCGTCCATGACCTCGGTCATGATCGAGATGGGCACCACGTCGGCCAGCACCTCGCGGGCATCTCTGCTCAGTTCGACCAGGGTCATGTCCACCGCCGCGGAGGGGTGCGGTATGATCTGAGCAGCCGGGATGCACTGATCGGGATTGCCGGGATCAGTTCCGATGCAGAATGCTGTGTCCTCAGGCAAATTGCAATGGCTTGCGGTGAGCACCCAGGTCGGCGCGATCAGAGTGCCGCTACAGCCCTTGAAGTCGCCGATGGCGAGAATTTGCGATGGTTCTAGAGGGACGTACGTCGGCATTTCGGTGCCATTGATGACCTGGGGCACTAGCCGGATGTCCCCCACGCATTCCCCCGGTCCGTCGGATCCACAGCCAGGAGTGCCGAGCGCACCGAAGAAAAGCAAACTCAGGAGGACTTTGCGTGCATTGCCGGGATAAAGCATAGATTACCTCGATAGTGCACTGTACCCCGTGTCCTGGGTAGTCGACATTGGCCGAGCTCGCATCGTCAGGCGAGGAGATTCTGAAACAGGCCCGGACAGTCCGCTCAGCGGTTCGTTGGCACCCTCTGGCCCGACCAAAAATGGCAACGATCTCAATATGCTATGCTAGTATTGTATCGTCCACAGCGAATCGGGAGTCGGTTCGGCTAGCCCGGTAACCACAGCGCCAACCAGGCGTATTACTATGCGATGATCCATGGCAGAGGAAAGTAGGCTCATGGGACGGTATTGCAACGGAGAGGCCGGGGCATTCCACCAGTTGTACCGACTTGTGGCGCCCAAGCTTCTCAGTTACTTGTTGCGCATGACTCGCGACTATGCGCTGGCCGAGGATCTGCTTCAGCTCACGTTTTTGAAGATCCACCGGGCGCGTGGTGCCTATGTCCGGGGGGCCGAACCTTTGCCGTGGATGTATGCGATCGCCCACCGTACGTTTCTCGACGAGGCGCGCAAGCGAAAGCGTTCCAAGGTTCAGCTCAGCCGCGAGAGCAGTGGACTTCCCGAGCAGCACGCCCACATCAGCGGCCAGGCTGCCGATCAGGTGACGGATACCGACGACAATTCCGAACTCACCAAAGCGGCCCTGGCGGCGCTCGATCGATTGCCGGCCAAGCAGCGCGAAGCGGTCGTGCTCACCAAGCTCGACGGCAAGAGCATTGCCGAGGCAGCGGCGATAACGGGCACCACGCCGGGTGCGATGAAGGTCAGGGCCCACCGCGGATACGTGGCTTTGCGCAAGGCGCTGGCCAGTGTGGAGGTGCCATGAGCGGGCAGGACCAGATCGATGCCACGTTGCGTGCACTCGGCCACAACAACCTCCCGCCGCCACCGCTATCGGCCGAGCTCGAAGCTGAACTGGCCACGATCAAGCCGGTAAAGGCACGCCGTCCCCTGCTCCGGTTTGCCCTGCATTGTCTGGTGTCCATCGGGTACGGCGCTGCGATCTTGTGGCTTCTCAAGCTGCGGCCGGATCTCGGCAGGCTGCCGACTGTATGGATCTTGGTCTACTGTGCCGCATGGTTGAGTGGCTTCCTGGTTCTGGGCTGGTTTGCGCTGGTACCCGGCCGGGGCAACGTCATGCCCAACTGGCGATATGCCGGCATCGGAGCGGTCTTTACCGCGGGCGGATTTATCGTGGCTGGGCTTATTTTTGACCGCAATGTTCCCAACGTGAGCCATCTGTGCAACGCCGACGCGGTCGAGCTGGTGGCACACGGCACGGTATGTCTGAAGTGGGGTTTGATCACCGCGACCGTGCCGGTTCTGGTCGGCATGTTGCTCATACGCGGTTCGATCCCGGTGGGCTCTCGCTGGGTTGGAGCTGCACTCGGGGCCGGTGGTGGGTCTCTGGGCGGCCTCATGCTCCATCTGCACTGCCACAACGCCGACCCGCTCCACATGGGATTCGTTCACGGTGGCGTCGTGGTTGTGGCCGCCCTGCTCGGCGCACTGATCATTCCGCGTTTCACCGACGTCTGAGCGCTGTTTCCCGGGTCTTGATACCGAGCCAGATAGTGGCTCGATCGCGCCCGATGCTATGCTGGCCTCCATGCTTGGCACGATGGTCGGCAAGTACCGGATCACGGCAGAGCTCGGCCAGGGAGCCACCGGTATCGTGTACGAGGCGTACCACGACGAACTGGACAAACGCGTGGTGATCAAGATGCTCCGGTCGCGCTTATCGGCCAACAAGAGGATCCTGCAGCGTTTTGCCGATGAAGCCAAGGCTGCGGCGAGCATTCATCATCCCGGCATCGTCGATGTGATCGACGTCGACCGTCACCATGATGGTCGTTCGTACATCGTGATGGAGTACCTGGCCGGGGAAACCCTGGCCCGTCGGCTGCGCCGGGTGGGCCAATTATCGCAGAGCACGGCGGTCTCATTTGCTCGGCAAGCGGCCAGTGCGCTGGCCGCGGCCCATGAAAAGGGCATTGTCCACCGCGATTTGAAGCCCGACAACATCTTTTTGGTCAGCGGTTCCGAAGTCGCGGGCGGGGAGCGGATCGTGCTGCTCGACTTTGGCAACGCCAAATTGATGGAGCGCGGCCGTGCCCTCACCTCGGATGGTGCTCTTTTGGGAACCCCGCCATACATGTCCCCCGAGCAGTGTCGCGGGGCCAAACACGTCGATCACCGCACGGATCTGTACTCGCTCGGAGTGATCCTGTTCGAAATGCTGAGCGGGCGCCAGCCATTTTCCGAACTCACCCGTGCCGACTACATCAGTGCTCATCTCTACAAGCGGCCTCCGCAGGTCACTCTCTACAACGCTGATGTTGCGCCCGAGCTGGCCGATATTCTATCCCGTCTACTGGACAAGGATCGGGCTCGTCGAGTGCAGTCGGCCGGGGAGTTGACCGCTCTATTGAGCCGCATCGAACCGGGCGGTGACAGCCGCCTCGGAGGGCGCGGCGATGTTGAAGAAAACCGCGATGAGTCGGCCGAGACCCGAGGGATGGGCAGGTTTCGCGACCGGCTGGACAGAGCGATGCGCCCCGCCCCATCGGCTACTCCGCTCGACGAAGAGCCGACCAGGGTACGAGCCTCGGACGGCATGCCGGCGGTCGTCGCGCCGGCCACAAAATCGGCTCTCCCGGTTGTGCCACGGTCGATCCAGGCGCCATCGCCATCTCGGCCATACGACGTCCCGCCCGCGACGATCAACGGGTCGGATTCGAGGCCGGCTGCCCAGGTGGCCGCGCAGTCGAAGCCACCGCCGCCGCCGGAGCATCAGGCGTCGCGCCCGGAGGTCCCGGCAGAAAATGCGACGCGGAGTTCATACCGAGCAGAGCAGCCATTGCATCGGTCGGGTGGTCGGAGGCAGCCCCATCAGGTGTCGCGGTCGCGAGCGCAGGCCCGGCCGCGACGAACCCCGCCCCGGCGAGAGAGCAAGCGATCGAGCTGGCTGAGCTTGTTTTTTGCTGTGGTGGTGGTTGCTGCGGTGGCAACGTTCGCAAGCTTTTTTGCCTGGCCGGGAGCCGCCCACCGGAACGAGACGAGTGCGGCGAATCAAACCGTCACGGATGCGGGCGATTCTGCGGTGGCGACTGAACAGGCGGTCTCT
Source organism: Pseudomonadota bacterium (assembly GCA_022360315.1). Taxonomy (GTDB): domain Bacteria; phylum Myxococcota_A; class Polyangia; order Haliangiales; family Haliangiaceae; genus JAKSDA01. The sequence continues at coordinate 69,696 of JAKSDA010000526.1, forward strand.
CGCCGATCGGTGCCGCTGACCGCCGGGACTCTCGGTGTGGTTCACGTTGCACTGGCCGGTCTGGCTCCCATGCAATTCATCGGATTGCCGGGCGGTGAATTTGCCATGGGCAGCCCGACTGGCGAAAAAGGTCGGGTTTCCGACGAGCGGCTGCACCTGGTGCGGGTTGCGGGCTTTGCGATCGCCGAGCACGAAGTGACCCAAAGGCAATGGCGAGCGGTGATGAACAGGGACCCGAGCGACTGCGACGCCGGTTGTGGTGATGACCTGCCGGTCCAGAATGTGAGCTGGCGTGCTGCTGTCGAGTTTCTCAACCGGCTGTCCAAGCGGGACAGCGTCGCGCCGTGTTATGCCGAGAAAGGCCGGGACGTGGTGTGGAACCGTTCGTGCGACGGCTATCGGCTGCCCACCGAGGCCGAATGGGAGTATGCGTGTCGGGCCGGCTCCGGGCGAGCGTACAGTTTTGGTGATGATGACTCGGCGCTGGGCCAGTACGCATGGTATAGTGACAATGCCCGGGGCAGGGTGCATCGTGTCGCCAGCCGCAAACCCAATCGCTGGGGTCTGTACGACTTGCACGGCAATGTGCTGGAATGGACGTGGGACTGGAGCGCACCGTATTCGGGTGGTATTGCGGTCAGAAATCCATCCGAGTCGGACAGAGCTACCGAGTCCAGAGTGCTGCGCGGAGGGTCGTTCACCGGCGGCCCGTGGTATTTGCGCTGCGCTCGCCGACATTCGCTTCGCCCGTCCAGGCACAGCCCGGGCACTGGATTGCGCGCTGTGCGCAATCATCCCGCCGGGGCGGTTTCTCCGCCCCGGTAGGTCGTACAACGTATGTTCGGCGCCTCCGGTCTGGCCAGCGCTGATCCCCCAAGTGCAGCGACAACAATGACGGCAGCCAGTGGAGCCCGACTCAAACGTTTTCCATCGTCAGGCCCGCGATCTATTAGCGCCGACGGGTGGACTCTACTCAATAAAATAGATTGTTCGCGCTGCGAAGTGTTTTTTTATCCGTACTTATCACATATGGCTCCTTATTTATTCAGTGAAATCGAAAACAGATTATTAATGTGCAAATCAATGACCACGTCGTGCAGGCGAAGGACGTACATGCCGCGCGATTGGCCGACCCAAATCCCTTGACACCAAGCAGTCTTGATTTACGTTATTTTGTTTTACTCTTATATGGCTCGGTGAGAGGGCACAGTGGCGGCAAAGCCGTATTGCGGCTGCGGCAGAGCGTTTGGTGTCTTCCGTCGTCGAGCTTCAAGGTAAAAGCGCTCGATCTGGGCATCGCAGTCGGCCTGACCAGACAACGCGTTACACCGCGCCGGCCGTCGCCCCGGGGTCGCGGATGTCAAAAAACCAAACCCAGGTGGTGTGCCCGCGACTGAATTGACCATTGCCGAGCTGATACGATCGAGGCTGTCGGCGTGAAAGGCACGATGGAAAGCGATCGAGACAAACCTGCGGAATCTACTGCTACCAGCCCCTCGCAGCCGGAACCCACACCGCCAGATCCCGGTGTCAGCATATACGACACCCAGCCGGCCGACTCAGATCCCGCTCCGGCCACTCCGGCCGCCAGCTTGGAGCGGCCGGCCGCGCTCCGGCAGACCACCCTTCAGATGGCTGATATTGCCGGGCGAATGTCGGCGGACAACCCGACAATCCCGGCCCGGCGACCGCTCCGTCCAGGCACCAGTCTGGGCCAGTACCAGCTGATTCGCCAGCTCGGGCGCGGTGGTATGGGGGCGGTCCACCTGGCCCGCGATACCCGGCTGGGCCGCCGTGTGGCCATCAAGTTCCTGACCCAAGACGATCCCTCCATGGCCAAACGCGTTCTGGCCGAGGCCCGGGTGACCGCACTCTGCAAACACGACAACATCGTGGATATCTACGACATCGGCGAGGCGCACGGTCGCTCCTTCATGGTCCTGGAGTATCTGCAGGGTGTGACTCTTCGTTCCTGGCTCGAAGACCGCTGGGCATCGACGTCGCCACCGCTGAACGATAACGAGGTTTCGCCCACCCTGGCGGCTGAACTGATGGTGCCGGTGGTGCGCGCCTTGGCCCACGCCCACGCCCTGGGTCTGGTCCACCGCGATCTCAAGCCGGAAAACATCATGTTGGCAGATGACGGATCGCTCAAAGTGCTCGACTTTGGCCTCGCCAAGGTGCTCGATCATAGTTCTGGGTCGCACAATACCAATCGGACGCCGACTGCGCCGTTGACCCGGGAAACCGATGAACTGTGGATGGCGCTCAACTTTCCGAGCTCCGACGACGCCCTGGTCGGCACCATGCCGTACATGTCGCCCGAGCAATGGAACGCCGATGACATCGACGCGCGCACCGACATATGGGCGGTTGGTGTCATGCTTTGGGAGTTGTGCACCGGACGCCATCCGCTCGAGCCACTGTCGTGCGAGGGCATGCTGTCGATCCGCGATGTGTCGATGCCCATGCCTTCCCTGGTCGAAAGACGGCCACAGCTCGGTCCGCTGGCAAGAATCGTCGATCGCTGTCTGCGCAAACCTGCTGCCGAGCGCATTCCATCGGCGCGGGCGTTGCTCGACGAACTGGAGCCACTGCTGCCGGGCCGGTGCCGGTGGATATCTACCGGCACCGGTGAACACGACATTGAGCCCGACAATCCCTATGTCGGCCTGGCTGCGTTCCAGCAAGCCGACGCGGCTCGCTTCTTTGGTCGCGACCGCGACATCGCCTGTTTGATGGCGCAGCTGCGCAACCATCGTCTGGTCACTGTGGCCGGTGCCTCGGGAGCTGGCAAGTCGTCATTCGTGCGCGCCGGGGTCATTCCAGCCCTGAAGCGCTCGGGGCAGAGCTGGGAATCGTTCATCGTCCGTCCCGGCCGTCAACCGCTATCCGCCCTGGCCGATGTACTTGCCCGGGTCTCGCGCGTCACTGTCCAGAGCCCCGCCTCGAGCCCGGACAGTGGTCTCGCCGACCTCCGGTCGCACAATGCACTGGTCGACAGCTTGCGCAGCCGGCCCGGCCACCTGGGTGCGGTATTGCGCACGCACTGCCAAAAACGCCATGGTCGGATCCTGCTCTTTGTCGACCAGTTCGAGGAACTGTACACCTTGGGGGCGGACAGGGATACCCGCGAGACCTTCGTGCACTGTCTCGAGGGTGTGGCTGATGACGCGTCCTCGCCGTTGCGCGTGGTGTTGTCGGTGCGCTCGGATTTCCTCGACCGAATGGCCGAAGACCGGGCATTCACCAGCGAGATCATCCGCGGCATGACCATACTGCCGCCGCTGTCCCGCGAGCAGCTGCGCCAGGCCCTGATCGAGCCGCTCGACGCCGCAGGCCATGCCTTCGAAAGCGAGGCCATGGTCGAGGCCATGTTGAATACACTCGAGGCCACCCGCTCGCCGCTGCCGCTCTTGCAGTTCACCGCGGCCCGGCTTTGGGACGTGCGCGACCCGCAAGAGAAGCGTATCAGCCAGGCCAGTTACGACGCCATGGGCGGCATTGCGGGTGCCCTGGCCACCCACGCAGACGCCGTGCTGGCCAGCCTGTCGCGAGTCGAACAGCGGCTGGCACGAGCGGTGTTTACCAGCCTGGTATCGGACGAGCGCACTCGCGCCATGGTTGGCCTGGACGAATTGTGCACCAGCGCCGGCGATGCGGTGGAGCGAGTCGTGCGTCATCTGGCCGAAGCTCGGCTGGTGCTCATGGAGACTGACAGCGAGCGGGGCGCGATCGTGGAGTTGACCCACGAGTCACTCATCGAGCGCTGGCCGAAGCTGGTCCACTGGCTTGACCAGGATCAGGACGCTGCACAATTCCGCAACCGCGTGCGGGATGCCGCTCGGCAATGGGATAAACAGGGCCGTACCGACGATCTATTGTGGCGCGGCCAGGCGGCCGATGAGGCCAGCCGCTGGCTGGATCGCGATGCCGGTGCGCTGGCCGAGCTGGGCGCGCGCGATCGGGCCTATGTGGAGGCGGTGGTCGGTCTGGCCGTGCGGGCCCGGCGGCGGCGGCGGCACCTGGCGGTGGCCGGGTTCGCCCTGGTCAGCGCAGTGGCAGTCGCGGTCTCGCTGCTCGCCTTGCGTGCGGATCGCGAAGCCAAGCAAGCCAGGGCCAGCGCAGCCCAGGCCCGGGCGAGCATCGCCCAGGCCAAGGCGAGTGCCGCCCAGGCCGAGGCCAGTGCCGCCCAGGCCCGAGCGAGTGCCGCCCAGGCCAAGGCGAGCGCCGCGCGGGCGCGCAACGCCAGCCGGATGACGAGTGCGCGCGAACATCAGTCCGACCCGACCCTGGTGTTGGCGCTGGTGCGCGAGATGGAACCGGCGGGACAGTTGCCGCCGCGCTGGCGCGAGCTGGCCCGCTGGGCCTTGTATCAGGACATTGCCCGGGTTGTCCTCACCCACCCGGATGCGGTCCATACAGCGGCGTTCAGCCGGGACGGCACCCGCATTGTCACCGCGTCGGCGGACAACACAGTCCGAGTGTGGAACGCCGATGGCTCGGGTCGGCCAATCGTGCTCGCCGGTCATCGGGATCTGGTCAATTCAGCGGCATTCAGCCCAGACGGCACCCGCATTGTCACCGCGTCGGCAGACAACACGGCCCGGGTCTGGAATGCCGATGGCTCGGGTCGGCCAATCGTGCTCGCCGGTCATCGGGATCTGGTCAATTCAGCGGCATTCAGCCCGGACGGCACCCGCATTGTCACCGCGTCGGCAGACAACACGGTCCGGGTCTGGAACGCCGATGGCTCGGGCCGCCCGCTCGTGTTCACTGTTCACCGAGATCTTGTGTACTCAGCGGCATTCAGCCCGGACGGCACCCGCATCGTCACCGCGTCGGCGGACAGGACGGCTCGAGTATGGAACGCCGATGGTTCGGGCCAGCCAATCGTACTGGCCGGCCACCGGGCTCTGGTGTCTTCGGCGAGGTTCAGTCCCGACGGCACCCGCATTGTCACGGCTTCGTGGGACAAGACCGCACGGGTGTGGAACGCCGATGGCTCGGGCCGGCCAATCCTGCTTGCCGGTCACCGGAGTCGGATTTTTTCAGCGGCGTTCAGCCCAGATGGAACCCGAATAGTCACCGCTTCGTTTGACAAGACCGCGCGGGTGTGGAATGCCGACGGCTCGAGCCAGCCGATGGTGTTTGACGGTCACCAGGAGCTCGTCAAGTCAGCGGAGTTCAGCCCGGACGGTAGCCGCATTATCACTGCCTCCCATGACAAAACCGCGCGGGTCTGGAATGTCGACAGCTCGGGCCAGCCGGTTTTGTTCACCGGTCACAAGGATGTCGTCATTGCAGCGGGATTCAGCCCAGATGGTACGCGCATTGTCACAGCATCCTGGGATCGGACTGTGCGGGTGTGGAATGCCGATGGCTCGGGCCAGCCAATCGTGCTCACCGGTCACCGGGATCGCATTTTTTCGGCCCAGTTCAGCCCGGACGGCACCCGCATTGTCACGGCTTCGTGGGACAGGACTGCGCGGGTGTGCAAGGCCGATGGCTCGGGCCAGCCAATCGTGCTCACCGGTCACCAGAATCGCGTCTTTTCCGCGGCATTCAGCCCGGACGGCACCCGCATTGTCACGGCTTCGTGGGACAGGACTGCGCGGGTATGGAACGCTGATGGCTCGGGCCAGCCAATCGTGCTCATCGGTCATCAGGGTCGGGTCACGTCAGCGGGGTTTAGCCCGGACGGTACCCGTATCATCACTGCTTCAGAGGACAAGACAGCACGGGTGTGGAGCGCCGATGGCTCGGGCCAGCCAATCGTGCTCACCGGTCACCAGGCCATCGTCATTTCAGCGGCATTTAGCCCGGACGGCACTCGCATTATCACCGGTTCCTTTGACAAGACAGCACGGGTGTGGAGAGCCGATGACTCGGGTCCGGCAATCCTGCTCTCCGGTCATGACGCCCCTGCAGTTACTGGCACCACTGGGGGCAGAGGCGCGTTTAGCCCGGACGGTTCGAGGGTCGTCACGATCTCGGACGATAACACCCTGCGGGTCTGGAACGTTCACGGCAGCAGCGAGCCGGCGATTTTGCGCATTCCCGACGAGGTTGAGGTTGATGCGTTCAGCGCGGCATTCAGCCCGGACGGCACCCGCATCGTCACGGCATCGCACAGCAAGCGCAACCCTGTCACTGGCGAGATGGAGTACTGGGCTGCTGTGTGGCCCAGCTTCGAGCGCATCACCGGCCTGGACGACCCCGTGCTGTGGACCGCGACCAGCTACTGCCCGCCCGTGGCGCTGCGCAGAGAACTACTCGGCGTATCCGAGGATCTGGCCACTCGCCAGCTGCAACAATGCCGGGACCGCGTCGCCACCGCTCGGGCCGCCAGCCGGTGACAACCAGGCCAACAACAGCAAGATAGCGAAGGCAGGACCCAAGAGTACCCCGCTGCCGATCGGCGAACTCCAACGTCGACAGCAGTTTGGACCGGCTCTAACTCGATCGGTCGATCAGGGCCTCGAGCGCGGCAGCAAAGCGGTCCAGTTCGTCTTCGCTGTTGTAGTAGTGCACCGAGGCCCGGACCATCAGTTCGGGCAGGCCACGGCGTTCAAAATCGAGCAGGGTGGATGCTCTCCCGGTCAGCGAGACATTGATCGCCTGCCGGCCGAGTGCCTGGCCAATCGCCTCTGCGGCGAGGCCTTCGACGGAGAACGTGACAATGCCGCATTTGCGGGCCCCGATATCGAGTACCTCGACGCCGCGGAGATCGCCGAGGCGGCGGCGCAGACTCTCGCCGAGTGCAATGACCCGTTCTTCGATGGACGCAAGGCCCCAGCCGAGGGCGTAGTCGACGGCTGCTCGCAGACCGAGAACGGCTGCATAGTTGAATTCCCAGTTCTCGAACCGGCGGGCATCAGGCCTCATTTCATAACGGCCTGGCGCGACCCAGTCGGCCGAGCGTATGTCGAGGAAAGGCGGCTCGATGCGATCGAGTATGTTCCGGCGGACATAGAGAAATCCGCTGCCGCGGGGACCGCGCAGGTATTTGCGGCCGGTCGCCGAGAGCAGGTCACAGCCGATGGCATCGACGTCGATTTCGAGCTGGCCGACCGATTGGCAAGCATCCACCAGCAAGGGGACACCCGCAGCCCGGGCGATGCGGCCGATCTCGGCGACCGGATTGATCAGGCCGCCGTTGGTCGGAATATGGGTAACCGAGATCAGCTTGACGTTGCCCTGATCGATCATCCGGGCAAGCGCGACCCTCGACAGTTGCCCGTCCTGGTCGCTAGGCACGACCTCCACAGAGGCGCCGGTATGCTTGGCCAGCTTGAGATAGCTGATGAAGTTGCTGCCGTATTCGGCCTCGGCAGTGAGAATGCGATCGCCGGGGGCAAAGGCAAACGCGTGAAAGGCCATGCTCCACGCGACCGTGGCGTTTTCGACCACAGCAACTTCCTCGATCCGGCAGTTGAGCAAGCGGGCGATCGAGGCGTAGGTCTGTTCGATGCCGTCCTGCATGTCGGCTTCGGCACGGTACCCTCCTCGCATCGCTTCGCGCTGGATATGAGCGATCTGCGCGTCGATCACCGGCTGTGGCATGAGCGCTGCGCCGGCATTGTTGAGATGCAGGACGTCGCGGCAGCCAGGGGTCTCGCTCCGTGCGCGTTCCACGTCGATTGCCATGACTAGACCTTGCCGCTCCGCTCACCAAAAAGTAAAGACCATCCTCCGGGCCTTTCTATCCATTGGGGTCGGCTGAATCGTCCAACCACGCCGATGCCAGCTCCACAGTCTGGCGATTTTCGGCCACGCATTCGAGGAAGGTCGCCCGCCATGCGGGGTCATCGATCTGCTGAGCCCGGGTGAGCAGGCGCCGGTGCGCCGCACCGATGGCATCGCGGGCCGCTGCCCGCTGTCCACACGCGTGGAGCGCCCGGGCGTGCACCAGGCGCAAGAGGCACTCGCCTTCTTCCATGTGGGCACCGGCCGCGACCAGTTGCATCCCCGCCTCGGCGGCGCGCAAGGCCTCGCTCGGCCGGTCCAGGGCCAGCAGCACTTCGCTGCGTACGGCATGGGCAAACGCGCGGGTACCAACCGGGACCTCCGCGTTGTCCAGATAATCGGCTGCACCGCCGATAGCCGACAGAGCCTCGGCAAGACGGTGGTCGAGGAGCGCGCACTGAGCGCGGTAAATGTTCTCGAACATCCGACGCGAAGCCGGAATCTCCCGGTTGCGACCGGGATCGGCGGGCCCGATGTCGACCTCTTGTCGGTGACCACCACGGGCCAAAGCAATGGCCAGCTCGCAGCGATACATATCCGCAACCGACGTCAGCTCCAGCCGCTGCGCCGTGTTGATCGCCTCGCGCAAGAGCGAGATCGCCGACTCGTACTGACCGAGTTCGCGCAACATTACGCCCCGGTGCAATTGCTCCAGACAGACCCGGCGACGATCGCCGAGTCGAGCGAAACATGCGATGGCCCGCTGCAACTCATGGCAAGCCATATACAGGTTGCCCTGCCGATAAACCAGATACATGTCCAGCATGATCATGGCCGCATTTGCTTGCGGGTCATCTGCACTTTCACTACCTCGCTTGACGAGCTCCTTCAGGGCGCGGACCGCGTCGAGATCGCCCTCGTATGCCAGCGACACCGCGCACACCGACAATGCCATGACGTATTCAGAATACCGCATAGAGGGTGCGGTTTGGGCCAGTTTTTTGGCGATTACGGCCAACTCTGCCGAATCGCCCTGGTGGTGGCATGCCCAGGCCCAATGCTCCAGGGCCCGGGCCCACGTGCGGCTATCCCTTGGCAAGTGCTGTACCGCCAATCGGGCGTACTTATGCGCCTCGCTGCTGGTGAAGTCCCAGTTATGCGCCTCGGCCTGCACCAGGTACAGCTTGCCCAGGAGCTCGCCCTCTGCGCCGAGCGTTACAGCCCGTTGCGCGTGGCCGATGGCCGCCTGCAATTGATTGGCCGATAGAGCCTGCCGCGCTGCGCGGTATAGCCAGGTGATAGCCCGGGTAAACTCGCGACCCTGGTAAAAATGCTCGGCCAGCACGACCGGATCTTTCTCACCTGCTCTGTCGAGCCAATAACCGGCTCGCTTGTGCGCCCGCGTGCGGTCGGCCGCTGTCAGCGTTGCGTACGCCGCCTCGCCGATGAGGTCGTGCGCCATGGCGTAGGTCTTCTCGTTGGCGAAGCGTCCGATGGGCTGGACGCACACGAACTCGCGCTCTTGCAGGCGGCGCAGCACCAGGCGCACATGGTCGCCCGATGCGCCCACAAGCTCGGCCACGCCATCGAGCCAGAACTCGCGGCCAAACACGCTAGCGGCACGCAACACCCGCCGTTCAGCAGCCGGCAGCGCGTGCAGTCGAGTACCCACCGTGGCCAGCACGGTATCCGGGGCATCGCCCAGTTCACCGGCTGCGCTGCTGCGCAACAGCTCTTCCAGATAAAACGGATTGCCGCCCGAGCGGTCGATGAGCCGCTCGAGCGATACCGCTGCGCTGGGCTCGGCCAGAACTTCTTTGACGATGGCCGCACAAGCTCGCCTGGATAGTGGATGCAGGGGCAACGTGTGCAAGGCCCGCTGTGTCCACAGTTCGGGGAACACCTCCCTGACTCGCGGGCGGGCCAGTGCCAGCACAAACAGCGGTCCCTGGTCCAGAAGCCGTAGAGCGGCGTCGACAAAGCGCACGCTGGGCTCGTCGGCCCAGTGTAAATCGTCGAGCAAAAAGATCACCGGCTGGGCCGCCAATTCAGCCTCCAGCCAATCCTGCCAGGCGGACAACAACTGATCGTACATGAGCCAGGAGTCGCGCCGCGCCGCGCGCAGCTGAGAGTGCCTCTCTTCGGCAAACGGGACGCCGCTCAGCTCGGCCAAGAAGACCGCCACTCGCTCGGCCTGCTGGGACTGGTCGATGATCCGATGAACCCGTTCGCCGATCGCCGCGCGCTGTGCCTCCGGGTGATCCTGGACCTTCAGGCCCATGGCAGTGCTCACCACCTGGCGCACCATGGCCAGGGGCGAGCCGGCGTGCACCGAATCGCCACGGGCGCTGCAAATGCGCACCTCGGGATTGCTCGCCTGCAGCTGTTTTTTGGCCTCGTGGGCGATGCGCGACTTGCCCGCGCCGGCCGGGCCGATCAGCAGAGTCGCCCGGGCCACGCCATCGTCGATGCACTCGGCCAGGGTCGCAGCGATGATGGCCAGCTCGCGGCTGCGGCCGACAAATGGCGTGGCCCGGCCCAGCAGCGGACGAGCCACTTGCGCGGTTACATTACCTGCGCCGAGCAGATACCGTCCGTCCCGGTCTCGCGCAATGGAAAACTGGCGGTCGAGCAGCCCGGCAGTGGTCTCATCGACAAGGATGCGTTCATGGCCGACACTATCCGGCTGCCAGCCGGCCCGCTCGCCGGTGTTTTCGTCTCTCTCAGTGGCCAGGGTATCGTCTTCCATGAGCAGGCTCACCGCCCGCTCGATCACCTCGCCCACTGGCAAGCCGCGCTTTAGCACTCCCCGCCCTGTGGCCACCACGCACGCGGCCGGGCCGCACGCGCTGCGCAGCGCCACCGCACATCGGGCTGCCCGACTGGCTGTCGCGGCCAGATCTCCCACCGGCGAGAACACCGCGCCGACAGTGCAGGCATCAATGCGTTCCAGGACCACCTTGTGCTCGTGAGTGATCGCATCGAACTCAGGCCACCTCGCCGCGCCCTCTCTCAGCCTGGGCGAGGCGATGAGAAGAACCGATACATAGCACTGCTCGCCGCTGGACACCACTCCCAACGGTTTGCCGGCCATTGCTTGTGGGTCGCTCACTGCCCCGCTGGCGATACGGCGCAACCACGAGGCGACCTCGTCGGCGGTCTGCGGCCGGTGCTGCGGGTCTTTTTCCAGCAGGCCGGCCACCAGTGTATCCAGCTCACGGGACATTGCCGGATGCAGCGAGCGCAGTCGCGGGGCCGGCTCCCAGTGCATCTTGCCGAGCACTGCCCGCAAGTGATCGCCCACAAACGGCGGCCGTCCGGTCACGCTGGCGAAGAGCGTTGCTCCCAGGCTGTACAGATCGGCCCGCTCGTCGACCGGTCGGGCACCGTTCACTTGCTCGGGGGCCATGAAGCTCGGCGTGCCCAGGGCCACACCCGTGCCGGTGATCCGGTCCAGAGAATACTGCGCCAGGGCAACGCCAAAGTCGACGAGCTTGACCCGGTCGACGTCACCGCCCAGCAAGAAGACGTTGCCCGGCTTGACGTCGCGATGGATCACGCCGGCGACGTGCGCCGCATTGAGCGCATCGGCCACCTGGATTGCAACGCGGATCGCCGCATCCACCGCCAGCGGTGTCTGGCGTAACTGTTGACTCAGGTCGTGGCCGTCCAGCCACTCCATCACCAGGTAGAATTGCCCGTGGGCCTCGCCCTCGGCGATGTAGGCGACAATCGCCGGATGACGCATGCTGGCCAGGGTGCGCGCCTCGCGCATGAAGCGCTCCTGCTGGTGCTCGTTTTGGCCGGGGTGCAGCAGTTTAACTGCGACCGGGCAGCAACGCTCCAGGTCCCAGGCCCGGTACACCGCCCCCATACCGCCCGCACCGGCCCGGCGCTCGATGCGAAAGCGTTCAGCAATGACCTCGCCCGCCTGCATCGCCACAGTATTTCCAATCCGTCCCCACGGGCGCAACTCGTCAGGACGGCGAACACGCGGTGAGCAAGACGGCTAGCCCAGATAGTTACTCGGGCTGGTGATTGGGGTTGGAAATCGTTAGATTTTCGTGGGTTAGGTGGCGCGAATGGCGGCCAATGGCTGCCTTTGGATGGCTGTTGGTTACATAATGACAAATTGTTTGCGCCAATGGCTAGAACGGCCCTGTTGACGCGAATTTGGTTACATGGTGACAAAATCGTGTCATCACATGACCACTCGCCAACAAATTTTCGGCGCGACCCCGCTTACGCGGGGCACCCTTTTTCCGGACAATTGGTCAATGATTCAATGGATCAAGGCTGGCGGCGAGCACAACGCACCACCCGCAGGCCGACGCTCCTGACCCGGTTCCCGGGCCCGAACCTGAACCGGAACGCACAGCGCATGCCCTCGGCCCCGCCGAAGAAGGCGCCCCCACGCAGCACGCGGATCGCTTCGTCATCGATGGTCATGAGTTCCGCGTTGTCATCCGTAGGCGTCCTCCGGGTTGGGTGCATACCAATCCCATACCCATTCCCAAACATTGCCATGCATACCGTACAAGCCCCATGCATTCGGCTTCAAGCTCTTTACCGCCACGGTACCTTTGTCCCAACGTTTGTCATACCAGGCATACTCGCTCAGAGCTGACCCATCTACACCCCGGCCGTACATCGTCTGACTGCCTGCACGGCACGCGTATTCCCACTCCGCCTCAGTTGGTAACCGATAGCCTGTACACGACTCCCGTAGCCTCACTGTGCTTCCGTTCACTTCATAGCACTCCGGCAGCCCTTCTCGCCGCGATAGCTTGTTCACAAACTTGATCGCGTCATACCAGCTTATATTCTACACTGGGTGCTTATCGATGTTCTCGATGTTTTTGAACTCGTAGCTTGGGTTGCTGCCCATCACTGCTTCCCACTGCTTCTGCGTCACCGCCGCCTCGGCCATCTCGAACCCCAATACGGTCACTTCATGCTCAGTCTCGTCGTAGCTGCGACCTTTCTCGCTCTCCGGGCTTCCCATCGTGAACGTGCCCCCAGTCAAGCCCACGAACCGCATTGGCGCCACATCCCTCAGCGCTGTGTGCACAATTCCAAGCGTTCGGGTCGGCTCGGCGCCGCCTTCGCCTGGTAGTGGCCCTACTATTCCGCTCCGTACTGGCCTTGCCCCGTTTGGCACAGTCGTTGGCGTGGGAGCTGCCTGCATGCTTCTGCCAATGCCATTCCGTGCCCCGTCTTTAGCGACTGTGTCTTCTAGCCCAGGGCTGGGGTCAATATTGACTCCTTGCGTGGTCTCCTCGGGGTGAGCCGGAGTCCCTACCTCGGCCCTCCGGCTCTCTGGCCAGTCGCCGGTGCTGGGACGCGGCACGCCGGCTGCATGCAACGCCGCAATGAGCTCACCCGCCGTCGCATACCGCTTGTCGCGATCCTTGACCAGAAGCCTGGCCGCAATCCGCACCACACTCTCAGATACCTCGCGATTGAACTCGCTAACCGACGGCGGGTCTTTCGTCAAATGCGCAGCGATATACTCGCCAAACCCTCTGCCCGTGAATGGCCGCCGGCCACACAGCATCTCGAATAGAATCACGCCGAGTGAATAGAGATCGCTTCTAACATCGACTTGGCCCGCACCGCTGCATTGCTCTGGAGACATATACGGCGGCGTACCCAGTAGCGCGCCGCTGTGGGTCGATAGGCCTTTCTCGCCCTCCATGAGTTTGGCTATCCCAAAATCGAGTAACTTGATGCGCTCGCCTCCCGCAACGTCAGGATCGGGTACGAGGAACATGTTATCAGGCTTGAGATCGCGATGAATGATGCCCTTCTTGTGCGCTGCCCCCAATGCCCCAGCTGCCTGGCGAATATACGCAACCGCTCTTTCCTCACCTAATCGACGGACCCGCTCAAGCCGGTCGGCCAGCGATTCTCCCTGCAGAAACTCCATCAGTATGAAGGTGCGGTTGTCCAGTCGGCCCACATCCATGACCTTGACAATGCCGGGGTGGCCAATACGCGAGGCCGCTCTTGCCTCATTTTCGAAGCGCTTCGCCACGTCCGCTTTGTGCGACAGATGCTTGTGCAACACCTTCACCGCGGTCGGCATCTCAAGTGTCTCGTGCTCCGCCCTGTACACAACGCCCATCCCTCCCTCGCCAAGTTTCGCAGTTATGCGATACCGGCCAACCTTGGTCCCTAGCATGTGAGCACGATATCACGTTGAAATCTCTGCCACAATGAAGCTGGCTCCACTGGTCCAACCTCATGGCCCCGACAGGTAAGCGCTGCCACGTCCGCCGTTTCTTCACCAGCGTTCACGCCAGCCGCAACATCCCCTGCAACGACCGAAGGCTGCGCTCGAGCTGGTCGAGGTTGCTGGACCCGCGTTTCGTGGCCCGCAGCCGGGCCTGCAATCGTCGCTTGGCCTTTGGCCCCATGCCCAATCCGGCTCGACTTACCCGAAATCCCAGGTATGTGCTGGGCTCTCGCGTCGGTTGCACGCTCTGGTTTCTCGGTTTGAGCTCTAACCTGCGCTCGCTCGCCAACCAGTCGCGGATCGCTTCGCGAGCGCTCTCTAAACGCCCGCGCTCGTCGGCAAACAACGAAAAGTCATCCATGTATCGGAGATAGCCCGTAATCTTTAGGGTTCGCTTGACAAAGTGGTCGAGGCCGTTCAGATACAATCCGCCAGACCAGTGCGAAAGATAGCCGCCCAGCGGCAAACCACATGTTCTCGGCCCTGTTGTTGAAGGCGCCCCCACGCAGCGATGCTCGCCACAACGGCAATGTCGCCCTAATCGCTATCGGACCTGACAAACAACGAATCATACAGTTCACGAAAACTCGATTTACAATCTTATTTTAATCACACGGGGCCGAGCGAGCGCAGCCAACCGCCCAGCTGATTGCCAATTGTGTCGGTCCGCTCGAGGGCGTGCACCGCCTGGTTCTCCGATACGTAGCCCAGTTGTGCAGCCAGACGAACCCGCAAGCGCAGCCCGATGAGCAACTCGTCGGCTGTATCGATTTGTTCCTCGCGCGCTCGGTCTTTGAGCGCCAGCGTGATGGCCTCCAGCAAGGATAGGGCGCGCGAACATATCGAATGCGCCAGTACGCGATCGTCATCGCCAAAATGGCCCAGCAACCATTCGCATAGCTCAAATGCATCGCGAAACAGCGGTGCTCGGGACAGATGCTTGGATGGATGGTTGCTCATGGCTTGCGCAAACGCTTTCGTTCAATTCGACGCAGCACACCGGCCAGCGCTGCCATGAGGTTTTGCTCGATCTCGTCGGTTAGCTCTGTGGCTGGCTTTTTCTTGCTGAGTACCAGTTCGCATACAGCCAAGCTGGCGGCATCGCGGGCTTCGCGATAGGCCGATGTTTTCTCGCTGTAGTCGTACCGGTGGTAGCCCCGGGCCAAATGCTCGAGCATGGTGCGTAGCGCCAGTGTAGCCGGGTGATCGCTGCCGATCGCTTCCGCGGCTTTGTCGTATAGCGGTACGCCGATGCTAAATGCCTTCAGATCGTGGACCGAACCGCGAGAACGCTCCGGCTTTGCGGGAAGCTCGAGACCGCGATCAACCGCTGCGTGCATCTGCAGTTGTTGGCGCTCAGTAGCCGCTTGCTGTCCCGGCGAGTCGGGCAGGTCGCTACTATTCATAACCCAACGGCCGTCGACCTTGCGAGCCCGCAGAACACCGCTGTTGATCAAGTAGCGCACTTGCCGCGGCGATTTGCCGAGCCGGGCAGCAGCCTGTGCGATGCTGAGCTCCACCGGGTCTCCTGCACCATTCGAGTCGGGCGCGGTGTCGTTGTCTCGAGCCATAGCCTACTTGTATACTTCCTCGAAGTTCGCCCTGCCTGTCAAGCTGCGTTGGCTATTTTGGTTGGCCTAACACGAATTTAGTTATATGTTGACAAAATCGTGTCGCTCGGCAACCAAAATTGGCAAATGTCGTCACTCAACGACCATTTTGGTCATATGACGACAAGATCGCGTCATCATATGACCACGTCCCAACAAATTTTCGGCGCGGCCCCGCTTACGCGGGGCAACCCGTTTTTCCGGACAATGGGTCAACGGTTCAATGGATCAAGGCTGGCGGCGAGCACGACGCACGACCCGCAGGCCATTGTACCTGAACCGGTCCCCGGGCCCGCCCCTGAACCGGAGCGCACAGCGCAAGACCTCGGCCCCGTTGAGGAAGGCGCCCCCACGCAGCACGCGACTCTTTGTGTCATCGATATTCATAAGTAGCGCGTCGTCGTCCGAAGGTCCATGTGGATCGCTCTGCGCACTGTCAGGATAGGACGCGTACCGGTCCCATACCCACTCCCAAACATTCCCATGCATGCCGTACAGTCCCCATGCATTTGGCTTCAAGCTCTTTACCGCCACGGTCCCTTTCTCCCAAAGTTTACCATACCAGGCATATTCGCTCAGAGCAGATTCATCGACCCCCCGCCCATATGCTGTCTGGCTGCCGGCCCGGCACGCGTATTCCCACTCTGCCTCGGTTGGCAAGCGATAGCCCGTACACGAGCCTCGCAGCGTTACGTTTGTTCCGTCGACTTCGTAGCATTCGGGCAGCCCTTCTCGCCGCGATAGTTTGTTGGCGAACTCGATCGCGTCATACCAGCTGATACTCTGCACTGGGTGCTCATCGCTGTTCCCGCTGTTCTCGAACTGGTAGCTCGGGTTGCTGCCCATCACCGCTTGCCATTGTTTCTGCGTCACTACTGCCTCTGCAATCTCGAACCCCAATACGGTTACTTCGTGCTCGGTCTCGTCGCCACTGCGACCTTTCTCGCTCACCGGGTTGCCCATCGTGAACGTGCCTCCGGTCAAGCCCACGAACCGCATCGGCGTCACATCCGCTAGCGCTATGTGCACGATGCCCAGCGATTGATTTTGCCTGACTTCAGGCTGTGCGGCGGGCCTGCGCGGCCGAGAAGGCGGCTGAGCAGTCGTTCCAGTCTCCTTTTCCGACCGGCCCTGACCAACTGGCTCGGCTGACTCGACCGCGTCAAACAGCACCCCATCCTTGGCCCGCATGTACAGAACCGGTGTGCCCCACTCGATATCGCTAGGCAGTGCGTAGATTGCTGTGCGCGCATCGGCTACTGCTGCGTCTACTGGCAAGCCGTCCACTAGGGCCGAGTACAGCTCATCGGCAAATGCCAGCGCTGCTGTATCGGTGATCTCGAATTGCATCGCGATCACCGCCGGCACACCCTGCTTGATCAGCGAGGTGGCCACCCCAGCATATGGGTCGGCCTGCGAGATACGCGCCCCCTCGCACGCATTGAGCACAGCCAGCCGCAACGTA
>JAKSDA010000272.1 GCA_022360315.1 Pseudomonadota bacterium
CAAAGTCCAGGTACAGCTCACCGTGGTCGTGGATGCCGAGCATGATCTGCCGATACGTGCACTCCGAGGCACTCTGCGCGCTGTGAACCACATCGAGGGCCGCCTCCTGTGCGCGCTCCTGGTCCGCTGCGAGCTCCGCGGCCAGTCGGTCGAGCCCGGCAGACACCGTTTCGCTGTAGCGCAGGATGCGCATGACCTCGCCGTCGCGGCGGATGAGCACCTGCAAGGTATCGGCATCGGTCTCCGCCTCGATGATCGCGCGCACCCGCTCTGATGCCATGGGACGGAGCCGGGCCAGCCGGGTCAAGCCGCCAAACAACTCGGCTACATTGGCCGCAAACCCGGGCATCTCGGCCAGCACGCTGACGATTTCGGCGTCTGTCAATTGCGCGGTCCCCTGTCCATCGACGACCTTGGAGTCCACGCTCTGGGCTGCATCGTCTCGGGTCTGCAGCTGGATGTGGGCAGATGGCGGCTGCTCGACCCGCACCTGGCGCCCGGCCACGACATCCGCCGCTGCGCGCCGGGCCTCGCGCTCTGCAGCATCGTTGTAGTTGCCGAGCAGAGCCCCTGTGCGCGGCGTGCTGCTCCGGTACTGAATGAGGTGGGCAACCGCGTGGGCCACGGTCTCCCGGCTCGGGGACGCGCGCGCGAACGCGATGTACTCCGGTCCAGCCGCGGCCAGGGCATCCCCGGGGAGGCCCTGGCCGACCTCCGCGGTGACGCCCTGCAGGTCCGCGTCGAAGTGGCGCTCCATCTCGTCCCGGAACGGCAGCGGTACTATCTGCGCAGCGGTGTGGCTCTCTGCCGTGACATTGGGCGTGGCGCGTTTACCTGTGTCGGCCGCCGACACCGCTGGCCCTCCGCCGAGCTCGCGCATGACTGACATGACGTAGTCATACCCGGGCAACCTCTCGGCTGGCGGCAATTCCCTGCCAGCACGCTCCGCATCCTGCGCTCGACGTTGCGCCTCCATGGACTGTTCGAGCCTGGCCACCTCCTCCGCCATAGTCATGGTACGGGTTCGCTTGCCCGGGGACACACCGAGTTTCGGAGCTGCCCAGCGGGTGGGGTCCCCGTACGCCGCAGCGGTTCGGGTGCGTTTCCCCTGAGCCAGTGGAGGGCACACCGTTGCCCGCAGGCGCCGTTCGTACGTCGCGGCGACCGAGGCATGACCCAGTCGGGCCTCGTCGCATGCCTGCGAATAGAGAGCCCTGGCCAGGGCCGGATCGTCAACTCCATACTCCCGTGCCACTTCGTACAGTTCGTCGTCCGGATCCCGCTGCCGCCCGTCATGTTGCCCTCGCAGTAACCGCTGATAGACGCTCACGCATGGAACGTAATCCAACGCACCTCAGAAACATAGCCGACGCACTGAGTTCCTTGGCGGCAACCGTGGCCCTGGCGCATATGCGATCTGCGCTGCATGCATCCGGGCCCAGCGCGATGTTCGCTTCAGCGGGATCAGGCGAGTTCAATAAACTGGACGCGATACGAACACAGGGCGCTGTAATGGCGTGTAATGGACCCAGTGCCGGGAAAACCAAGTAATGCCAATCGATTACTACTTTGCTTTCCCTGTGCTGTGTCCGCATCGTGTCCCTTTCTAGACGGTCTTCAGCTGCATGGTGGTCACCTCGGGCAGTTTGCTGACCACCTCTCCCAGTTCGCGGCGGTCGTGGACATAGCCCATCGACGTGACGAACGAGGCGTGGCGCATGAGCCGCTGCACGAGCTTGGGATCCCCGGTTTGCTCAAACGTCCACGTCCCGAAGGTGTGGCGCAAGACATGGGGGGTGACTTCTTTGGTAATGCCAGCGCAGGCAGTGGCCTTGTGGAGCGACTTGCCAAAACGCTCGGGCGCTCGTCCCGGGATATCGCCGTTCGTGTTCGGAAACACGTACAGCACGCCCGGTGCCTGCGTACTTCGCCACTGGCGCAGCAAGCGCACTGCTTCCGGTTTGAGCGCGATCGTCGCCGCGCTGGCTTCGTTCTTGGGCGGGCCGCGAAAACTACGCCGCACCGTCAAGGTCGCATGTTCGCCGTCCAGCTCGATGTCATCCCAGGCCAGGCCGTGAATCTCGCCACAGCGCAAGCCAGTACAAAGCGCCAGAGCGACCTTGTAGTACGACACTTCATCAATCCGGCGAAGCGCAATGAGCAAGCGTTTGCCCTCATCCACAGTCAAGGCCGTGTCGCGCCCTGGCCCCTGGGTGGGCTTGCGATCGAGTAGCTCCGTTGGATTCGTCCCGGTGTACCAGCCGCGCTTGTGAGCATGACGGTACATGGACACCAGATACCGGAAGTACACGGCGATGCTCGTGCGGTTGAGCTGAGCTCGGAGCTCGGCGAGCGCAGTTTCGATATGCTCGACGGTGATCTCTCCTCCCTCTCTACCCTCTCTACCCTCTGACTTCTCTATCTTGTTTCTATTCTCTTCTATCAAGTAGTGGCGGAGCCTGGCCCGCACGAAGCCGAGGTGCTTCGCCACGTCATCCCGACCCGCCCAATATGCTTGCAGGATTTCCCAGTTCATGAGCCCTTCAACACAGGCCTGAATATCAGCTTTGCATCGTGAGGTACCTGGGTGCTCATGGGAGATTTCCTTGGCCACAACGAGCTCTGTATTCGAGATGCAATTGTCCACGATCGCATTATCACCACGTGACCGGCCTGGATTTTACTCCGTCGCTGATTTGCGCGGCGTCGATCAGACTCGCGGTCGTTCTGAGTCGGCTCTGAGCCACAACGGACGCCGCACGGTCCACGGCGACGGGGGCTGATGTCTCACATGCGCCGTTTCTCCCTGGTGCCCCGACCGCGGACCCGCCACAACGCCTGATCGTTACCGGGGGGCTACCCGGGGCTCCACGATGCTCAAGGTGCGTGCATAGGGCTCGAAGGCGACTCTGCAAATGCGCAGGGCGCCCATGTCGCGTAGAGCCTCATATTCGGCGATGAGCTCCTGGATCGGGTCGTCGATGGCTTGCCAGGGACCGTTTTCGGGCAGGTATTTGTCCGCTAGATTTGCGATGTCGTCGGTGTTGAGCGTCTCGGGGAGGTCGTCGACCACGATGGTGCGGGGCTCGCCGATGGCCTCGAGCTCAAACGCCAGGGCCTCGGCAGCCCGCTCGCGAACTTCCCCAAACAAATACGGCAGCGACAGCAATGTGACCGCGCGGTCGTTCAGGCAGCGCTCCAGATGCGGGATCACGCGCGGATCCCCGGTTGGAGACTGGGCAACGATTTGCAGCATGCTCGCGCGCCTCTCCGGACATGGATTGGCCAGGTCTTCGACGAGTTCTTGATATTCTTGCTCGGTCAGCATGGATGGATTCGCCTGGTTCAGAGACGCGAACGCCGCACGGCGTCCACAACCACGTAGAGGGGGCTGTGACGGGGCAGCCCCAGTCGCTCCATAGCGCCCCGGCCCAGCTCGACCGTTTCGCGGCCCCGGGCCTGCCAGGTATGGAACTTGGGATGCTTCCTGAGTCGGATGCCGTCCACGAGCATATTATGTCGTGCCTCTTTTCGAATGGAATCCACGGCCGCGGCCACGGTGCGACTGATGCGCACCCGATTGCCGGTGAGCCGGGCGACCTCGCGGGCCACGAAGTCGTACTCGGCCTGCAGGGCCAGATTGTGTGCCTGCCCGTAGATCCGGCGAAAATCCGCGTTCCACATGCCTTTCCGTCGCCCTGTCATCTTCTCAAAGCCCCTGCCCATGAAGTCAAACCCGGTTTCGCGCTGCACTCGTTGCAGCTCGCTCACTTCGGTCATCTCGTGGACAAAGTACTGGATGTCCCGGACCTGGGCCTGGCCGCGGGCCAGGCGATTCCACGCCGCGTAGTTATCGTAATAGAAACCCAGGCCAGCGCTGTCGAAGTTATAGCGCTTGACCGCCTCGACCATGGCCCGATCCGCGGGCACGCCATGGGCGTGCAAGGTGTCCAGCACCGCGGTGATATCGCCGCGGGCGAGCAATCGCTGGCGTACCGCCTCGAGTTCGGAGAATCGGAATCCAGCGGCCTCCCATTCCAGGCGATTGCCATAGCCCTGGCGCCCTCCGCTGCGTGCGGGCTCGGCGGCCTCGCGGATGCGGCCCAGGAGCTGTTCGCGGCCGCGACCGCGTAGGGTATGCAGGCGACGCACCAGCTCGGCCTCGCTCATGCCCAGGTCATTGGCGATCTCGCCCATGCGGTGCTGGCTGTGGGCCAGGACCCGGGACAGCTCGGGACTCTCGAGCACTGTCTGCAGGCGGGCTAGATGGCGCGCGCTGCGCACAACCCCGCCGACCTCCAGGAAGCTGAGGCCGAGGCCCACCCGGGCCCATAATCGGGCAGAGGCGGCCGCCTCCGGGCTGGCCAGGGACAGCCCGCCGGTCATGTCCAGGGCCGACATGGCCTCCAGGGTATGCGCTCGCTGGAACGCCTGCTGGGTGCCGCGGGCGCCGAGAGCGGCCGCCGCGGTGCCGGCCAGAAGCGAGGTCAGGCCGCCGGTGAACAGTCCGGTGACCACAAGGCCCAGCTCGAGCACGGTCATGCCCACGGCGCTGGCGAAGGCGCTCAGGTGATGGCCGGCCCGGGCCAGAGAGATGCGCAGCTGTTGCGTCGCAGTGAACTGGCTCAGGTAGCGCTCGTGAACCGGCTCGAGAGCGAGCACGCTGTCCGGATCGGCGTGCAAATGGCGCTGCACCTCTTCGATGTTGTCGAGACGGCGGTTGATCTCGTTAATGGCCGCCCACGAGGCGTGGCTGTCCCGGGCCACGTCGGCGGTGCGATCGACGATGTCGTCTGCCTCGGGGGCCTGCTCGCGCTCGTCCGCGTCCCTTTCGTCCACGACCATCATGGCCGCCGCGGGATTGTCGGCGACGATGCGGCCGATGGCCGCCAGGGTCTCGCGCAGCTGGCCCACCCCGGCCTCGTCGAGACCATCCCGGGCCCCATCCACCCGGGCGGCCAGCCCACCAGCGGCGAGCATGTGCCGGCGCAGCGCAGCGGCGTCCTGGCGCAGCTGGCGCGCCTCTGTGGCGTCTGGAGCGCCCGTTCGATCGGGCCGCAGGCAATGACGGGCGCGCACCAGCTCGGTCCTGGCATCGTCGAGTCGCAGCAGAATGTCGTCGCGCACCAGCTGCTTGAACAGCCGCACTGCCTGGGCATCTGTGAGCTCTTCGACCCGATTAGCGAGCAGCTCCGCGTCCACGTGCATGTATGCGGCTGGCCGACGGCTCTGGTCGCCGCCGAAAAACCGGCCGTCGCGAACGCGGACCACGTAGCCGTCCCTGGTGACCAAGAGCCGCGCAGCTGCCCCGACCGGCACCAGGCGCGTGCGGTGCTCTTGCCAGGCGTCGGTCTGCCAGATGTCGTCGTAGTCGAGCTGCTCGTCGAGAGCAAACACGTGCCAGCGCGCGCCGACCTGCACCACTGCACATGCGCGCCCACGAATGCGGGCGAATCCCAGGGCCTCGTCCTGGGTGGGCAGACCGGCCGCGGGTTCAAGGACCTCGGCGAGCTTGACGTCGGTGTCAAAGAAAATGCCCTCGGAGCGGGCCACGGTGCGGCCCACGTGGGAGCGGGCGGCGCGGCTGGCGGCCCGGTCTGCGTTGTCTCGGCGATCGGCCACCGACTGGGCGTGGCGCGCATCAGCGCCGATCTCGGCGAGTAGCTCGTCCGCGGACACCTGATCGGCTGTGCCGATGACAAAGTCCAGGTACAGCTCACCGTGGTCGTGGATGCCGAGCATGATCTGCCGATACGTGCACTCCGAGGCACTCTGCGCGCTGTGAACCACATCGAGGGCCGCCTCCTGTGCGCGCTCCTGGTCCGCTGCGAGCTCCGCGG
>JAKSDA010000558.1 GCA_022360315.1 Pseudomonadota bacterium
GGCCTATATCAGGCTCGGCAAACGCAGGTCAGCCGTTGCGGGGCAGGTCGCGCTTTTTGCAGGCGATGGTCAGGGCGAGACAATTTAGAGCCGGTCCAAAAACCTCGGACCGAGCCAGAGCGGCGAGGCGCGCCGCCAGTGGGTGCGCGAGGAGTGGATAATACTGGGTGTATTTGACCGACGAGCAAGCCCGCTGGCGGTGATGGATCGGCGCGCTGGCGACGCGGAGAGTTTTTGGACCGGCTCTTACTCGGCGCCCTTGTTGTCGGCGCCCGTTTGGTCGCCCAGGGCTGCCAGGGCCATGGTCAGATAGTTATCATTCAGCTGATCGGCATCGCGGTCGTCCAGCTCGAGATCGACCGCGCGGCGCAGTAGACTGGACGCCTCGAGCAGGCGGGAAAGATGAGCTGCACGGCGATCTTCGAGTATACGCAGCCGGTCGAGGCCGGATAGTGAGGTCCGTATGAAGGCCGGGTCCCGGCGCGCTTGCCCGGTCGCGATGGCACGGATGATGGCGCCTTCATCGAGCTTGCCGAGGTCGTCATCAATGCGGACGATGGCGAGGACCTCGCGCTCGATGAGCCCGATCGCAGCGTCGAGGCTTTCAGCTGCGAGGTGTTCAGATTCGCTCGCCAGACCGCGTTGTTCGCGGTAGTCGCTCACGCGCTGGACGAGCAGAGCCAGTTCACTCACCTGCTCGCGCACATCGGGGGCCCGGCACATTGTGAGCAGCCTGGCAATTCGTAAAACGCGGGGATCCGACGCCGGCAATGCGGCCGGGGCCGAGCGCAGCCGAGCCATGGGCACGGCCCCGATACCGCCTGCCCGACGCCGCGCGATACCGCCCCATACGGTGGCAGCAATTCCGGCCCCCAATAAGGTGAGGCCCAATAGCGGGCCTCCGGCCACGAGCAGAGCCACTCCCGCAATCTGGCCCGCAATACCTCCGGACACCAGTTGTCGGCCGCGCCGCAGCGCTTTTTTGTCGCTATGAGCTCGCCTGACGCTGACCTTGAGTCCGCGCTCTTCGAGCCGCCGGGCCAGTTTTTGCGCCGTGTCCGCCGACAGATCGGTAAATAGAGGCGCGGGCAGGGCGCGCAGCGATTCGCGTTCCTCGTTGGAATACATGCGCCGGTCGCCGACTAGGAAGTTGAGCGGAGGCGTTTTCTCGGCGATTTGATCGAAAAACTCGCGCAGCGCGTACGAAAAAGTCTCGTGTTCGCTGGCCTGATTCAGGTACAAAATGTACCGCTCCTCGGACGCGGCGTCGACGTGCTCGAACATGACCGCGGTCTTGCCGCACGAGAGGCAGAGGCGTAGCCCCGGCCGCATTGGCTGTAGACACGACTGGCAGGGAACCCGGGCCAGCTGCAATTGCTCAGACCGAGCGCGACCGCGCAGGAGCTCGGCCAATTCGCGCGCACTCGATAGTCGCAGTGCTGGATTTTCAACCAGACAGCGGCGAAGCAAGTGGTCGAGAGCGCTGGTTTCGCCGATTTCGTCGGGCCCAGCGCCGACCCCGTCCGCACTGGCTGACCGGGTTATTTCGGGCCGTAACCTGGCCAGTATGGGCAGGCGATCGTAGTCGCGCAGGATGCCGGCCCGGTCGCCAAACGGCAGGGTGCCGGTCAGCGCCTGCCACAGGATCACGCCGAGGGTGAAGAGGTCGGCGCGCAGGTCCACGACAGTTGCACGGAGGTGCTCGGGAGCGGCGTAGGGAGAGCTTTCGAGCATCAGACTCGAGGCTGTCCGCGACGACAGAATATCGAGCCGGGCCAGGCCGATGTCGACCAGCCAGATCCGACCCTCTTCGCCCACGATCACGCAGCGCGGCTCGAGGTCGCGCAATACCGCACCGGCAGCGTGAACTTGGTGGACCGCATCGGCCAGATCCGCGACCACGGCCAGGGCTTCATCGACAGGGACAGGCGCGCGCGCCTCGAGCCAATCATCGAGCCCTCGGCCGGGCGGGGCGACGCGCAGCCGCCACGGTGGCAAAGCGCCCGCCTCGCGTGGATCGGGCATCGGTCCCCAAGCCAGAATCTCGGCCAGACACGGCGCGCTGATATGGGCCAGGCGTTCGATCTCGTACACGTAGCGCCGGCGCAGGGCGGGAACCTCGGCCAGTTCGGGCAAAAGCTGGCCGAGCACGGCGCGCTTTCCGTCGGGCAATAGCAGCCCCCAGCGATTTTCGTTGCGCGCCCGCTGAGGTCCCCACTCGATGGTCTGCCCGTCCACTGCCCGGGGCGGTTCGAGCGCCGATCCAACCGTGCAATCGCTCATAGACTGGCCACTTCCTCGAGTGCCTCGACGCGTGCTCGCAGTTCGGCCAGGGCTTCATCGGCATCGCTCTCACCACCATCGCGGGTGGCATCGAGGGCGGCGTAGCGGGCGTGTAGTGCGTCGAGAAATGCCGTGAGTTGGTTCAGCCGCGCTGCCCAGACATCGCGTTCGCGCAGTGTTCGGCGCACGCTCTCGGCCGGATCGTGCAGATCGATCTCGGCCAGCTGGCTCTCGAGTTCATCGACCCGGGATGCAGCAATCGTGGCCCGATCGACCAGCTGAGCGAGGTCCCGGTCGACCGTCTCGATCGCGTCCCCGTGCCGTTCTTCAACTGCCTGGCGCAGAGAAAATACCCGCTCGAGTACACCGCGCAGGCTGTCGCGATGGCGCGCGGCGGCCATTGCTGGCACTACGCCAGCGAGCCTTTCGACTGCCCGATCCAGCCCTTCTGGCAGTGCCCTTTGCCGACCGGAAAGCCGAATGGTTGCGCTTCGCCCGGCCACGTACCAGCCACTTGCCAGGACCGGAACCACAAACGCCGCTGCGAGGAGCGGAACCGCGGCTGCTGATTGAAAGATGAACCAGCAGCTGGTGGCGGCAAAGACTGCGGCAATTCGGCCGGTCAGTATCCAGGCTTTTTTGCGCATGTCCTCGAGCCGGAATCGGCCACCGCGATGGGCCACGGCCTCAAGGCCGATGGCCTGAAGCGCACAGACCAGGCCGTCGGCCGAGGTCCGGGCGAGACCGGTTGCGACCACAAAGGGCAAGCGCGGTATGCGCCGGGTAATCGGCCTGGGATCGAGCCCCAGGCTCGGGTTGGCGCGCAGCCATTCGACGAGTCGTCGGCGCGCATCCGAACCCAGTTTGTGGCTGAGCTGACCCGGGCCGACGACAAATACCGAGTAATTGCCGGCATCGAGCTGGACCTGGGCCAGACCGCAGCCAAAGCAGACCGGCACCTTTTCAATGAGCTTTGCGCCGCACTCGGGGCAGGAACCCTTTCTCGCCGCCAGCGATCCGGATCGCCGCGGAATCAGGGCGCGCACGGGCTGATTCTCGGTGAGCGCGCGAACCACGATCTCCGCCGACTGCGGTCGATCGGTCGGCGATTTGGCGAGCAGCCAGCGGATGACCCGGGCAAGGTCGGCCGAACGTCCATCGTCCGGCCCGGCGCGGTCGAATAATGCGCCTTCAAGCGGCGGAATCGGCGCCTGGCGATGGGCCTCCAGCACGGCAAATGCGGTCGCTCCGGCAAAGGGCGGTCGCCGGGTGGCCAGCTCGTACAAGATACAGCCCAGCGAGTAGAGATCGCTCCGCGCATCCACGGCGAGCGGATCGACTGCTTCGGGTGCCATATAGTCAGGTGTACCGGCGATCGCCCACGCATTGGGTTCCACCCCGGCGAACGATGTTGCCCGCGCCATGCCGAAGTCGACGATCTTGGGCGTGCCGTCCCCGGCGAGCAAGACATTGGCCGGTTTGAGATCGCGGTGGATGAGGCCAGCGCGGTGTGCCGCGACCAGCCCTGCGGCAATACCGCGGCCGATCGCGGCAATTCGCGTCGCCTCGAGCGGACTCGCGGTTGCGATCAGTTCAGCCAGGCTGGGTCCCTCGACGAATTCCATCAACAGTACCTGCTCGCCAGCGATCTCTTTCAGACCGATGACCCGAACCACATTGGACTGGTCGAGCCCGGCGAGAAGTCTGGCCTCTACCTCGAAACGCGCTGCAGCACGGGCATCGGCCCGGTGGGAGGGGTGAAGGATCTTGCCGGCAAGGACCTCGCCAGTGGCCTGGTCGCGGACGCGCACGACCCGGCCGAGAGCACCGCGGCCGATTTCATCGCCGAGCTGATACTGTCCGGTCAGCGCCACACCGGCAAGTATACGCTGCTCGGCGATGAATGGGCGGCAACGACTCGACTGGCAGTCGGGCGGCGGCTGAGCGCGGCCCAGCACGGTGCGTATAATGGACGCAGACACGATTTACAAAAGGTGATGCATGAACCGGTTTCGCAACGGCGCACTGCTGGCAACGGTCTTTGTTGTGGGCTGCGCGACCTCACAGGTGGCCTCTCATTTTTTCGCCCCGCCCGTTGGCGCCAGTACCAATCCGACTCGCTGGGAGTATCTGTGCATGGATCGCTACTCCGATGCGCAGAGTCTGCAAGAGGCCGCCAACCTGGCCGGCCGAGAGGGATGGGAACTGAGTGGAGCGGCCGGCGGACGAGGCGGGCCCCATACCACGGAACTTTACGTATGGTGCTTCAAACGACCGCTCGGCCCCGATCGCGCTCCAGGAGCCAGCAGGGGGCAGACTCCATAGCGCCCTTGTATCGCTGCACGGTCGGCCGTGCGGTGGGGCAGGTTCTCGCTCTACCGATCGCTGTCGCGTACAGAATACTCGAGCTTCCAACGCTGATCTGCGCTTCTGGCCACGCACCACAGCTCCAGCGTGCCGATCTCGGTCACGTTGGCCGATAGCGAGACCGGCACGACCTCGCCGGCTTCGTGGTCGTCACCCGGGGGCAAGAGCGCGGTCACTGGATCGAGTTCGGCCAGTTCGTCTTCCTCCGGGTCGCATACCGCACCGGCCTCGTCCTGCTTGCGAGTCGACGAGGCAAAAAAGCGAAATTCGGCCGTCTCGCCCACGACGAGGCCCAGTTCTTCGTCGGCGAGGTCGACCGATGAACCCTCTTCCATGCCGATCGGGGCCACACAGAGCCCCTTGATGGGCGGGGCAAAACCGGGAATCGCCGGCATGGCCGACTCGACGCCGATGTAATAGGCCCGGGCTGTACCGCCCCGGATGCGGATGCCCTTGCCCCGACGGACCATTCCGTAGTAGGCCGCGCCATGTGCCACTGCCAAATCGAGATGCTCGTCCTCGGCGTCGAGAGCGGGCAGCGTATCAGCGCCCTGCCAGCCGCCCACGATCGCCCCGATACGGTCGCGCAAGAGCTGACCTTTCATGACCCCGCCGTTGTACAAAACTGCGCTTGGAATGCGCCCGTGCCGGGCCAAAAATGCAGCCAGATGGCGCGTCACCGCGGGATCCTGAGCATAGCGTAGGCCGAGCTCGCGCAGGCCCACGGTGCGGCGTTTTGCCGGACTGGCGTCGGCTGCCACCTGGGGGAAAAACCCCTCCATCATCAAGGCCTCGACGTCGCTCCTCGTCACTTCGGTGCGAATCGTGCCGCCGATGAGGCGGCTTCCGCTGCCCAGGATGGACACGGGTACGCTGTCCGGCGGATCGGCTTCGAGCAGACGTTCCTTGGCCCGGCGGCAGGCGTGAACCAGGGCGCGCTGCTGCATCGGCTTGAGCTTTTTGGCCTTGCGGCCCAAACGCTGGCTCGCAGCATGGGCCAGGGCGAGGTCCATATTGTCGCCGCCGAGCAGAATATGATCGCCCACAGCCACCCGTTCGACAGCCAGATTGCCGGCGCCGTCGTCGATGACCGCGATGAGCGAAAAATCGGTCGTGCCGCCGCCGATGTCGCAAACCAGGATGACATCGCCGGGCCCCACTCGCTCTCGCCAATCCCGATTACTCGCCTGGGCCCGGCCCAGCCAGGCGTAAAAGGCAGCCTGTGGCTCTTCGAGCAATGTGATGCTCGAGAGGCCGGCCTGCCGGGCCGCCTTGACAGTGAGCTCGCGAGCCACAGCGTCAAATGACGCCGGCACGGTGAGAAAAATGTCCTGGTCTTCGAACCGGTCCTCGGGCCGGCTCTGATTCCACGCCTCTTTGATATGAGCCAGGTAACTGGCTGATGCCTGCACTGGTGAGACCCGCGTGTCGGCTTCGTCCGAACTCGCCCCGGCATCGCTCTCGGTCCCGCGCCAGGGCAAGATGGGAGCATTTCGATCGACACCGGTATGAGAGAGCCACGATTTGGCCGACGAGACCAGCCGGTGGGGAAGCTCGGCGCCCCGGTCGCGGGCCATGGTGCCGACCGCAACGTTCGGCTGCGCGTTCCAGGGCAGCGCCATGGCGTTGCTGGCCACCTCGTTTGCCGACGGCAAGAGCAAAAACGACGGCAGGGACGGCCGCATGGCCAGCTCTCCGGGAGCGACCACCTGAAGCACGTCGAAGAACTCCACCTCACCGGTATCGGCTGCTGTGTCGACGCAGGCCACTGCGCAGTTGGTCGTGCCCAGGTCGATGCCGACGACATAGCGCGCCTTCACGACACCTCGACCTCGGCAGGGGCCAGGACGTGGCGGTCCACGCCTTCGCTGAGAGTGGGCAGAGATGCCCGGGTCACCCGCCAGCCGTGGTGGCGAAGAACTCCCTTGAACGGCGGATCGCCGCTGAGTTCGCCGACCAGTCGGATCTCTCCGGGGTCGAAGCCCTTGGGCACGGTGACCTCCTCCTCCTCCTCGCCCGGCATGACCGGCTCCATGGCGAGGTGCTCTTCGATGACCTTGCGGCAGCCGCGGTGAATATCGCGAACTGCGGCACCGATATCGCTGTCCTCGTAGTCGTCGATCGACTCGCGCAGAAAGTCGAGCAGACGACCCTCGCGCTGCAAGAGTGCCAAAAACGCCAGCGCACCGTCGCGGTGGTGATCGCCTTTCCGGCTCGAAGCAGGGCCGGATTCGGCCGGCTTGCTGCGAGTTTCAGCGGGCTCGGCCGGGGGTTTTTTGGACTCGGTCGGCCCGGCCGTTCGACTCTCTCGGGCAGCGGGCTCGACGCCTTCCTCGACCGCCCCGGCTTTGCCCGGGCCGCGAGGGCCCGGCTCGGGCAGCGCAGGACGTGCGCTTTCGGGAAGAAAATCAACTGCCTCAGCGGGAAGAGCGCCACTGAAGGCCAGTCGGAAAAAGCAGCGAAATGCCATCGTGATGCGTGACATGGCGGCCTGTGGTTAAACCGACGGGAAGCTCGAGTCAACCTCGGAAAACTACACCTGCAATTCCGAAGATCTAGCCGCATTCTTCATCACGGCACCGGGGCGGGGTTGCAGTCGCCGAGGAGGATTTGGCAAACGACCGGAGCCGCACGCCGCCAGCGTATTGCAATACGTCGGGGAGGGGCGAGGACTCAAGGGCGAGGAGTCCAGGTCTTGGACCGGCCGCGGCTAAGTACCGCGACCCGCAAGTAAGTACCCATTATGGCCGACCAGCCCGCCGATGGCTGTGTTGCTCATCGGTCACGTAGGCCCACTATGCTCCCTCTTCGCGCCTTGCCCTCGACGCGCTGGACCGACCCTACTGGGCA
>JAKSDA010000646.1 GCA_022360315.1 Pseudomonadota bacterium
AGC
Source organism: Pseudomonadota bacterium (assembly GCA_022360315.1). Lineage (GTDB taxonomy): Bacteria > Myxococcota_A > Polyangia > Haliangiales > Haliangiaceae > JAKSDA01. Next base: position 4 of record JAKSDA010000646.1, read on the forward strand.
CCAGTGCGTTAGCAGCGCTCGCTGGGATCTGTGCGGGGGGTGCTCAGTAATGAGCATTCCTACCGCGACCTACACCTTCCCTACACCTTGGGATCTCATGAATTGCGGCCAATCCGACAATTCGCTTTTCAATAGACAGGAAGCTTCGATATCGTCTTGTTGTAATAGATGTGAGGAGTGCGACAGACTGAGTGATTCTCTTGTGAATGTAGGTGCAAGGAAGATACTCGTTACCAAGCCGCGGGAGATGGAATCTCATGAGCAGGTATTTCTTCGATGATTCCAAAGACCACGACTACGAGGGCGAATTCGAGCGACCCAGGCCGATCTACCAACCGGCCATCTCTCCGGGCAAGGTCACGCTGACTTCGCGCATTGTTCGAGTAGCCCCGCTCGCAACCAATAACCACCAGTCCGCACAAACGGTGCAGCCCTCTGCAACGTCAGTGCAGCGCAAGGCCGAGATGACACCGTCAGTGGCCCCCATCATCGACAGCAAGATGTCAGCATGGGACCTCGCCATCCGCCCGGACTCTACTCGCCTCTCGAGGCCGATACCACCCCGATTCAGCGCAAGCAGCACCGCGAGCCCGAAGAAGAAGAAACCTCGCTGCCACAACCCAGCGGCAGCGGATCAAGGGTATCCGCCTCGGCTATAGTGATCCCTCCGCGACTTGGGCGGGAGATATCGGGGCCGGTGCCGCGGATATGCTGTTGAAACAGGATAAGGAGTATGAGAAGCAGAACCCGAGCATGAGCGATACGGAGCGGATGGAACACTATTACCGAACTCGGGCCCCCGATGCGGACCTACTAGCCGACATTGATGCCTGGGGCACCATCGAGCAGGTCGCCACAGCTCAACAAGGAACAACGATATCGGCCATCATCAGTAGCGTCTACGGTCGAGGTCGCGCCAATAGCAAAGGGGCTCCTAACCTGCGCAAGGTAGCTATCAAGCGCTTCTTGGATCGTCACGGATTAACGGTAGCCAATAAAAATATTGTAACCACAGCTAACCGAGATATCTTACAATACTATATTGCTGACTTTGGGCGGGTATGGATCTACAATCGTCAGCAGCCGCGATCGTTTTGGATTGGTTCGTCCTACGATAAGAGGAAGCTGCAACAGATTAGTCGGGCGATGGCTCAGAAGTTCCTCCAATGGTTGGATGCTCTAGCCAAATCGAACGGAGTATACTAAAGGGTGACCTCGCAACCTGACAGTAAGCCAATGAGGTGGAACCATTACCTCCTTCTGGCGGTGTTCGCGCTCGCGCAGCTGGTTTTGTTGGGATTCGAGCCGATATTTACTCCGTCACAACAGATTGCATGGAAGCTGATATGGGTATTGGGATGCGTAGCGCTCGTTTGGTGGGTTGCACGCTGTCCCGAAAAGAGTCGACCTCGAGTCCTGGAACTAAGCTGCACGATAGGAGTATGGGCCCTGATGGTGACCGTGGGAGTGGTGATGAAACAAACGCCATATATATTGGCAGAAGCTCCTCAGTGGCTGGGACCAACCGAGCGTATCGTGGCACTAAATCCTATTCTCGGGTGGTTGATCAGCGCGCAATTGACCTTGACCGTACTGTACATGCTGGTGACTCGTAGGAACATCGTAGGAAAAATAGTGGCAGCACCGCTGCCGATGACAATAACCCTGGTGGGACTATGGCTATGGATGCAGGATCCTCCTAAGTTCAGTGGTTGAGGCTTCTGCGAAGCCTTTGGAGATGGACCATCCTCGAACAGCTCTGCGAGAACTAAGGCAAACTCCCCTGGGGTGGCACGCCCAAGGAGTTTGACGCATTCAAACGGCAAGTCTCGGAGTTGCGGCAACTTCTAAGGCATGGACCCGCAAGGACTACGCAGCGGTAGTCAAGGCCAGTCGAGGCTAACCACGGCTAACCGTTTGAGTGACTGATTGCATTCAAGAGAGACTCGTGCGCGGCGCTTATCCGGCTCAAAGGACAGCCCGAGAATCGAAGTCGTGTGGTGCTGAGAGAATGATCCATCTCTGCTGGGCAAAATGGAGCGAGGGGAGAGTCTCTTTGGCAGATTCGGCTGGTACCCCAAGCCATCCTCGCCGCCGCCGTCCTCGGCCGCGGGGTTTCATTCGTCTATTCGACCACTTCGATCGTGGCCTCGCCGATTTCTTCGCCGGTATCGGGATAGACGTCGGTGGGCTGGCAGCGCCGACGGCAGCGTTCGGCAATGGCCAGTTGCTGGCGATCGATTGGCTCGAGCAGACGCCGGGTCGCCTCGATATCGCCGGTCAGTACATAGTGAGCAAGAATGAGCACCACTGTCCGGGCCAGCAATTCCTGTCCTTCAATCTGCGCTTTGCGCACAGCCTCGCTGCTCGGACCCTTTTTGGTTGCCCTCGATACAGCCTCGCTATAAGCCTCGAATTGCTTGCTCAGTTGCTCGATGTTATCGATGCCAGGTATCTATTTGCGCAATTCGACCATGTCGGTATCTGTCAGACGTTTGAGCAGAGTGCGAACCTGCTCGCTTCCTGCTCATTCATTTCATTGTGCTTTCATTAACCGGAGATTCTCCCCATGACCACTCCAAGTCGAATGCGGGCATTCGTTCTCAAGGGCCACGGCGGATTGGACAAGCTCGAGTTTCATGACGACTGGCCGGCGCCGGAACCGGGCAATGGCGAGGTCTTGATCGAAGTCGGTGCCTGCGGCTGCAACAACACCGACATCAACACCCGCACCGGCTGGTATTCCAAAGGCGTCACCGAGGGAACCACTGCTGAAGGCGGTAAATCCGGATTCGATACCGCTGGAGTCGGCGACGGTGGCTGGGGAGGCAATCTTACATTCCCATGTATCCAGGGCGCCGATGTTTGTGGCCGTGTCGTTGGCCTTGGCAAAGGCGCTCCGTCTGATCTGCTCGGCAGACGCGTGCTCATCGACACGTGGGTGCGCGATTGGGACGACCCGCTCAACATGGATAAGTGCCGCTATTTTGGCTCGGAACTGGATGGTGGATATGCGGACTACACGGTGGCACCGTCCAAGAGCGTCCACCCGATCGAAAGCCCGCTCTCCGACGTCGAGCTGGCAACCTTCGCTACGTCTTACATAGCTGCCGAGAATATGCTGCACCGGGCCAATGTCGGGGATGGTGATGTCATACTTATCTCCGGTGCCTCGGGTGGCGTCGGTTCGGCGCTCATTCAGCTGGCCAATCGCCGTGGCGCACAAAGCATAGCCATGTCCTCGATTTCAAAGGCTGACGCAGTTCGCGAGATCGGCGCTTCGGCGGTTCTGCCACGACAACCAGCGAACTTGCGTCAAGAGCTTGAGGCTGAAACAGGCTACGCCGAAGTTGATGTTGTCGCCGACGTGTGGTCGGCGGCCCAATCTGGCCGCAACTCATCGACGTCCTGGCACGTGGCGGCCGCTACACGTGCGCTGGCGCTATCGCGGGGCCTATCGTCGAGTTCGATCTCAGAACCTTTTATCTCCGCGACATGACATTCACCGGCGCCACGATCATACCGCCAGGCATGTTTGCCGACCTTGTGAGCTACATCGAACGCGGTGAGATCAAGCCCCTCGTTGCCGCTACTTACCCGCTCGAAAAGCTCCGCGACGCGCAAGAGGAGTTTCTCGCCAAGCGTCACGTCGGAAACATTGTCATCGAGGTCCGGTAGCGGTTTTGCCTGTACAGCAAGTGAGGCGATCACCAGCGTGCCGTGGCCGAGCTGCAAGACGCGCTCTATATTGCCGAGCGCGCCTTGCGGCCGGACCATCACCAGGTGGCCACCATCGTGTTCAACCTGGCCAACACGTACCGCAGTAGCGGCGACGATGAGGCTGCGGTGCCTCAATATGTGCGCGCACTGCGCATCGAGGACAAGGCGTTTGCCGGTGCTCCGCCGTACGCCGATCGCATCATCGTGCCGCTGGCGGAGATCTACCAGGCCCAGCGGCGCCACGCTGACGCGGCCCAGCTCAGGCAGCGGCTGTCTTCTGAACAGTGATGCTCCGGTCGGCTACTCGATCGCTCGGCTCGGTCGGAAGGACCCGATCGCAAAAAGCATGGCCGCCTTGATCCGATTTACCCGCGTCTTGCGCCTCGCTGTAGTGAGCACATCAAACGACGAGCACCGGCCTCGCAGCAATGATGCGCGAGGGTCGCTCGTTCATTGAGAACTGCATGAACGCAGAAGGAACACCAATATGAATAAGTATATCGCACTCCTGATCCCTACCGTCGCAATCGCGGCAGGTCTCATCATTGTCACCCCCGGGGACGCCCGGGCAGTCGACCCGATGGAATTCTTTTGGAGCTGTGATTCTCGGGCCAATTGCGACTTCACGGTCATCGTCAAAGAACAGGCGGGTGGTCCGACGCTGAGCGAAACCTGATGATCGATCGCGCAGATTCCGCTCAGATTATATACCGTGAGGACCTGAGCAGGGCGCTGTGCGGGGTAGAATCGCCGATGTGGGCGCCGCTTTACCGGCTCAGCCACAAAAGCCAGTGTAATGGTCGCGCGATTTGGCCCACGCGGAACGAGCTCGAAAAATAGGAACAACCATGAGCAACTTCGATTTCGAAAAGAACCTGGCGTCGCCGCAATGGCTCACCGACGTCCTGGCCGGGAATGGATTTCTCACTGCCGGTAAGGTCGTACTGGTCGATCAGCAGGCCACGCTGACGGACTGCACCGTTGTCTCCAGGTTCTATGCCCTGAAGGTCTACTACTCTTCGGATAGCTCGGGCCGGATGCCGTCGGATATACTGATGAAGCTCACTGAACCCGGGTTCCACAAGATGGGGCAGAAAGAGGCCGACTTTTACCGTCTGGTCAAAGACCACGGATCAGTGCTGCCGCTGGCGACCTGTTTTGGCTGCGAGTTCTCCCCCCAGGGCGATCGGTGTGTCCTCTTGTTGGACGATCTCCGCCAATCACACTGTGGCCCGTCCACACCATGGCCGCAGCCTCCCCCGGAAGAGCAGTGCAACGAGGCAATTGCGGCACTGGCTAAAGTGCACGCTCATTGGTGGAACCATGATGCACGTGCGGAGCCCGGCTTCGAGCAGCCCGAATTGTGGAGCAAAGCCTGGGTTCAGCGGGCCGAGGGACTGTTCCGGCAATTTGTCGACTCCGTTGCCAGCCCATTGCTCGACGATCACCAGAGCACCTACGAGCTCGTATTCGAGATGCTACCGGACGCGCTGCTTCGTCGCCTTGGCTCATCGAATCAGCGAACCCTGATCCATGGCGATGCTCACTTCTGGAATTTTCTTTACCCCCGGAGCGGCGGGAGGGAAGGGTGCATCATCATCGACTGGCAGCTCTGCAAGTTCGGGCTTGGCGGGTTCGATCTGTCCTACATGATTGCGCTCCACTGGTACCCCGAACACAGGCAATCGCTGGAGCGACTGCTGTTGAGGTACTACCAGACGCAGATGCACCGGAACAACGTCGAGTGCGAGTGGAACGATTTGTGGGACGACTATCGCCTCGCTGTCGCATTCAATCTGCTCTATCCGGTGCTGTTACAGTCCAAGGGAGTGCCGTCGGTCATATGGCAGCCCCATCTCGAAAGAGGATTCGCCGCCTTCGAGGATCTGGACTGTCGTGAACTGCTGTGAATGATTCACGCGCACTCGCGTGGCTCTCTGCCCGGGTTTTGATAGGCTCGCCGATAGCATACAGTGCAGGAGCGCCGCCCGCTTTACTCCTCGCTGAACGTCCGCTCCCACGACGACTAGCTGGTGCCTGCCCCGAAATGGCTAATTACCTGAAAATAATAGACAATCTGGCATTCTGCTGGGGAGGCTGGGACTGGTCATTTCCCGATTAAAGGCCGAATTCGAAGGATTAGGCGGCTTGAGGGGGTAAAACTGGTATCGGGAGGGGATGTCAGGCGTGGAATGGAGCGGGTTAGCTGGAACTGCGGTCCACTGCCATCGCAGAGCTACCTATCGTGCGAGATACTGACCCAAGATGGGGTCGCGTCAACGGCGGGCTCGGTTTGTGGCGGATGCTTGTCAGACCAGCGGTCCTCGGATGGACGACTCTCAAGATCCGCCCATCCTGCGTTCCGGCAGGTACCGTCGCTCAGCCTTCGCCTGGCATCCGGCGACAGCTCAAAAAGATCTGAATCGGCATAGATTGCATCTATATCGTCGCAATAGCCCAAGTGGATCAGGACGCTACCAAAACCGACCCGGCGCCGTCTCTTTTGATGCCAGATTTCGCTCAACAGCCAACCTGCACAAGATCAAAGACCTCGGCGTCGAGGATGTGGTGTTCAACAAGGGCGGCGGTCTTGAGGTCGAGGATATGGCCAGGAGCCCCCTAGGTCTACAGGCAGCTGACCAGATTCCGCGCTGGTATCGAGAGCACCGTTTCCTTCCTCAAACGCGCTCTCGGCTGGACCCGGTGTACCTGGCGAAGCCTCTGCTCATTCAAATCCTATGTGTGGAGTTCGGCTGTGTCGGCCAATCTCCTCACCCTCGCCCGCGCCCTCGCAACGTAGAGTCTCGAGCTCCACCGTGCTCTCGAGCTGCTCTGGCCCGGCTCCTCGCGGAGTCAATGCACCGGTCTGGCAACCGCCGTTCCGATTTCGGTCTCTGTCCTTCTGGATTACAAAAATCAGTCATGCCGCATGTTGCAATAAAAGCTCCGGGCCAGGCGCCGGGGGATCACTCTCCATCTCGCGGTCGTGCCGCAGGGAAGGGGACGAACTTGTCTCCTGCGCCGTGACCCGGATGAAATACCTGACAGTTCCATTTCCGGCAACAATCGATGCGCCGCGTCATCGCGAAGGAGGGTGGCGACTTGGCGATCGAGGGGCTAGGTGGGGCACTCATCGCCCGGACTATCGTTCAAGACGACTTATCGCGCCGACGACTCGAGGAGGTTCTTCCTGGCACGGTGGGTGTTCAGTCCTCCATGTACGCGATCACGAGCCAGCGCCGCCGTCTCCCCGCGCGGGTCCGGGCGTTCATCGAGCATCTGAAGAGCTCTCTTCCGAACGCCCTTGCACCCCGGCGACCTTGAGCTTTACTCCGGGCAGCGCTTTCTGGTTGCCGGTCCAGGCAATCAGAGAGAATCGAGTATCCGTTCTCTCATCTGATAACCCGCAAGCTATCGATGATACGATGGGCGCCTTTATCTTCCTGCCAAATATCCAGGTTCGAAAAACGGATCGAATAGCGCACATCATCTTGGAGCAGGTTGTCGCGTACGCTCAAGTAGACCACGTACTCGCCTGCAGTCAACGAAGCGGGCAACATCATCTCGTGATGCAGTACAGCCGATTCCCCCCCTTTCCAGGTGCGCACATCCTCGTCCAGCAGTACTTCATCGACCTTCTCGTCTCTACTCTTGCTATAGAATTCCAGATACATCTTCTTGGGATGGTGTATAGGTGCGTATCCATCGTTACGTAAGTTAAGAGTCATCGAGAACGCTTGAGGGCCCCGCACTTCGGGGGTATAATCGATACGCTCCAAAACCCAGCGATAGCCCAGCTTTTGGGTGATCGTATCATAGCAAGGGGTTGGGTTGTCTTGCCATGAGTCAATAACTCCCTCATGGTAGGTTTCATTCAAGTACGAAAAGTTCAATTGCGTCAACTCGACCACAGCGGTGGCACAATCGCTGCGGCGATCCCAGGCCTCACCATCTGCTACTCGACAGGTTTCTCCGCCCATGGGGATATACTCGGTTTCGTGGCCAATGAAGTCTTTCGTTGCTGCCCGCTTTGCTGGGTCATTTGGGTACGTGCCTTCATCGGTGGGATTGGCCAGGAAACAGTCATTGTGGTGTCCAATTCTTGCCTTGGGTATGCCAGTGTACGCTTCTGATTCGTCGAGTGGATGATTCAGGCCACCGTCGACAAAGTCCAGCTTGAACATTACACGTCGTAGCAGTGTGGGTACACTTGCCGGGAAAAAGTTTATCAAAGCCTGTAGTATTTCCCTGCGATCGGGATCCCGCTCAGCTTCCGTATCTATATTATTTGAGCCGTGCCACTCTCCCCAGCAGCCGACGAAACCGGCTTCGATTACATAGAGCACATCTTGGTTGTTATGTATAAGTGAGCTCAATTGCTCTATGTGGCCCACCAAAATCGTTTTGGTCGCATCAAGGCAGTATTTCTCGCCAGGAACTTCTTCGCCGTCATTGTAGGCAAACCGCACGATCGCTTTCAGACCTTTTTCTCGCAAGAGTCGCAGTTTACGGTCGATTTCATCCAGGGTGGATCGATGGATCGTCGGCTCCTCTGCATCCAATAGGACAGCGAGCCATACCAGTCGAATTCCTTTGTCCCATCTGGACTGGAAATATCCTGCTAAATAGTCATCAGTAAAATCAAATATGTTTCCAACATACTTGAAATATCCTCGTTCTTGATTTCGCGTACCTACAAACGAGGCCGAGGTGTCTTCGAGGAATTCCTTGCTTTGGGAAGGTAGTACGATTTCTTGCGGATTGTTACTCGCCCGCGACGGCTGGTGCGGAACATCGACTCCCGCGTTTGGCGGGTTACCCCTGGTATCCGGCATGAGTACCCCGGGATGCTGGTTCCATATTGACCTCCCCTCATGCGCGGAGATCGAAACGGTAGAGGAAAGGTTGCCGGGCTGCGACGATTGTTCTGAGCAAGCCATGGACAGATGGCTGCTCAGCCCCATTGCTAGCAGCCAGAGGATCGTTTTTCTTTTCATCAATTTCACTCGGTACATACATCATCTCCAGGAACTATGCGATCCCTTTTCTGCTGAGATAGTCAGAGTGAAATGCACTCTGGAGCCAGCAGGCGAAAGAATCGCATTTGAGGGTTGTCGGGCTTAGAGCCGGTCCAAAACACTCCGCGTCGCCAGAGCGGCGATCCATCACCGCCAGCGGGCTTGCTCGTCGGTCAAATACACCCAGTATTCTCCACTCCTCGCGTACTCACTGGCGGCGCGCCTCGCCGCTCTGGCTCGGTCCGAGGTTTTTGGACCGGCTCTAAATTGTCTCGCCCTGACCATCGCCTGCAAAAAGCGCGACCTGCCCCGCAACGGCTGACCTGCGTTTGCCGAGCCTGATATAGGCC
>JAKSDA010000133.1 GCA_022360315.1 Pseudomonadota bacterium
GAGACCACCAATGAGATGGCTGGCAACTGGTCGCTGCCTCTGCACCCAAACCCCAAAATCTGCTCAAAACTGACTCTCCCCCCGGCTCCATTTTGCTGAGCAGAAGTGGGTCCATTTTGGTTAGCGTCGCAGTGTCATAGCGAAAGGCAATACAAGACGCTGTCACCAGCAGTTTCGTGTCACATTGCTCGCCGAGATGGTGATCGACCATGGTATTGCCACACGTTCCGGGCTTGACGCACTGCGAACGATCCTTGATGCGCTCACAGCGATACCCCACCAGACAATAGCCATCGCCGCATGGGACCCTTGCCAGGTCAATGCACGTGGTCATGGCAAGAACTGCCAACAAGCTGCAGAGCAGGACGAGTCTTCGATTGCTGTTCATGAGTTACTCTCCGCTGTTATCGCGAGTTGCCAGTCAAAAACCGCGCCACAGCGATATGCCGACCTGATCGGGCGATACCATGGGCTCGAGTTTGAGGTGCCCCTGGCTGTGGTCCTCGGTGCGGCGCGAACGCGGGCGGTTGACCAGGACCAAGACCAGACCGCCGATGAGCGCTGCGCTGCCGGAGATCAAGCCACCCATGGCGAAACCTTGCTCCCATTGCGCGCGGGAATACGGGGGGGGGCAAGCTGGGCAGGCACCCGGGGTTACAGTGGTCGCGAAACGTGTCGCCCGCCCGGCCAAAATTGTGCCGAGCTTGAGCCAGCAAGCCCACGCCCATAAGACCCACGGCCACACCTGCGCCGGCCACGGCCCATGGCTTCCAGGATGGCCAGCGCTGCCTCTGGACCAGGCGATCCGGGCTCAACTCCAGCACGATCACGCCCCGCTGGCCCGCGCTCAGTGAGACCGATTTGACCAGCGAAAAATAGCCGGCCCGTTTGGCCGAAAGCACATGCTCGCCAGGATCTACCACGTGGTCATCGACCCCCGGGCCGCGGAACAGCACCTTGCCATCGAGCGCAACCACAACATCGGGCTGGTCGCAACGGACTTCGATGATCGCCAGATGGTCGCGCAAAAGGGTTTGCCCGAATTCCCTGGCCCGCTCACCGTCCCTTCCAATCAAGGCGTCCGGGCCCCATTGCCACGCTCGTTGCAGATGATTCCAGGCATCCAGAGGCCGGCCGGCCTGAAACACCGCTCGAGAAAGCTCGAAGCGGATCTCCGGGTGGTCCCAGTGCGAGAGAGCTTGCTGGTATTTGGCGATGGCGTCCAAGAAGCGCAGCTCTTCGGTCAGCGTGGCCGCCTCGGCCAGAAGAGCCCTGGCCTCTTCTTTGCGCTGCTCTGGCACACCTCGGTGCCAGGGCAGAGTGTTGACATCGGCCTCGAACGTGGGCCGATGCTCGGTCTGGGCCCATACCACGCTCGGAGTTTTGTGACTGGCAACAACAGCCATGAGTACAGAAAACGTCACCAACCTGCTTTGCAGTTTCGTTGCCACGGCCTGGCTCCTATCTGGTGAGAGAATGCTTGACCAGGCCAACCGCCCGATCGATCAACTCTTGTTTTTTTCTGGCTTCTTTTTCGGCTCTGGCCCGTTCCCGCTCAGCGGTCTTGCGCTGGGCCTCGGCCCTGGTCTCGGCGGTGCGTGCCTGAGCGACAGCCTGCCGCAATGCCGCCTCAGAGGCGCGCGCCCGACGCAGGGCCTGCTCGGCACGCAATTGCGCCCGACGTACCCTCTCGGCCTCGGCGAGCGCCCCGGCCCTGGCTCGGTCGGCCTCGGAGCGGGCTTGTTCGGCTTCTTGTCTGGCCTGCTCGGCCGCTGCCGTTTGGTTTTGCTCTCGGGCCAGCAGTCGCCGTAGCTCATACGAATTTTGCTCCAGCTGCACAGCCTGGTTGGTGGCCTGTCGCTCCGCGTCCTGAATGACCACAAGCGCCATCGTCGCTGCGACCAGAAGGCTCGCGAGCAACGTCATACTCCCGGCAATGGCGACGCGCTTGATGCGCGCAGCGCGGCCGAGCTGGGCAAACACCGCGTCGAGATAATCTTGCTCGCGCGCCGACAGGTGACCTGAATAACGCTCGTGCCAGCGTCTGGCTTGCCGGGCCGGCTCGCCGCGCCACAGCATACCGCCGGGACGTCCGCTGTCCTGCCACTGGGTGGCGGCTTGCCGCACTCGGGAGAGAAATTCGGCCTGATCCTGGTCTTCGTCGAGCCAGCGGCGCAGGCTGGGCCAGCGGGTGATGAGAGATTCATGAATCAGCTCGACACTGGTATCTCGCTCGCGTCCGCTCTCGATGGCCACAAGCCGGGCATCGGCGAGATGATGGATGGTGTGCTCGATCTCGTCCCCATCGCCAGGCAACTCGCGCAGCTCGTCGAGCGTGGCGATGGCGCGGGTTCGCTCGGGGGTGACCAGACGCTGCAGGACTGCCCTAGCCAAATTGCGCCGCGCCGAGGACATACCGGTAAGTACAGCGTCGGCGTGACTGGCCAGCGTTCCGGCCACACCACCCATGTCGTCGTAACTGTCCCGGGTCAACAGACGCCGGATTCGATCACGGGTTTCCCACAGTTTGGTGGCAGTGAACTGGAGCAACGGCAGGGCGCCGGAGGTCGCTTCCAGGGCGTCGAGCATGGTGTCGACCAGGGCGTCGCTGTCGAAGTGATAGCCCGCGGCGTGGACCGGCTCGGTGAGGGCCTGGCGCAGTCCGTTGCGTCCCATGGGCGGCAGCAGCACCAGGCCGCGGGCGACCTCGGTGCTGAATGTGTTGTCTTCCACCACCCGGTCGAGAAAGTCCGAGCGAATGGACAGGATGACCCGCAGCGGCGACGACGCGTCGTCGCCCGCACTTTCCAGGCAGGTGACAAAGGCCGTGCGCTCCCCGGCGCTGGCGCCGAGGGTGTAGAGCTCTTCGAATTGATCGACCAGCAAGATGATCTTGCACCGCTTGCGGCGCGCCCGGGCCCGCAAAATCTGGCCCACAAGGCCCGGTTGCTGGCCCAGACGCTCGGCTGAGGGAACGTCGCTGACCCCGTCCGGGCTGTCCACTGGCGACGATGTCTCGTAGTACAATTCGCTCAGCATGGTGGCCAGTGCGCCGAGGGGATGACGACCGGGTCGGATGACCAGGGAGCGCCATGCCTCGCCGGAGTTCTTGAGCCCGGGAATCACGCCGGCCCGGATGAGCGACGATTTGCCCGAACCCGACGGGCCGACCAGGGTGACCAGAGGTTGATTGTGCAGCTGGGCCACAACACTGGCGATCTCTCGATTGCGACCAAAAAACCGATTGGACTCGGTTTCTTGAAACGCCGCCAGTCCGGTAAACGGGCTCTCGTCCCGGCCCAGCACCAGAGCCTCTCGGCCCGGGGCCAGCCGCTCGAGTTCGGCGACGAGTTCGGCGGCCGATGCGATGCGATTTTCCTTGCGCTTGCACAGACAGCGCTCGATCAGCGCGGCCAGGCCGCTGGCCCCGGCACCCGGTATCGGCTCGTGGGCATCGAGTAGCGGCGTATCCAGCTCGGCGATGGACTCGAGCTTGTCCGGGCTCAGCGGCGCCAGTGGGTGCCGGCCGACCACCAGTTCGTAGAGAATGATGCCCGCGGCCCATAAATCGGTTTGGTGGTCGATGTCGTTGCCGGCGATCTGCTCGGGCGACATGTACGGCACGGTTCCGACCAGAGTGCCGGCGCGAGTGAGGGATTGGCCGGAGGACGCGGGTAAGCGAATCGTCGGGCCTGAGTTGGCCCGCTGATCACGATGCTTGGCAATCCCGAAATCGAGCACTTTGACCGTGCCCGCGTCGGTGACAAAGATGTTGGCGGGCTTGAGGTCGCGATGGACAATGGCGAATTCGTGGGCCCGCTGCAGGGCGCGAGCGACCGGGGTCATCAGCTCGACCGCTCGCGCCGGGGCCATTGCCTGGCCGGCGACCAGTTCGCGCAACGGCCGCCCCTGGAGATATTCGAGCACCATAAACGGGTTGCCCGCATACTCGCCGATGTCGTGAATGACCACGATGTTCTCGTGATGGCAACGGGCCGTGGTCTGGGCCTCGAGCAAAAACCGCTCGGTGGACACGGCGCGTTCGCTGAGCACGCATTTGATCGCCACCCGGCGACCCAGCCGGAGGTCGCGGGCCAGAAAAACCACCCCCATGCCGCCCCGTCCGAGTTCGCGGATGATCTCGTAATGATGAATGCTGTCGCCGACCTGGGGCAGACCGCTGTTGATACCCGGCTCGCTGCGCAAACGGTTTCTGCCACGGCGCCGCGCGGTCGCGGCCGAGTTAGGTCGGGCACTCGCGCGTGAACGACTCGAGCGGGACTGGCTCGTTCGCGCGTTGCCATTTGCTTCGGATAGAGGGACCCTGGCCGGCTCTTGCTCCGCAGCAGCAGCTCCGGCGGCATCTCGGGCATCCGCGGTGGCATCCCCGGCATCCCCACTGGCCGGACTGGTCGATTTGTCGGCAGCAGGTGCCTCCCCAGTTTCGCTGTCATCGCTGGAAACAACTGTATCGAGATAATATTCGTGTGCCATGCTGCTCCTCACCGGACGAGGACGGCGCCGCATTCCATTGGTTACATGGGGATGCCCACGGTCATGGTCGCGCCGTGTCGCCGCGACCACGACCCATCATCCCCCTTGAGAACCAGCCGCAGTTGCTTGGCCACGCAGATCACCGTGCCCACCGAAACCGGTACTTCCTGTTCGTTGGCCACAGGGGTATCGCCGACCAGCGTTCCCAGGCGCGAGGTCGAACGCAGCACATAGCCGGATTGTTTTCGCCTCAACTCAAAGTGCCAGCGACTGATCGCGCGCTGAATCGTCTCGTCGGGATGACTGAGCACGATGTCATTCGCTCTGGTTCCATCGGGCAGCGACGCCAGCCGACCGAATGAGATCAGGTCTTTTTCGGGCAATTCTACCTCTTCGTCGGAGTGTTCAAACAGGACCGACGCGGGCAACTGCGAGTTATCACGCCACAGAAATGCGTACACGGGCACCGCGGGCATGTCCTCGATCGACTCCAACTCCTCGATGGCAGAGCACATGGCCTGGGTAAACTTGGGCGCCGCGCGCAGGGCCGGCTCGGAGAGCAAGATCTCGCCGTTTCTGGCGCCTGCGGCGATACAACGGATGAGATCCACCGTTGCGCCGGTGATCACCTTGCCATCGGTATATACGATTCCCCGATGGAGCCCGACCCGCACCGTGATTTGATTGTCCCGCGATTCGCGATAGTTTTCTTCGGTGACAGCCTGGCAAAAATCCTCGACAGCCTGAAAGGCCGCCCGAACCTCGGCAAACGTGATGTAGAACCGCGAGGTATCGGGCTCGAACACGGTTCCACCCCGGGGCGCCACATGGGTGGCCAGGAGGTTTCGGCACTGTGCTAACAACGCTGAATCTAACCCGCCGTCGCACGTTCCGTCGACTAGTTCGACGCATGCGGCGGCCACATTTTTGCCAAATCGAGCGCCAATCGCATTCGCGGCCATATCGCGCACCGCGATCAGCGACGGCAAATCAAGGCGAGCAACGTCGTCTTCGGTCAACATCTCCGGGTCCTTTGCTTGAGCATTCGCAGTACTCGCCGCTGGCGTGTCGCTGCTCAGAGTCAGAGGTCGGGTCTCGGCCCCATCGGCGGCACGCGCGTAGAGCTGCAAGCTGGCCCAATCGAGGTACGAAGCGTCCCGTGCTAGCTGCTTACGGGTGTGCAGAAATGCGTCCTCCAGCGACATGTTTTTGACGAGCATCGCCTGATACAGCGTCTCGGCCACGCACACGGAGCCAGATACCGACAGCAGAAACCGTGATCCCACGACCGCCTGTATTCCAGCGCGGTGCAAGCTTTGCGCGATGCTGTTGAACGTGGCGCTGTCACCACCGTTGCAAACCATGAGCACCACGAGCCGCAATGTCCCCGCATGAGGCGCCAGGATCTGCCGCAGACGCAGGGGATCGACGGCCACGGCTCGGTTGCGGTCGCGTTCGTCATTGAGCATGACGCCGTTGCTCTTCCCGGCTTTGCCGCCATGGCAGAGCAAATGCAGCACCGACACCGGCCTACCCATGGCCTCGCTTCGCTCGAGCGTGTCGGCGAGTGCTCCCACGGACGCATGGGGCACAGTGTCTCGTTCGCGATCAAAGCCAAAGCCGCTTGCCCGGCTGGCGCGGACAATTGCCTCAATGTGCTGGCCTTCGGGTACTGCGCCACCAGTCTCGGACCAGGCCACCAGCAGGCGTCCTTCATATGCCGCGGAGTTCACGGACACCGCCGGCACAGTATGGGTTTCTGGCCACTCGTATCGGATCAGGACCCCGGGCAGCTCGCCGACGAACTGCCCGGTTCCATCGAGTGCCAACAGTTCCCAGGGCAGGGCGTAAAGCTCCGCAGCCGCCGAACGCACGGTCATATGGATTTGCCGCGACTCCTGGGCGGCGCGGGCTATGGACTGAGCGTGCCACGTCCACCCGGCGGGTTCGAGAAAGGCCCGCAAGGTGCGCCCGATGGCTTCGATGATGGTCGGGTCACAGTGCGTCCCACTCAGCGACTCAAGCTCCGCGAGCAACGCGTCCGACCATGGCATATGCACACTTTTTCGGCCGCCATGGGCAGTGCGCACCGTGTATTCTTGCGGTTCGAAGCGAAACGCGTAGTGATCATCAGGTGTTGTGGTCCGTGCAAATTCGAATACGATCGATGGCGACGAGTTACTCATACCGCACGATGACCTTCCGAGAATCGCAGCGCTTGCGATGGCAGACGACTATGCCTGGCTTTCGGACATGCAACTGATACCTTTACGGGTGGCACAGGCCGCGCCTTATACCATCCGACCAGGTGAGGTCTCCCTACGTTCATATTGATCTCTGGCGCCAAAACCACGCGGGATTCTCCCTGACCGTCATGGACGCCATTTGTTATGACGTCTCCCTCAGTTTGCAGCAGTAGTAGCTGGTTAGCAAACCTCTACTCCCAGACGCACCGGCATCCGCGCCGCCGTCAACACACGGCAAAGTTGAAGCCGCGCATCAACCAGATGTTCATCACATCTTCCTGAATCACTGCAGGCGCGTGGAATTCTCATGAATACGAGGTATGGCAGCAACGGGCCGTAAATATGACGGGTCGCCTGCCTCTTCCCCCGGAGCGCACTGTTTAGCGCCATACCGCTTAGATTTTCCTGTTCTTGATAAGAGCCGGTCCAAGAACTCTCCGCGTCGCCAGAGCGGCGATCCATCACCGCCAGCGGGCTTGCTCGTCGGTCAAATACACCCAGTATTGTCCACCCCTCGCGTACCCACTGGCGGCGCGCCTCGCCGCTCTGGCTCGGTCCGAGGTTTTTCGACCGGCTCTAAGTGCCGGTTTTCTCTCCCAAAAGATGTGATGAATGGTCAGCCTCTCGCCGGTATTGCCGTAGCGTGTCCAGAAGTCTATGGCTGAGCATGACATAGCGGGCTTTGCGCGTATTGCTCGCCCGAACGTACAGGAGCATACGAACGCTGTCGACGATCGGCCGTGTACTGTAGACGGCAGCGCAAATCCGACGTTTTTTGACGGTTCGGTCGACCGGTCTGCCGGCGAGCGCTTGCAATCCCGGAAATGTCAACTCTGCGTGCCTCCCCGGCAAGCCGGCAAAACCGGGGGATGTCCAATTATCGATTAGTAGAATCGGTAATACTCCATTCCACGAGATGTCTTTTCCTTGGACTTCACCGCGGGCGCATGATTGTCAAGGCTACCCGACGGATCCCAAAGTCTGTCTCCGCGAAAGTGTTGGTGAATACTGTCGAGCTTGCATATGATTGGTGTAGAGGGGATCGACTTGGGCGCCAACCAGTAATCGCCATTCCGCGCCCTGTAGACGTTAACCTGGCAAGTCACGAGCCCGATCTCGTCTTTCCCGATGGTGTATTCGTCTTCCTCGCCGTACCGTTTTTCCTGCTCCAGTTCTCGCGTCAGCTGGTTCTCTGTTTCGAGGGTGAAATCCAGAGAGAGAGAGGCCGTCACCGTGGACATGAACTCGGCCGTTACAGAGGAGCCGATGCTCGTGCTGGTACGCATCGTCTGTTGAGCACTCTCGAGCTTTCGCACAGTGCTATCGGCAAACACCTTCTTGGTCGACCCGGGCGGGAGAATCTTGATTACCGCTACGTCGTCGTATCCCCCCCTCGGCCCGAGGGACGCATCGAAGCCATCAGGACGCCTTCGCGGCCTCAACGTCACTACGAAGATTCCTTCATTACTGTACGCCGAGCCATTGCGCTGACAATCGCCTCTTGGCTCCCGCGTTGTCCGTGCTGCCATCGCAGCAACGTTCCATCGACAAATGACACTCGTGCACCTCCGGCCAACGAAGCCGGGCCTGGAGGCGACGAGGCGGTATCTGTTGGGCATCGTTGACGCCAGGGCCCGGGTGGATGAGGGCGAGCGCAAGCGTGTACGGCGAGGGCGAGCGCAAGCCTACCGATGCTGAACGGATAACGCCCATCATAACAATCCCATCAAACCTCTGTGTCATGGAGGGCATGAATACATCCATGAGATTGATCACTTACGGTAAATCAACCTGGCACAGTAGTGCTAGAGCACCGATCAGGTTAAAACGTCAGCGAATTCAAATGGTTATGGATTAAGAGCCGGCGGCGATCGACATAGTGGCACAAGCGTGATCCTCTACCCCGACCGTGCTCGCGAAGCACGTCGGAGGATGACGCATGAA
>JAKSDA010000333.1 GCA_022360315.1 Pseudomonadota bacterium
ATAGTGGGCCTACGTGACCGATGAGCAACACAGCCATCGGCGGGCTGGTCGGCCATAATGGGTACTTACTTGCGGGTCGCGGTACTTAGCTCAGATCGAGTTGCGGTTGACTGGGATCAGCTTCTTGCCGACCTGCTGGCAACGCGAGCTGCCCTCGAATACGGTGACTTGAGTGAGTCGATGACGGCGGTACAGGGCGTGATAGTGCGATTTCTTGACGGCAAAAAAGTCGAGCTGCTTGCCCTGGACATTGCCGCCGCGGTCGTCGGCGATTACGCAACCGTCGTGCACAAAGCCGCCCCACGGCTGACGGCCCGGCATGGTCAGGCCATCGAGTTCGGGAACATAGAGCAGCGTTCCAATCGATACGGTCGCGGGATCGACAGCAACCGAGCGAAATGGCGACAGAGCCCGTTTGCCGACCCCGACCCCCCAGCGCTTGCGTCGATTGGGAACAAAATAACACGGTGAGTGCTCACAATCGCATGAACCCGACACATTGATTACGCGACCGTCGCGCAGCTTTCCCGTACCTTCGCGAGATAACTGCCGGGCAAATTTCTTGCTGACCTTGGCCAATGGCTTGCAATCGCTGGTGTAGAGCTGGACTTCGGGTTTGATGTCTTTTTGCTGCCGGGCGATCCAATAGTAGGTGAACTGAAAATTGCCCAGTGGCTGTGGAGCAGCTTGTTCCGGCGGCATTGTCTCAGCTTTGTCCACTGTGTCGTTTAGCTCAATGCTATCGCTGGCTGGGCTGGTTTCCCCCAGCGCTACCGGCGACTTTTTGGACACCTCGATCGCTTGCTCTGCAACCGCTACTTCGCCCACATCGTCCTCGTTGGTGCACGATACAGCGAAGACAGCGAGTAGCATCCCGGCGCAAGCCAGATCGGGAATCCTTCGGCAACTCGAGTTCGGCATCATCGTCTTTAGTTCGTCATGGTCGGTTTTACCGACAACAATGTCCCGGGCAATGCAACCGGCGAACGCCTGCTGTAGAAACAAATGCGTCGCGCTGTGAGCAGGTGCATATGGGACCAAAACAAGGGGTCGGCAGGGAGGTTAGTGCCTCTCAGCCAGGAGTCAACCACCAAGTTAACGGGGATCGATTCTTTCTGTTGTCGTTGTTACTGAATTCTCAATGGCGACCACTTTCGCGTCGCATTGTTGCGAAATGAAACACGAAATGCCGGTGGTAACGACGTCGGTTCATGTATTCATGCCGCATGCCATTGCCACACCGAACTCACATTTTCCACTACGTTTGTAGTGGACTCTCACTACAACTGTCGTAATATTGAGGTGCGTTGTAGAATGACGGAGCTTGCCCATGGCGTCTCGACCGCCCGAAATGACCCCGGCCGAATTCAAACTGATGAAGGTATTGTGGGCCTTGAAGAAGGGAACTGTGGCTCACGCACGAGCCGAGCACAATCGCATGTATGGCTCGGATCTGGCCTATACCACGGTGATGACCCTGCTCGGTCGGCTGGCTGCCAAGCGTGCGGTAAAGGTCGATAAAAGCAGGCAGCCTTACTTATACCGGCCGGCATTTCGGCGCGAGTCTGTATTGCGCGATCGCCTGCGCCACTTTGTCGAGACCGTGTTTGACGGCAAGGCCGACTCTCTGGTGTTGCATTTGCTCGAGGACGAATCTCTGTCACTCGAGGAGTTGCGCGACATCGAGCGCAAAATCGAGGGTCAGGAGGAGGACGACGAGTCGTGAGTGGATTCGAGCCGATAATCGACATGGGATTGGCCACATTTTTGGACACTATTGATGGTTTGGTCGGCGCACTATGGTCTGTGCTCGCAACCGGGCTGGTCCACGGCACCGTGCTTTTCGCGATCACCGTGATGCTGTCGTCAACCCTGCTCAGGGGGGCGAGGCCAGCCGTTGTGGTCGCGTTGTGGACGGTCGTTTTGATCAAGTTCGCAGTGCCGGTGGGGCCCGAGGTTCCGGTTTCGATGAGCGCTCTGCTCAGCGCGGTGATGAGTTCGGCGGATTCGGGCGATGCCCTGGCCGGTGCAGTATTGGCCAGCGCGGCCAATGCCGGCGAGGCAGGGCCGCGCAGCCTTTTTGAGGTGTTGTGGTTGCTGTTTCAATTCACCCTCGCCGTACTGTATGTAGGGTTGGTCGCACGGCGTATCGGCCGCCACGCCTCCAGTCAGCGCGCTCATCGCACGTGGGCTGAAAAATTGTCCCAACCCGATGGGCGCATCGTCGCGATTGCCAGGCGGGCGGCCGGCACGGTGGGGTTGCGGCGCCTGCCCGAGTTGCGGGTCAGCAATGGATTGGCCGGGCCCGAGATCATCGGCCTTTTGCGACCGATCGCGATCGTGCCGGCCCATCTGGCCGTCCAGCCATCCCGGCTGGAAGCAGCGCTGGTCCACGAATTCGCTCATCTGCGGCGCGGTGACCCCTGGTTGCGCGCCCTCCAGCTCGGCGTCGGCGCGGTCTTCTTCTTCTGGCCTGTGGTTGGCTGGATCAATCGACGCATCGATGAACACCGCGAGATGGCATGCGATCAGTGGGCAGTCGCGTCCGGGCCACTGGACGCTCGCGAATACGCACGCACGCTGGTTGCTCTGGCTCGTCGCGCCTGTGGGCAGTCGTTGCGAGCTGATCCAGCCGCCGTGCCGTCACGGGGACAGGACAGTATATCTCTCGGTGTCGTCCTGTTGCTGGGCCGCAGGCAGCTGGAGGCCCGCATCGATAGCCTTCTGACCCGCAAGCCGCAGCCGCGCATGGGGATCCTGTCGGTCGGTGGGCTGGCTCTGTGGGTTCTGGTATCTCTCGGCGGTGCCGGCTCGGCCCATGCCGAACTGACACCTGCGCCGGAGTGCGTGATTCATCCCGGGGTAGTGGAATACATCCTGGCGACCTATCCCGAAGCCGATAGCGACGGCAATGGCGAACTATCGCGCGACGAGGTGTGCGCCCACCAGCGGCGCATCAAGGAGATCATCGCTGTTCGAGGCGAACAAATCGCTCTGCCCGGGCAGAGCACCGCCAGCACTACATATGGCTCCGCTGTCACGGACGCGGAGAAGCTGGCCGGGTTGGCCCGATCGGTCGATATGGAATGGCTCGACTGCGCCGCATGCGGCGAGTGCGGAGGTGAGAATGACACGTCGGCAAGCCACGTGCTTGCCGACAAGACCATATGTTCTGTTGACTCGACGAACAGGTAGTAGAGGCCGGTTTATCAGCCGGTCCGATGACACTATACGGGGCTCGGTGTCCTGTAACGGGACCGCGCAGTTTATTCAGTACGCCCTGGATGGATAGGTCTGGCGTCCGAGGTGGGGCGTGCAGGACAGATCCGTCTGCAATCGCCGGGGACGTCCTGGTGATGAATTGGCCACATCACAACCACAACCATGACCACCAAGACCATGCAAAAGGAGACTAATATGAAGGGACTGGCAATCGCAGCAATCACTCTCGGCCTGGCATTGGCCGGATGTGAAGCAAATACGTCAAACGTGACGAATAAGCTCGACGAGATCGCCAAGCGACTCGATTCCATCGACAAGAAGCTGGACCAGGTGCAGCGCGGGGCTGCACGCGGCCAGGCCAGGCGGCCAGCCCGGGCTCGGCCCAGCGCGGACAAAGTCTACTCGGTGCCTATCGAGGGCGCTCCCTCTGTGGGACCCGAGCATGCCAAGGTGACCATCGTCAAGGGATTCGAGTTTGCTTGTCCGTACTGCGACCGCGTCCGACCCACGCTGGACCAGTTGCGCAAAGATTACGGCGATGATGTCAAGATCGTGTACAAGCACCTCCTGGTCCATCCCCAGGTCGCCACGACGCCGGCCTATGCTGCGTGTGCCGCGCACAAGCAGGGCAAGTACAAAGAGATGGAAAAGCTGATCTGGGAAAAAGGTTTCCGCGCCGGTCGAAATCTCAGCCGCGACAACATGGAAAAACTGGCCACAGAACTCGGCCTGGACCAGGATCGATTCAAGACAGACATGGACGGATCGTGCAAGGCAGTGGTGCAGAAGGATCAGAGCGAACTGCGCCGCGTCGGCGCCGGGGGCACGCCGGCATTCTTCATCAACGGCCGCTTCCTATCCGGAGCTCAGCCGATCCATAATTTCAAGAAGCTGATCGACGAAGAGCTAAAAAAGGCCAACAAGGCCATTGCAGGGGGCGCCACGGTCAACGATTACTACGCCAAGCAAGTGGTCGCCAAAGGGCTGAAGAAAGTCCAGTAGACTGGCGACTGGTTCAAAATCTCCCCTCGCCGGGCCCGCCATCCATCACTCCGCGACGACGGCGTGGTGAGACAGCCGGACTGACTGGCCGGTTGGTGTATAACTCGGGCCGATGCACTCAGGGCAGTCGGCATTCTTTCCGGCCATTCCCGACCGCAATCGGCTCAACTTTTCGTGGCTGATGAAGCTGCGCTGGGCCGAGATTGCCGGGCAGGCTGCGACAGTGCTGGGCGTCGAGTGGATGCTCGCCATCGACGTACCACTGGGCCCGCTCTTCGCCATCATCGCCATCGAGCTCCTGTCCAATCTGGCCTGTGCCCTGTGGTTTCGCCGCGATCCCCAGGTGGTCGAAGGCCATCTGGCCGCAGTAATGGCCCTCGACGTCGCCCTGCTCACCGGGTTGCTCTATTTTACTGGCGGTCCGGCCAACCCATTCAGTTTTCTCTATCTGGTTCAGATCGCGCTCGCGGCCGTGGTCTTGCGCGCCCACTGGACCTGGATGCTGGTCGCCCTGTCGCTCGGCTCGTTTGGCCTGCTTCTCATCGCCCATCGCGAACTCGCGGTGCTGGCCGACGCCATCGTCCATCAAAACGGCATGTGGGTGGCCCTCGGGGTATCCTCTGCGTTCATTGTGCACTTCTTGCTCCGGGTTGTGGCCGCTCTGGCCGAACGTGAACGCGAGCTCAATGAGGCCAGGAATCTGGCATCCAGACAGGAGCGGCTGGCCTCCCTAGCGACCATGGCTGCGGGTGCCGCACACGAGTTATCGACTCCGCTCGGCACCATAGCCCTGGTCGCCAAGGAGCTCGAACGCGCATTGACTCGCCGGGGCGATGGATTGACGATGCTGATCGATGATGCCCGACTCATCCGCGAGCAAGCGGGCCGCTGTCGCGTCATTCTCGATCGGATGGCCGGAGGAGCAGGCGAGCATCCCGGTGAGGGCATCGAGGAGCTTAATGTGGCGGATCTATTGCGCGAGTCGATGGCCGGAGCGCGTGAAGCACCACCGGTGCGGTTGCGATTGAGTCAAGCAGTGGCCGGGACAGCGCTTCGTCTACCGCCGCGCGCTGTGGCGCAGGCTCTGCGCAGTTTGATCACCAACGCTCAGGACGCGTCTGCAGCAGCAGGGGAGGTCATAGTATCGGCCGCCCATAGCCGGGACCAGCTGGTCATCGAGGTGATCGATCGCGGTCCTGGCATGAGCCGGCAGGTGCTCGACCGGGCCGGCGAACCGTTCTTCACCACCAAGCCACCTGGCCATGGTATGGGACTGGGGTTGTTTTTGACCCGCGCCGTGGTCGAAAGTCTAGGTGGCTCGCTGGCCATCGATTCACAAACGGGCCGGGGCACCCGGGTAACGCTATCCCTGCCTGCCGAGGTCGACGAGCCAGCGCCGCAACCCCATGGAGAGATCGCGGACAACAATCGAGACCGATAAGCCAATCGGTAGCGGGTCTCGGTCTCGCCGTTCTTATTCTTCGCGGTCAACCCGGCTCAAGAATTGCCGGATCTCACGGATAAACGCGTCGGGTTGCTCGAGTTGGGGAAGGTGTGCAGCGCCGCGAAACTCGGTGAGAGTACCGCGGCGAACGCCCTGGGCGATCCGCTGCCCGCGCTCGTTCACGAATTGCAAATCGAGCTCGCCCACAACCACGTGGACTGGCATGGCCAGCTCGCCGAGTCGGTCGACCGCTGACCGGGGCGGCCGCTCCTCCCCGGGAGATCGCGCCGACAGAGCGCGTTGGTTCATGTCCAGAAAAAGGGCTCGTGCGCTCCCGCCCACACGACCCTCGGTCGAGCTCGGTCCATCGAGCCAGAAGTGGGCCTCGAGGCGATTGACCTGCTCGAGATCACCCGCCTCGTCGGCTGCGTCGATAACCGCAGCGAGCCGGCTGGCCGGGCCTGATAACGAGGTCGGCTCGGCTTCGCCGCTCAGCGCAGGCCCGACCAATACCATGGCGATTACCCGCTCGGGATGGGCCAGGGCAAAGTCAATGGCGATTCGCCCTCCTTGCGAGTTGCCGATGAGGATAACCTTCTCGCCGCCGAGGGCGTTGATAACGGCGAGCAAATCGTCGGCATGGGAGTAGGACTCGGGCTCGTAGGTGGTTTCGCCAAAGCCCCGGCGATCGTAGGCGACTGTGCGGTGGGTGCGGCCGAGTTCGCGGGTTACCGCACTCCAACTGCGGCGATCGGCCACACCCGCATGCAGAAAAATCAGCGTTGGACTGTCGCCGACCCCATCGCCAACAACATCGCAGCGGAGTTCAGCCTGGCCAGAACGAACGTGCATGGACAAGGTTGTCAGTTCCATTTCGGTGTGGAAGTTCTCGATGCTTGTCGTCGGCCCTGTCGGCGTCGGGACGCCGGCGCCACAGCTGGCAACAACAAACGCTACCGCAAAAAACTCCGGCGTCGAGCGGCCCGGTGACGTCACATTGACTCGAGTGCTCCCTGGTACATGCTGTCGAGAAGGTCCATGTACTTGGTTTCCACGCTTTTGCGTTTGACCTTGAGACTGGGGGTGAGATCGCCGTTTTCTTCGCTCAAATCGCTGGGCAAAATGGCGAAACGCTTGATGGTTTCATACGAGGCCAGACCCCGGTTGAGCTCGTCGACATACTCCTGGACCATGTCGCGCACTTTGTCCGAGCGAGTGAGCTCTTCGTACGAGGCTCCAGTCAGGTCGTTTTCCACGGCCCAGGCGGTGATCGCCTCGACATCGAGGGTGATCAGTGCAGTGCAGTAATTGCGGCGATCGCCGTGCACAACGATCTGGCTCACCACAGGGCAGATGGCCTTGAAGCGGCCTTCGAGCATCTGCGGCGCAACGTACTTGCCCCCCGAAGTTTTGATTAGGTCTTTTTTGCGATCGGTGATCTTCAAAAAGCCATCCTCGTCTATCTGGCCAATATCACCACTGTGAAACCACCCGTCTTCGGAGAACACCGCGGATGTCTGATCGGGCAAATTTTCATAGCCGCGCATCACCCCGGGGCCCTTGATCAAGATCTCGCCGTCCTCGGCAATGCGAATTTCAGTTCCGGGCACGGGATGGCCCACTGTGCCAAAACGAAAGCTGTTCGGCACGTTGACAACAGTGGCCGCACTGGTCTCGGTGAGACCATAGCCCTCGAGGATCAACATGCCCGTGGCATGGAAAAACTCGGCGATGTCCGGAGATAGAGGCGCACTGCCCGAAAAGAGAAACCTTATCCGGCCGCCAAAACGGTCCCTGATCTTGGACAGGACCAGCTTGTCGGCCACCATGTGCTTTAGGGCCAAAAGTCCACTCGGCTCCTGGCCGCTCCGGCGCCGACGCGAAACCTCTTTGCCGACCGAAATCGACCAAGAGAATAGCTTGTACTTGATTGGGCTGCCCTCCTTGGCCAGGCTAATGATCCGGTTGTACGCCTTTTCAAAAATTCGCGGGGCCGCAACCATGAACGTGGGCCGCACGACGGCCAGATTATCGATCAGTTTGGGGATGCGCCCGTCCACTGCGCTGGAAAACCCGACCGCCATCTGCACGGCCAAGACCACCTTGCCAAATGAATGAGCGAGCGGCAGCCACAGATAATTCACGTCGTTGACATCGACAACATCGAGCGAGTCTTGCGACTCGGCCTCATATGTCCAGCAGTCGTGTACCAGCCTCACGCCCTTGGGCCTGCCCGTCGTGCCCGATGTGTAGATGAGCGTGGCCAGATCATCGGACTCGATCGACTTTCTGAGCTCGTCGAGCGCATCAGTATGCTGCCCGGCATACTCTTCCCCAAGAGCCTCGAAGTCCGCCAGGGCGATCACCCAGTCGCCGTCCTTTTCCTTGTCTGGGGGGCCGTCGAATAGAACGACCTTGACGAGATCAGGCAGCTTGTCCCGATGAACGCGCAGCGCGGCCACTTGCTCGACGTTTTCGGCAAATATCAGCCGAGTCTTCGAATCCGCCAATATGTACACACAGTCTTCGATGGGTGTATTCGAATAGATCGTCGTGGTGGCCGCGCCCGCACATAAAATGCTCGTGTCGGCAAGAATCCACTCGAGCCGCGTCGACGACCATATGGCACAGCGCTCCTCACGGGCGATTCCGAGCGATAGCAGACCACATGCCTGCTTGCGCACACGCTCCCCTGCCTGTTTCCAGGTCAGCGACCTCCACGTGTCACCAACCGGATAACGAAATGCTTCGAGATGTGGCGTCTTGCCGACGCGATCCCAAAAAAGCTCGGCCATATTGCGGTAGTGGCGCTCGAGTTGGATAGGCTGCATGGTCAAAGCAATCCTCCCGCCGCCCGGACGGCGGCATTGCGATCAAACAATGTAAGGGCTGGTGGTACGAGGGTTGACTCCTGCCCCCATGATAGACCGCCCGCAATGTTCCGGATCAAGAGATAAGCGATTGTTAATTCAGTGAGTTGTAATATTATTCCGGAACCGGGTCCGACAGAAACTGAAATGGGCTACACTTTTGTGCATGAAACTTCCCATCGAGCCCAAAGTCATCATTCGCGACTGTAAAACTTACGACGTGGGCAAGATTCGCACGATTGTCCGCGAAGGTCTGGAAGAGTTGGGACTGGTACCGTTTGGGCGCACCCTGGTCAAGCCCAATCTGGTCGCAGCCGGCGATATGTTTCCACATGCTCACACGCGGCCGGAGTTCGCCGAGGGGGTGTTGCGCGCGCTGCGCGACATAGGAAATGCGACCATGACCGAGCTGGCGGTGGGCGAGCGATGCGGTATCACCATCCCCACCCGCATGATGTTCGAGCAGTCGGGCTTTGACGCTGTGTTGTCTCGATTACCCGGGGTCAAGCGTTACTTGTTCGAGGAGGTACCCCAGGTCGAGATCTCGCTCGATCATCCGCGCCGACTGCGCGATTACGTATTCACGCCCGAGCCGGTAGCCCGGGCCGATTTTTTCGTCAACATGCCCAAATTCAAGGCTCATCCCTGGACCACGGTGACGTTCTCGATGAAGAACTACATCGGCATTCAGGACGATCGCCATCGACTCATCGACCACGACCATCGGCTCAACGAAAAGATCGCCGATCTTCAGTTCATCATACAACCGCAGTTCATCGCGATCGACGCCATTGTCGCGGGAGAGGGACGCATGCTCACGCCCATTCCGTTCGATATGGGTCTGGTGATCATGGGCAACAGTCAGGTGGCGTTTGATGCGGTATGCAGTTCGATCATCGGTCTGGATCCGCGCTCGGTGGATCACATTCGCCTGGCGGAAGAATACGGATTTGGCTCTGCGGATCTGGACACGGTGACGATTACCGGCGACGTCTCGTTGGCCCAGGCCAAAGAGCGAGCCAAGAATTTTCGAGTCGGTCTGGTCCGGGTCGAGAAGTATTTCGAGGGCACCAATATCAGTGCCTATGCCGGGCCACCTCCCGAGACCGAGCATTCGGATTACTGCTGGGGCGGTTGCCCCGGAGCCATCGAGGAGGCGATCGAGATCCTGCGCATCTACGACAGCGAATGCGATACTAAGATGCCGCGCCTGCACGTGGTATTCGGTGCCTATGACGGGCCTATCGCGCACCGGCCGGGCGAGAAAGTGATCTTTATCGGCGATTGCGCGGCCTGGCAGGGAACCCTGGCCGACAAGCCGGTACAGATCCGCAATGTGTACCAAGACCGCAGCACCAGGGATCCGCACGGGGCCAAGCACGACGACATTTACAAGAAGATGGCAGTGACCACGGCCAAGCTGGCGGCCAGTCGGAACAAGTCCCATGTCAGACTGGAAGGATGCCCGGTCAGTGTCGCCGAGCAGGTACTGGCCCTGGTCACCCTGGCCGGTCTCAAGAACCCGTATCTGGCCCCCGACCAGATCGTCAACTTCAACCGCGGTTATATGGGTTGGCGATCCCGTGTGGCGCTCAATCGCCTGTTCGGCAAGCGCTACCAGAAGCGGGGCACATTTCGCGAACGCGGCCAGGCTGCCCCCGAAGCGCTGGCCTGAGCGTCCGCTGTGGCGCTTGATCGACAGAACTGCCACGGCCACGCCCTGGCTCGGTCCAATTGCTTTAGATGCGCTCTCGTGTAGTAGAATTCATGTGTTCATGAGCGGCAGGCCGCCGAAGACTGGTGATACCAGAAGACTCCCCGACAGCGCCGAGCTGAGCGCTCTCACCGAAGCGTCGACGATCATTGCTGCAGAAGGGGACGACGCCGACGACACCGCCCGGCTCGACAGTCCGGTCAACAGTCAGCTGGCCGAGCCGTCCCGCTATGACGACGAAGGCTCCATCGGTACCGGCGGCATGGGCTCAGTGCACGCGGTCTACGACCGCGTCCTGTTGCGCCGGGTGGCCATGAAGACCCTACACAACAGTCTGGCCGATGAGGAGGAGCACACTCAGCGTTTTCTGGAAGAAGTGCAGATTACCGGCCAGCTCGATCATCCCAATATCGTCCCGGTTCACGATGTCGGTTTTCACAGCAGGGGCAACGCGTTCTTCATCATGAAGTTGGTCCAGGGCGAGACCCTGTCGAAGCTGCTCTCCGCTCAACTCGGCAAACCGCTGGGCGGGGACAACCTCGTCCGGTTTCTGCAGATTTTTCTCAAAATCTGCGACGCTCTCGACTTTGCCCACAGTCGGGGAGTGATCCACCGTGACCTCAAGCCATCCAATATCATGGTCGGCAGCCACGGCGAGGTCTACGTCATGGACTGGGGAATCGCGTTGCTCTACGACAGCGAGAGAGACACTCGTTCTCCCCTCATGCCACAGCTCATGCGTCCCACCGAAAGTCACCGGGAGAGCGCCGGATCGCTCATGGGAACAGCCGCATACATGGCTCCTGAGCAGGCCCTGAGCCTGGTCGACCACATCGACTACCGCACCGACATTTTCGGTCTGGGCGCTATCCTCTACCAGATCATGACCGGCAGGCCGCCGTATGTCGGCGAAAATGCCGCCATTCAGATCGAGCAGGCCAGTTTGGGCAGCATTCAACCGCCAGAACAAGCGGCAGCCGATCGCCGCCTGCCGCCCGGTTTGTGTCGAATCGCCATGAAGGCCATGGCTCGCGATCGCGCCGATCGCTATCAGAGCGTGAGCGAGTTGAGCGAAGCAGTACAGGTGTTTTTGAGCGGTGGTGGCTGGTTCGACGTTCTAGAATTCGCCCCCGGCACTATCATCGTGGCCGAGGGCGACGATGCTGACGCGGCCTACATCATCGAAGGCGGCCACTGCGAGGTATACAAGGGCGCGGGTGAATCGCGACAGTTCTTGCGCAAACTCGGCCCCGGCGATGTGTTCGGCGAGACCGCCATCTTCACCGGCGCGCCCCGCACCGCCACGGTAGCCGCTCTCGATCAAGTTCGCGCCGCGTGCATCACGCGGGACAGTCTCGATTACGAACTGGACCAAAAAGGCTGGTTTGGCACGTTTGTCAAAGCTCTGGCCGAGCGTTTTTGCGAGTGCGACACTCTCCTGTCCAAACTGCGAGCCAGGCATCCCGAGCCCTGACCAGGTCGGTACGATCGCCCGCGATTGCTATCAGTCGTCGGCCTGAAACAAGTCGAGTTGGTCGGATTTCTCGTCCACCTGATTCTTGTGGTCGGTGCGCAGCTGCCCGTCTTCATCAATGTAATCGGTAGCTAGCCGCTCGTATGACAGCTTGTCGATCTCGATCAGGCGCTCGAGCGCGAGAGTGACAATCTGTCCCGAGCGGACATATTTGGCTCCCGAGTCGAGCAGGTGAGCCTCGATGTCGCGCACAATTCGCCGGATGGCCTCGGCAGTGACCGTGGGGCGATTGCGACAAACTCGGGCCAGGGCGCGCTGCAACTTGTCGGAGTCGAATGGCTCGTTCTTGTCGCTGCGCTTGATCACTTTGAGGCTTGGCGCTCCCACGCGTTCATAGGTCGTGAAGCGCCGCTTGCAACCATTGCACAGTCGGCGGCGGCGCACGCCTTCTGTCGTCGCGCGCGAATCGACCACCTGAGAATCAGCGCCACAGTACGGACACTGCACCGTCATAGCTTATCCCACGGCGCGTGACTGTGATACTTTTTGGGAGTCGCAATGGCGTCTGGCAACCCGCTCGGTGCATCGAGTGATCCCGGTGGGCAGGGGGATTGCTCGCAGCGCAGTAAAACCCATACTCTCACCGCATGATTGGCCGAAGCGAAGCAACCATCCTCGAACAACTAGGTATAGGCCCTGACAGCCAGGGCGGCTGTGATGGACAATGGCTCGACACGGCAGGCGATCAAATCGAGTCGATCAATCCAACTACAGGGGCAGTGATCGGGCGCGTGCGCGGGTGCAGCCACAGTGATTACGAGGCTATTTTCGCTGCGGCGAGCCGGCGTTTTGCGTCATGGCGAATGAGACCGGCTCCGCAGCGCGGACTCCTGGTGCGGCGTCTGGGCGAGCTCTTGCGCGAGTACAAAGAACCGCTCGGTGAACTCATCTCGCTCGAGATGGGCAAGATCCGCTCGGAGGGACTGGGCGAGGTCCAGGAGATGATCGACATTTGCGACTTCGCAGTGGGTCTCAGCCGGCAACTCTACGGGCTGACCATTGCATCCGAGCGACCACAGCACCGCCTGATCGAGCAATGGCATCCGCTCGGGCCAGTCGCCATCATTACGGCGTTCAACTTTCCCATGGCGGTCTGGTCGTGGAACGCTGCCATTGCCGCGGTATGTGGTGACGTATGTCTGTGGAAGCCATCCCCGCAGACGCCGCTGTGCAGCGTGGCGGTGCAGCATTTGTGCAATCGAGCCATGGCCGAGCACGACGCCGCCGGGGTATTCAACCTGTGCGTCGGCGGATCCGAGGCCGGCGGCTGGATGTGCGACGATCGCCGAATCCCCCTGGTGTCTTTCACCGGCTCGATCCCGATAGGTCGCCAGGTAGCCGGTCGCGTGGCGTCGCGGCTGGGCCGCACCATTCTCGAACTCGGCGGCAATAACGGCATCATCGTGCTCGACGATGCCAGACTCGATCTGGCTGTCCGCGCCATCGCGTTTGGCGCCGTGGGTACATCCGGTCAGCGCTGCACCTCGACCCGCCGGGTGTTTGCCCAGCGCGGTATTTCGGGACCCCTCACCGAAGGATTGATCGCGGCATATCAGACGATTGAAATCGGAGACCCTCTGGTGGACACGACGCTCATGGGACCACTGGCGTCGCGCGTCGCAGTCACCGCCTACCAGTCGGCGCTGCGCACAGCGGTGGAACAGGGCGGGGAGATTCTGACCGGCGGACGAGCGATCGATCGCAACGGATTCTTCGTCGCTCCGACCATCGTGCGGGCCCCCGCGCACGACCGGTTTTCCATCGCATGGGAAGAAACCTTCGCACCCATCCTCTACCTGTTCGAAGTCGACACCCTGAACCGGGCAATCGCCGACCACAACGCGGTGTCCCAGGGCCTTTCGAGTGCCATCTTTACCGAAAGCATGCGCTCTGCCGAGACCTTTCTGTCCGCGCGCGGCTCGGACTGCGGTATCGCCAACGTCAACCTGGGCACCAGCGGCGCCGAGATCGGCGGCGCCTTCGGCGGCGAAAAAGATACCGGTGGTGGACGAGAATCGGGTTCCGATGCCTGGAAAGGGTACATGCGGCGCCAGACCTGCACGGTCAACTGGGGCGGCGACCTTCCTCTGGCCCAGGGAATCGAGTTTCTATAGCCACTGCGACCAGCGAGCAGATCGCCGCTGCCCGGCCACAGAACTCCGCTTCGCCTTACTTCCGCATCAATTGGCCGGCGTCATGCGGCGAGTAACCCGGATGCGGGTCTTGCCCATATTGGTGGACGCCCGCCGCTTGTTGGCCGATTTACTGCGCTGCTTGGCCGCCTCTGCCTGAGCCGACAGGCTCTTGTTGGCCGCAGGGCGAGTGTCGGCAATCTCCTGGAGAAAATGCGCCACGCGCTGCTGTGACAATAGGAAGCCGCGCGTATGGGCCAACTTCTCCAGCGCGTATTGCACCGATGCAGCGGTTTGAAATCGCTGTGCCGGGTCGCCGTGCAAGCAGTGCAGGACGACGTTTTCCAGTTCAGGCCAGTATTCTGTGACCAATCCAGAGGGCGGAACGACCTCGTCGGATATATTGTCTTGCCCTGCCATCGGATCGTCGCGCACCCTCTGCCCGGTGGTGAGTTCGTAGAGTACTGCGCCGAGACCGTGAATGTCGCCGCGGCGATCGACCGGCTCCTGTCGGATCATTTCGGGCGGCATGAAGCGATGAAGCTGTCGATCGTCAGGTGAATGATCCCGCTCCATGCCGGCGATCGCGACGTTGCCGAAGTCGATTAGCTTGGTGAATCCATCGTCGCGGATCATGATGTTAGACGGCTGCACATCGCGATGGACCAAACCGAGTTGATGGCCACTCGCCGTGGCAAACTCGTGCACATAATGCAGAGCTCCGGCGACGTCGTGGGCAATGGTGACCGCCACATCGAAAGGTATACGTCGGTTTACCTTTGCCCCGATCATCATCAGTTCCAATAGATTTTTGCCCTTGATGTGCTCGAGTACCATGAAGTAGCCAGCTTCCGAATCACCGCTGTCGATGAGCTGGATCACGTTGGGGTGATTGAGCGCTCCGGTGACCCGCTCTTCGTGCAAAAAACTGCGGATAAAACGGCCGCCGTGAATGAACTTTGGCAGCAGCAATTTGACGACTGCAGTCCGTTCGACACCACCAATTCCTTCGGTGCCGGCCAAAGCTATCATCGTGTTGCGGCCTTTGGACAGTCTGCGCACGACGCGGTACTTGCCGAGACGTTTGGGAATCTCGCGGATCACCGAGTATTTCTGCTCTCCAGATGTGCTGTCTATTTGAGACGACGCCTCAAGGAGCTCGGCCTGATCGGGCACGGATTGAACTTCAGTTCGACGGCGTCCGGCAGCTGATTGAATGATAGTGTACGATCCTGTGTTTTCGATCACCCCGTGGCTCCTATCAGAGTTGCCGCGTAGGGGTGGTGCAACTAGCGGGCCAGGAAACTATCTCTGCGCAGTTCGCAAATATGCTTTATTTCAATGTACTGTATTGGCGAGCAAACGGTAGAGCGGGGACAAACTCCTCAGTCGTTCCGGTGGGATCCCTCAGCAAGCAACGATCGCGTACCGGTGGCAATGCCGCGCACACTGCTTGCGCCGCAGCCGGCGATCGGGTCGATCGCGGAACAGCCGGGATAGATCGGGTCAGTGGGCGTTGCGGGGGAAAAGAACGAGTTCGATGCGGGGGCTTTGGGATATGCGATTGGCCCGACGCGGTCCCGGGCTCCGCGAGCCAAGGGCCACGGCTGCGAGGCGCGAGGGGTCGAGCGAAACCTGTTTTTGCAGGTAATGGATGACCGTCAGTGCGCGGGATGCCGATAGTTCCCATGGTGATTTATCGCGTTTGGTTGAATCGCTGCCGGTGTGGCCATAGACCCATACCTGCTCGTCGGGAAATTCGTTAAGCACCCGGCCGATGCGGTCGAACAGGGTTTTACCGGCAGCGGATAGTTCGGACTTGCCCTGTTTGAAAAGCAGTTCATCGGCTAGGGCCAGATTGAGTCGCCCACCAGAGCCAAAGACCAGCTCGGACTTGTCGGCGGGTAAGACCGCTTCGAGCTTGGCAGCCAGCGACGCCGAGTTCTCTTCACCGGCACGCTTTCTGGCGGCCTCGAATTCGCCGCGGGTTCGGGACAATTCTGCTTCCAGTGTCATGATCTTGTGGTCTGCTTCGACCACGCCCTGCCGGGCCGTATGGATGGTTTTTTGGGCCTCGGTGAGGTCGTCCCGCGCAATCTGGTACTTTTCGAACATGTAGTACTCGCCCGAGCCCGCACCGACGACAACGAGCGCGAGCAACACCCAGGGTATCAGGCCGCCCCGGGATCGCTGGGTTTTGCGCGCGGGCATTTCGACCACCGCAGACCCGGTCGGCTTTGTCGGCCTGGCCGGGAGGAATTTCTCGGTGGCAATATTGTTGCCTTTAGACGCTTGATCATAAACACCGTTCGGCCCACCAAATCCGCCGTTCCTGGTCGACCTGACCGGAACGACTTTTTCGGTGGCAAGATCAGTGTTGTACTCGGGCCCCTCGGTATAAACACCGTTTGGCTCAGCCAGTCCGCCGCTATTGTGCATCGCAGGTACTTTCTCGGTTGGCAGCTCGTCGGCGGACTGACCCGGAGCGAGTCTGCCACCGCCTGCCCTTCTATCTACGGCGCCGCTTACCGACGGGTAACCAGCCATTGCCGCAGACCCGTCATTATGGTTCTGCGAGCGCCGGCCGACAGCGCCGATTGCCGATGGGTAACTCCCCATGTCCTCCGAGCAAATGCAAGTCCAGGTCCAAGGGATCGTGTACGCTATTTCGGCTGTTTTTCCATCCGGCTCAGGGGAAGACGGTCGCCAGTTCGGGGCCTTACGTCCCCGACCGGTAAGAAATGTGAAGCAAATTACCTTGAACAGTGGCCGCATCAAACGTTGTGCAGTACTGGGAGCACGGCTGCCATGTGCCTCGATGAATGATCCGGCTAGCTATCGGGGCGGGGTTCTTGCCAGGCAATTTAGGGTATGGTCGGCGCATGATGAAACCGATCCGACGTGTCGCAGTGCTCGGAGCTGGCGTCATGGGCGGTGGAATTGCCGCTCACGTTGCCAACGCCGGCTTACCAGTGTTGCTTCTCGACATAGTTCCGCCCAAGCTCTCGGAGCAAGGGAGCGGACGCGACGACAAAGCTGCGCGCAACAGTGTGGCCGCCACGGCACTCAAAACGATGCTCAAGGCAAAACCCGCGCCGTTTTTTCACAACGGCCACGCCCGACTGGTGTCGGTGGGCAATCTGGAAGACGACCTGGAGCGAGCTGCCGAGTGTGAT
This sequence comes from Pseudomonadota bacterium, assembly GCA_022360315.1. Classification (GTDB taxonomy): domain Bacteria; phylum Myxococcota_A; class Polyangia; order Haliangiales; family Haliangiaceae; genus JAKSDA01. Next base: position 17,095 of record JAKSDA010000333.1, read on the forward strand.
CTCATTGTCGAGGCGATTATCGAGAAGCTCGACATCAAGCGTGCTTTGTTCGAGCGATTGGAGGCGATCTTGCCGGCCGACACCATCGTGGCCTCGAACACCTCGGGCCTGCGCCTGGCCGACATGATCGGCGGTCGTTCTGAGAAATTCCGCAAGAATTTCTTGATCACACATTTTTTTAATCCGCCGCGGTATATGAAGCTGCTCGAAATTGTCGCCGGTCCGGACACCGATCCAGAGATCATCGACCGGCTGACTCATTTTGGCCGGGAAGTTTTGGGCAAGGGCATCGTGAATGCCAAGGACACGCCCAACTTCGTGGCCAACCGGATCGGCACCCACAGCAGCATGGTGGCGATGCACCTGATGCTGGAGATGGGTCTCGCGCCCGAGGATGTAGACGCAATCACCGGCGAGCCCATGGGGCACCCCAAGAGTGCCACATTTCGCACCGGGGACCTGGTCGGGCTCGACACCCTGGCCCACGTGGTCGACAATTGCCACGAAGCGCTCACCGAAGACGAGGAGCGGGAGATCTTCGTCGTCCCCGACTATGTGCGCACCATGATCGAGCGCAACCAGCTGGGCCAGAAAACCAAGGGGGGATTCTATCGCAAGGGCAAGGACGGTATCGCAACGCTCGACCCCAAAACCGGCGAGTACCGACCGCGTGGTGGCGACTCTGCCATCAAGAAGGAGTGCAAGGCGCTGGGCAAAGTGAGCGACGTCCGCGAACGCGTGCGCAAACTGGTCGCGACTGAGGGCGTGGTCGGCGAGTATGCGTGGAAAACGATCTCGCGGTCCCTGGCCTATTCGGCGCGCCGTATCGGCGAGATCTGCGACGACGTGGTTGCCATCGATAACGGCATGAAATGGGGCTACAATTGGGAGCTGGGCCCATTCGAGACCTGGGACGCCCTGGGTTTTGCCGACACGGTCAAGCGCATGCAGGACGACGGCGTAGACCTGCCCAAATCGATCCTGGCCATGCGCGACGCCGGGGTCGAAAAATTCTACGACGGCGCTCGAGTGTACGACGTCGCCAAGGGCGATTATGTCGCCCTTGGCCGCGATCCTCGCGAAGCTTCTCTCACGGTCATGCGGCGCGGCGATGGGCCGGTCTTGAAGAACGGCGGCGCCGAGGCCTGGGATCTGGGCGACGGAGTCCTGGGTGTGACATTCAAGACCAAGTCCAACAGCCTCGAGCCCGACGCCGTACAAATGTTGTTCGACGCAGTCGAACGCGCCGAGAGGGAATTCCGCGGGATGCTCATCTACAACCGCGGCGACCATTTCTCGGTCGGCGCCAATCTATTCCTGGTGGTCATGGGGGCCCAGCAAAAGAAGTGGGACCAGATACGCCAGATGGTCGGGACGTTTCAGAGCGCCATGCAGCGCATAAAATACTCGACAATACCGGTCGTGGCGGCGCCTTATGGAATGACGTTGGGTGGCGGGCTCGAATTGTGCCTGGGTTGCGACGAGGTGCAGGCGGCGGCCGAGACCTACGCCGGCCTGGTCGAGGTCGGTGTCGGGCTCATACCGGGGGGATGTGGCAACATGGCGCTGTTGTGGCGCGCCCTCGAGAACATTCCCGCCGGGGTGGAGTACGACGTGTATCCCTACGTCACTCAGGTGTTCAAGAACATCGCCCTGGCCGACGTTGCGACCAGCGCCGGCATGGCCAAGGAAAAGGGCTATTTCCGGTCCACCGATGGTGTGTCGTTCGACCGGGCCAGGCAGCTCTACGAGGCCAAAGAGCGGGTGATTGGCCTGGCCGAAACCGGCTATCACCCGCCGATTCCGCGTGCTTACAAGCTGCCCGGCGAAAGTGGTATAGCCACCCTCGAGATGATGGTCAGGACTCTGGTAGCGGGCGGTTATGCCACCGAACACGACGCCCTGATCGCGGGCCAGCTGGCCGGGGTCCTGTGCGGTGGTGTATCCGGTGCCAGCCACGAGGTTACTGAAGAGGAGATGCTCGAACTCGAACGCGAGGCCTTCGTCAGTCTATGTGGTGAGCCCAAGAGCCAGGAGCGCATGCAACACATGCTCATGAAGAACAAACCCCTGCGTAACTAACAATCCGGAGGCGTCCGGACCAAGGAGACAGACATGGCAGACGTCATTATTGCAGAAGCAGTTCGCTCGGCGGTCGGCCGCGCCCACAAGGGCAGCCTGGCCCACAAGCGTCCCGACGACCTGGCCGGCGAGGTTATCCGCGGCCTCATGGAACGGGTTCCCCAGGTAAAGCCCGACATGGTCGATGATATCGTGCTCGGCTGCGCCATGCCCGAGGGCGAGCAAGGACTCAACGTGGCACGCCTGGCCGGTTTGCTCGGCGGTCTGCCCGAGGAGACCTCGGCCATGACCATCAACCGGTTCTGCTCGAGCGGCCTGCAGGCCATTGCCATCGCCGCCGGGTCGGTGGCTTTTGGCCAGCACGGCATCGTCGTGGCCGGTGGAGTCGAATCCATGACCGCTGTGCCCATGACCGGCTTTCATCTCAGCGCATCGCCAGAGGTCATGAAAAAACACCCCAACGCACATACACCCATGGGTACCACAGCCGAAAACGTGGCCCAGCGATTCGAGATCACGCGGGAGGCGCAAGACGAATTTGCCTATCACAGCCAGATGAAAGCGAGCCAGGCGGTGGAGACCGGTCGGTTCAAGGATGAAATCGTCCCGGTTGAGGCGGTGTCCTACGCAAACGGCGAGCGCAAGACCCGGGTATTCGATACCGACGAGCAACCCAGGCCCGATACTACCCGCGAAGCGCTGGCCAAGCTCAAGCCGGCTTTTTCGCTGAAAGGCTCGGTCACTGCCGGCAACTCATCGCCTCTATCTGACGGTGCGGCCGCGTCCCTGGTGATGACCCGGGACAGGGCCGATCAACTCGGGATCAAGCCATTGGGCTATTTCCGCGCCTTTACCACTGTGGGTGTGGATCCGGCCATAATGGGGATTGGCCCGGTTCCCGCGATTCGAAAACTGCTCGACAAAACCGGCCTGAAACTCGACAATATCGATCTATTCGAGATCAATGAGGCTTTTGCCAGCCAGTCGGTTTATGTCAAGCAGGAACTCGGTCTGCCGGACGACAAGCTCAACGTGAACGGCGGAGCCATCGCCCTGGGTCATCCACTCGGCTGTACCGGTGCCAAGCTCACCGCAACTGCACTCTACGAGTTGCGGCGTCGCGGCGGCAAATATGCCATCGTGTCCATGTGCATCGGCGGCGGACAGGGTGCGGCCGGACTGTACGAGGCAATCGAATCGTAGCAGGCCTGCGCCTTTCAGCGCATCGGGCGACTTGCCGAGCGAGGCTGGCTTTGCCATAACTTCATTCAGTTTGATGAGAGCTCACGATGAGTGGGTCGAAGAAGCGAAACAAGCGTAAGCCCGGCAAGGAAGACCAGGCGGGTGAGCCTGGCCAGGCTCATGATGCCGGCCAGCGCGGCCGTGAGCTGGCCGAAAAAGCCATCGAGAATGCCGACTCCGGGCTGGCCAAGGAGATCGAAAAGCTGAGTCCTGAAGAGGCGGCGGTATTTCTCCAGCTGGTAGAAAAAGCGTTCAAAAAGCGCCGCATACAGCTCATCGGCTACGTCTTGGCCCTCTTTCTCATGGTCGGGGGCATGTTGAGCGCATTCCTGATCTACGCCCAGCGCGAGCCCGATCAGTTTCTCGGTTGGGTATTCCTGGTGCCTTTTACCCTGGTTGGTGCCGTGCTCCTTGCGTTTGGGCACTGGTCGCGCAAACTGTGAGGCCAGTGGATCGGGCCGATTAAGTCCAGGCTTACATACTTTACACACAACGGCGACCCCGACGACAATCACCATGACGAGCGCTACGAAGCCCACAGCACGCACTATCGATCTGGCTACCGGCCTGCGCTATCACATGCTCGAATGGGATGCTGACAGTGATCATACCGTGATATTAGTTCATGGTTTTCTCGATCTGTCATGGGGCTGGCAAGCTGTGGTGGAATCGGGCCTGGCCGGGAAGTTTCACCTGGTCGCTCCGGACATGCGCGGCCATGGGGACAGCGATCGGGTCGGCCCGGGTGGTTACTACTATTTCATGGACTACGTGGCCGATCTGGCCGATCTGGCTGATCTGGTGAGTCGTTCGCGCCTATCGCTGGTCGGTCATTCGATGGGGGGCAGCATCTGTTCCTACTATGCGGGGAGTTTTCCCGACCGCGTGACCAGGCTGGCATTGCTCGAGGGGTTGGGGCCGCCGGAAGAAACCATCGATATGCCCGGGCGGATACGCGGCTGGCTCAACGGCTGGAAGCGAGCCCGGCAGCGCGAGCCGGTGAGTTACGCCAACCTGGACGAAGCTGCTGCGCGGTTGTGCCAACACGATCGTTTGCTCGATCCAGTACTGGCCGAGTTCCTGGCTGAGCGCGGCACGGTGGCCACTGCCGATGGACGCTATCATTTCAAGCACGATCCGCTCCATGTAACCAGGGGACCCTATCCGTATCGAATCGACATGGCAGCCAGTCTTTGGAAGAATATCAACTGTCCAGTTCTTCTGGTCGAGGGCAGCAAGTCGATATTTCGCCACCACGCCGAACAAGTTGAACGGCGCTACGCTTATTTCCCGACCGGCAAGCGCGTGGTCATCGACGGAGCCGGCCACATGATGCAGCGCCACCGACCAGCCGAACTGGCCCGGCTACTGCGCGATTTTCTCGCCGAATAAGCCGAACCAGGGCCAGGGAGCATGCGCGTCCTACTCGGCTTGACTCTGAGCACTCTTGGCCGCGGCCAAACCATCCCTGGCAGCCCGGTTATCGGGATCCAGACCGAGAGCTCGAGCAAAAGTCGTCGCCGCGGCATCGTGGCGTCCTGCAGCCAGATGAGCCTTGCCCAGCTTGACGAAAAATTCGGCGCGAGCCAGATTCTCATTCTGGCGCGGTGGACTATTGTCTCGCTCAGATGCAGAGGTACTCGACGGATTGGACTGAGACTCTTTGACCGGCCCTCCCTTGTCCGACTGCGAGTTGCCGGTCGCAAACGGGTCGAGCGGCTGCTCCTTCGCCGGTGGCTCTTTCACAACTGGCAGGGCTCTGGTCGCGAATGGATCGAGTGGCTGTTCTCTGCTCGGCTTCTCTCTTCCCGCCGACGAACTCCCGGCCGCAAATGGATCCAGCGGCTGCTCTTTGCTCGGCCGTTGCCCCGCGACTGGCTGATCACCGGCCGCAAATGGATCGAGCGGCTGCTCGACTGCTGCGGATCTCGCCACACGCGCTGGCGGCGACGACTCTGCTGCGCTCGCAGCTGTCTTCGCCGGTGTAGATGTCGCGGGTTGCAGCTTGGACGCGGGAACATCGCTTTCGCCGCCGTTCAGTAAAGCCGCAGCAGCAGCTCGGACTTTGTCCACCTGAGACTGCGAAGATTGCACCGGGCGAGTGTCGCGCGAGCGAGAACGGCGCCGGCTGCGCGAGGAACGCTTGCGCGCGCGCCGCTTCCGGCTGTCTGAGACCATCGGAGCCGTTGAACGGTCCACGACGTCGTCTTGCACGACCGCCGGTACCGGTGACAGAGCTGGCCGCGGTTCGACCTCGCGCTCATCCGGCCGGTCGGCCGCGATTGGGGTTTGCTCTCCTGGTGGGTCTGTCTCTGCAACCGTCTCTCGCGGCTGCATGGCGCGCGCTACACTCCAGCCTCCAATGAGTAGAGCAAGCGCGGCAGCGGCAAGCCACACAGCGCGATAACTGCGCCGAGCCGACATGAGGGGCTCGTCGTCATCGTACAGAAACTGCACGTTGGGCTCGTCGCTTCGCTCCTCTGGCTCGCTGGGCTCGGTGCCCTGGTAGTCGAGCTCGCCCGTCAACGAATCACTCCGGCGCACAACACTCGTCTCGGCAAACGACCCGTCAAGCGTGTCATCAGAACCCCGCGGAGCCGGGACAATGCCTTGTATCCGAATCGTACGCTGATTATCCAGCGAATCACCCCGATCCCATTCGGCCCCAAATGACTCGGTAGAGGCCCTGGTCGACGACTCCGAGTCCGGACAGTTGTAGGGTTCAGTTGCCGCAGTCGCCACCTCGTATCGCTCTCGATCCTCAGTACTCCAACGGGCTTTCTTGAGCGGCTCCGCCCCAAAAAGCAACGTGGCAGCTGGGTCACTCGCTGCTCCGACAGGAGCCCCACACAATGGACAGAAACGCGCGCTGTCACCCTGGTAGTCGCGATAACAGGATCGACATGTATGCATCATCACATTGTTGCGACAAGCAATTTAAATGCCCAATTCTCCCGCACTTTGATCTCAAGGGATTGCAACCGCGAGGCAGACGGTCGCCAACAGGCGTTCACGCCCGCCGTCAACCATCTTTGGCGGCCCGCTCTGCTCGAGGCAGCCACCGTAGGGCCTCGGTGTACGTACACTCGGTCGCTGACGACACGCCGTCGGAACTGGGACTGACTGCGCTGGGTCTCGGCATCAACGATGCCCAAACCCAGCATGGCCAGCCGCATGATGCCAAAACATCCGCCCGGACCCCACGGCTCAGTGGCGAACTCAACGCCTTCAAAGCACTCTGAGTAAGATGCGAACCCGGTCCATCGATGGGAATGAACCGGCGTAAGCCAGAAAACTGAACTCACTGATACCCTCACCCGGCCTTGTGCCGAATGAAAATGTCAATGGCAGATTGCCGCGACTCCGTAGAGCGGCGGCAAAGACATGACCCGTAGAGTCGATCCCGGCGCGTCGAGTACGGTGAAACCAAGTATAACCCGCGATCAGCTGAATTTCAGAATTACACGGAACGCTGGGTTCCGTATCAACCGTGTCATGTGCTCCTCTGCAAACATTTCATCCACGGTTACACTCATGTGTCAGTGAGTAACAAAAACTACTCCCATTACCCACCATCGCTCAACAGCACGCCAGGAGGTCCACGCGACAAGTCGAGCGATCCGACACCGACAATGAGATTATCGCCCAGCCATTCGGCGCGTAGCCTGGCTTGCTGACTTAAATGGCTGTAATTAAAATATTTTTCCCCTGTCTGATGGCGCGTTTCCCGACCGCCGTGAAGAAGAGCTATCGATCGCCTTTGCGTTTCTTGCTGAGATCCGAACTTTCTATCTGCTAAAATGGTGTAGTCTGGGTAGCTGTTGAAACTACATAAGTAGTCACCGTGATTTGCTGAGAAATATACTGAGGATGGCCTGCCTGCCGCACCAACTGCGTATAATCATATAGATATCATCATTTTCCTATCATATTGTATTTTTAAACACTTTTGACCTCAGCGAAGAATTCGTGGAAGATGGACAATCCATTCATCTACACTAGCTCGGAAGGTTGTTACATGAGAAAAGCATTGGGTCTTGTCAGCTTGGTGGTCGCCGTGAGTGTGGGCGGATGTAAGGGTTCTGAATCGGAGCAAAAGAAGGTCGTGATTACCGGCTCGAGCACCGTGGCGCCAGTCATGCTGGAGATCGCGAAGCGCTTCGAGTCCAAAAACCCGGGGGTGCGGATCGACGTGCAGACAGGTGGTTCATCGCGGGGGATTGCCGATGCGCGCGAAGGGCGTGCCGACATCGGGATGATCTCGCGCAGCTTAAAGTCCACAGAATCCGATCTGAAAGGATTCGCCGTCGCGTACGATGGTATCTGCATAATCGTGCACAAATCCAACCCTATCAAGACGCTGACAGACGAACAGATCGTAAAGATCTACAAGGGCGAGGTCTCGAACTGGTCTGAAGTCGGCGGGTCTGATGCCAAAATCACGGTGGTCAACAAGGCGGAGGGGCGCTCGACCCTCGAGCTATTCCTCAAGCACTTTGGCCTGAAGAACAAAGATATCAAGGCCGACGTGGTTATCGGCGACAACGAGCAGGGCGTCAAGACGGTAGCTGGTAATCCCAATTCAGTGGGATACGTCTCGGTTGGCACCGCCGAGTACGATGCCAGCCAGGGCGTGGCGATCAAGCCGCTGCCCAGTCGAGGAGTCGAGGCGTCCACCAAGGCAGTGCTCGATGGACGTTTTCCACTGCGCCGTACGCTTCACGTGGTCACCAAAGGGGCGCCCCAGGGAGTTGTGAAAGATATTATCGATTTTGCCCAATCAGCCGAGGTTCATGATCTGATCCAAGGACAGTATTTTGTCCCTATCACTCCGTGATCGCATTCTGGTCTGGAGTCTGCGCGGTGCAGCGCTGGTAGCAGGCGCGATCGTCGCACTGATCGTCGTGTTTCTCTTCATCGGGTCTTTCCCGGTGATGCGCGACGCCGGATTGGGTTCATTTTTTCTGGACGAAGCCTGGAGGCCGACCGAACAACTCTACAACCTCACGCCCATGCTGTGGGGCTCAATTCTGGTCACGATCGGAGCAGTCTCCCTGGCCACACCGCTGGCGGTGTTGTCAGCACTGTTCTGCCATTTCTACGCTCCGGCAGCCCTTGCCCGTATATACCGTCGTTTGATCGAACTTCTCGCCGGAATCCCATCCGTGGTCTACGGACTTTGGGGACTGATGGTGCTCGCACCGATGATCGGCCTCATCAGCGCGCCGGGTACAAGCTTATTGGCCGGCATCCTCATTTTGTCGATCATGATTCTGCCGACCATTGCGATGCTGGCGGATGCTGCAATCAGCAATGTGCCGAGGTCGTTTATGTATGGCTGTGCAGCGCTGGGATTCTCTCGCTGGACGACCATACGACGTATCGTACTACCGACCGCGCGCTCGGGATTGCTCACAGGGGTGATCATGGGAACTGGTCGCGCCATCGGAGAAACCATGGCTGTGCTTATGGTATGCGGCAACGCAGTGAGAACACCTGGCAGTATCTTCGATTCGGTTCGCACCCTCACCGCAAACATCGCCCTGGAAATGGCCTATGCTACGGACAATCACCGCGCTTCGCTCTTCGTGAGCGGGCTCATCCTGACCGCGATTATCTTCGGCCTGGTAATGCTCGCCGAGGTCCTGAGCCGGGGACGCATCTATGGCTAAAGGTCGCTGGAACCGATGGCGCGACGCGATTGTCGCCGTGACGACCTGGACGGCGGCAATCCTCGTGGCTGTAGTATTTGTATGGTTGCTTGCAGATATCGTTATTGGTGGCATTGCGAAACTTTCTTGGACGTTCCTCACCGAGGCTCCCAGGGACGCGGGACGGGCCGGTGGCATCGCACCCATCCTGGTCTCTACTGCCCTTATTCTGGCCGTTTGTATGGTAGCCAGCGTGCCTCTGAGTCTTGCGACAGCCATACTTCTAGCCGAGTTTACCCCTGCCGACGGCATCTTCGGCAGGGTAGTACGCCGCAGCCTCGACGTTCTGGCAGGAGTACCATCGATCGTATTTGGCCTGTTCGGATATGCTTTTTTCTGTAACACTCTGGGACTAGGGTTTTCGATCTTGTCCGGCGGACTGACTTTGGCGTGCATGGTCCTCCCGCTTCTCATCCGTACCACCGAGGAAGGCATGCGCTCGTTGAGCGACGACTATCGCCGTGCTGCTGCCGCACTGGGCATGACGCGTACAACAACGATCTTCAAAGTGCTGCTGCCCGCAGCATTACCTAGTTTGATAGTAGGACTAATTCTCAGCATTGGACGAGCCAGCGCCGAAACCGCGGCGCTCATTTTTACAAGTGGATATGTGGACCGCATGCCGAGCAGCCTGTGGGACTCGGGACGGGCCATTACTGTCCATATCCTGGATCTCGCCATCAACGTGCCGGGTGGAACCGAAAATGCATATGCCACAGCCCTGGTGCTAGTAATGGCCCTACTCATCATCAACTCTGTGGCTTCGTGGTTAGGGCAACGCTGGTTGCGAAGGAGTATTGTACGTTGAGCGCATTACATGAACCGGTGATGACTCCCATCACCTCCGTTAACGGGGATGATCTGCCCACGCCTTTGCGCAGGCGATTGCTCATCGAAGCTAACTGCGTAACGCTGTGCTATGGCCAGCACACAGCGTTTCGCGACATCACGCTGCCAATCGAAGAAAATAGTATCACCGCGCTGGTCGGCCCGTCGGGGTGCGGCAAATCGAGCTTTCTGAGCTGCCTCAACCGACTGACTGATCTCTACAAGCAATGCAAGGTCACCGGCTCGATTCTGTTCGACGGCGATGACATCCTGCGGCCCAATGTCGATGTTCTCAATCTGCGTCGCCGGGTTGGTCTCATTTTTCAAAAACCCAATCCACTGCCACTCTCGATCCGAGAGAACCTCACCCTGCCGCTGCGCGAACACGGCCACGGCAACACCGCGGAACTGAATCGCAAGGTCGAGTCCGTGTTGGTCGACGTCGGCCTGTGGGACGAGGTCAGGGATCGGCTGGATTCGCCGGCACTGGCTCTATCGGGCGGTCAGCAGCAACGCCTCTGCATAGCACGGGCAATCGCTCTCGAACCCGATGTGCTTCTCCTCGACGAGCCGTGCAGCGCATTGGATCCCATTTCCAGCGGTGTTGTGGAGGATCGCATCGCCAGCTTGCGCGATCGGTACACCATAGTCATCGTAACCCACAACCTGGCCCAGGCCCGCCGCATCGCCGATACCACTGCCCTCTTGTGGGTCCGAGATGGTGCCGGACACCTGGTCGAATACGCACCCACACGCGAGTTCTTCGAATCACCCCAGCAAGAAATCACTGCGGCCTACATCCAGGGAGCGCGCGGGTAATCCGACATCGCTGCGAGAAGCGATGTCTCGAACCAGCAGCGCCGGGACTGCTCGCATCCGCCTTGTCTTGCCTGGGTCTCTCTCGAGCTATATGTGAGACTGCATATTTCCTACGAACATCCGCACGAACTAGGCACGCAACAGCCCGAAGAGCTTGTCTGCGGCTCTGCCGGCGCTCTGCTCTTGCTGGAGCTGGTGATGATATTGCCCCCCGAGATCAAGCGGGTAACCGGGCTTTCGGCCGGGGTTTCACCGACATCAAGCGCTGCGAGCTGGCAAAGCTCGCCCCAGGAGGAGATTTTTTGGCTCATTCGATGCCATACTTCAATGGTCTTGCCATTCTCGGCGCAGTAATACTCGTAGCTGGGCACGGTAGCTCCTGATCACTAGGGAGGTAGAGATGATCAAGTATACATAAAGTTTACTGGGTGTGTAGGGACGAGCGACGCCCTTTGCACGCGTCAGACGTCCCGTGGCGGATAGTACTTGCACGGCCGCCTCCCACCACTCGTATGCCTGTTCGGCAATTTTGCGGTATAAATCTCCTGGTATTTACAGCGGGAGTTCGAATCATGTGTCGCTTTGTCCTCTATCAAGGGCCGTCCATCTCAATCGCTGACCTGGTTACCAGGCCCGTACACTCGATCATCCGCCAGAGTTTCAAGGCCGAAGAGCTCGCAGAGCCGCTCAACGGCGATGGGTTCGGCGTTGCCTGGTATGTTACCGAGACCAGTGAAAAACCTGCCGTGTTTCGAGACATCACTCCGGCATGGAACAACGAAAACCTCCGTCACCTGGCCCGGGTCACACGAAGCGGCACGATCCTGGCCCATGTGCGTGCCGCAACCCCAGGCCTCACTGTCACTCAGACCAATTGCCATCCGTTTGTGCACGGCCGTTACGCCTTCATGCATAACGGTAATCTGGCTGGCTTCATGAAAGCTCGGCAAAAACTCTTATCCCTGCTGTCCGAAGCAGCATTCGCAGCCATTCGCGGAACAAGTGATTCCGAGCATATCTTTGGACTGTTTCTCGACCGCCTGGCCGAGCGTAAGGAAGACAAGCCAGTCGAGCGTATGGCCAACGCCCTCGAGGCCACACTGCGACAGCTCGCCGAGATCGTCCCGCGAGGCGACGAACCCAGCACTCTCAACCTGGCCGTCACCGATGGCAGTAACACGGTCGTTTCCCGCTGCATCTTCGGCGACCTGGCCAGAGCCACCACGCTATACATGCGTGAGGGCCAGCGCTTCCGCTGCAAAAACGGCCTGTGCGTCATGGACGCAGTGTCCGAGGGAGGCACCGAGTGCCCAACATGCAATGAGGCATCCGCTGTATTGATAGCCTCCGAACCGCTATTTGAACATGAGACATGGAGCCCGGTCGACCCTCAGCACTTGGTGCTCGTCGACGCCAATCGCCAGGTGACGAGACGACCACTCTGGTTGGCCCGCTAAGAACCGGACAACAGCCATACAGTCTCGCATCCGACTTGACTCGCTTGTATCTCTCGAGCTCTGTGAGACTGTATATACCCACATCCCACGACAAAAAGCCCCAACCACTCTCATGGCTGGGGCTTTACGTCACATGTCGCATCGACGCTGCAGCGTGAGCGACGCAATCTACGCCAGGGGAAACGAAACCTCGGGCCTCTGAAACACCCGTTTGGTGATCGCGATGAGCACCGCCCCCGCGCTGCATTCGTTATCAAACAAAAACAGCCCAACGGAAAGAGCTATAACTATTACGATACTTCGCTTTTCTCCCAGCTGGGGTCGATTTGCTCCCAACAGATGCAGTCGTCTCCGCATCCGTGGTCGCTCTCTGCCTCGGCGATATACACCTCCCACTTGTTGCCATCGGGATCTGCGACCCAGACCTTGGTCTGCAGTGAATAACAACAAGCGACATCACCCTCTTCAACAACGTGGAAGCCGTGCTTTTCGTACCGCGCTTTCACATCGGAAATCCGTTCGGAGCTCTTTACCTGGATACCAAAGTGATTGGTCGGGGCATCCTTCACATCGACCTTGCGGCCAAAGTAATTGAGGACCAGGTTCACCGGCGGATCTGAAAGGATGAACTGAGCGTAATCCTTCTTCAGCTTCACCGGCTCGGTGTTGAAGAGAACTCTGTAGAACGACAACGATCGTTCGAAGTTGTTCACGTCGAGACTGATGTGGACACGACTCGGAGTTTCAAATCCGACGCCTGGAGCAGTGGCCAGGTCGTGAATGATCCGCTCGAGGTCGTCCGCCGTGGGAAGCCGACCGTAGACAACGGGCTTGTCACCCACCGCAGTCAGCGGAAAGGTATCTTCCTTCTTGCTGAGCATGGCCTGAACCACCTCAGCAGGTACACCTTCCACGGAAGCATCCATCAAGTTTACGACCTTCAGCGACTCATCTTGCGATGAGAAGCTGCCGATCAACGAGTTTCCAGCGTTGAGATCTTTATCGTTTGTGACGTAGATTGCGATATCCATTACTACATATCCTTACGCAATGCCCGCGATCTTCTCGGTGGCGTCGAGGAAGCGGTCTACCTCTTCCTCGGTGTTGTAGAGGTAGAACGAGGCGCGCACACTGCCCGGAACTCCTTCTTCCTCCTGGACATCCTTAAAATAGCCTACTGCACAGTGATCGCCGGCGCGTACAGAGATGTTGAACTCCTCGCTGTAGATCCTGCCAACCTCGATGGCGGGCAGTTCGCCGACGTTATACGAAATGATGCTCTTGCGCTGCAAGGCGTTGAGGGGGCCAAAAATGTCGACATTCTTGATCGACATAAGGCCTTTCATCGCCCGCTCCATCAGTCTGTCATCATTCTGAGCAATGTCCTGGAAGCCCACGTTGGTCAGATAGTCCACCGCGACCTTCATGCCCAGCGTCGAGGCGATGGGCGGGGTGCCAGCTTGCCATTTGTAGGGAAGCTCGTTGAAACTGCAGTCGTCGATGTTGCATTCATCGATCAGGGTGCAGTTGCAGTTCGAGGTCTCGATGGTTCCACCACCGAGGAATGCCGGCATCATCTCTTCCGCGTGCTCTTCCTTGACGTAGAGGACTCCGACACCGGTGGGTCCGAGCATCTTGTGGCCGGAAAACGCGAGGAAATCGCAGCCGATTTTCTTCACGTCTACGGTGAAGTGGGGGACGGCCTGAGCGGCGTCTACCATGAATAGAATACCGCGATCCCGACAGATCTTGGCCACTTCCTCGACCGGGACGATCGTGCCGACGACGTTGGATACGTAGGTCAGCGAGACCAGCTTGGTCTTCTTGGTGATCATCTTCTCGAACTCGTTGAGATCGAAAAGACCCGTCTTGCCCGGCTTGTACCAGCGGGTCCCGATGCCGATTTTTTTCTCCAATCGGGCCCAGGGAACCATGTTCGAGGAGTGCTCGAGAGTCGAGAGCAAGACCTCGTCACCGGGCTCGAAATCCACAGTCAGCGCCACCTCGTTGATCGCATGGGTGCAATTGGTCGTGATGACGATCTCGGACGGCTTCGCGTTGATGAACTTGGCGATGGTGTCAATCGCGTCTTCGAACTTCTCCGAGGCCTTCATCGAAAGGTCGTAATGGCCGCGGTGAACGTTGGCGCGAAATTTGGTGTAATAATCGACAATCGCGTCCACTACCGGTTGGGGAGTGAGAGAGGACGCAACGCTGTCAAAATAAGTAGCTTCAGGGGAAATAGTCGGAAAATCGCGACGAATTTTCTGTACGTCATACATTGGGTTTCACTTACCTTTTCGCTAGCCGCAACATCCAGAGCTGGAGCTCTGCGCGGGAGCGGGAGCGGGACGTGGGTTTGCGGAGGGCTTTCCAGTCTGCACCATTTCGACCGCCTCGAGGAAATTGGGCACCCGCCCTTCCGAGACGACAACATTGTCGACAACGATGGCCGGCAGGCAGCCGGCGCCCTCGTTCTGAATTTTAACCATTAGTTCTTTGGGCATGGGCAGCGCACCTTTTACGTTACCCATATTAAAAAGCTCTAGCTCGATGTCGCCTGCAAATTTCTTGTGCAGGAAGTCGACCAGACCTTGAGACGGGCTAGGGCCACAACAGGCTTGCTCAAAAATGTATACCTTCTTCACTTTGACACTCTCCTTTGAGTCGGCAAGATTAGAACTCGAGACAGAGACCGCTGGAGCTGCTGCTTCAGCAGTGATTCCAGGCTTACGCCCGTATTTGGTCTCCTCGGGGGAGCGCAATAACGGCGTGCTGCAGTCAAAAGGCCGGGCTTCGCTGGCCTTGACGGGAATGTTCGGCTCGATGAATTCGAAATTCTCCAGATACGGCTCTCGTCTCAGAATATTGAATGTCTTTTCGCAGACCGCCATTCGCATCCCGCGTTCGAAGATGTGATCGTCGTCGTCCTCGACGCGTTTGAATGGCCCTTTGTAGATGACTGCTTGATGGTGGTCCCAGCACGCCCCTTCCTTGCCCTTGTAAGCAGCCACCGTGACACTGCGGAACTCGATACCATTGATGACCTTCCAGGGTTCCTCGTCACGCTTGACAACCGTAACCCCGTACAATCCAGCCTCGGCGAAGGAAGCCAGCCATCGATCCTCCCGAATCGCGCCCGAGACGCAATCACTCCACAGTAGCTCGTCGCGCTGCATCTCTTCCGGCACATCCTCGTCACTCACGATGTCGGAAATGATCACCCGCCCGCCACGCCTAAGAACGCGATACACCTCCTGCATCACATCCAGCTTTTTGTCGTGCCTGACCAGGTTGAGCACGCAATTCGAGATCACCACATCGACCGAGTTCGCCGCCACCAATGGGCGCTCGGTTCCCTGTTTGGCGATCTCTGATTGCAGCGTCAAAAAATCCTGTTCCGTGGTGACTGGATTCTTCTTTAGATAATCATCCAACCACACCCGGTCCAGAGTTAAATCTTCGATTCGTCCCTTGCGAAACTCGATATTGTTGTATCCGAGCTTTTCGACGACACTCGGCAGGGCATTGTTGGCCAGTGCCAGCATATCGTCATTGGCATCTACCCCGATCGAGCGGCCCTTCGCTCCCACGATCTGAGCGACGATAAAACAGACCTTTCCGCCGCCACTGCCCAGATCGAGCACTGTATCTCCGGGACGGACTAGCTGGGTCGGGTCCCCACAGCCATAGTCACGCTCGAGTACTTCACTCGGTATGACTGATAGAAAACTCGGGTCGTACTCAACAGGGCAACACAGCCCAGCCTCGTACTCTTTAGCTGCTTCGCTATAACGCGCGTCCACAGAACTTTCGGGCATTGATCCTCCGTTGTCTCTCAACAACGTTGCGAAGGTAGCGTTGGTAGCATAGTAGTAATACCTGCGCACAGTCGCAACAGAAAAAGAAAGAACAAGTTATGCACCTTATGTGCTTGAAATAACTTGACTATTTTGGGTGTACCTGACCGCTATTTGGACGGCTCCACAGGGGGGATACGGCCAGATATTGTGGGTGAGACACACATGATCTGTAGTGGTGAGTTTTTGCTCTGACTCACACCCAATGCGAGAACGCTACCGGCCGGAGTGAGTAGACCGCCGCAGCCAACAAAGCCGTCTGGCCATAGCGCAGAGGCAGGTGAGCCGCAACAGAGGCTCGTTGGGCAACGCTCGGACACGCGTAGGCTAACCTACAGATGAGCCCCACAGACCGGGCGCCAATCCAACC
This sequence comes from Pseudomonadota bacterium, assembly GCA_022360315.1. Lineage (GTDB taxonomy): Bacteria > Myxococcota_A > Polyangia > Haliangiales > Haliangiaceae > JAKSDA01. The sequence goes on from JAKSDA010000333.1 coordinate 33,464, forward strand.
GATCTCTCGACAAATTCAGCAAGGGTCAGCCAGAAAACCTCCTACAATGCCGGCGGGGCAGCCTGCATACTCGGCGCTTTCTTGCCCCCGCCGACTTTGTTCTTTGCGGACTGGATCATGGCCTCCACTTTCTTGGTGACCGCGCAGCTTTTGATTTTGCGCATGAAGCCCCGCTTGAAGTGGATGTCGTAGTACGCACCCATCGCAGTGATCTCGGGGCCGGGAATCTCCAGTGTGTTCGCGTTATCGACAATCGTAAAGAGGATGTTTCTTACATCAACTCCCTTCTCATAGAGCTCATCCAAGTCGTTCTTGAAGTACTCTATGAGCACGTAGGACTTTGCTACCTCGTCATCCTGAAAATTGTACGTGGTGAAACTGTGCTGCCCGTCGATCGCCACGGGCAGCTTGAACTTCTTCAGGTTGGACCTCTCCTGGAGCCCATCGTAGGAATCGCTCCCCGCTGTGGGCACCATGGTTTTATTCATCAGGGTTTTGTGCCCACTGGCCGGCAGCAAGGCGAGCAGCTTGTAGAAACCGTCTATGCTCTCTTTTAATTCCTGCCGAGTCATCTCGTCGTCGAGGTACATGACATAGTTAAAAGAGCTCTCCGGCGAGCCGTACTCGCGGACAATTTCGACCGCCTTGAGGTTGATGTCGTAGTTGGTCTTTTTGCCCATCCGATCCAGAACGCCCTCGCTCATCGTCTCGACGCCGATGGAGATCTCGACCTCGATTCCGGCTTTTTCAAGCTTGCGGAACACCTCCCACAGATGCGGAGTCTTGGTATGAGAAGTCACTATGCCACGAGGGGTCGCCTCGAAGATGATCTTCTCAAGGTCGGGCAGTTTCGACAACCCTACGAACATGCCGTGGGCACGCTCGTAGTCGCGAATGGAGGTGCCCAGGAAGTCGTCGTCAAAAACATTGATGACGTCGATTTTACGCTTGGCCCCCAGCTTGTTGAGCCCATCCAAAATTCTCTCCGGGCTCTGCGCTCTCCGCTTGCGTATGCCGTACTCGTTGGCCAGCTTGGTCACCGAGCAGAATGAGCAATTCCAGAAACATCCTCTGGACGTATACACCGCGATCTGGTCGTAGGCGTCCTCTCCCTTGCCCAGGCCGGGGAAGATCGATCGATCGGGATAGAAATGGTCCACAGACGGATAGGCTGGTCGCGACGTATTGGTGATTATCTTGTCGCCAACCTTGTACGACAAGCCGCGGATGTCGTGAAATCGGCTGCGGTCGCCATTGGCCAGGGCGTCTTCCAGCTCTCTCGCAGTCTCCTCGCCTTCACCGAAGATAATCGCGTCCAGTTCAGTGTTTTCCAGGGTTTTTTCTCGGTGACCCGGCACCGAGACCAGGCCGCCGCCGCCGAGAAGAAATACATCCTTGTGATTGTTCCGGAGCTTCTTCAGCCAGGTATCGTCGAGATCGGAAAACCGATGGAAGGTGAAACCGATGATATCTGGCTTCTCCTTCGCGATCAGGTCCATCATCATCTCTTCGATGCGGGCGTCTCGCGTCTCTTTATCCTCTTGAGGGTTTTCCTTTTTGAGATGGCCGGTCCACCAAAACGCGTCGAACCCGATTACCTCGTGCTGCAAATACCCGGCGACATAGGTCATCCCCAACGGAAAGGGAGTGCTGTGATGGGGCAGGTTGAGCATTAATGTTTTCATATACTTCTCCTCATCACCTCTACGAAGCAGCTGCGCTGCTCTTTTCGGCTATGGCTTCGAGTTCGGCCATGAATTCGTCACCTGTTGGAATGCGACCGATAAATTTGACCTGACTGTCGATGACAACAATCGGTAGTAGCTCGGCGATATCGGTATCCCGGCTGATCCCTGAAGCCTCACAATGTCGCCAAAAATGCTCCAGTGCCTCCCCTCCTTCAGATATGTCGTTGACGTCGACATTCACTTTGTCTTCCCAGTTATCCTCTCGAATATAGGTATGCAGAAATGCGATCTTCGTGTCATCAGGAATATCCTGAGTGCCACAACATGAGCTCATGAATGACGACGTGACTTCTGCGCCACAACAAACAGGGGCATCCAGCTTGCGGTCGCCTTTAAAGATCTCCACGGCTATTGGCATTTCGTGACTCCTTTTGCTCTGAGGCCATCTGCATAGATGGGTATTGATGAACGCATCGTCGCTTGAGGTAGCTTTTCTTCAAAAAACGTTAGCTAAAATACGATTTACCCATGAGCGGAATGGGCAACTCGCAGCTGCGCTATGTCGATTACCGATAGAAATTTCTGTTCCTCGACGTCGGATGCGCAAAGGCAATGGAGTATTGTAGCATCTCTCGTCTCTAAATAAGTAATGAAGTTTACTACCCATAGCCAAAATAAAACACCAGCGATTCCAGGCTCATACAATCGAGCTCAAGCCAAACCCCGCGAAAAAAACTCACACCACCGAATTATTCAGGGAAATTTGTAGCAGAAAGCACGGAAAAATTTCTACGTCTAAGCAAATCCCCGAACTGATGCTTGTTCGACCGTAGAGTGTAAATTTTCGACATCATTGATATTTCTTACTGCACCAAAGGCTCGATGTCCAGTGCTTTGATTGCACGCGCGAATAATTGCGCGCCCGAATAGTTGCATTTTGCAGATATTTGACAAATAGTAAACAGGCAACGCGAGACAAGGATGAGGGTTACCTCTCTGAGGGTTCGCTCGTCGCGCCCACTGTCACGCCCACTATTGTGGAGAAAGACCGTTGGAGAAGCAGTCGCAGTCAAGCGAAATTACGGAAGACGTGCACCTCGATCGTGAGCGTTTCGCCGCCGACCTCTTCTCGATTGTTCGCCTATTTGGGGTATTTAGTCGAGATCAAGCCTGTCAAAGCTCAGTGAGCGTAGCCCAGTGTTGGATTCTGCAGGAGCTACTCAACGGGCAGAGAGAAGTCTCTGCTCTGGCCAAATTTGCCGGTATCTCTCCCAGTGCAGCGAGTCGGTTACTCGATAGCCTGGAGCGCAGCAACTACATTATGCGCATGCACGATACTCGAGATCGGCGGCGGGTGCTGCTGAACCTCACTGAGACTGGTATTGAAGAGGCAAAGAAACTTCATGCCATGGCATTGGGTTATGTAGGTCATATCGCATCACTCTTACCCCGCGAGGAAGTGGCGACCATCGAACGAGCGCTAACTCAACTACGAGAAGCGATGAATCAAGCTGCTGCACGGGGGGTGAAGTGCGGCGATCTGATTGCAACGGAATGAGCCACCTCGAGGCGTTGGCCAGACAACTCGAGCATTATTAACCAAACTCCCCTCTTGTACACGTGACGCTTTTTTGGCAAAAAGGCTCCAATTCATAAGAGGAAATTCCCGGATGATGATGAAAGACAAAGTTGTCGATTTATGCGTAAACCGACCCAAGACGGTTATATGGGCTACGGTCGGGATTTCGCTCGCCATCATAGCTCTCGTCTTGATGGGCACGTTAACACCGCTCCCGCTGAATCCGGTCGAGGTGGACACCGATCCGGAGAACATGCTCTCCCATGATGAGCCGGTTCGCGTGTTCCACAATGCGATGCGCAAAAAGTTTGACCTGCACGACATTGCTGTTGTGGGGGTGGCGAACGAGGAGCACCCAGATGGTGTCTTCAACCCGGAGACACTCAAGAATATCTACGATCTCACCGAGTTTGCCAAAACCCTGCAATGGGAAGACGAAGAGGGCAAGCTGGTCGGGGTTATCGAGGTCGACCTGATCGCGGCTTCCACCGTGGACAACATCGAACAAGCTGGTCTCGGTGTTGTCAACTTCGAGTGGTTGATGGCCGAGCCCCCGAAGACTGCCGAGGAAGCCCGGGCCATCGGCGATAAAGCGGCCCGCATCCCGTTCTTGAACGGCACGCTGGTATCAGAAAATCGCAAGTCGCTGGCCCTCTACCTGCCGCTCACCAGCAAAGACGTGAGCAATGAGGTGTACAACCGCCTCAACGAAAAAATCGCCGAGATAAAGGGAGACGAGAGCTACCACCTCACTGGCCTGCCAATGGCCGAGGATGTGTTCGGCGTCGAGATGTTTGTCCAGATGGGGATCTCGGGACCCCTGTCCATGGTCATGATCTTCGTCCTCCTCTTGATCTTCTTCCGCAAGATCAACCTCATCCTGGCGCCCATGATCATCTCGCAGGTGACGGTCGTGGTCGCGATGGGCGGGATGATCATCTGCGGCTTCTCGATCCACATCCTCAGCAGCCTGATCCCGATCTTCATCATGCCGATCGCGGTTCTGGATGCCGTCCACATCTTGAGTGAGTTCTTCGACCGCTATCAGCAGACGCGAGATCGGGAAAAGACGATCAAAGTCGTCATGGACGAGTTGTTCACGCCGATGCTGTACACCTCGCTCACCACCGCGGCCGGGTTTGTGTCGCTGGCCTTCACGCCGATTCCACCGGTGCGCATCTTCGGAACCTTTGTCGCTATCGGCATCATGGCGGCGTGGCTGCTGACCATCACGTTCATGCCGGCCTATATCATGCTCATCCGTCCCGAAAAACTCGAGACGTTTGGAGCCAAGCACGAAGAAGGCGACGAGGATCACCTGAGCCCACCTACCAGTGGAATTCTGGCCCGTGTTCTGTACTGGATGGGCGGATTGACCTACCGACAGGCCAAACCCATCCTCGGCCTGTCACTGGTAGTCCTGGCCATCGCGGTCTACGGCATCAGCCAGATCGTCGTCAACGACAATCCCATGAAGTGGTTCGGAGTCAACCATCCGATCCGAGTTGCCGACCGAATCATGAACCGGAACTTCGGCGGCACCTACATGGCGTATCTGGCCCTGTCGGCTCCTGACGAGCAATACGATCCCGCCAGGGTTCTGGCCGATTTTAACAACGACGCCAAAAAGAAGGGCGAAGAGCTGAAGAACACCTACGGCAATGCGCCCGAGGCGTTCGCCGAGCTGCAAGGAATGGCCGAGCCGCTGGTCAAGACTGCCGATTCGCGCCTGGCGTTCCTGGAACTACTGGCCAAACAGCTCGATAGCGCGGCCAGAGAAGGCGAGTTGTGGGAACAGGTCAGCCTGTTCGTGGATAGTCAGCGGCAGAAGGGGCAGATATTCAAGGATCCCAAGATTCTCGCCTATATCGAACAACTGCAAGAGGTGATGGGTGCAACCGAGGTCGTGGGCAAGTCCACGTCGGTGGTGGACCTCATCAAGACCATCCACCGAGAACTCCTGCTGGGCGACGATAAACAGTATCGCATCCCGGACAATCGCGAAAAAGTGGCCCAGTGCATGTTGACGTTCCAGACCGGCCATCGCCCCCAGGATCTCTGGCATTACGTCACACCCGACTACAGAAGCACGAGTCTGTGGGTACAGCTCAAGAGCGGCGACAATACCGACATGACCCACGTGGTGGACGCTGTGAATGCGTTCATCGAAAAGAATCCCCTGCCGGCCGGTCTCACGACCGATTGGTTTGGACTCACCTACCTGAACGTGGTGTGGCAGGACAAGATGGTCTACGGCATGCTCGAGGCATTCGCGGGCAGCTTCTTCGTGGTCTTCTTCCTGATGTCGTGGATGTTCCGTTCTGCACTGTGGGGCTTCCTGTCGATGCTGCCTCTCACGCTGACAATTACCACCATCTACGGCGTGGTAGGACTGGTCGGCAAGTCATACGATATGCCTGTGGCGGTGCTTTCCTCGCTGTCACTCGGTCTGGCGGTAGACTTCGCGATTCACTTCCTGGTGCGCGGCAGGACATTCCGGATCAGACACGGCTCGTGGGAGCTGGCCAACCGAGGAGTCTTCGGCGAGCCGGCCCGCGCCATTACACGCAATATCATCGTGGTTGCAACCGGGTTCACCCCATTGCTCTTTGCCCCGTTGACTCCGTATCAGACCGTGGGTACCTTGCTGGCGACGATTCTGCTGCTGTCCGGCTTGGTCACCTTGTTGGTTCTGCCGGCCCTTGTACGGCTCCTCGAACGTCCCCTCTTCGCAAGCGCAAAAACCGGTCAGAACACCGGCAGCAACACGTGGTTGTGCATCGGCTCGGGCATATCGATCGGCGGCATTACCGCTATCAGCGTGAAGCAGTATTCCGAGCTCGCCCCGTCGCATATCATCGGCATCGGCGTGGCAGGCGCAGTGGTCATGAGCGTCGTTTTCTACGTCGTCTGGCGAATCCGTTCCCCCCAAAGTTTCTGAATAACGTTGTGATGGAGAGCGTCGAACAGGTTACACACAGCGCCGACGCTCTCCATTTAAGCCAAGTTTCGAAACATTCACCGCAAACATGGAGCAAACGCTCAAAACAGACGCGAGGTGAGACTGCTCGTGTGAGCACGGTTGGGTCGCAGAGCGAGACATTCACTGCACCGAATCCCGGTCACGAGCCCGGATAGCTGCGAGCAGCAGCCACAGCTGCCCGGAAGCCCGACTCTGCAACATCGAGTATTACTCTCGTCCAACCATCCCACAAATCTCAACAACCTTGTAAGCAGCCGTTGGAGATCAACATCATGAACATAAAAACCATCATTCTCACCGGATTCGCTGCCATTGGTCTAACCTTCGTGGCAGCAGGGACTTGGAGTTCACCTGCCCAGGCCCAAAACGTCGACGAGATCGTCGTCAAGGCAAACGACGCCGCCTACTGCCAGGGCAAAGACGGACGTGGCCACGTGGACATGACTATCGTTGATGGCCAGGGTCGCAAGCGGACGCGTCAGTTCACTATGATCCGGCTGGACGAGCCCACTGCCAAGTGTGGAAAGCAGTACTACTACGTGTATTTCACCCGCCCCGCCGACGTCAACAAGACCGGCTTCCTGGTCTGGAAAAAGCCGGGCAAAGACGACGACCGCTGGCTGTACCTTCCCGCGCTCGACCTCGTCAAGCGTATCGGCGCTGCGGACAAGCGGACCAGCTTCATGGGATCGCATTTCCTCTATGAGGAGATTTCTGGACGCCATATCGACGCCGACAAGCACGAACTCGTCAAGACCACCGATGAATACTATGTAATTAAAAATACCCCCAAAAAGCCCAAAGAGGTCAAATTCTCCTATTACAATATTTGGGTCCACAAAAAGACCTATCTCATTGTCAAAAACGAGTTTTACAACAAGTCTGGTAAGAAGTACCGCGAGTTCAAAGCCGAGAAGGTGGAGACGATTCAGGGTTATCCGACCATCATGAAACAGACCATGAAGGACCTGCAGACCGGCGGGTACACCACGATCAGTTTCCGCAAGGTTCAATACGATATTGGTCTTCCCAAGGACATCTTCAGCGAGCGCTACTTGCGCAAGCCCCCGAAGAAACACCTTCGCTAATCCTCTTGGCCGCGTTGGACGAATCTGCTGACGTTGCAGAGCTCCGGTCGTCGATCCACTGTTCGCCATCCGGCCTCGACGCCGGGGCTCTTTCTTGGTACCCATGACGCATGAGCGCCAAGGTAGCTTGGAACTCAACACCCACTCGATGGGCGTGTGAACATGCGCCCATCGGTGAATTCTGGCGGGGGGGTACCCGACTGATTTGCCGGGGTCGCCATTTTACTATCAACACTTCGAACGGCTCGAAAGCCATGGACACAACGGCCAGTAAAATGTCACGCCTCGCTCCACCTCGGCGCGTCATGTGGCTGCTTGCTGTGCTCGTCGGCGTGCTGGTATTTGCATCTGCCGGCAGCCGGGCTCACGCCCAGTCTCGCGACGATAAGCGCCTTGTGATCTTACCATTTTACGGCAGCAGTGGGGCGAGGAATGATGCGGTTCGGGACGGGGTGATCAAGGCGCTCCGAGAATCGGCGAGGATCATGTCGTCTCGTCGCTTCGCCCGGGCCTATGCCGACGCCAGTGGTATGGAGTACGGAGCGCTCGCATTCAACGAGGACGACCTCGATTCCCGGCTGGTCGCCCGGGCCGCGAAGAAGCAGCGGCTCATCGCTGTGATCACCGGCCAGTTGCGCCGCCGACGCGGCCGGTATCGACTTCGAATGACCATGCGCTCGGCTGCAGACGGCCGGGTCATCAAGGAGCTGAGAATACGGATTGGCCGCAGGCCACGTCTCAGCACCCGGACGCGTCGGCTCATCCGGCAGCAGTTCGTCCCGGTCATAGACGTGCTGGTCAGACTCAGCGGACCGCCAGAGGCCGAAGAGACCCCATCAACTCAGCCAGCCCCATCCCCGATCGACGATGCCACCACTGATACAACAGATACGACGCCGACTCCGCCGCCCGATCCAGGCGGTGACGACGATCCCGGGAGTTCGGATAGCGTCGACGACGGCCCCGAACTTCCCCCGGGCCTGGGCGGAGACAGCGAGGAGCCGGACGGCGACGATCCCGGTCTTCCTCCTGGATTGGGCGGTGACGATAGCGGTGAATCGTCCGACGGCGGCGATTCAGATCTGCCCATATTAGGCGATGGAGGTGATACCGACGACTCATTTGACTTTGGTGATCAGGAGGGTTTGCTGGATTCGCTCGGCCTGGCCGGTTTCGTCGATCTGCGCAACGGAGCGCGGACCCAGGATGACCCCAACCAGGACCGGCGAGCCACGTTGGGCGAACTTCGCCTGCAGCTCGGTGTCGAGCGTGAGTTTTTCGATCGTTTCACTCTCAAACTGACCGGAGATCTTCTGATCGATCTGGTCGACGACAATACCGACGTCGATCTCGAGCGAGGCACGGGCATTGTCGATTTGCGGGATGCCAATCTGAGCTATACCCCGCTCGACTTCCTCGACATCAAAGTCGGGCGGCAGACTCTCACCTGGGGTTTGGGCGATTTTGTATTCCTGAACGACCTCTTTCCCAAAGACTACCAGGCCTACTTTACCGGTCGTGACAACCGATACCTCAAGGCCCCCTCGGATGCCATGAAAGCCAGTGTCTTCAGCTTTCTCGGCACCCTCGACATCGTTTTTGTGCCCCGTTTCGATCCAGATCGCTTCGTCACCGGTGACCGGCTTTCGTTCTTCAACGGATTCACCGGGTCACTCGCTGGACAGGACGCCAACCTGGATTACCAATTCCCGGACGAGTGGTTTAGCGATATCGAGCTACACGCACGCCTGGCCAAGACTATCGGCAGCCTGGAACTCGCCGCCTATGGGTACTATGGCTTCTGGAAGAGTCCGGCCGGCTCTGAGCAGGACCCCGATTCCAGCGAGGTCAATCCCACCTTCCCCGAGCTTGCCGTGTACGGCGTAAGCCTCCGGGACGAGCTGGCCAGTGGCATAGCCGGCCTCGAAGTGGCCTATTACGACTCGCCCGAAGATCCGTTCGGTACAAACCCGGCCATTGCCAACAGCGAGGCGCGTTTCCTGATCGCCTACGAACGCCAGCTGCCCAAGATCGCCCGAGACCTGACTGTCAGTGGGCAGTACTACCTCGAGTGGATGATATATCACGATGAGTACATCAGTACGTTGCCCATGGCCAGCGTCCCCCGAGACCAGTTTCGCCATATCGTCACTCTGCGCATCACCAAACTGCTGTTCAGTCAGAACCTGACTGCATCGTTTCTCACCGTCTACAGCCCCAGCGATGCGGATATTTATCTCCGGCCGACCTTCGATTACGCCATTGCAGACTGCTGCAATCTGATGGCGGGCGGAAACTTCTTTTTCGGCGCCGACGATCACACCATGCTCAACCAGTTCCAGAATAACAACAACGTTTACGGCGCTCTTCGGTACGGTTTTTGATTACTGCCATCGGCGCTGATCATGCGGCCAGGCCGTAGTACTGCTCGAGCAGGACTCGGGTCGAGCGCGCGATATTAAACAGGCTGTCGGCGACCAACGCATGTGCCTGTGTGGGCGGCCTTTTGCCGGCGCCAGCGATGTCGCTCACCGCGTCTGCCCAGCGAGAGACGGGATCCCTGAGCGACAGTCGGCGAAACAGGCCGGGAACAATATCGGCCTCTGCGGGCGTAGTATCGGTGAATACGCAGGGAAGCCCCAGTGCCTGGGCCTCGATCAGAACCAGGCCAAAGCCCTCGACCGTGGTCGGCAGGATAAAGACATCCATGGCCGACATCAGCTCTGGCACATCGTCACGGGAACCGGCAAAAGCCACGCGATTGTCCAATCCCAGCCTTGCTACCCGCCATTCGATGTCGGCGCGGATTGCTCCGTCGCCGACAAAGAGCAAAAACCAGGATTCATCGCGCCGCACCAGTTCGGCAAACACGTCGACGATAAAGGCGTGTCGCTTGGGAGCGACGAACCGACCGACGTGGCCCAGGACCTTGTGGCCCGCGGGGATGGCGAATTCTTCAGCCACGGCTGTGCGCGTATCCCACCGCGTGAACCGGGCCAGATCGATGCCATAGGGCAAAACCCGCAGTTTGGTGTTCGCCCGGGCTGCTCCTGTGCCGTAGAGCGAGTCCAGACAGGCCGATGAGCAACCCACGATCCAGGAGGCGTTGCGCAAGAGCAGCGATTTGGCCGCGCGTTTGTACGTTCGCTGAATCACGGTCCTGTCGTGATACTCATTGCGGTTGTGAACATGGACAATCCTCACCGGTACCCGACAGCCCCGCGCCACGGTGATCGGGATAGACGCATTGTGGCGTCCATGCACGTGAAGAGCATCGTAGCGGCCATGGCGGCGCAGAATCTGAGTTAGACGAGCTGCGCAGCGTCCGTGGTGGCGAAAATTCGGAGCACGAAAAATGTGTCCTCCTGCGGCGAGTACCTCCTGCTCGTAGCCATCTTCCACCCGCGTTTCGACCATGAAATCGAACTGGATGCGATCACAGTCCATCTGGCGCAGGACGTTCATGATCCAGGCCTGGACACCGCCCACGCTCAGCCCTTTCAGGGTGTGCAAAACACGATACTTGGGTGTCATGATACCAGGGTACAGGCGAGCGCCATCGACTGCTCCGTTCACCGACCGGGCGGTCTATATATTGTAGCATCGGCACTGTCATCACCGTGATGCCAGTCGCTCACATACTGCCAGGCGCTCATACCAACCACAGATTGGGCTGGCCCTCGGCCCACCCCGGCGGTATCATACCCGGCCACGCTGTGGTTGTTTAACAGTGCCAGGTCCGAGCTGGAAGCAAGCTATGGAAGGTCTATCCGTCGATCTATTGACCGAAGCGCTCACGGAGGAGCTTCTGCCCGAACTGATAGCGCTTGATCGTATCATCTTCGATGCGATCGGAGACCGGTACGGCGACCACGTCTGGCGCGAGGAGCACTTTCAAAAGCGGTTAGAGCAAAAGTGGCAGCTATCTTGCGTCGCCCGGACACAGGGCCGGTTGGTCGGGTTTTGGATCGCCTCCCGGCGGTCCCCGACCACTGTCCACACCCACCGGGTCGCCACTCACCCCGAGCAGCAGGGACAAGGTGTGGGCAAGGCCATGTTCGAGCTCGCGCGCAAACAGGCCGCTCAGGTCGGCGCCGGGCAGATGACGTTATTCGTCGTGCTGGCCAACCGAACCGCCATTGCCTTTTACGAACGCGTGGGTTTCAGTCAGCTCAAAGGCGATCCACTGAGCGAATTCATCGGTGATCGGCCCCATGCGGCCATCGAGAACAACCTGGTGTTGATGGAGGGAATCCACTACAGGGCCATGCACCGGGCTCTGTAGCCAGCCCGGACTGGCACGCCTGCCATCCTGGAGATCACTCGATGCGTATCCTGGTCATATCTCCCCATGCTGACGATGAGGTGATCGGCTGCGGCGGAACCATCCTTCGATCCGTGGCAGAGGGCCACTCGGTCGATGTGGTCGTGGTGACTGTGGGCAACGTCAACCGTCGCCACGAAGAGGTCAAGTCGACCAAAAGTACGCGACTGCGCGAGTTCGAAGCTGTGGCCGCAGAACTCGGATTGAGCAACTACTCGGTGCTCTTCGAGGACTACGAGAACAAGCTGGACATGCTGCCGATGCTGGAAATCATCTCGCAGCTGGACAGCGCTCTCGACGCTGGCTACGACCAGGTCTTTTTTCCATATGCCTCGCACCATCAGGACCATCGGGTCATGTACGAGGCTTGTTTCAGCGCGCTGCGCGAAGGCGCCCGCGACAATCCGCCGTCTCTCATTGCCATGTACGAATACACGTATATCGGCTGGGCACCGGCCAGCGTTCCGGGCGGGCGATACTTTGTCAATATCACGCCGTACATGGAACGCAAGAAGGCCATCCTCTCTCTGTACAGTTCCCAGCTCCACTCCGAGCCACACCCGATCTCGATCGGCTCGGTAGAAACCCTGGCCCGGATGCGGGGTATGGAGAGCGGCACGCAGTACGCCGAGATGTTCTACTTGCTCAAAATGGTCGTTTAGGCCGCGACTCGTGGATCTGGCAAAGTCCGTGCTGAAAGCCGGACGAGTGTGATATAGCTCGGCCCGATGGTTCAGCGGATCTCGGCAACACTGGTCGAAAACCGTTCTCTGGCGCCGCATACATTTGTCTTGCGTCTGTCGGGTTGCGAGGCCCTGACCGACACACTTCCCGGCCAGTTCGTCATGCTGGCGGGCGATGATTGGGGCACAGATCCGCTGCTGCCGCGGGCGTTTTCGCTGCTGGCAGTAAGCCCCGAGGCTCTGGCCGGCCACGTCGATATCCTGATCAAAACCACCGGCAAGGCCAGCCAACGGCTCGAACGCGCCTTGCCGGGGGCCGGGTTTCGACTGCTCGGACCGCTGGGCCGCCCTTTTCCCGCGCCTCAGCCGGAAAGGCGCGACTTTCTCATCGCCGGCGGCGTCGGCCTGGCGCCGCTCATGATGCAGGCGCGCCGAGCGGCCAGCATGGGCCTGGCCCGTCGCAGCACAATGTTCTACGGGGGCAGGAGCGCGCGCGACTTGGTGCTCACCGATGAAATCGAACAGACCGGGGTGAATCTGGTGTTGGCCACAGAAGACGGATCGCGCAGCAGGCGCGGTTTTGTCACCGATGCGGTAAACGCAGCGCTCGCTCGGACGTCCCGGCAAGGAAAGCCCACCCTGCTCGCATGTGGACCCGAGCCCATGCTCGAGGCTGTGGCCAGACTGGCCCACAACCACAAAGTCCGGGCCTATCTCAGTTTGGAAGGCGAAATGGCCTGCGGCATTGGAGCGTGTCTGGCCTGCGCAGTCCCATGTGCGACGAGACCGTATCGCTACACCTGTGTGGACGGGCCGGTCTTCGACCTGGCCGAACTGCGCGGACCGTACACCGCGACCTGATTCAATACGAGGCAAGCTGTACATCCCATGGCTACGACACAACGCCTGGCCGGCTCACAACGCGATCGCGGCACCCGGGCAATCGACCTGTCCGTCCAGTTTGGTGCACTCGCGCTCAAGAACCCCATTCTCACTGCCTCGGGCACATTTGGCTATGCTGCCGAGTTCGAGGCGCTTACCGATGTCGACGCGCTGGGTGGAGTCGTCACCAAGGGAATCTCGCCTCGACCGCGCTTCGGCAACCCAGTACCGCGCATGTGCGAAACCGCGTCCGGCATGATCAATTCGATCGGACTGGAAAACGTCGGTCTGGAGGGTTTTCGACGCGACAAGGCGCCGTATCTCGGCTCGCTCGATACCTGCGCAGTGGTCAATTTTTTCGGCGAGACATTTGACGAATACGTCGAGTGCGCTGCTGGCCTCGACGCTATTGCCCGCGACGTCGGCGGGGTGGACGCGCTGGAGATGAACATCAGCTGTCCCAACATCAAAAAAGGCGGGGTGGAATTCGGAACCGACCCACATGTGGCCAGAGCGCTCGTGCAAGCCTGTCGTCAGGTCACCGACTTGCCCATGTGGGTCAAGCTCACGCCCAACATCACTGACATCGTGGCGCTGGCTCGCGCAGTCGTTGAAGGCGGAGCCGACGGCCTGTCGATCATCAATACGATCACGGCCATGGGTGTAGACGTACGCAAACGACGGCCGCGCATTGCCACGGTGTTTGGCGGCCTGTCCGGGCCGGCGATCAAACCAATTGCACTTCGCATGGTCTATCAGGTGGCGCGTGCCGATCTCGGCGTGCCGATTTGCGGCATTGGCGGCATTGCTACAGCTGAAGACGTAGCCGAATTTCTCGTTGCCGGGGCCACGGCCGTTCAGGTTGGCACCGCCAACTTTGCCGACCCTGACTGTGCCGTACGCATCATCGGCGATTTGAGCGCATTGGCCAGCGAACTGGAGGTCGGCCGGATCGCCGACCTGATCGGCACGCTGCGCACTGACTTCGAGCCGATCTGCCCCAAATAGCAGAAAATCAGCCCGCTGGTGAACACAAGGAGATCAGGGCCAACTGAACGGCCTGGACGATCTCGATCCGGCGTGCTTCTCATCATGGCTGGCAGATTGGAGCCTCGAAAACCTCGGCGCGAATCGAGCTCTTGGTGCCTTCGAGCCATGGACGAGAGCCAGGACCCAGGCGAAAGAGACGAGGCTGCACTGTGGTCGCCATGGTGTACATCTGGCCATAGAGCGGAAATTTCGCGGCGAGGCGCTGAAACACGCTCTTGCGGACGGGCATGAGATACTGCGGGACAGGTGCATCCGGGCTCGGTCCAAAACTGGCAGTGAGAAAGTCGGGCGAGGCCAGGAGATTGGCCAGCTCGATCGCTGCGGCTCTCTTGTCGGGATCGATGACCTTGCTGTTGATACCGACGAGATCGGAATAAAACAGCGTAACGTCGGGCAACCCGTCCATAGGGAACGGCTTAAACGAGACTGTATTGCGGGCTGGCCCCATGACAGACATTGATTCTGTAAACCCGACAGTGGCCCGGCCCAGCCCCTGGCCGAACCAGATGGCTCGTTGATACGGGCTGTCTTCGCTGTAGTATTTTGCGTGCTTGGCGCTGGTCATGGCGAGCATCGTGCGGAGCTGGGCCATTATCCCGGGATCGAGTTCGGCGGCCGTTGGCAGCGACGGTGCGGTGGTGTAGCGATGAGCCAGATCTTCGGCTGCTTCGACATCATAGCTCGCATCGATTACCTCCATCTGTCGGATGCCGAGTCCGATGAGAATACCCGCGACCGATCGCTATACCTCTTCGGCACCAGTTCCGACGATACCAGCTTTTCGGCTACTCTTCGAGTGGATTGCCCATTGCCTTGCCCTGGACGATCTCGATCTGGCCCACACCCAGCCGCATCTTGCGCTCACGCAGACGCCGCTGTACTACATCTTTGGCACCCACCACGCTGGCTTGTCGGAATTGCTGCCGCGCCCGATGAATCAGCACGTTGATCTGAACCTCCGTGGTGTGAAGCATCGCCGCCACCCTGGGAACTCCCAGCCAGCCGTGCTCCGAATCGGGCAAGATCCCGTCCCGATCCTGCAAGCGTGCCCGGGCCAGCGTGAGCAGCAGATATCCGTGCGAACGCGGATTCAAAGAGATCACCCGGCCTCGATCGACGATCTCGATCTGGACGAATTCCTCGTCGAGACTGACCGTGAAGCGAAGCTCCAGGTCGCTCAGTAGCAGGGGACCTTTCCCTGGCTGCAGAGTTTTCTCACGGACGATGGGCAACGTGAGCAGCCAATAACGACTGCCGATCTTCAGCCTTTCTTGATCCTTCACGGCCCGGCTGGTGCCATCGGGTACTTCGGCCAACCAATGCCCGGGCCTGTCCTCGTAGACAACTAGCTCGGGATTCTCAGGATCGGGCAAAAACAAAATGCCATCGCTGTCGGCATCGCGCCGCTTGCCATCGCTGGTCCGGGCAAAAGCCACTGGCGCTGCATCGTCGGTCATTACAAATTGCTCCGCCAGGTCGCCAAATGCCATCTCCGAACCGGTCGTTACCCGAACCTGCTCGCCCGGGACAAGTCGACGTTGGTCGACAAAGGTGCCATTTTTGCTGTTCAAATCGCGCAGTTGCCAACCCGAATTGCCCCAACTGAGCACTGCGTGTTCCAGGGATACCAGCCGGCTCATGATCCTCAGAGTACATACAGAATCGCGACCGATGATAAACGACGGAGTGAGCGTATAAGACTTGCCAGTGGAAATGTTTTTGATAGAGGCCATGACCGACGACGGTGCCGTGATGAATAATCCGGGCTAGCTATCAAAATGACGCCGCACAGCTTGTGCGGCACGGTGAGTCATCCCGGGCACTTCGGCTAACTCATCTATGGTGGCCTGCCGAATGGCCTTGACGCTGCCGAAATGGCGCAATAACTCGGTACGCCGTTTACTGCCAATTCCCGGGATATCGTCCAACTTCGAACGCAGTGTGGCACGCTTGCGCTGCTGGCGGTGAAACGTGTTGGCAAAACGATGCGCCTCGTCGCGAATCCGCGCCAACATGAAAAGCTCGGTGGTATTGGGCCTCAGCTTGACCGCCTCCTTGCGATTGCGCAGAAATACCCGATCGGGCTGGGACGTGCCCCGGATGTCGTCGCGCTCCTTGGCCAGGGCAATGACGTCAAAACCCTTCTCGGCGGTGATTCTGATACCGAGGTCGCCGAGCGCGGCAATCGCTTGACCGAGCTGACCCTTGCCACCGTCCACCACCAGTAAATCGGGCTCTTGCCAGGCGTCGTCGTCACCTTTCAGGGCACGCTTGAAACGCCGCGACAATACCTCATACATGGCCGCAAAATCATCGTTGCCCACCGACTTGACCTTGAACTTGCGATACAGCGAGCGATCGGGTGTGCCATCGGCAAAAACCACCATGGAGGCGACTGTGGCCGCACCCTGAATATGGGCGATGTCGAAACACTCGATGCGCCGCGGCAAACGCTTCAGGGCCAGGCGCTCCTTGAGCTTGTTCAGAGCGGCCAGGGTGTCTTTGTCGCGATTCTGTCGGGACGCCGCCGACGCTGCCGCATTCTTGTTGGCCAGGGCGACCAATTTGGTGCGAGGTCCGCGCCTGGGGTAAATGATCTTGACCTTGCGATCGCGCAAACCGGCCAGCCATTCGGCAATCAGCTCACGGTCGTCGACCTCGTGCCCCACGATGACCTCGTCGGGCACAAACGTACCAGTGGCATAATACTGCTGGACAAACTCGCTCAAAACCTGAGAGTCGGGAAATTCGCGATCGCGCTCGCGAAAACTGCGCCGGCCGACCAGTTTGCCGTTGCGAATGAATAAAACCACCGCCTCGACTACATCGTCCTCCCGCCACATACCAAAGACGTCCTGATCGACAAATTGCTCCTGGACCACATTCTGCTCGGCCAGAGTCTTTTCGATGGCGGCAATCTTGTCGCGCAGCCGAGCTGCGACCTCGAATTCCTCGTTGTCGGCCTCGGCGATCATGCGCCGACGCAGCCGGGCGACCAGCTGATCGTTCTTGCCCTGGAGAAACATCATCACGTCCTCGACCTGCTCGCCGTAAGTCTCCTCGGCGACTGGAAATACACAGGGCCCGGGACAACGCTTGATCTGATATTGCAGACACGGACGGGTCCGCGCATCGAGAACACGGTCGGTACACGTTCTGAGCTGAAAATGCCGATTGAGCGTGCGCAATGTCTCGCGACACGAGGTCGCCGAGTGATAGGGCCCGAAATATCGCGCCCCGTCGTCCTTGATGTTGCGCACCACTTCAACCCGTGGATACCGGGACCTGGGGTCGATACGCAACACCAAATACTGCTTGTCGTCGCGCAGATTGACGTTGAAGCGCGGCTGATGCTTTTTGATCAGATGATTTTCTAGGAGCAGGGCTTCTTTCTCATTGGCAACTACGACTGTTTCGATGTCGGCGAGAACCCGGCGGAGCAAACCGGCGGCCACGAAAAAACGCGCGTCTCCGCCGGTGCGAAAATACTGCCGAACCCTGCTGCGCAAATTTTTGGCCTTACCGACATAGACGACACGACTCGAGCGGTCCTTCATGAGATAGACGCCGGGCTCGGTTGGGATGCGCTCGAAAAACTCGGGTGTGGGCTCGAGATCGGGCAACAAGTCCCTCCGCCAGTCAGCCGAACAATCCCGCGCAATCCTTGAACGTCACCACCACCAAGACCAACATCAGAATCATGATGCCGACCATGTGAACCGGCGCTTCGATCTTGGGATTGGCCCGCCGGCGCGTCGCCATCTCGTAGACCAAAAATGCCAGGCGACCGCCGTCGAGGGCCGGGAGCGGAAACAGGTTAAACAGGCCGAGGTAGACGTTGAGGACCATGAGCAACCACAGAGCATTGATCCAGCCGGTCTCGATCGCATTCTTTATGTACTTGGTAATGCCAACCGGACCGGTGAGCTCGCCTTCGCGCTTACCAGTGATGATCAGATAGAGCTCGGACACGATCCGCTCGGTCTGCCTGACCGGATAGTAGAGAGACTGTGCCACCGCGGTGCCAATGCCAACCTCCTCCCGTTCGGCGTGAGCCTCCATAGTAATGCCGAGCAAATATCGCTGTTCCTTGCGCTCTTCACCCGTGTTCGGGTCTCTCGCAGTTATCGTATCCAGCTTGGGCCGAATCTTGAAGCTCTGCGCCCGACCACCTCGATCGACTGCGATTTCCAGCTCTTCTCCCTTGCTGGACTGCACGACCTCGATGAGGCCATAACCCGGCGTTCCCAGCGGAACCGGCTCATCGGCCCCCGCGAGCTTGATGGAAACAATGCGATCCCCCGATTCGAGCTTGCCGTGGGCGTCGTGGGTCTCGTGAACCTCGGAGATCGAGTACCAGACGTTGCCGGTCTCGATTCCAGCAGTACTGAACAATACAAACGCGAGGACGATGGCAAACAGATAGTTGGTCGCCGGCCCGGCAAAAATAGTCAGAAACCTCTGCCAGACCGGACGATTGGGGTAGGCATAGCGATCGTCCGGATCGACCTCCTCGGCGATGTTCATGCCCCGGATCTCGACGAAACCGCCAAACGGAATCGGCGCCACCTGGAATAAAGTACCCTTGCGCCGCCACCCGATCAGGGCCGGGCCAAAGCCGAGGCTGAATCGGTCGACACGCATCCGACACCACTTGGCGACAAAGTAGTGGCCGGACTCATGGACAATGATGAGTATGCTGAGGGCGACGATCGCGCCGATCCAGAACATACTTTGGCACTATAGCAGCTGGCGCCGCTGCAAGGTCGCAGCTTTCGAGCGATTTCGGGAGCGACCGCGACCGCAGCACGCGATGAGACGATGGCTCGAGTCGAGCGCTACACCGCCAGTCCTCGACCCTGCCACAACGCTGCAGCCAGCTGCACGGCACGGCGCGACAATCCCCCCTGCATGGGACCGTCTACTGAAAGGCGACGCTGTTCCGATCGCTGGACGAGCTGCCGCTGAAATCCGCTTCCGTAGCCCTTGACTCGATCGACGATGGGCAGAACACGATTGCGACGAGCCAACACAAACCCATCAACGACCAGAACATCCAGCTCACCACCGGCAATCCGGCAATAGGCAGCCTCGAACGAACCCAATGCGGCAAGCGCGGCGCCAGGCTCCACGCACCACACCACACGGCCCTGGGCCATGCGCACCCCAGTCTGATATCCCCGGCCGCGACCCGTGGAATTGGCCATGACCAACTCGGGATGATCAGCCCGTATGAGGGCCAACAACGCGACCGAATTGTCGCCGCAGTCGTCGTCCACGGCAACAATCTCGAATGAGTACTTCTGCTTGCGGAGATATCGCGCCAGACCGGCAACCGATGCCCCGATTACTTCTTCATCGTCCCTGAAAGGGACGACTACCGAGACGTCATAGCAAACCACAAAGTATGCTGATATGCAGTAAGCATACCCAATGTATAGATCGAACCACCATTCCTGACCCAAATGTGACAGTCAAGCAACCATTGGGAAACTCGTGCCCGATGCCGAAAGCTACTTTTCCCTACAGACCAATCACGACACCCCTCAGTGCGTAATTCGAGTGGCACTAGTGCGTTGCTGCGCAACCTCGTTCGCATCGGAAATTCACTCAACATATCGTAGATTTCCCATCATTGCACACTGTTTGATCGCCTGGTAGGCCAGCTTAAGAGTGGGCCAACGATCGACCAATCCAGTTTTTCGACATGGCTCAGTGCGCTTTCGACCTGCCGGCGGCGTGACGCCTTGTCTTGCCACAGATTGGCGATCGCTTTGGCGAGTTGGCGAGAATCGCCGGGTGGCACCAGGTACACGGCATTTGCCGGCAGTTCGGCAAGGCCACCGGTTCGCGAGGCGACCACAGGGATCCCTGCGGCCATGGCCTCGAGTGCAGTCACCGGGGATCCTTCGCTGCGCTCTCCTGCGACGGGTACCGAGGGTATGGCGAGCACATCGGCTCGGGCCAGCAGGCGATCGCGCCGGTCTCCGCCAACCTCGCCGGCGAACTCGATGGCGCAATCGGTCAGCTCGGCGGCAAGGCATTCCAGCCGGGCTCTCTCCGGCCCGTCACCAGCCACCACGATACGGACTGGCGACCCGACCAGAGCGGCAAGATCAGTGGCCGCGGCGATCAGAACGTGGGCTCCTTTGATGGGCACGAGGCGACCGAGAAACAGTACGGTGAGACCGGCAGCCGTCGGGCCCGGCCTCGGGTGAGCGGTCGGGCGACCGGCCAGTTGGGCCGGCTGAGGTTCCGGCAAGGAATGCGAAGCGGAGTTCCCACCGAGCGGAACGGCCGGACAGCCGGCCAATCGATCACTCTTGGCGCCGAGCGAGCGAAAATGATCGAGATCGACTCCCATGGGGACCACCGCTGACAGGCCCTCGATCCGGTGGCGCAATCGAGCTGGACGAACTTGCTCGACAAACCCCTGACGCAGTGAATCGGATACGAACACGAGACGGATGCGGCGGGCCGCGAAGGCAGCGGCGAGCGGGGTGACCAGCCCGATGCGGCGGGCCAGGTGTACATCGCCCGAGTGAGCAATCGCCACGATGGGGGCCGAGGTCGGGGCCATTGCAGCGGCCACTGCGCAGGGCACGAGCCAGTGCGCGTAAACCATATCCCAGGTCACAGCACGCCGGGCTACAGCCCGGGCGAGCGATGCGGTGAAGCGAGCTGCTCTGACGAACAATCGTCGGCGACTCGCGAGCGCGTCGGGCGCCCCACCGGCATAGAAGAGGCCGGGCGGGGACGGTACGGGGAAAAGGCCGACATCTGGCTGCCACCGCTCGTGCTCTGGCGTGCTATCTCCGGCACATATCACCTCGACCTGATGACCGCAGTGGCGCAGCCAGGCCACGTGGCCAGCCACGAAATTGCCCGCCGGATCGTGGCGCCAGCGAGGGTACGATGTCGTGATCACTCCGATGCGCACGGGACCATGGGCAGTGTGCACAACTACTCGCGCACAACTACTCGAGAAGGATTATTTCCCGGCTGCGGCAGACTGCGGCGCAATCGATGGCCCGTCTCCACGACCAGCCGAGCCGTCCACGACCGCAAGAGCACAAA
This sequence comes from Pseudomonadota bacterium, assembly GCA_022360315.1. Classification (GTDB taxonomy): domain Bacteria; phylum Myxococcota_A; class Polyangia; order Haliangiales; family Haliangiaceae; genus JAKSDA01. Next base: position 54,818 of record JAKSDA010000333.1, read on the forward strand.
TGCAACCGGATGAATGACCGTATGCAATCGGATACCGCTTTTCCAATCGGGTCCGTAGATGGGCCTCACTGGCACGTCCACGACACGCATGCCCGACGCGTGCAGCCTGGCCAACACATCATTGGGATAACCGTAACGACTAAACACTCGCTCGAGGTCGATCTGCTCGAGAGCATGGCGCGTGATCGCTGTATATCCACATTGGGAGTCGAATACATGCCAATAACCGCTGGTTATCTTGGTCGCAGTGGAGAGCAAGATATTGCCCACGATGCGCGATGGCGGCATGACGCGCCAGACATCTCGATGCAGGAAACGATTTCCCTTGGTGTAGTCGGCGCGACCGTCGGCGATCGGATCGAGTAGAGAGGTGAGGTCGGCCGAGTCCATCTGGCCATCGCCCGCCATGACGACAGCCACATCCAGGCCACCGTGCAGAACCCGGTGGTATCCGGTCACAATCGCTCTACCCACCCCGCAGTTAATCGGATGGCGAACGATTTCCAGCGATTCGACATCTCCGCACAATGCCCGCTGTTGTGCGATCGAGGCGGTCGCGTCGCTCGAGGCGTCGTCTATCACGATGACTCGGTCGACGAACTCCGGTACATCGCGAAGAGTGTGGCTGATCGCCCGCTCTTCATTAAACGCCGGAATCACGACGGCCACCGATAGGTCTCGGTACATAGGCCACGAGTCATACGCCGAGCCGTCACTACGACTCAAGATTTTTCGCGGATATAGAGCTCGGTTCTCCTGCCGAGCCGTCGTTGTCAGAGAAACGTGGTAGCGTCCGCCGGTCGAGATGAACAAGGACCACCTCCAGATCCGGATTGTCCGGGACATTATCCGGCGCGTTATCCGGATAAACGTACGATAACCAGGAAGACGGCAATGGCCAGCGGCGTCAATAAAGTGATACTGGTCGGCAACCTCGGGGCCGACCCCGATATGCGCTATACACCCAGCGGCTCCGGCGTATGCGAGCTCAGAGTGGCCACCAACGAATCTTGGACCGACAAGAGCGGCCAGCGGCAAGAACGCACGGAGTGGCATCGCGTCGTGGTTTGGGGCAAACGCGCCGAGACGTGCAGCAAGTATCTGAGCAAAGGACGACTCGTTTATGTAGAGGGTCGCCTGCGCACACGCTCCTGGGACGACAGAGACGGCAACAAACGCTATACGACTGAAGTGATCGCCAACGACGTCCAGTTTTTGGGCGGGCGCGGTGACAGTCCTGGCCGTCCTGCAGTCGAGGGTCCACCTCCGGCCGAGCCGGAGTACGGGTATGGTGGCAACGCGGGCGGTGGCGGTGGATATGACGGCGGCGGATACGGCGGCGGCAGTGGCAGCGGATACGGCGGCAGTGGTGGCGGCGGCAGTGGCAGCGGATACGGCGGCAGTGACGGCGGCGGATACGGTGGCGGTAGTGGCGGCTATGGCGGTGGCGGCGGCGGCGATTACGGCAGTGGCCCCGACGACGACATTCCCTTCTAGTGTGCAGCTATCGTTATCGCTCGATTGTCGCGCGGACGCCGATAGGTCGAAAATGCCGTGCAGCCATCGCCAGGTTGCTCTTCGCAGGCACTCTCGCCCTCGGCGTGACCGTGTCGTCGTTATTCGCGCATGCGGGTTGGCCGACCCCGGCCGGAGGTGAATCGTCGAGCGGGGACCCCGAAGTCCTCTTTACCTTCGACGACGGGCCACACGAAAGACATACTCCTGCCATCCTGGACGAACTCGGCAAGCGAAGTATCAAGGCGATCTTTTTTTGGGTTGGCTGGCGTATTTCACGCGGCAGCAAGACTGCCGAGCATGTCGAGGTGGTCCGCCGCGCCGTACGCGAGGGACACCTGATCGCCAACCACACCGTATCTCATCAGAACCTCTGTGCTATTGACGAAGACCAGGCGGCGCGGGAGATCGACGAGAACAGACGCGCCTACCGGGCATTGACCGGGCTGCCGATCATTCTATTTCGGACTCCGTACGGCTCGAAGTGCCAGCGATTGCGGCGCATGCTGGCCGAGCGCTCTCTCGACCACACCCACTGGGACATTGATGCTCAGGAGTGGCGTCACCACAGCTCCAAGCGGATGGTTCGGTTCATAACCGGTAAACTGAAGCATCTGGAGGGTCGCGCCGTGGTACTCATGCACGATACCTACCGGGTTACCGTAATAGCCTTGCCCGAGATTCTCGACTGGATCGAAAAAGAAAACGAGCGGCGGAAAAAAACCGGCAGACGGCGGCCGATTCGCATCATCAACAGTGTCGATTACCTCAGCGAGCGTCTCGATACAGATGTATTGGTGTGGGCGGCAGAGTCGACCACCGCCTTATCGAATTGGCTGCAATCGGCGTTCAACAAACTGATTCCATGAATGACTGTGCAAAATGGCAGAACATTTTCTATACCTGACAACGACTGGGCGCACGACCGGCCAAGCGCGAAAAATCGAGATCTGGTTTGTCGAACACGGTGGGCGGTATTACCTGGTATCGGAGCACGGTGAGCGGGCCAACTGGGTCAAAAATATCGCAAACGACCCGAACGTCGCGTTCAGCATCGGACAGCGCGAGGTAGAAACCGACCGTCGGCCGCTCACTCCTGCAGTCGCTCGTTTCGTGGACCGAGACGATGAGCTGGAACTGGTGGACACCATCCGAGGTCTTATGAACAAAAAATACAACTGGAGCAATGACTTGGTTGTTGAGCTCACTCCGTATAATCTCACCTGAACAGAATACATTGCGACTGTACAGTGTCGCACAGTGAAGAGTAGCAAGCGAGGCGGTCACTCGTTCTTCGCATCCAACAGGGCGCGAAGGCGTGCAATTTCGTCTTGTGCGTCTGCAGCGCGCTGCTCGGCTCGTTCGGCACGCTGCCGTTCCAGCGCAGTGCGCTGCTCGGCTCGCTCGGCGCGCTGGCGCTCGCGTTCTTCCCGGGTGGCAATGGGAGCGGAAGCAAGCTCGCTCTGGTATATCCGCAACCAGGTGGCAGTGTAGGTTTGAAACGTGCC
>JAKSDA010000083.1 GCA_022360315.1 Pseudomonadota bacterium
CCGAGCCAGAGCGACGAGGCGCGCCGCCAGTGGGTGCGCGAGGAGTGGAGAATACTGGGTGTATTTGACCGACGAGCAAGCCCGCTGGCGGTGATGGATCGCCGCTCTGGCGACGCGGAGAGTTTTTGGACCGGCTCTAAGAGCGCCAAACCGGCCGATCGTCTAAAGTAGCCGAGCGCAGGCTCATGGGGCGAGCGCTTGGCGCAAAAACGCATCGAAGCGGGAAGCCCGGGATGTCGAGCGTTCGTACTCGATGCCCAGGCTTTCGGCAAATGTGCATTCCACGTGCTCGAGAACCGCATTGCGCTCATTGATGGCATCCGTCCAATCGCCACGCAGGACTGCGTCGCGCGCCTGGTCGTTGAAACCATGACTGAGCCAGAAGCCCGGCGTTAAGGTATCGGGCTGGCGCTGCAGCCGGCGCTTGAGTTTGCCGGACTGGCGCGGATCGACCAAAATGCGATTGCCGGGCGAATCGGCCCGGTCTTTGGCCGATGTGCCGGTCCCGAGCTCCCTCTTGGTGAACAATCGCACGGCAGCTTCTCGACCGAGCTGGGCCAGCAGCATGTCAGCGGATACGGCTTTGTCGTCCGTGTCTCGTGGTCCCAGGCCCGCCATCAACAAACAGAGAAACCGGCTGCGGCCCGAACGGAAATCGAATCGCGGTTTCCAGACGATCGGCGAATCGAGGTCTTCGGGTGCGGGCTCGGTATTGCCGGCCAGTACGTCGACCAGATGGGCCGTGGTGCGGCGGAGCTGTCTGTACTTGACGCTGTAAAAATACTCGCCCAGCGAGGTAATCCACAACCACTCGCGAAGTCGAGCTACTGGTTCCCCATGCAGGGCAGGTGACGCATCCGTCTGTAGGGCGTCAGCCAAAAATACAGCTTGTAGATCATAGGGAAGGACACCGGGACCCATAATACGAGCAGGAGTCACGACATTCTGTCGCGGCTCAGGTGTTTCGGCGAGAAAGTCGACCAGTCGCGACAGCGCGCCTTTGATGTCGTCGACGATCGCAGGTCGCTTTTTGAAGGCACTAACGACGTCCTGGTCATTCTGGTACAGCTCCTTGCCGAGGAGTGCCTTGCCGGTCCGTACCATCACATCGAGTTTGATATCGCCCCAACCGGCTTCTCTTAGTGCGCTTCGCACCTCTTCGAGCCCCTCGTTTAAATCGAAGTGTCGGGTCCAGGTCAGTGCGCTCAGAAAATGGGCTTCACTCACCGGGGTCCCCCCGCTGTTGATTCGGGAAAAACTGCGAATGGCATGCTCTTGGTCTTCGGTGACCAGTGGTATGACAGGGATCGTATAGTCTGTAAACTGCGATGAGACCTTCTGCGTAAGCCGGTACCACTCTCGTTGCTTGCTGGGATTTTTTTGGTCGCGCAGTGTCGCTCGATACTCGTCCATTCGGTAGGCATCAAACACGAATGCCATGGGCAACCAGCTCAACGGCGGGTCACCACGGGGTTTCCACAGCGAAAACTCCCTTTTTTCCAGATCGAAAAATACCGGACCTCCCTCGGGAACTTCTCCTTGTCCCGAAACAGGCTCGTCGTACGCATTCGTCTCCTCTTCGATCGATGCAATCAATCCGGCGCTCAACCCGTGGTAGAGTGTATTCAGTCGCTGATGGCCGTCCAGCACGTACTCCGGCGCAGATTCAGCCCTTGCTTCGAAAACCACGGCCGGTCCGTGCCACGTGTAGCAAGGTAGCTCTTGCTTGCTGGTCCGCCACACCAAAATGCTGCCAATGGGCTCACCGCGATAGATGCTGTCGAATAGCTCCAATCGCTGTTCCGGCTTCCAAATGAAGGGCCGCTGAAAACGCGGAACTCGCATGTTGCCGGCATAGACCTCACGCAGCAGCGCTGGAATGCGTAGCAGGCTGGGATTACTGAGATAGGACGGCGCCGACACGGTTTAAATCCATTCCAGGATACTCTTCACCAAGCTGTGTAGCTCCGCGTGCGAGCCGTCCTCCACCAGCCATGACTCGGGAATCGGTCGCTTATGCTCGCTGGGAAACCAGGTCCATGCGTCGCCGAGGCTGATACTGTCGCCAAACCCCTCTTCCAATACTCCAGACCTCGCATGGGGCTCATAGTCGCGGTGAATAGGGCCATTCTTGCGATCTTTTGCCAACCCCTGTCGCAGATGGTAATGATGCCGCAGTTTGGCTGGCATATTGCAGTACTTGGTCAACGTGCGTCGCCGTTCTCGCCGCCTCATGCCCGAACTCCTGCGATTTACCCACAGACTCAGTAACCGCGGCGGTACGTAATTTTCCATGCACCGCCGATGCAGCTGATGAAACGCCCCTGAGTTGCGTTCTACGACAGCCGCACCGAGCCATTGCGTACCACTCGGGGGCGACGGCGTCCGCAGTGACGCGAATCGTCACTGCGGGAACCAACCCTGTGATGGAACCACTCTGCCCGGCCTCGAAAACCAGCTCGGCTTCGCTGCGCAGTTCTGAAGCCCGCTCATTTAGCCAACGGTTAACATCTTCGCGCTGGGTCAGGATGTCGAGAACATTGCGACCCTGGGCCTTGAGCCGGGTGTGTCCGCCTTTGGGCTGGATTAGACCCATGAGCTGCGGCCGCCGGTCGGCGCTCAGCCAGTCGACTGAACGCGCCCAGGCTCGCAAATGCGATTGGGCTGCCGCGAGACGCGGAATATCGGGAGCCACGGGGAATGGCCCATCGAATGATATCTTGTCCTGGATTCGCGGTTCGAGGTGGCCGTCGTCGATCTCGTAGCCAATGCTGTATCGCCCTCGGTCTGTATCAGAACGAATCCGACGCCTTTGAAAGCGCAATCGGGCCACTTCTGGTCCTTCAAGTTCGAGTCGGGACAGAACAGGGACCGCAATCTGGTCGGAGCGCCCATGGCCGACCCATTCAAAGGTGGCCTCGCGAAGTGGACCGTTCTGCCATTCCAGGCCTAGACCTATGGCAGGATCGCCGTACTGAGGGCCGTCTGCTGGTTCATCGTACCAATGGGGATCCTCCAGCCGACACCGTAGCTGGTCAAAGCTGGCACCGCGCGCGACTGGCGATCCGAGGGCCAGTGGTTCATCCAAGCTCGCCACCGTATCAGCCAACAGCTTGATCGCGCGCAAAAGCACGCTCTTGCCCACGTTGTTTTCGCCGTAGACCAGAGTCAATGGGCGCAGCTCGATTCGGTGCCGTCCAGCGAAACAACGCAGGTTTTTCAGAAAGATGGCCCTCGGCTGCACATCTCGCTTATAGCATCGGACCAGCTCGGGCCGCCACTTGCTTCATACTGGCTCACGACTGGCCTCATCGCGGGATCCGATGCATTCAATCCGCGAAATCGCCTTGATCGTCGCGATGAATACCGCCTTGTTCATCGATGGCGTGTCGGGGTACCGGGCAATGAGATCGAGTGCCAGCAGCCGCAAAACAGCACCATTTCATCTTTTCGCACGGATCGCGTCGAAGCACGGCATCGATAGATCGATTGGGCAGATTTGGCTCGTCCTCGCCGTGACCGGTATCTCGAGTGGCGCACGCCGCCTTGGCTGCGCGGGCGGCGTGGCCGACTATTCCATTGTCCGGGCCAGCGCGGCGGCGAGGACTTCTTGCAGATGCTCGAGCGTGTCGAGCCGGCCGCACAGCGAAAAATACTCGTCGGTCGTCACCTGGCTCATGCGTTCGAGAGCCGCTTCCAGGACAGGCCAGATCGGATCGGGTGCGTCCAGACCGGTGTCGAGGTCGTCCAGATCATCACTTTGTGCGATGACTGCAGCGGCGATACCGGCCGGGCAAATCGACAGACCAATGGGCAGAATCATGCGCCATTGAGTCGGTTTTTCGGCTACCAGCTGCCATCGGCCGCCCAGTCTGCGGCGCACCACCTCGCCGAAGTAGGCGCCCGCCGTGGTGATGACGAGCTCGACGAGCTCGGGCTGCTGGCTGGGAACGCCGCGCAGGTAATGGTCGACCAACGGCAGAGTCTCACTGGTGTAGTCGAGCTCTATACCCACAGCAGCGCGGACATAGTCGGCTGCCTGAGCGGCAAATTCGCCGATCGGTTGGGGCGCCGGCCGGTGTCCCGCCGCGGCGGTGGATTTGGGCTTGTGATTCACGTCGGTCATTCTCCATCTCATCTGCGACCCGAGCTATGATAGAGCCAGATTATGGCAGGGCGCACGTCGGTTGACGCATCGAGCCGCGTGTACCGCGGCGCAGCCGGCCGCACATGTACGGTGCAGATTCACTACACTTGTCCGTGCGGCACACGCATCACAGCGGAGATCTACCGCAGCATCGATGTGAGCGCAGAGCCCGAACTGGCGCGGCGCCTGTGCAATCCCGAGCCAGATGATCCGCTCGGTCCAATCAATACAGTGAACTGTCCGACCAGTGATGCACCCGTGCCAATCGATATGCCCGTGGTATATCACGATCCCGACCGGGCCCTTTTTGTTCTGGTCATGTCGCAGAGCGCCCGTCACCGCGAACTCGAGGAGCGGGTGACCCTGCTTCAAGAGCTGGCCCGCGATCCCGCTCCAGTTCCATCATATGTTATCGATTTTGATGTAGTTTTCGGTACGGACGCACTCAATCAGCTGATCGCTCAAAAAGACGCCGAAAAAGCCCGCGAACAGGCCCACGCCGAGCTGGAAAACGAGGTGATCGGCCTGCGTGCCGAGCTGGCCGACCGAGATGAAATGGCACGCGAAGTCGCCGAGCTGCGCGACAAAGTGGAGCGACAAGACGATGAGCTCGAACGAAGGCGCGGCGAGCTGGAACGCCAGCGCATCGAGATGGAGGCACGCGAAGCTGACAGCAATCGAGAACTGGCCCGGCAGCGGGACGAGCTGGAGCAAGGGCGAACAGAGCTGGCCCGGCAGCGGGACGAGCTGGCGCAAGGGCGAGCAGAACTGGCCGGGCAACAGGACGAGCTGGCGCAAGGACGAGCAGAGCTGGCCCGGCAACAGGATGAGCTGGCGCAAGGGCGAGCAGAGCTGGCCCGGCAACAGGATGAGCTGGCGCAAGGGCGAGCAGAACTGGCCGGGCAACAGGACGAGCTGGCGCAAGGGCAAGCAGAGCTGGCCGGGCAACAGGACGAGCTGGCACAAGGGCAAGCAGAGCTGGCCGGGCAACAGGACGAGCTGGCGCAAGGGCAAGCAGAGCTGGCCGGGCAACAGGACGAGCTGGCGCAAGGGCAAGCAGAGCTGGCCCGCAACTGGGACGAGCTGGAGCAGACACAGACCGAGCTGACCCAGCACTGGGACGAGCTGGAGCAAGCGCAACGCGAGCTGACCCAGCACTGGGATGAGCTGGAGCAGGCCCAGGCCGAACTGGTCCAGCAGCGAGACGACGTAGAGCAGGTCCGGGCCGAACTGGCCGGGCAGCGAGACGAGTTGGCGCAGGCCCGGACAGAATTGGTCCAGCACGGCGACGCCGTCCAGCAAGACGGCGAGCAGTACAGCGGCGACGTCGACGAGCGAGGCGAAGTCGCCGGGCAATGGGAGGAACTCGAGCAAGAACAAGGCGAACTGGCCCAGGAGTGGGATGAACTCAGCCAGGAGCCGAAGGCGCCGGGCGAACTGGCCGAAGAGTGGGAGGAGCTCGAGCAAGAACAAGGCGAACTGGCCGAAGAGTGGGAAGAGCTCGAGCAAGCACGCGGGCGACACGAGGTGGCCCAGGGCTGGGAAGAATTCGAGCAAGCGCAGGAGCACGGCGAAGAGCCAGAACGCCAGCAGACGGCCGATGAAACGCGAGCCGAAACAGTGCCCACAGGCGCGGTGGACCAGATATCGACGCCCAATGGCTCCGAACACGGCATGGCGGCTTCACCCGCGGGATCACCCGACGCTGACAAAGCGCCCGGGCCGCCCGCATCTCTCGCAAACGAGCCGCCCGACTGGCCGGAAGGATCGAACTCCTCCTGGTCAGAGCCGGTTGACCAGGCTCCCCAACCATCGGGCCAATCTGGCCAGGATGACGCTGTGCCGCATGCCGTGCCGGAACCGGCGGACGATCCGCAAAGCGCGCTCGAGCGGGCACTCGCCACCACCCACACGCTCCTGGCAAAAGCGGCCCCCGAGGACGAGGTCCGAATTGCCGGCCAACCGGTCTCCGCGCTGCGTGGGAACTCCGCCGCGCATTCCCTACCAGGACGTCAGGATGTGTCGTCAAAAATCTGGCTGAGAACCGAGCAATCGTCAGAAAAATTGCGTGCGGCCACGGTCCGCGAGCCGGTTACCGAGTTGGGGATGGGCGATGTCGCGGTCGAGAGTGATCACCAGCCGGGCGCGCAGAAGGACGTCGATCCGGCTGTCGAGCGCTGGCAGGCGTCGGGCCAGAGCACCTTCAAAACCGTGGACAGCTCGCGCCGTGTGCGAATCGGAGTTAGCGTGACCGCCGGGGTGATCGAGATGTTGCGCCGCGGATCTGTCGAGATTCGGGTTCAGCTGCACCGATTTCCGTCCTATCCCCTGGTCAATCTGGCCGTCGGCAGCCCATCAGCCCTGCGCGGCGAGCCCGACTGTGAACCCCCGGTGGATGTCCTTTTTGATGTGAGCGGCACCGACCGCGAGGTTCTCCTGGCCTTGAAGCAAACATTCCACCTGACTCTCGAGGTCCGCGACACAAACTATTCGCCGGTGTACGAACGCGAGGTCACCGCTGACCTCAGCGACAATGTGAGCAGTGTGCTGGCTGCAGCTGACCGCCATCTGATCGAGATCATCCCATCGGAGCGCTCGTACGACCGGGCCATCGCTGCGTTTTCCGATCCGGCATACGATGCCTACGGCTGGACTCACCCCGAGCGAAACGAGTTTCGCGAGGACAAGCTGGTCAAGGGCTCTACCGGCCAGGAGGTGCGCCGCGCTCTGGCCATCGCCGATCGCTTTTCCAGCTCCAAACGCGAGGACTATCTCTTTTTCATCCGCTCCTATCCCATCACGCTGTGGCGCCAGCAGCGCCGCCGCGTGCTCGAACGAGCCATTGTCTTCGGGATCTGGCTCGGATCTCGACTGGCCCAGATCGCGGTCAGCGAGGGTCTGTCCCGCTCGCGCAAATACCTCATCAAAACAATACGGCGAAACTTCGCCGTATTTGTCGATGGTGCGGACGAAAACGATCTCGACTCCGATGCGATCGACGACAACTGGTCAGCGCTCGACAAAGAAGCCGCCGCCCTGGGCATCCCGACAGAAATCGAACCCGGCGAAGAGATCACCATGGTCGGCGTCAACCCCGTGGACGGCATCGCCTCCGACATGGCACGGTCCGAAGCGATCGACAGCGGTCACCGCGCGGCGGTCAGTGGCATCATCCGCGAGACTTCGAGCGCGATACCGATGCGGCACTTCGCGGCCCATTCCGCCGTCGACGAACTCATCGAGCGCCTCGCCGATCCCGGGTCACGGGTCGATGCTGCCGTGGAATTGGCCCGCCGCGCTGAAAGGCGCGCCATCGCGCCGGTCATGGCCGCGCTCGAGCAGATGGATCGTGCCGCTTCAGTACGCGTACTGGGCGCGATTGCCAATTTCGGCGATGCGGTAACACCCGAGTTGAAACGAGGGCTCAAAAACGGCAAGCCATACATCCGACAGGGATGCGCCCTGGCGATGGCAGTGCTCAACAGCGAGCCAGCCATCGAGGCGCTCGGCGATGAGCTCGTCGCCGAACCCACGGTGCTGTGGAAAGAGATGGCGCGCGCGTTTGGCACTGCCGGACCCAATGCGATCATGACGCTGGTCAGCCGCCTCTCCCGACTCGATCCAGGCCAGCGCGAGCGCGTGGCTTGGGCACTGTCTCATATCGCGCTGAGCGGAGGTCTCCGCCAGGTCGAGCAACTGGCCGCAGGACGCGACCAGGTCGCCGCCGGGGTGGCCGGCCGCGCTCTGGAACTGAGAGACTCGATACAGAGAGAGCACGCGGAGGTCCGGGGGCCCGATACGCCGGTGGACCAGACCGTCAATCGCGCGTTTTCCCGCGAGTTCTTCCGCGCAGTCGAGAAATCGAGGCCAGGGGTCGAGGCGATGGAACCCGAAAACAAGAGGCCTGGTCCGGGTTCGAGCGACGGCAGCGAAAGTTCAAGTCCCGCTCTCGAACTCGACGAGGCCGACTTGCTCGAAGCGATCGATCTGGAGGAAGTCGCCGATGGCGAATTCGACGATGAAGGCGCCGAAGTCCTTGATGAAAGCGACTTATTACCGACGTAGAGGTGAGTGAGCGGTGCCCGATGTCAGACATCTCGCACTGCGGGATGACGGTCCCATAACCGGACGCTCGAATAGCCGGCTGCGCGAGTTGGCCGGCCGCTCAGTTTGGCGCTCCAGGTATCAAAAAATACGTGCCTGGCGAACAGACTCGCTGATGATCTGCCGCACAGAGATTTTACAAACCCCCCAGATCGCGTTACGGGAGAATGTGGGTCTGTGAGGACCGGACGACTTCGACAGATGAGAATCATACAGTTGCCCAGAAAACGACCTCCGGATCGTGTACAATAGAATTTTCCAGTTGACCTGCCATTCGCAGGTCGATGAGAGCATAGCTATATGCGGATAGGCATTTTCTCGGATACACACGCCAACATCGAAGCCCTGACTGCAGTCATCGATGCCTACAAGACCGAGCAAATCGACAAGTATGTCTGCATTGGGGACACGGTGGGATACGGCGCATCACCCAACGAGTGCTGCGATGTGATCCGTGAGGTAGCTGCATTCACCATACTCGGCAACCACGACGCGGCTGTAGCCGGCCGTATGGACTACTCGTACTACTACGATGCGGCGAGAAATGCCCTCGATATGCATGCCCGACAGCTGTCTGACGAGAACATGGAGTGGCTGCGCAGCCTGCCTTATGAAGTACGGGACGGCGAGGTGAGCTTCTGTCACGGGTCGCCGGTCAATCTCGAGGAGTTCGAATATATCTTCTCTACCGAGCAGGCGGCTCGCTGTCTGGAGATCTGGGACGAGCTGGCCACGGTCACGTTTATCGGCCATTCTCATCTGTGCAAGTCGTTTGCTCTCACCCGCACCGAGGTGTACGAAGTGGTCGCCGAGAAATTCGTCATCCGGCCTGATCACCGCTACATCGTCAGTGTGGGATCTGTCGGTCAGCCGCGCGATTACGACAATCGAGCCAGCTATACGATCTACGACAGCGACGAGAAGACGTTCGAGTTCAAGCGTGTGCCATACGACATCGAAGCTGCGGCGCAGAAGATCTTCGACTCCGATCTCGAGCAGAACTTCGGCAATCGACTATTTCTCGGCGTGTGAGCGCGCTACCACGGGGTGGGCCGGGTTTTCGAGCGAGCGGCGCAGGGCGATTCGCGATCGCCGAGCACGCCGGTAGGCGGCTGGGGAAAGCACGCGGTTTTCCCGCATGGCCCGCAGGACGGCGTGAACCCGGCGGTTCATGTCGGGGCCGATCCGGCCGTGCTGTGCGATGCGTCCGCCGAGAGTGCGCGGTGCGGGGGCGAGCGCGGCCAGAAAGGCACTTTCGCGGGCACTGAGTCGGCTTGCCCTTTTGCCAAACCAGTATCTGGCTGCCGCTTCGACACCGAAGATACGGGGCCCGAGTTCGATGATGTTCAGATAGTGCTCGACGATCTGCTGCTTGTTCAGATGAGCCTCTAGCCGCCAGGTCAGCACGGCTTCCTGGAGCTTGCGGGCGAGGTTGCGGTCGTGGGTCAAAAACGCGTTCTTGACCAGTTGCTGGCTGATCGTGGACCCGCCGCGGACAAATGCGCCATCGCGCAAATCCACCGCCAGCGAGCGCTCGATCTGGTGCACGTCGAAGCCGCGGTGGCGGTAGAAGCGAGCGTCCTCGGAAGCGACAAATGCGCCGGCCAGATGACGCGGCATGCGAGCGAGCGCGATGTAGCGAGGCTGGCCCGGCCGGGCCAGAGCGGCGTTTTTTCTGCCCGCATGGACCAGCAGGGTTCGCGGATCGGCCCGCCAGGCCTCGCGCAGGACTTTGCAGCCACCGGCGCGGATGTCGAGGTCGAGATCGATTCTGTCGATATCAGCGCGGTCGAAGCGCAATGCGGCCGAGGCTGCGAAAGGGCCGGCCAGGTCCAATCCGGCCAGCTCGGTGCGCATCACCCGGGGCAGCGAGCTCAGGGCATTGCCGCAGTCGATGGCGGGAATGGCCAGCCACAGGGCGCCGCGGTCGGGCAGCCAAGACGGCGCCATCTCCCGGCCCGGGGTGGGGCCCGATTCGCTGTCGGGTCGATTGTCGAGCCGGTAGTAAACGGCGCCGCCGAACAGCGCGGCGAGTTCGCCCATGCGCCAGTGGATTCTGCCGATATCGAGGTGGACGCCGGTCGGTGACCGGGCGATCGCCACGGCGAAGTCGGCGTTGCCCGAGAGCGCGACCCGGGTGCGGGCCAGACGCCGGTCATCGACCCGCAGATGGCGTAGCTCGACGGCACCTCCGAGGTCGAGTCGGTTGCCGATCGAGTCACCGGACGCCGGGCTGAACTCGGCGCGGATCGAGCCGGTGACGTGCGCCGAAGAGGTGTCCAGACCGAGCGGCAAAAACGGCGCGAAAACGGCCAGAGAGAGATGATCGATGTGCAGGTTGGCAGTTGCTCCGTGCTCGCTGCTCTCGACCCGGGCGGTGAATGAACCGATCCCTCTCCTGTGGGTCGGCTCGCTCGAGCCGATCGAATCGTCGGCCGCGCCGCCGTTCCATTCGGTGAGAACTCGGCCTCGCAACGCCTGCCGAGACGTCCGGCCGCTCACCACCAGGGCTCGATCACCGATCGAATCGCGACCCGTCCGGGCGACTCCGCGGCGCACAGCAACCTCGGTGATCGCGACCGGAGGATGCCTGTCCACCGCGATCATCAGCTCACCGCGCACAGCCAGAAAACGAGTCAAACTCGACCACAGGCCCGACCACAGGCCCGACCGCGAGGAAGAAAACAATGCGGCGAGATCGAGGTCTGCTGCGCTGCGGGAAAAATCGCCGCGCACGTGGAAATCCTGCCGCTCGAGCTCGAATTGGACTGATTTCGGGACGATGCGCAGTCCCGCCCGATTCGGCGCGACATGTACCCCGCGCAGGCGAACCCACCCGACATCGCCCAGTTCCACATCGAGTTCGCCATTGGACACGGACAGGTGGGCCAACCCGGATCCGGTTGGCCGGTCGCCCCGGTCACTCCGCTTTGCTGGCAGGGGGTACGAGGCAGTCGAGCGGTCGGGTATGCGATCGCGCAGGCGAGCAACCAGCCTGTCGAGTACCCGCCGGTCGCGTGGCACGAATATCCGTGGCTCGACGATGCGGATCCCGTTTAGCGTCGGTCGGCCAGACAACAGACTGGCAGGATCGGCAGCGACGTGGAGTCGCCTCACCGACAACAGTTCGCCCAGTTGCATGTCGCGCATGACCAGCTCACCGGTGGCAGTGACCTCGACATCGCCCAGGGTCACGGGCACGCCGAGCGCCCGCGACAGGGCGGGCTCGACACGGATCGAGAGCGCGCTGTAAAGATGCAATCCAAGCAGCGAGGGCAGGGCAAATGCCACCATGGTGCCGAGCATCAGAATGGCGCGTTCGCCCTGTCTCCTGCGCTCATGTATCGGGCGGCGGGCGCTGGCGCGATCACTTTTTGCGCGGTCGGTCATCTGGCTGCCTTGGCGGCCGACGAGCCACGCAGCCATCGGCGGGCCGGTCGGGTATATCTGGATGGATAGTTCCGGGAAACGTCGATCAGTGGCGCCCGGCGAGCGCGCCGGTCAGGCCCGGCGAGTTGGCCAGAGCGTTCGCCCGATCACCCGGCTGGCCGCGGCCGCGCCGACTGCCCAGCCCCGCGTCGTGCAGGATGATTTCGCACAGCTCGTCGAACTCGATCCCGGCCGCATGGGCGATTTTTGGCAACAGGCTGGTCGGGGTCAGCCCGGGTACGCTGTTGACCTCGAGGAGGTACTCATTGCCGGTGTCGCTCACGATGAGATCGACGCGGGTGGCCCCGCTGCAACCGAGGGCGCGATGAGCGCGGAGCGCCTGGGTCAGAACTCCGCGATAGCGCTGTGCGCTTACCCGCGGCGGGATGTAATACTGGGTATCGCCACGTACGTATTTGGCGCTGTAGTCGTAAAATCCCCCCTGGCTTTCGATCTCGACCGCACCGAGTGCGCGGTCACCCAAGATCGCCGCCGAGACCTCGAGCCCTTCCACGAAGCGCTCGACCAGGACCTCGCCATCGAAGCAGAACGCGTGCTCGCAGGCGCGGGTGAGCTGGCTCGGGTCGCGGACGATTGTCACGCCGACGGAAGAACCCTCGCTGACCGGTTTCACCACGACCGGAAAGCCGAAGTCTCCGTGGCAGGCCACCGGGTCCTGGTCCGCATTCATCACGTAATACGGCGGTGTAGGTAGATTGTGCAGCCGGAAGATCTCCTTGGCCTTGACCTTGTTCATGGCCAGCGCCGAGGCCAGAACATCCGAGCCGGAATAGGGGATCCCCATGGTCTCGAGCAATCCCTGGACGCAACCATCCTCGCCGTACCGCCCGTGCAGTGCGATAAAGGCGACATCGATCCGCGATTGCCGCAGGACCATATCGAGATCGCGATCCACGTAGATGGGCTGAACATCGTAGCCACGGCTCGTGAGAGCTGCGACCACGGCGTCACCCGTATTCACAGATACCGACTTTTCACTGGAAAGTCCGCCCATCAGGACACCGATTCTATGGCTGTGCATCGTTGAACTCCTCGTCGTCGCGTTGCTTCAGCTTGGCAGGCTACTTAGGCAATCTCGGTGCCAATTGCAATGTCGCTGGACTGCAAATTGAATGCGGCCGTGCTGACACGGAAGGACGTGTCGTTCTGGACCCATTCGCCCGGAGATCCACGGTCCGCGATTGCCTGGCAGTCTGCTGGCAAGGTTGGTCGAGGCCATCGAAAGGAAGCTACTCCCGCCGGTTGGGATGGGCAACTTTTCTGCCGGTCGCTTTCCCGACTGGCCGCTGGGTAGCCGCGACCCGGCCTCTGCAAGGCGCCAGACTGGCCCTCGCGGATCTCCGGGGGGTGCGTTTGGGTTCGCGTTTGGCCGCCTCGGCTTGACGAAACGCAGCTCTGAGAGGTACGACTGCGCATCCTATGAATTTCATCGAAGCCGCGCTCACTCTTCTCCAGGGATCCCGCAAAGCACTCACGGCCGAGGAGCTGGCCGATCGCGCCGAGAAGCAATCGCTGCTCAGCAAGCCCGGCAAGTATCCTCAACGCAGCATGAAAGCCGCCTTGAGCCGCGAGTTGAGCAAAGAGGACGAAAGTCGAGTCGCACGCGTCGGCGACGACCGCTGGAAGCTGGCCGCAGGGACCGCCCCGGCGGGCAAAAAATCGCCGACCAAGGCCAAAGCCAAAAAGTCGGCAACCAAGGCAGGGGCCAAAAAGGCAACGACCAGGGCCAAAACCCACACCAAGGCCGCGGCCAAGTCGGCATCCAAGAAGTCCACGGCCAAAAAGTCGACGGCCAGGGCCGGCCAGGACAGGGGCCAGAAGGAACAGGAGCAGAAGGAGAGCGGTCGGGGCGAGGGCAGGGCCACGCGCAAGAGCAAGACCAGTCGGAGGGCGCAGGAAAATGAGGCCAAAAAGGCCAGGCCGGGCCACGCCGGAGACGAGGCGGCCGGTGACGAAACCGCTGGCAAGAAGGAGCGGGGCAAGAAGGAGCGGGGCAAAAAAGCGGACAGAGAGCGCGGCGAGGGCGAGAGCAGGCAGAAGTCGCGATCCGGGTCCCGGCGCAAGGGCCGCGGTGGGGCCAGCGACGCCGCTTCGGGCGACGCCGAGCGCGCTGATGTGAACGA
This sequence comes from Pseudomonadota bacterium, assembly GCA_022360315.1. Classification (GTDB taxonomy): domain Bacteria; phylum Myxococcota_A; class Polyangia; order Haliangiales; family Haliangiaceae; genus JAKSDA01. The sequence goes on from JAKSDA010000083.1 coordinate 13,825, forward strand.
GGTCCTCGCGCCCAGGGAGCGGCCACTGCGCGCCGACGAGGCTGTGCATCCAGATGAGGCGGACGTGGCCGAGCTCTACGGCGACGAGATGTCCGGCACCGAACCCGGCGCGGCGTTTGCCGAGTACCGCGACGAGCGGACCGACGATGAAGATCGGCCCATGTTGCCCGAGATCGTGGCGTCGCGGCGGGATCAGAAACGGCGCGATCGACGCAGCAAGAAGAAACGGCGCGGCGCTGAAGACGACATGCGCACCACGGCAAGGCGGCCCAAGGCAGTGGAGGAAGAACAGCCCCAGGTCGCCGCTTCCGGCAACGGAGACGCGTTTGCCGCCGATATCACACTGGCCGCGTACCGCCTCGGCAACACCCTCGGCGACGCCGCGATAGAAGTCATGGATTCGCTGCGCGACCGCCAGCCAGTGCAGGTCAAACAGCTCGCTCAGATGATGCAGAGGCGCGAGCTGATCCCGGGTGGATCGGGGGATATGTGGTCCCATCTCAAAGCCGCGTTGTTGGCCGACGAGACCAGCTATCTCATGCGCGGACTCAAGCCGCGCATGGCCTATCGCGGCCGCGAGCGGTTCGTGCGCAGAGACGACCAGTCGGACGAATTGGCCGCGGCGGAAGATGCGTTTGTCGCCGCCGCCAGCGAGCTGGCCCGGACGACCCATCAAGCGCTGAAACAGCGCCTTTGTCGGCTCGAGCGCGCGGCGCTCGAGCGGGTAGCCCATGTCTACCTGATCCACCAGGGGTGGCGAAATCTGTCGTGGATCAAGCAAGTGCAGCGTTCGAGTTACGCGGTCGGCGAGCCGCCGAGTGGCATCGGGCCGGTTTTGATCGGTGTGCGGGCGGGCAGTGAACCGGTAGACCGCCGGGGTATCGGTGAATTGCGCGTCGGTGTGCAGGCCAAAGATCTGGTGAGTGGCCTTCTCGTGGCGCCCGAGGGACTGTCGGACATCGCACGGCAGGAATTGCGGCGGCCCGGTCCCTCCATATCGCTTCTGGTGGGCGACAGTTTTGTGTCCGCGCTGGTCACCAGCGGTATCGGTGTCATGGCCGGCCAGGTGCCAGCGTTTTCGTTTGACGCCAGTTTTTTTGACGAGATCGAGAATTTGTGAGTGCCGGGAGTACGCTGTCCTGGCGTTGGCTGGGTCGAGTCGATTACGCCACGGCGGTGCGGCAACAAGAAGCCCTGCGCGATCGAGTACTGGCGAGTGAGCGAAACAGCCCCCCACCGATACCGTCTCTTTTGCTCCTGGAGCACGAACCGGTCGTGACCCTGGGCCGGTTCGCTGATCAGAGCAATCTTCTGGTATCGCCGGACGAGCTGGCCGATCGCGGTATTGCTCTGGAGCGAGCTAGCCGGGGCGGTGATGTAACCTACCACGGACCCGGTCAGCTCATCGTTTACCCCGTTGTTCGGATCGTCGGTACGGTGGTGGGATTTCTCGAGGCGATTGCCAATGCCCTGGCCGAGGTGGCCGCCGAACTCGGCGTTCCAGGAGCCCGCTGGCGCCGTGATCCGGCCGGATTGTGGCTGGGCGACGCCAAGCTGGCTGCATGTGGCATTCATCTGCGCTCTCGGGTTACCAGTCACGGCTTCGCCTTTAATGTGTCGACCCCCGCGGGGCCATGGCAGCTGATCAATCCGTGTGGGCTGGCCGAGAGCCGCGTTACTTCGATCGCCGAGCAGCGCCGGGCTCGTGGCCTGCCGCGTCCTCCCGCTGTGGCCGAGGTCGCTCACATGGCAGCGCCGCTTCTGTGTGCGGCCCTGCAATCGGTGACCGTGTCGCGGTTCATCCGGTCTCCCGGCCAGGTCGACCAGCAGATAGGAGGGAGAGGCTAGCCTCGCCCGGCACTCACTGGCGGGGTGTGGTCCCGAGCCAGTCGATCGAGTTCTCGATCGACTGGCTCACACGTTCTTTCTCGGGCCTGGCCCAGTCGCCGATCCAATCGCGCGGGCGGAGCTCATCATCGACTCGAGCGTGCACTGCGAAGAGCTTATCGATGGCTCGCTCGATCTTGCCTTTTGCTGCTTTTCTGGCTGCCGTGACGATCCGCCTGGCCATGAGTTTGCGCCGCCTTTCACGCAGTTTGTCGCTCGGAGCGTCGAATACAGAGCGATCGAGGTCGCAAACCACGGTCAGTAGGCCGCTCAGTGGCTGCTCCCCACCGGGGGCGCCATCGGAGTGGCATGGATCGACTTTGTCGCGATCGGGTAAGAACTCGGTCAGGACATCGAGCAATCGCTCGATCTCTGCGCGGACATGGTTTTTTTCGGCCGAGTCGAAAAGCCAATCTAGGCGCCGATCATCACTGTCGACTGTGGCGTGCAGATTGACGAGCTTGCCCAGCGCCTTGCGAAATTTTCCATTGACCACACTGGTGGCAGCAGCCTCGACCCTGTCCAACATGCGTTGCCGCAGCTTTTCCTGTCTCTTCTCTTGCCGGCGCTCGTTTCGCGCGGCTGGAGAAAACAGGGAGCCATCGATATCGCGGATGAATGGCGCCAGCTCGTCGCGCAATTGCCCCTCGATCGAATCGTGATGGAGCGGGTCGGTGCCCCGGGCGACTTCGTCTCCATCGCTCACAGAATCGCCATCGCTGTCTGGGTTGCCCGGATCGGTACCGCTGGCCAGTTCATCGCCGTCTGACAAAGAGTCGTCATCGCTGTCGGGATCAACCGGATCGGTGCCGAAGGCAACCAGTTCATCGGCGTCGCCCAATCCGTCCCGGTCTGTATCGAACAACCCCGGATCGGTGCCGAACCTGTCCTCGTCGCCGTCCGACAGGCCGTCGCCGTCGCTATCCAGTGCGCTCGCCGGGATTATGTCGCCGTACTGCAGATGGTCGACTTCAAAGGCTCCGCCGTCGACAGAGATACGGAACTCGGTGATTCCGCGACGGTGGATGATACCGTAAAAGCGATCTTCGCCGGTTTCGCCGTAAAAGGAACCATCTGCGTGCCCGTCGCCGGTTGCCGGGCCGAGCAATTGGCCGTCCGCTGCCACCGCCTCGATCGTGACGGAGCTGGTACCGTCGGTCCAAACTATGCCAACAGCGCTGGGCAGACCGCCCAGTACATCGCGGTCAAATACGATAGTAATACCGGCCTCGCCCCAGGGCTGGAAAAGCGATCGTCCCTGTCCCTCGCCATCGATCGGTCCACCCTCGGCGTCCACCGAGTCACAGACGCTGCACGGTCCGATCACATATGGTTCAGTCTGTAATAAAGTTGCGCCCGGACTGTTGAGAAGGCCATCCTCGAAGTCTTCGAAGTAGAATCCGGGCTCTAGGACAGGAAACGGGCTGTTATCGGTACTCAGATATGGCGAGCTATCAGGCTCGAACGGACCCAAGAAGTCTGTCTCGGCCGATGCAGGTAATGGCCAACCGAGGCACAGTGCGCCTATAGCCGACAAAAATCGGACCTTGTCAGGGTTCATTGCGGTCTCCATGACGGATTTGAGAGTAGATCGGGGGGAGAGAGCAATAAGCAATAATCGAGGATCAACAGGCCATAAAGGCCGGGAAGGACGAGGAAGAAAGAGACCAGGAACGTATGATGAGCAGAGCCAGAGGGGATTGGCCCGGTGGAGGATGGTTATTCCAAGGAATTTACGCAGGACGTGGTGATCTACCATCCCGGTGGGGGATGGTTATCCCAAGGTCGGGTAGATGGAAGAAATCTTTAGGCACTGCCCCGAACCCCACCCATACATCGAAGTGGGATGTCCAGGCGTACATTCCACCTGACCCGGATTATTCACCACACCGCCTGCTGCGGTCGGATCTGCAGTCCGCTCGGGATGGCAGACTCGAAGGTCGCTGCACTCTCTGTCACGGGGCGGACAGAACCCCGCTGGCTACTGCCAGTGATCTCGTCGTGTGTCTGGCCGAGTTTTTGGCCGCCGCGGCGGGGTTACCTCAGTGCAGTTGCTGCGACTGGTTCCGCACCGAATGACAGTGGCCTGACTGGCCTTCATGCGCGCGGTACTGAGGTAATTGCCCACGAATGCCCGGCCGGTCAGGTGGAAATCGGTGAGCGCCAGGATGACCAGCTCATCGTCGCCAATGTTGTGGGTTTGATGGACAGCCCAGCGCGGCACCAGGGCGAGATCGCCGGCCGATACCTCGACCGATGAGTTGTTGACGTGTAGGCGCCCGCGGCCGGAGATGATGAAAAACACCGACTCGTGGGCATGCTTGTGGCACTCGTTGTTCTTGCCGACCGGAATCCGCACGATGCGCGTATCGATCACCTCGGCCGGAAACGGCACCCGCTCGACCGTGAAGTCGATGTTGAGCCGCTCGTTGGTATTCTCGTACATCAGCTGGCCGGCCTCTTCACCGAAGCGATGGTGAAGGGCGGACGTGTCCGGCGTGTCTGGCACGAGCGATTTGCGGTCCTGGATCTTCTCGATCAGACCGCGAATCCGACGCGACTCGATGTACGTGTACATGTTGTCGAAAAACTGCTTGCGCAGACTGAGGGCGTAGTCCATCGCCTGGTAACAGAGGTCGTACCATCCGGGCATCGACGAGTACGACATCATGATGTTCTTGATGGTCTCCGCGTGCTCGTCGTCGCAGCCGATGTGCAGATGGAAAAAGTCGAGATGGCTTTCGTCCACGCCGGCCTTGCGCAAGCCCTTGACGAAAACGCCGTACAACCGCGACACGATGGCCTCGGTGCCCAGCGATAGAAACGCACTGATCGCCGCCGGGTGAGAAACCCGGCAAAAGTCGAGATACTCGCGGGCAAAGAGTTTGCCCGCCTCGGTGTACTCGATGCGGTCCAGATCGATGTCGAGCCCTTCGCGCAGAAAATGCCGCAACATCTCGGCGTGGCGCTTTTGCGGCTCGAGCAGGCCGCCCTCTTCCCACAGATTCTGCGCCAACTGCGCGCGATGGAGATCGTCCTCGCAGGCGGTCATCAGCGCCGACAAGTAGCGGGTGAAGTTCTTCGAGTACAGATAGTACTGCTCAAACAGAATCCGGAAATCGTCCACGCCGAGATAGCCGCGTTCGCACGCCTTGAGCAGTCGGGTCTCCCACAATGGATGCGCGTCGAGCGCGGCGTGCAGCTTGGTGAGCGCCGCCTCGATGTGCTCGCCGTTAGCACCTGCGCTGCTCGGCTCTTCGCTGTTGGCCGGGTCAGACCTGATGTCGCTGGCAAAAATGTCTCTATGTTCTCCGCTCGTGGCGGTTGGCTTCATACTGACAGCAATCGACATACTAAGCTCCCTGTAATTGGCTCCCTGCAAATCTGGAATCCTCTACTACCTATACCTACATTCTCTCCAGTTCCGGGATGGCCTACGCTCCTTACTTACATCTCTCTTCATGAAGTAGAAGGTCCGAGAGCGTATGTCAATCCAGTAGATGTAACAAATTTTCACATTCACTGTCCCCCTTGACATGAGAGACTCGCTTTTCGATGCATTCGCCGTCCCGGTCAGTCTGCTAGAACTCCCGTACGGCGGGGATTTGCGCGATCTTGCTGGAGTGTTGGCAGAGCTTTGACCGACCCGACATGTCGGTCCGTGGCTGAGGGAGGTCTAGCGAGGTGACCGCTGGTCACTAACGACGTAATCGCCGGTCACAGGTGCGCGATGGATGTGTGTGTCCACAATGCCGGACGGTTGGCACGTCCCCGCGGGTAACGGGGTGACAGGCCGTCTGGTCGAAGTGTAGCGGGTACTACCGCACCGAGTGAAGCCGGTCGGACCTGTCAGGTCAGGCTCATCGGCTTATCACGAGCGGGCGGCTATTCGGTCGGTTGTCCGACAAGGCGAGGCGAAATCGGTCGTCCGACAAGGCGAGGCGAAGCGGAGGTCTTGCTGGACCTACGGTCGGCCAGTCTATCGTCGGCCTGCGACATCGAAGTGGATCGGCTGGTCGTCATTACCCGAACAGTCGCTTGTGGACCCAGGCCTGGGCATGGGTTCTCACGAACTCGCGTTTCATGCCGATGTGCCTCGCCGCCTCGCTGTAGCCGCCGTATGCAATAAATGCCCGGTGACACAGCTCGCCGATCGAGCATACCTGGATCGGCACCATGCCCCGCGCGTTGACCCCGATAAACTTGGTGTGTCCCATGCGAACCCGCATGCCTGTGAGCAATGTGGTTGGCTCGAGCGCTGTCTTTCCATCAATGAGAATACCATTCGTGGAGCCAGAATCGTGGATTACCAGCTTGTCACACCTGTGCCGTTTGAGGAGCGCGTGTACGATCGAGACAGAGTTATCTTTTTTGATTTGGATGTGACATTGTCGACCTCGGCCTATTGCAATAATGGGTATGGGCCGGCCCTCGGCTCGAAAATCGCTAAACATATAGGTCTTCGAAGTCCCTATCAAATGCAAACCGGCCGCGTAATACCCTCCTAATGCCGACTCGCTTCCTACTGTTTTACGCGTCTTTCGCGGGGGCAAACTATCCTCCTTCGTGTCCCTCAAAGCCTAGTTTGGTCACCTTCCCTTTGACAAGGCACAGAGCCCCCAAGAGAGTTTCCAAATACGCTATGTAAGTCGAGGTGAGACTTTTGTGGTCAATATGCCGTATCAGGGTAAAGATGATTTCTTATCTCGTGGTGGTTAGAGTGCTTGGTGCATGGATACTGTGACGTCCACAGCTTGTTACATGCTGACGGAGCAATTCATTTATAGTCGCGTCAATGGCCACGGAGAGGCATTTAGGAGCGCTTTCAGGTATCCTGTGCTGTATGTATATGTGTGCCTTTTAAGCTGTATGTATATGTGTGCCTTTTAAGTCGATATCTCCCGTATGGCGGTAGATACCGACTGAGAAGAGATCGTGGTAGCGGGTGGGCTTCTACCCGCGTAGCGTGGTCACCAATGAAGGATTCAAAAGCAGTTTCAGTGACCGGAAAACGCAGGCCAGGGGAGCAGTTCTCAGTGTCGTCCCACGGCCCGGGAGCCCGCGGCCAGGGAACCCACGCGAAGCGAGCTCGTGGCCACCGAACCGACCACACCAGCGCGGCGCGAGCGAGGCTTGAAACCGAGCTCATGCATGTCATTTCCGAGGTCGACGACGACGGATTGCGCGTGTTGCTTCTAATTGCCCGAGAGCTTCGAGATCGCAGGGAATCCCGTCCGCTTCGGGCCAGCTAATGGAACTGCATTGACTGTGGATCATACTTTCCAACGTGATCATGTGTAGACGGCCGGTGCATTACCGGCGGAAGCGTCACAGAGCGTCCCGTCAGCAAGCCCGAGGCCGAGTGGTGTGGTGGTTGGTATCGGGACTTCGCGAACGCAGAGGGAGGGTGTTGCGAGCGAAGACTTTGTGTCCATCGGCTACATGTGCGATGTCGAGTGACCGCGCGTCGCCGATAGATGCAATCTCACGATGCCAGTCGCGGACCCTCGCCCGCGCAAATGGCTCGGATTGACACCAACTGGCCTTCGGAGCGGAGCGTTGCCCAAGAAGAAGAGAGCGCGTTTTGAGCACGACAACGCCCATGAGTATGACAACGCCGAGGATCGCTCGATGAAAGCGGCGTATGAGCGGTCGATGGCCGCAACGATTCGAAAATTCGAGCGCCTTTTGGTGCAGTGGCAACGGCAGCAGCTCAGCATGTCGTTCATGCTGAACGAGCGGATGCTATTAATTCTCCTTTTTGCTGCCAAAGGGCCAATTGGAGCGCCTGAACTCCGGATGATCGTTTACGAGATGCGCGACAAACCCTATTACGACAAGTTGCGCCGACTGCAACACAACCACCCGGCTTATGCATTGCTCAAAAAGATGTGGCGACGCGGTCTGCTGAACAAGCGGCGGCGCGGCCGGCGCTGTTTTTACGTCATCGCCGAAGCGGCTCGAACCCTCATTGCCGAGCGGGGGCGCAGGCGCGCATAGCAGTATTCGAGAAACCGGTTTCCCGACGATGCGCGCGATCCGGCCGAGAGCGGCGATTGACTGGCCGGCCATTCGATCATACGTTTCCACACGGTGCCAGGTGACAACACGTCTCGCAATGCGGATAATCAGCCGACATTTCCGCTACAAGAGCACGTGAGGTATGAGCTGTCGCAACCACAGATTCCGTCGGGGGATTCATGTCGCTGATCGGGGCCCGTGTTGTACGCGTGGAGGATCCTGCGCTGCTTGCTGGCCGCGGCCAGTTTACCGATAATGTGAACGTACCCGGTGCGCTGTTCATGAAGTTCGTCCTGAGCGCCGAGCCCCACGCCAACGTGATCTCCGTCGATGTGACCCGGACGGCCGCGATGTCGGTCCGCTCGAATAAACGACTGGCAGTGGCTCTCTGCAATATGGCCGACACTCCAGTCCGCGCCGTTGCGGTCGAGCGAGCAATTGCCAATGGGGCGAGCCATGCTGAGGCTGCATCAGTCGTCGACCGGGAGACCCGGCCGGTCGATGATGCCAAGGCCAACGCCGCCTATCGTCGACCCGCATCCTCACCCGGAGCGCCCTGGCCGAGGCAATCGGTTTGTGATGGATCGTCTCAGGCCGGCTATTCGATCGGAACGGTTGTTCTTTGCGCCATGTAGGGTAAAGTCGTCTGATGGCAGCCAGTTTCGACCCCAGGCTGCGCGCTCTATACCTGGCCCTAATAGCGGTTGGTGTATTTTTTCTGCCCGCATGGTGGATGGTGGCCGCAGTGCTCGCTGTGCAGGTTGTTTTGTGGATGGCTGTGGGTTTGGGGGCTGGGGCGCTCGGCCGGCAGGTGCGCAAGCTGACTCTATTTCTCAGTGTTATTCTCATCGCCTTTGGTCTGGTCGGACACGATCCAACGACCGACCGCTGGCACACACTTTCCCTCATCTGGTTTGGCCTCGACGTCAACACGACCGGAGCGCTGCTTGGCCTGACCATGGTACTGCGGGTTCTGACCGTGGTGCTGGCCTCTCAGGTAGCTCGCGCCGGGGATGCTCGCGCTCTGGCCGCGGGCCTGGGCAAACTCGGTGTACCGAGAGTGGTCGCCCTTTCGATCGATTCGGTGCTCACCTTGCTCGGCGACTCCGGTGGCAAGGGCCACGGCCGCGGCGGTGGCAAGGGCCACGGCAGACGGCATCATCGCTCCAGCTCCGATAGTTTTTGGGCTGGACTCAAGCGGCTGGCGCGCGGCGACGTGAGCATTTTGGTCGACCGCCTCTACGGGCACGTCGCGCGAGTGGAATCTCACATCGCCCACACCCTTCTCGCGCCTGGCGCCGACGATTCGGACAGCTCGGACAGCTCGACCGCCAACAGGCGCAGGCTGGCTCGCGATGTGGCAGTGATCTCGGGCATTGCACTCACCATGCTCGGCATCAAGGCGCTCAAGCTTTTACCCGGCCTGCCCTTTGCGCCCGGCCACAAAGGTGTAATCCTGATTCCTCTCTATATCGTGGCTGGATTCATGACTCGATCCCGGGCCGGTGCCACGATCACCGGTTGCACCATGGGCACAGTGGCGTTTTTGCTCGGCGATGGTCGTTACGGCATCTTCGAGATTGCCAAGCACATCACGCCTGGCTTGCTGGTTGATCTCTTGATGCCCCTGATGCGCAGTGTGCGCAGGCGGCGTCTTGGTATCCAGGCATTGGCCTGGCCGCTTATTGGCATCGTCATTGCTTTGGGGCGATTTGCCACTGTGACAGCCATTGCGCTCACCGTGCAGGCACCGGCTCTGGTCTACGCTCTGATACTTCCAGGGCTGGTGATTCATGCTGTCTTCGGGGCACTATCGGGTGTCGTGGCCACTCCATTCCTCGCTGCTCTCGACAGGGCTGAAAAGCGCGCCAAGAGTCGAAATGCAACCGGCTCACACGGCGATCCTCCGCCTGCTGACGCAAACTCTGCCCACAGTCAGAATTCAGGCTCTCGAGGCGGCGGTGGCGGCGGTCGCGGTCGAGGCGGCGGCGGCGGCGGCGGTCGAGGAGGCGGCGGCGGTCGAGGCGGCGGTCGAGGCGGTCGAGGCGGCGGCGGCGGCGGTTGTGAGAGCGGCCGTGGTCGTGGCAAGGCAGGGGGGGTAAACAGAGACACCGAGCACAAAACCAGGACAGACGCTGGTGCGGGCCAGGGGTATGAGAGAGGGTTGGGCAGCGAGCCAGATTGCCAGCAGCAACAGATTCGCGTCGGTCTGCGGCGGGCGGAGATGACTCCACCCGGGAACGGGCAGACGGCAAGCGCGACAACCACTCTATGGAGGCAACATGAGTTCCGATCTCTTGACCGGCGATGGCCGAACCCACATCAAGTCCAAGCTCATGCGCGAGTCATTGCAGGACCGCGACGTGATTCGTTCGACAGACAGCGACCGTGATCTCAAGATCTATCCCGACGTGGCGCTGGTCGGCATAGGCGGCCAGAGCATTTTCGACCGTGGAGCCAGTGCGATCTTACCGCTGGTCGAAGAGATTGCCGAGGCCAAACAGGAGGGTCACAGGATGGTGCTGGCAGTGGGCGGCGGGACCCGGGTCCGTCACACTGCATCGATCGCCCTCGACCTGGGTTTACCGGTTGGCGGTGTGGCACAGCTGGTCGGTGCGATGGAGGAACTCAACGCTGTGCTCCTCAACGCGCTTCTGGCCAAGCACGGGTCCATGACTATGCAGCGCGATCATTTCTGGGAGCTGCCGCTTTATCTATCTGCGGGCATGATTCCGATCGCCATTTCGATCCCGCCCTATCACCTGTGGGAGCCGCCGCCTGAAGAGGGTCATTTGCCGGCCCATGGCTCTGATTTTGGCCTATTTCAGCTGGCCGAGGTCCTGGCCATGAAGCAGCTCATTTTTGTCAAAGACGAAAACGGTTTATACGACAGGGACCCCAAGAAGCACGAGGACGCCAAATTCATCCCCCGGATCGGGTTGGACGAGCTTCTGGCCAGCGACTTTGAGGAGAACATTTTGGACAAGCAGTTGTTCAAGTCGTGGCGAGTTGCGCGCAACGTCAACCGGATACAAATCATCAACGGCCTTTCGCGCGGCCAGCTTCGCGCTGCTCTGCGCGGGGAGGACGTCGGCACAGTGATCACCAGAGAAGACAACGGCGAGAGCCCGGGCAAGGAGGTGTCCAATGGCTGATGGCATCGGCGAACGGCGTGTAATTCACAGTGCTCTGGAGAACTCCACCCTCACCGACACCCATTCCGACGAGATCAACTACCGTCCGGTCGCGGTCATGCCGGACGTCAAGGTGATCAAGCTGGGCGGGCAGAGCATCATGGATCGCGGTCGTGCCGCGTTATTTCCCGTTCTCGACGAGATTGTCAAGGCGCGCGAGGAGGGGATACAGATTCTGGTACTGACCGGTGGTGGCACGCGGGCGCGACACATCTACACCATTGCCTCCGAGCTCGAGATGCCGACCGGTGTTTTGGCTGCTGTGGGCGGTTATATTCCGATGCAGAACGCGCGTATGGTGCAGATGCTGCTCGCCAAACACGGCGGCATTTTCATGTTGATCGACGACTTTGAAAAGCTACCGTTGTACATCCAGCTGGGTTGCATTCCGGTGATGACCGGCATGCCGCCGTTCGGCTACTGGGAGCAACGTGGCCAGGAGGGCCGTATCCCGCCCCATCGCACCGATGCAGGAGTTTTTCTATCGGCCGAGTTTCTCGGCGCCAGGCGGGCCATTTTCATCAAGGACGAGGATGGTCTGTACACCGACGACCCCAAGAAAAACTCAAAAGCCGAATACATTCCGCGCATTTCGGCCCGAGAGCTGATCGAGCGCGACCTGCCCGATCTCATTGTCGAGCGGGTATGTCTCGAATACCTGGGTCGCTCCCAGTGGGTCAAAGAGCTTCAGGTGGTAAACGGGCTCGAGCCCGATCAAGTTGCCAGGGCTCTGCGCGGCGAGGAAGCCGGCACGATTATCTATCAGGACGGGTAAGGACGTCGTATTACCAGCCGCTGCCCTCGTCTGGGTTCGGCTTTTTCTGTTGCTTCTTTTTCTTGTCTTTGTCTTTGTCTTTGTCTTTGTCTTTGCCTTTGCCTGCAGCGGCTTGTTTTCCGTCGTCGCCTTTGTGGGTGGCCTGGCCGGTGCCTCCGCCCTCGCCGTGACCGCCGCCCCGGCCCATGCCCTGGCCCGAGCCATGCCCGCGTTCCCCACCGGTCTTTTTGGCCCGGAACATCCGCAAGAGGTCGGCCAGCCGTTTATCGGCGTCTTGCTTCACGACATCGAGTTTGGTCCCCTCTTTGGGAGTCAGAATCACCTTGACTCCTGCATCGATTTCCTCGACTTTCATCGTCGTGCCGGGCATCAGGATTGGGCAGAGTCCCAATGCGCCTCCCCCGGTTCCCTTGCCGGTATGGGTTGGTTTGCTGACTGCGGAGGTATCGATCTGGCTGAGCTGTTTTGACCGAGTGCGGATCAGGTTGATGGCGCCCTGGATGTTGCCTTGGATCGTGATGACGAGAGAGTCATCTTTCCGAGCGATCTGAGTTTTTGCGCCAGTGATTGCGCTCGGGCAGTTTTTGGCGTCATTCGTCATGGTACTGGCCGCGGCCTGATCACCGGCCGGTGCCTTATCTGGCTTCGTTGCGGCGGGCTTTGCCGGTTGCTTGGCGGCCGGCTGCGTTGTGTCTGGTCCTTTGGCCGTTGTGTCGGCTTTTTCCTCTGCTTTACTGCAGCTAATGGTGAACAACACGGCACAACCGAGTGCTGCGGAGGCACCGATAACCTTGCGCATCCTCGTTCTCCTTACTTTGGTAGCGATCCACTGGTCTCCTGATTGGACCAATAGGGTAAAAATATCTTCACTGTAGCAGTTCCGTCCGGGGTTCACCAGGCGGCGGGCCAGTTCCAGGAGTTGGGCAGTGTTTCTTGGGGATAGTACGGGCAAGGCACGAGCATCGGCGGTCTGGTCCGGTGGATATTGCCGGCAAGGGAACGTAGTATATTGAGGTGTTGAGGCTATTGAGCAAGCGGCGTCGAGGGTGGGCATTTGCCCTGGTCACGGTCGAGGTGCTTTTGGGGATTTCTTTGCAGCACGCCATTGCATCGGGGACTTACGGCATTCCTCTGCCCCCGCGGTCGCGGCCAAGCGGCGAGGGTCTGTTCGTTTCGAGCCGGGGGTTTCGAGCGACGAACGAATTCTACTGGCGCTTCTTGCGTCGCACTGGGGTACCCCACAAGGTGGTACCAATCTACCGCTATCGAGGTATTGAGGTCGCCCGTATTCTATCCAGCGATCCGAACTTGGGTTGGCTGGCCATTCATATATTCCGCCATGGTGGTCGCACGATGATAGCTATCGTCCCGCGACACCCCTTGACCCCGAGCTCAACCCACGGTAAAGAACCTACCCTTCACAGATGAGCGATCAAGGAGAAGTACTCGGGGATCGTCTAACGGTAGGACGGCAGACTCTGGATCTGTCTATCTAGGTTCGAATCCTAGTCCCCGAACCAGGTCCGAGCTATTATAGAGATATGCTTTCTATCCATGGCCCCATAGTCTAGCGGTTAGGACGCCGGCCTCTCACGCCGGAATCCGGGGTTCAAGTCCCCGTGGGGTCACCACTCAATTTGGACACGTCGAGCTTTGCCATCCCCGAGATCGCAAAAACTCGGCGTTTTCCTTCTTTCGGGGCCGGGGTGAAGGTCAAGCCCTCCGGGAACAAGGCTCGGAAGACTTCCCGGGTGGCCTCGCGATCGCCGGCCAGCGCGGTACGGAGATCGGCCAGCTTGGCCTTCGCCGTCTCCTCCACCTTCTTCATAAGCGCTTGAAGCTGCTCGGGAAGTCGGTGAGCGACCTTGAGATCTGCCTCCAAATCCCGAACGCGGGCGTTCACGCGGCGCAACTCGTCGGCCAACTCAGGGATGTCGTCGTCGTCCGTCAATGCCCCCAGGCGGACCAGCTTCTTCACCTGGGCGCGGAGGTCCGCAAGCTCGGTCTCGATCTGTGCGGTGTCCACGGGAGCGGCGGCCACCTGTCGGTCGATCTCCGCCCTGATCTCCTTCACCACGCGCTCGACGAGAACCGGCGTAAGTATCGCCTCCTGCAAATAGTCCACTAGGATTCCTTCGACTTCCTCGACTGGCTGGAGTGCGGCGACCGGACAGACCGAGTTACCGCGCAGATGGTGCCATGTGCAGCCGTAGGCAGGCACGCGCCTATTCGGCGAAGCTCGGGTTTTCCTGGCTCCGATCGAGCCGCCACACACCCCACACCGAGCAATACCCGAGAGGGCGTACTTCGCTGCTGGTCCAGGAGCCACTGTATTCCGGTTGCGTTCCGCCATGGCCACCTGGGCGGCCTCCCAGGTGTCATCATCGATGATTTGCCATTCTGGCATCTCGACCCGCAACCACTCTTTCTCCGGCACACGAACGGCGATGCGCTTTCCACCCTCGCGGATGCGCTTGATTCTGCCGTGGATGTAGCGCCCCCGGTACCTCTCATTGCGAAGGATGACCCGTATGCTGGACGGAGCCCATGACCCGGTTCCTCGCCGGCCGGCCGCGGGAGGCGGGACGCGATCGTCGTTCAACTGGATGGCGATGCGCTTGAGCCCCCATCCATCGAGATAGCGGCTGAAGATAAGCCTGACGACCTTTGCCTCGGCTTCATCCACTTCCGCGACTGTGTACCGCCTGCCTTCACTATCGTTCTTATGGACGAGTCTGTAGCCATAGCAACGACCTCCGGCGACGCGGCCCGCACGAACGCGAGCGCGTAGCGCCTCCCGCGTGCGCGACCGAATCGCCTCCGCTGATGTAATAGAACAGCCGCGCTTGCCGGTCTCGGACTAGCTCGCGCACGACCAACGTGGTCTCAAGCGCGTCTCGACCGAGGCGAGACTGGTCGCGACACACGACGATATCACCTGGGCGAACCTCAGCGCGCAGTTTGAGCAGACCCGGGCGCCCCATGAAATCATCACCGGCTCGGTCGTCATCCACATACTCGACGGGCTCTTCCCACGCAGCATGGATGCCTTTCCCGGGCAGTTCAGAAACGACAAACTTCTGGCTACCCTCCCGTTGTACTTCGAGGCTGAATTCTTGGTGCTTTTTGTCAGCCTTGGAGCGTCGGAGGTAGATGCGGACAACAGGCAACGGTCAACTCACCCACGCCGGAACCCGACCCAAAGGCTCCGCTGTTCCCAGTATAGCGGCCGGCGCTGTCGAATCGCAGCTAGAATCAACGACCTCGTGAAGGGCGCGCTCGACGAGAACGCGCGCCAGGACTTGGGCCAGTTCGCCGGCCGTCTGCTCCGAGACCGACTTGGGAAGATCGAGCAAAGATCTCACCGTAGAGGCTCTAGCGGGCGAGGATTCGGTTCTCGCCCATCGACATCGTCGGCTTCGGTTGGTCGGTTGCGACCTGATGCAACCGGTGTCCACCGTTCTATGCCGAAATCGCAGCTGAACCCGGACATAACCAGCGAAGTTATGTCCGGCGATGAGGCGAGTAGCTACTGCTTCTTTGGAAGGAGTCCGATACGACCCAGGTGTTTGCGGAAATACTCGCGGTTCGTCAGCACAGTCCAGCCAGGGTCCCCATCGGGGACTCTGGCTTCATGGTAGATATCGTAGAGCCCCTGGTACACCTTCTCGACATAGTCGTTATCCGCGTAGGCGTTCGGGTCTCCGAAGGCGAGCTGAGCCAGGACGCGGGACATTCGCCTCTGTTTACGCATACCGCGGCCACCATACCGTTCATTCTGAGCCAGATTGTGGCCCACCTTCTTGAGCAACTCACGATCGTTGGCGATCTGCGCATTGCGAAGCAATCTGACCACAGATGGGTGCTGGAGGTACCGATGGTCCCAGGCGATCAATCTCAGTACCGCTGCTCGGGCGTCTTTGGAGGTACCCAGTACGCCCGCCGAACCGAACGCCGCATCCATGTCCTCTTGAAGCTCGCGGTTGGCAAACTCCCGGTAGCTATCTCGCTCTTCGGAAGTCACGTCGGCCCATGGGATGGCTCCCCGTCGATCGGCTAGCTCTCGAAACGCCGCTTGGTCTTCGTCGCTGAGTTCGTTCCAGTTACGACCCGTTTGCCTGCGCTCCTGGTCGAGCGAACGCGCCTTCTCATAAGACAGCTGATCGTGGAACTCGGCCAGCCGCTCGGCCAGTTCTTTTTCCCAGGGTTCCATGTCCGCATTGTCCTCCACTGTAGTCGCACTCAGCCGAAGAGAGGACCACGTGGTCCTGCCGCCTCGATTGGCGGTTGGCTCGACGAATCCGTCCGAGGTTCGTTCAAAGTGTCGTTCATACGGCCGTGATGACCTGCGCGTTTTCCGCGAGCCATAGCTTGCGAGCGGCGAAATCGGGCATGGCTCGCTCGACGCGGCGCCAGAATTCGGGGGTGTGGTGGACCTCGTGGAGGTGGACCAGTTCGTGGACCACGATGTATTCGACGATGCGGGGCGGCAAGAGGATGGTCTTCCAGTGGAAGTAGAGCTTTTCGCCCTTGCCGCAGGATCCCCAGCGGTAGCCGAGATCTTGAACGATGACATCCGATGGCTTGACACGTACACGGCCGGCATAGCCCCCGACGCGACGAGCGAGCCAGGGCTGGGCGTGGTCGGTGTACCAGCGGATCATGTGCTCGCGACCCTTGGGGGCATCGGCGCGTCGCATCTTGAAGCGTCCGGCTTCGAGCTTCACGGGCACGTTCTGGCTGGCCACGAGGAGAAGCCGATGACTTCGGCCCAGGTACGAGAAGCCCTCGCCGCTGACGTACTCTTTCTCGGCGACGGCTGGCTGAAGCGCTTCTTTCTCCGCGAGCTTGGTGTAGATCCAGAAACGCTTGTCGCGCACGAAGCGTTCCATGACCGAGGGAGCGCACGCCGCGGGGGCCGAGAGGATCAGTTCGCCCTGCCGGTCCACCGTGACCTGAACGGTGCGTCTATTCTCGGAGCGCCGGACCTCGAAGCGGAGGTCATCGACAGTCATCTCGGTCACGACTGCACCAGCCTGTCGTGATTCGCCTTTGCCAGCTCCATCAGGCGATCGGCAACGGCGTCGGCGCGGTCGAAGTCCACGATCTCGTGGTCGTCGAGGAACATGAAGATCTGGCCGCGCAGCTCCTCTTGTCGGATGGCGTTGCGCCAGAACCCGGCCAGCGCGACGGCCTCTCGGATATGGGCCACGAGTTGCCGGGTCAGCCCCACCAGCCACTGGATGTCGGCGCCGCTCACAGGCGCGTCCTGCTCCCGCTCCTCTTTGAGCACGGCAAAAAACGGTGCCTCGGTCTTGGGGTCGAGGCCCGAGTCGTCCTTCTTGCGCCCCGCCTGAACTTCCTCGACGAAGTCCTGTAGAGCCATCGCGAGCTGGTCCCAGCTCTCCTCGAACTTTTCGAGGATGTCCTCCAGCCGCTCAGATAGCTTCTTGTAGAACACCGGGTCCTCGTCCAGGTGCTTCTTGATGTGATGGCGCAGCGCGTGCTCCATCTCCGACGCCTTGGCGCGCGAGGAGACCTTCTTCTCCACGTGACTGGCGAACTCGGCATCGGTGATCGAAATCGGCGGGATCTTGGGATCGATGCCCAGGGACACCACGTGGTCATCGATGAGCTTGCGCACCTTGGCGCCCACTGCCTTGCCGAGAACCGGCATCCCCTCGCGGTAGAGGTTGCGGGCGCGGGCGTAGTTGAAGGCCAGCAGCTTGGCGTCTTTCACGAACGGTAGACCCTCGGGGCGCGGCAGTACCAGGTCCAGGGGGTGAAGGAAGTGCTTGAGCTTGACCACGAACTCCGCGCGGAGGCGCTCATCCGCGAGGACGTGGACACACACCTCGGTCTCCGAGAGGTCATCGACGCCGCGAACCTGGAATAGCCCCACGACCCGCTGGTGACGGTCCCGGAGCTTCGGAATCTCGTCTTTCAAGCTCTGCAGCGCGCCCTCGATGTCTTCGGCACTGTAGGCGGCGAGCGCCTCTTTCAAATGCCGGGCCACGCCGTAGTAGTCCACCACGATGCCCGCGGTCTTGCCGTGCCCGGTTCGGTTCACGCGAGCAATGGCCTGGAGCAGCTCGGCTTCACGGATCGGCCGGTCGAGGTACATGACGCCCGCAATGGGAGCATCGAAGCCGGTGAGTAGCATCGACTTGACGATGAGAAACGCCAGCGGGTCGGCTTTGCTCTGGTCCTCGTGGATCAGCTTCTTCTTCACGAACCGGGTTACCCGGTCCTTGATCTTGGCCGCCTCGGTCCACTGCCGCCACGCCGGGTCGTCGTTGTTGTCCGGCGAGATGACCGGGGCAAACTCCATACGCTTGAGAAGGTCGAGATAGCGCCAGGCCCTAACTGCGGCCCGAATCTTGGCCGGCTTGCCCTGGAGAGCCTCATCGTCCAGGTCCCGCGTCGCCGCATCGAGCGCTTCCGCATCGGCGACCAGCTCGTCCCTGGCTGTGCACAAGGAGTCGTAGTACCTCACGGCCGCGCGGCGGCTCACCGCGACCACCTGGGCCTTGAGCCCGTTGGGCAGGATGTGCTCGACGTAGTGCCGGAGCATGTCGCGCGCCTTGGCTGCAATCAGCCTGGGCGCTTCGAGCACGTTGCCCTTGGTGGCGTACTTGCGCTTGATGGCCTCCAGCTCCTCGCGGCTCTTCTCTCCGAACATGTCCTCGAAGAGCTGGTCGAGGTCCCGCCCGTCTGCGACCGCACCTTCGGCCGTACGCCCCTCGTAGAGGATGGGCACGGTCGCTCCGTCCGCTTCCGACTGGGTGATCGTGTAGCGGTCGATGAACTCGCCGAAGATGTCGTGGGTCCTCTTTTTCTGGCCCATGATGATCGGCGTTCCCGTAAAGCCGATGCGCGCGCAGTTGGGCAGCGCCTTGAGCAGGTTCGCGTGCAGAGCGCTGGTGTGCGAGCGGTGCGCCTCGTCCACCATTACCAGGACCGACTCGTCGTCGTTGAGAACCTCGAATTCGCCAAAGTCCGCCGGGACCGGGGCGTCGATATCGCGCCCCGAGTACTTCTGGATCATCGCGAACATCACACCCGGACCGCGCTTCTTGAGCATCGACTTCAGGCTGGCGACCTTCTTGGCGACCTTGACCGTCTCGCCCGTGAGACCAAGGTTCTCGGAGAGCTGCTGCTGGAGCTGTTTGCGGTCGGTGACTACCACGACCTTGAACCGGCGCAGTGCAGACATGGACCGCATCTTGCGGACGAGGAACACCATCGTGAAACTCTTACCCGAGCCCTGGGTATGCCAGACGATGCCGCCCCGTCGGTCATGCTCACCATCCTGGAGGCGCGTCTGGCCGGTGAGGAGACGCTGCACCGCGGCCTGCACCGCCCGAAACTGCTGATAGCGACAGACCACCTTGATGGACCGGCCCTCGATCTCCGGGAACAGGGTGAAGTGACGGATGATGTCGAGAAGGTGCGCCGGGCGCAGCATCCCGGCCACGAGCTTGTTCTGGCTGGACAGGGTCTCCTTGTTCAGTGCCGCCTTGACGTCGTCCAGGGCAACCGGCGCGGTGTCCTTCCACTGGAGGTAATGGTCGATGTCGGCGCTGATGGTGCCGACGCGCGCCTCATCGTAGCTGGTCGCCACGACGAACTGGTTGGTGTAGAAGAGCCGCTCGTTGCCCTCGTTGTCTTCGACTTCGCCGGCAGCCTTGCGCTGGTTGGAGTAGCGCCGGATCTGGTCCACGGCCGCGGCAATGGGTTCGGAGATGCCCGGGCTCTTGCACTCGATCACCACCACCGGGAAGCCGTTGATGAAGAGCGTGATGTCCGGGGCGATGAAGTCCTTGGCCTGTCCGCCAGGGCAATCGACCCGGAACTGGTTTATGGCCATGAACGTGTTGTTCTCGGGGTGGTTCCAGTCGATGAAATGGATGGTCTGGGCCCGGCCACCATCCCAGCCGGGCAGTCCTTCGACCGAGATGCCCTTGAGCAGCAGCTCAGTGGTCTCCCTGTTGGCCTCGATGAGCTTCTTGGTGCCGATGCGTTCAAGGGCGCTGACGGCCTGTGAGATCCGGGCGTCATCGAGCCAGGGATCGCCATCGCGGAGGTTGATGCGTCGGATGGCGTCGCGGAGGTCGTTCTTGAGGACGACCTCACGGAAGCTCTCTCGGCCGGTGACGGATGGCTCGTCGAGGTTGCCCGTGACAATGCGCCATCGCGCAACCCCACCCGGAGTCTCGGAAGCTGTCTGGGCGAGCTGGTCGAGGAAAGGCTTTTCGACCTCCCGGTATTCGGGGCCGAAGCTCATCTGCCGGCCTCCAGATTCGTTGTGCGGACGCGGCCGGTGAGGAGGTCTTCCATGAGGCCCTGCTTGAGCAGCTTCAGCTTCTCCAACGCCAGCGCCTCTTGTTGTGTGCGAGCGTCGTGGGCCTCCACGACATTCGCGAAACGGCTCTGCTCCTCGATGCGGGGAATGGGGAATCGGAGCGACGTGAGGGTTCCGGTGCTCACACCCTCGCGGGTGCTGCGCCCCTTCTCTCGATCTACTTGCTGCTGAATCACTGGACTGTTGAAGACCGAGTACAGGAAAGTGGGATGGCAGCGCGAGTGTTCAACCGCAACACGGATGATGTGGTAGTTGATGAGAAACTCCTCAGTCCGAGCGTCGGCCAGTGCATTTCTGCCAGTCGTGGCACCTTGCCTGGCGAACAAAAGATCGCCTTTCCGAACTCTGTAGCGCGCAAGACTCTGCGCCTTGCTTTCGGAGACATGAACCAGATCAGCGAGGTCGAGATATCCCCACTGAACGTTGCCAATGCGTAGAAGCGGAACTCCACTGCTCCTGAAGTCGGACGAGCCGAGCTGCGCTCCAAACGGACCGGTTAGGATCGACTGTCTGTCCGTCGCGCCAACGTCCAGTAACCCACCCACTTTCCACGCCTTGGGAATCCGGCCGAGGGGGGAGTCCTGGAACTGCTCGGGGTGGCGGTTGGGGTCACGCAGCTCGCCGTTGTCGTCGATGCCACGGGTAAGGAGGTCGTGGAGCAGCCCCTGCTTCACCTGCTTGAGCTTGGCAATCAGTTCCTCGGTCTTGCGGATGGCCTCGTCCAGCGTGTCGAGGATCTCCGCGATGCGACGTTGTTCCGCACAAGGGGGAACAATCACCAGGAGCCCCTTTATTGTTTCCTGACTGATGTTCTTCATGCTCCCGCTGCTGCCGGTTGCGTGAACCTCGATCTGGCGCCGTATGTAAGGCATCTGCGATGCGAAGAAGATAAAGCGGCGGTCCGCAGCCTCTGTGAGAACTAATCGCAGAGTTTTGTCACAGAGCATGAGTCTAGGCGGAGGTTTGTGTACCAAGCACGTCAGTCCGACCAGTTCGTAGGTATTCGCCCGGGTGATGAGCAGGTCCCGTTCCTTGACCTCAAAAAGTGGCTCGATATGCGTGGTATTGACGATCGCCTTGTTCTCACCCGCAACGAAGCCCTCTGGTCGGACAGCGCTCACCTTGAGAACGCCCCATTCTTCTCCCACCGCGGGTCTGTCGGGACAGCTCGGGCTCTTTCCTGCTTCGATGCGGTCGAGAATGTGTTCGAGACGAAGTACTTCCCAGCTCTCGGGAATCCGCCCCAAAGCAGAGTCCTTCATCTGCGTGGGGAGAGTTCCGGCCACAGCCACCCCGCTGCCTTTACTCATACCCGAGTTCTCCGAGGAAGTTGCGCAGCATCTCATCGGCAGCATCACGGGTTCGCTCGATTGACGTAAGTGTTGTGTGGTACTTGTCCCACCAGTTTTCAACGGCTGCTACGATCTGATTCCGACGGTCACTGACGTAGCGATCGAGGATGGCATCGATGTCCGCTCGAATAATCCCGAGGGCAAGGTCCTGGGCAGTCCCCTCATCCAACTCGGCCCGGGCCTCGTAGAGACGCCTGGTGAAGTTGCTCTGCTTGGTCTTCAAGCTCTTCTTCACGCCAGTCAGCTCGCGCTTGAGAGTCTTCAGCTCGTCCTCGGAGATGGTGTCCTCCGACTCTTCGGCTTCTCCTTCCTCGTTGGAGCTGTTCGCGCCTTTGATGGTCGCCTCCAACTCGGCTTTCTTGGATTCCAGCTCCGAGATGTCGGCCAGGTACTCGGGCAGGAGCCACTTCACCAGGCGGTGGTCAAGAGGATCACCATTAGCCTTCTTCGCCGACATCGCCGTGAGGATGCTGGTCTCCCATGCCTCGATGAGGCCGATGAAGCCCCGCGCAGCGATCGTCTTGAGATCGCTCTGCACTTCATCCCACCAGGTCGCGATGACGCCAGAGACCTGGAAGCGGTCGAGCAAGCCAATCGGCCGCAGCGCCTTCTCGAAGCTCGCGAGCAGCTCGGTGCGCAGCAGCATCAGCTCGTCCGTGTCGGGCAACGCGACAATGCCTTTCTGGCTCTTCTTCCACCAGGCGTCCACCGCGCTGGCGACCTTGGCCTCGGTGGCTTTCAGTCCGTCGTCTTCCTCGATCCGCCTCTTGAGGTCGGCCTTCTCGGTGATGCTCTCGGCGAAGTCGAGATACTTCCCGTCCCGCTCGACGAAGATGTGGCGCGGATCGAAGCCGTGGGCAGAGAACAGGTCGGCCTTGGCGTTGACTTCGGCCTTTGGCACGCCACCGTGGAGATGCGCTCGCACGTTGTGGGGCTCAGGTGGTGGAGCGTTGTCGGCGTAGCGGCGGATGTTGAGGTTGTCGTCGTTGTCGCGCAGCTCGTCGCGCGAGACCACGCGGGCAAAGCCCTCCACGTCCTCGAAGGCGCGATAGGTCGCGACGATCTTCTCGATGTGCTCCGGGTAGAGGTAGTTCTGCGCGCGCCCCTCGTAGAACTCGCGATCGGCGTTGATGAATAGGACCTTGCCGTGGCGCTCCTTCGGCTTAGCTCCCGACGCACGAAGGACCAAGATACAGGCTGGAATGCCGGTGCCGTAGAACAGGTTGGGCGCCAGCCCGATAACAGCATCGAGCATGTCCTCGTCGAGGATGCCCGTCCGGATCGACTTTTCCGCACCACCGCGGAAGAGAACCCCGTGTGGCATGACTGTCACAACCATACCGCCCGACCTGAGCACGGATAGCATGTGCTGCACGAACATGAGGTCAGCCTTCTTGCCGCCCTCCGGGCAAAAGCCAAAGCGGAACCGCTCCTGGAACTTGAGGTTCTTCAGAGTGTAATTCTGGCTGAACGGCGGATTGGTGATGACCCGGTCGAAGCGCATCAGCTCACCGCCTTCGAGGTGACGCGGCTCTTCGAGGGTGTCGGCGTTCTCCACATGGGCATCGGCGATGCCGTGGAGCAGCATGTTCATCTTCGAGATCGACCAGACGCCGCCGTTGGATTCCTGGCCGAAGAGGCCCAGGTTCTTGGAGTTGAGGCGCCGCTCGTCCAGGTACTCCTTGGACAGGACCAACATACCGCCCGACCCCGAGCACGGGTCGTAGATGCGCATCCCCTCCTCGGGCTGGGCGATGCGCACCAGCATCCTGACCACCGACCGAGGCGTGTAGAACTCGCCGCCCTTCTTCCCGGCCGAGTCGGCAAAGTCGCGGATGAGATACTCGTAGGCCGCGCCAAGCAGGTCGGGATACTCGAAGTCCTCGTTGCGCAGCCGGTACTCGGCGAAGTGGTCGATGAGGTCGCGGAGCCTCTGATCCGACAGCTTCGACTGCCCGACCCGGCGGTTGAAGTCGATGTGGCGGAGCACGCCGTCGAGCCGGGTGTTTTCGTCTTCCAGAGCCGCGAGCGCCTTGTTGAGCCCGCTGCCGACGTCGCGATGGATCTCGTCGCGGATATGCGCCCACCGGGCCGCCTCCGGGACATAGAAGGTGTTGGCGTAGAAGCTCGGGTGATTCGCGCGCCTCTCCGCGTCCGCGCGACTGCGCCCCTTCTTCAGCTCCTTCTCGACGATCGCCTCGAAGCGCGCCTCGAACACATCCGAGCAGCGCTTCAGGAACAGCATCCCGAAGATGTATTCCTTGAACTCGCTGGCATCCATCTTGCCGCGCAGGATGTCGGCGGCAGCAAAGAGGTGGCGTTCGAGTTGCGCGAGGGTGAGAGTGGTGGCCGCGGGCCTTGGCGTCGTTTCGGTCGCAGGAGGCGACGCCGACCGTGTGGCCGTCTCTGGCCCTGGCCGGGAACCATTGCTGCCCGATACCTTCCGCGCCTTGGCCGACCTGCTCTGTCCCATGATGCGGTCGATGATCTCGGCCTTGGCCCGGCCGCCATCATCGAGACCAAGCTGGCGGCAAATCCCCTTGAGGGAATCGCGCGGCAGCTCAGCCAAAATTTTGTCCAGTCCTGCCTTGCGCGACGAGGCCAGGGCCTCCACGACGTCGCGTTTGACTCGCCGATCTGCAACGTCGAGCCCGAACTGATCCAGGAGTGGTAGCAGCTCGTTTTTACTTATTGTTTCAAGGACTTGACGCTTCGTCGGCATGGGGCGCGGCGATCTTAGCGCCCCGTGTGCGGGCCTGTCACCACGCGGGGTCGCCTATCGCTCGACGGTGACCAGCGGACGGCTAGCTTGCCCGGGAGAAGTAGAAGTAGACGCCGGGATCCATTGCAATCGCGAGCGTGAGATCTCTCCCCGCACGGGTCAGCTGAATGCGAGGCATCGCTTTGGCTTCCAGTGCCAATCGCTCGTAGACCTCGTGCGCGGCAGTCTCCGACGGCAGCCGCAGATGTCGATGGATTTCGCCGGCTATGAGTTCGATCTTCCCGCCGCAAAGCAGCACGTCGAGAAGCTGGATGTGTGCGACGATATCGGTGTGCTTGGTCGTCATGAATCGTCTCCCTTGCCGTTGCCGCCATCCTCCTCATCGTCCGCCTCGGTTGGTCGTCGCCGCTGCGGTCATCGCGGCCTTCGCCGTTGTTGCCGTTTGTCGGTAGCTGGTGGCGCGGCGTCCCCTCGGGGAACCGAATGACTTCGGCCACGACACCATCGGCCGATGCGTCGCGATCCTCGATAAGCCGTTCAAGGAACGCAATCATCTCTCTCAGGCCGCGCTCACTCACCGGCTGGCCCGTGCGTTCGCGAGCCTGGCGCAACGCCGCCGACATCCCGCGCAGAAAGCGTTGGTCGGCAATAAACTGACTTGGCTCGCGCTCGTCGTCCGGATCCTCGGGCTGCATGAGAATCAGCGCATCGATCGCCTCCTCGAACCCGCGACGGCCGACCGACTGATTGGTCATCGAACGCACCTGATCGAGAGCACGATGAATCAGCTGTAAGAACACTCGATCGGGCGATTGATGGCTCTCGGGGGCCTCTCGGACCAGTTCGAGCAGAGAAGTCTCCGGGCTGGCCCGGTAAAGCAATCCGCCGATGCGTATCGTGTCGTCCTCGCCGGGAAAGTCAAGCAGCCTCTCGATGTTCCCATTCCCGATTTCGACCGCATCTGCCAACTTGCGGGCACTGCCCGCAATCATCGCGGCATCTATTCCGTCTGCTTCGAAATCGACGAACGCGGGGGGTTACGGGTTCGTAGTCGTGGTGGTTTCGATTCTGTGGTCGGTGACCTCCTAGTATGAGAGATTGCGGGTAGGAGACCGGTGATCGGTCACATGGCCCCCCTGATGGTGATCAAAAGACAAAGCCCTCTGACGTTGGTATCGAGATGCGATCCGCCGCCAGCCCGGAGAATTGGACGAAACTCGCCCACAAGCTCATGGATCGCTACTTGTATTCGCAGTGGTCGATGTAACTTCGCCATCTTCGTCTTGGCCCATAAGTAAAGTTTCGGCCCGCACCCTGCTGAAGCGATTCTGGCAACGCGACTCTGCACAGTTAGCCTGCCTCTGACACACGAACTTTTTGGGACGCGAGCGCGCGGCCGACCGTGGACTTCGGGACCTTGAGCGCAACCGCGATCTGTCGCAGGGTTCGCCCGTCACTGCGCATCGCCACAGCCCTGGCCACGGTCGCATCGTTCATGCGCTTGGGGCGGCCCCAGGTTCTTCCCTCGGCCTCGTTTTTTCGCCAGTAGGTATCGGCCCGGGTGACATCGAGATCTTGTACATCGAGAATGAGATGAAAATGAACATCCCATCTGCGGAGCCTCGGGTTGTACTTGGCCTCCGGCGCTGCGATGCCGCCGCCAACAGCGTTTTTGAAAAACGTCTGACGGCGCAAATTTTTCAAGGCCCTGTAGCATTCTCCGACAGCTGCAGCCAGTGCCTCGGTCGCATCTCGCTCATCGCCCGGTCGAAGCGATCGGCTGAGGACGTGCGCGACAAAATGCTTGGGCCCATCGAGCCCGCGGACGATGCGGAGAATCTCCCGGCCCTTCCACTTCGCAGTCAATTCGGAGCAAGACGGACACTGTGCATCGCGGCAGAACCCTCGATTGAGGGGCCATGGGATCTTGAGGGTTCGACGATTCGGATTTCGAACGCAATGGCGAATCCGACAATGATGTTGAGCTCAGGGTCAAGGCGAACATTGACCGAGCGAAGCACTCTGTAGTTCTTGACGATGACACGTTCGATGGACATAGCTGAGAACACGTTGCGGATCGTTGTAGTTGTAGATCCTACGCTGGATCGAGATTCCAGAGCAATGCAAGTATCTCAGACGCTGTATTCTGGTCCAGGTGTCTCAATAAGAGACTTGATATTGGGACAAATATTTACCCCGAAACGGGCAAATATTTGTCCCAAGGAGCTGTAGGTAGCCCTCGATTGCGAACACTGAGCGGACGAGTTCACTGCTGATTCGGTAGGTGATCAACGACAATTTAAAATTGCCGGTCGACGACAACTAGAATGGCCGGTCGAGCTGCTCGACCTGACGGCTTGTCAGAGGGGCCTGAATCAATAGGACCCGATACCTGCTGGAGCGCCTCGGCCTATCTGAAGACGATGACTCGGAGGGCAACGGCGGCGAGTCGCCGTTGCAGCCGTGACAGGGCTGCATACGCTTGGCCAACGGCGTCGCTCAGTGCCAGCGTGGCATCTTGTGCGTCGCCAGCTCGATAGGGCCGGCTGAATGCATGGGCCACAAAATGCCGGGGCGAATCGAGGGCACCGACGATCCGCGCAACCTCCCAGCCTTTGCGTTTCGCCTTGCTCTCGGCGCAAGATGGACATAGAGCGTCTTTACACTTCCAACCATACCGGCCCCATTTCGGTTTCAGCTGCGAAAGTGCCGCACTCCACAAACTACGTTTTTGTCGGGGTGCGGTTCCAATCGGAAATCCATAAGCCGCTCTTGCAGTCCTTTGCTAAACACCCCGCGACTCTACGACGGCGAAAACCACGATGATGACATTACGGTATGCCACTGCATTCTCTGCGCCGATTCATCCCACGGTACAAAACCAAGAGCGTAACCATGAACAAAGGAGAATATGAAATAACAAGGGAATAAATAATGATGAGAAATGGAAAAACAACAATGAGAGGGAACAATGAATAAGGTAACGGACGCTCATCTTCGCCGGACCGCAGTGGTTTACCTCAGACAATCCTCACTCGCTCAGGTGCGCCACAACATGGAGAGCCAGCGCTTGCAGTATGCGATGACGCAGCGCGCTCACGCTCTGGGCTGGAAACGGGTCGAGGTGATCGACTGCGACCTCGGAACGAGTGCGTCAATGGGCTCGAGCATGCGAGCGGGGTTTGAACAGCTGATCTCGAGAGTCGCCCTCGGAAAGGTCGGGATCATCTTGAGTCGAGAAGTATCTCGGCTTTCTCGTACCGACCAGGACTGGTGCCGCTTGCTCGAAGTGCGCCGTTTTTTTTCGACCGCTCATTGGCGACGAGCAAAACATCTACGACGTCGCTTCGATGGACGATCAACTGATTCTTGGCATCAAGGGCACACTGAGCGTCGTAGAGCTGGACGTGCTCCGGCTGCGAATGGCGCAAGGAAAAGAGGAGAAAGCCAGACGCGGGGAGCTGCAATTTCGCCTGCCGCCGGGCTATGCCCGCGATGCTGACGGTCATCCGATCAAGCATCCAGACGTGCGGGTTCGGGAGGCGATGGAGCTCGTCTTTCGAAAATTCAGCGAACTTCGGGTGGGGCAGCAGCTATTCACCTGGTTTCACGATGAACGGATCGAGATGCCGGTTTACCAGTTCGAGGGTGGTACACTGCGACTGAAATGGCGTGTGCCGACCCTTCAGTATTTGACCGGCATCATCAAGAACCCGTTTCATGCGGGAGCCTACGTGTACGGAAGGCGACAGCGAGAATCCGTGGTGGTCGACGGCAAGCTGGTAAGGCGTACGGGAAAACTTCTGCCACCCGAGGAATGCCGTGTCTTCATCCGTGATCACCACGAAGGCTACATCACGTGGGAGCAGTACGAGGACAACGTTGCATGCTTGCGCGAGAATGCGGCTCGAACCCGCGGCAAGGACACGATGACGGCACCGCGGCGTGGACTAGGCTTACTTGCAGGTTTGCTGCGATGCGGTCACTGCGGTCGCAAACTTCACGTGCAATAGAGGGGCGGTCAGGGAACCGCCCCACGATACCTCTGCCGAGGTGCGGAGCAGGTGGCCGGAATAGGCTGTCTGAGCTTCTCCGGTGGGAGTGCACAGCGAGAAGTAGAGCAGCAAGTTCTGTCCGCGATTTCACCTCTTGATATTGAAGCCAGTATTCTGGCTGAGAAAAATGTCGCTGAATCGTCGGCGGACAAGCTTACGATGCTCGAGCGCCGCGTCGAACAGCTCGACTACGAAGCCAAGCGCGCGTTCGAGCAGTACGATGAAGTCGATCCCAGGAATCGACTCGTCGCAGCCGATCTCGAGCGGCTCTGGAATGAGAAGCTCACCGCGGTCCAAGACGCTCGAGAGGAGCTTCGCGATGCTCGCCAGACCAGGTCCGAACTCGACGAAGAATCAATTCTACGGCTGGAGCGTCTCGGAGCTCATTTCGAGGAAGCCTGGAAGTATAGAAGAGGAGTGCGGTCTGGGGGCTGGGCGAGCGGCTGAGCCGGATTTCGTCTCGGGTAGCTCGCCAAAACATGTGGGAAAGATTACCTAAACGGTGGCCAAATCCAGCTCCGACTGCACGGATGCCTGGCGAGGCGGTGCCTCTGCGTAGGTAGTCAACAACTCGAATGGCACAATCCCCTACATGTGCACTCCTCAATTCCAGAAACGCCTCTGCGTAGGACTGGCTCCACGCTCGGTCTCGGGCGAGGCGCTGCGATCCGCAGCCATTTTATTGCTGCAGGCGACCCGGGGCGACAGCTCGACCCACCCTCCGGCTTCTTGGGCCGTGCAAAGCGGGATCGCTCCAGAACCGCTCGCCGCCCCATGAACGTCGTTACCCTCGCTTTCCGCTTTTTGCTGATGGACCAAGGTGACTACAACCAGCGGGGGAGTTGTTACATTGCGGGGCGGGGGTAACACATGGTCAGGAATGCGGGCCACCCTGACGATCCAAACGGCCTCCAATTGACGTGTTCCGGTTATGTGACTGCGACTTGTTATGAAGGGAATCGCCAGGGATTCTGGATTGAAGAGCTTGAACGAACCTTCAATGGTGACACAGCAAGCGTGGGGTTCGGTCCCGACAGCAATCTAAGTACCGCGACCCGTAAGTAAGTGCCCAGTAGGGTCGGTCCAGCGCGTCGAGGGCAAGGCGCGAAGAGGGAGCATAGTGGGCCTACGTGACCGATGAGCAACACAGCCATCGGCGGGCTGGTCGGCCGTAATGGGTA
>JAKSDA010000644.1 GCA_022360315.1 Pseudomonadota bacterium
TACCCATTACGGCCGACCAGCCCGCCGATGGCTGTGTTGCTCATCGGTCACGTAGGCCCACTATGCTCCCTCTTCGCGCCTTGCCCTCGACGCGCTGGACCGACCCTACTGGGCACTTACTTACGGGTCGCGGTACTTAGAAAGGATTCGATGTGACCGTGTGTGGCCAGATCGCTTCGCGCTCGGGTTATCATTTTTCGGCAGATCCCCCGGGCGCCTCGGCCGGGCGCCTCGCAACAGAAGCACCTCGTTTGGATCCACAACCAAAGTGCTTCTGTTTAGAAAGCGACACGCGAGTCTGTGAGGTTCAGTCCGAGCCGAGCAGTTTTTTAATGCCGCTGACCAGGACATCGAACCCTTTTCTCGCGAACGTGTAGTGCTGGCGAGCCCGCATGCTGCCGTGTACCACCCCTTCGTGAATGTACAGCGAACACGGCACCCCGGCGTCTTTTAGCCGTTCTGTGTAGAGTCGAGCCTCGTCGGCCAGGGGGTCGATTTCGGCTGCCCAGATGAATGCGCGCGGCATGCCCGAATAATCATCGGCCAGCAAGGGTGAGGCATACTGCACGAGTTCCTCGGTATTGTCTCCGAGATAGGTGCTCGTGTAGTGATTCATTTCGGTCTGGGCATCCTTGGGATATTCGGTAGCTTGCCACAGTGCCCAGCGGTGAATATTCAGAATGGGGTTGATCGGTACCTGCCCAAACAGCTGGTGCCCGCCGCGATCTCGTATCAGAAGTGGTATTCCCGCCGCGAAAGCACCGCCGCAGCTCTCTCCGGCGAGCAGCAACCGATTGCGATCGATGCGGTAGAAATCGGCCCGTTCGGCAATGGCCTGGACCGTGGCGTAGGTGTCTTCAAGTGCGGCCGGATGCCGATGTTCTGGCGCAATACGGTAGTGAAAGGTTGCCACCGTGACTTTTAATCGGTCGGCGAGATCCGCAGCAATACTGTCCGCGGCCTCGAGATCGCCCGATAAATAGCCTCCGCCGTGGGCATAGATGATGCACGGAGGGGTGCCATCAACATCGTGACGCCGGTAGAATCGAAGCGGTATGCGATGACCATCGTCGAGGAAAATGCAGCCCTCTTCGACCAGTATCGACTCGGGCTTCCGGATGGGAAACGCCCGGAAAAAATCGATGTAGTTCTTTCGCTGTTGCTCGATCGAGTAATGATACGTGTCTTTGGGCTCTATTGCTTTGCAAACTCGAATATAGTCCTCGACGCCAGGTGCGTAATTGACCATGATTTTGCCTTTCTTCGATTGGAGAGGAGACTCTCAAGTTGGGCTCGCTTCTCTTTGATGTACGACAAATCCCCGAAAAACCACAGCCGACACGGAGAATACTGTATAGGCGACAATACCGCCCAGGGAGTAGAACGAAAATCCGATCTCGGTGTCCGTCAACTGTAAAAGAAAGATCAGAATCGGGCCGAGCGTTCCAATGGTCTCCGCGGTGATCGGCGTGGTGTGGACCATACCTTTCTGAAACAGGTATATGGGGAGGATGAGCAGTCCGGCGGCAGCGGGAATCAATCCGATGGCGGCAGCAAAGGCCCCGCCATCGGGTCCCTTGCTGCCAAAAACGACCACGACACCGGCGACCACTGCGAGCAACACGAAACGCAAGCCGACCACCGCCTCGGCGCCGACCCCGATCTCGTGGAGGTGCTTGGAGATCAGGACCGAAATGACGATGGACGTGCTGCTGAGAAAGATCGCTGCCAGGCCGAGCACGGCGAGGCCAAAATCGACGTCTTCGACGCCCGAAAGGCCGGATAGGGTCACCCAGGCCAGGAAAACCAGTGAGGCGAGGATTCCCAGGTGAAGACCTCGCTCCAATCCTCTGATCGGCTCGGGCTTGGAGATGGTGAAACCAAGCCAGGAAAGGACTCCCAAAATGACCGGTGCAGCACCAGCCCACAGCGTATTTACCACCGACGGCTCGATGCATTTGATGGCAAAGAAATAAAGTATCCAGGCGATCGCGGTGGTGACATTCATCCACCAGACGACCCTGAACTTCGCAGCTGCAATGGCGAGTTCGCTCCGGTGCCGAAGCAGCGACAGGGCGAAGAAGAAGAGCGAAGTACAGAAGAATGAGATAAATACCACGGTGAAGAAGTCGAAATCACGAAACACACCGCTGAAGTAGACATCCCGCACCGCGGAAAAGAAAACGAAGGAGAGAATGAGAAGAGCGCCCGAGGTTTCCCGGTTCATGGTATTGTACTCAATTTGGGACTTGTCGACCCGGCATTGCCGACTTCGGACTTATCGACCCGGGACGTTGCATCCGGACCACTTGCTTCACTGGCCACACGTCCGGGCTGGATTCTGCCGTTTCACGGACGAAGTGTACGATATTTTTCGAGGCGATAGCGACCACGGCCAGGGCCTTTGACGGGCGGGGTTTTTTGAGTTCGCGCCCGTGCCAGGGGCAGCGCAGTCGGCCCTCCTGGTCGACCTGGCACAGGTGCAGTGGGCCTCCCCGATGCCGGCATTTATCATTGAGAACTCGAACCTCGCCGCGCTCGGACACGTCGATGTAGACGCGTTCTCTGGTCGCCGGGATAGCGACGATCCATCCAGCGGAAGGGTCGCCGGTCAGGGATTTTACACCCATTGCTTAACATCCCTGATGGTATAGATCGTGTAATTGCATTCGTCGCTCTCGATAAGAGCGCCGTGGAGGCGATTGTGTTCGATGACGATGCCCTTGCCGGCCTCGAGTCGGGTTGATTTACCGAATCCGTTGATGAACTCCATCACGCCGGAATTGATATGACATAGTTCGTCTTCGTCGTGACAGTGAGTGATGGATAATTCGCCGGCCGGTTCGACGAATGTCTCGGCCTTGACCTCGCCAGCTGCGGCTTTTGCCGCCACTGCGTCGAAGATTCGATCATGGGCCTCGTGGTAATGAGCAGCCTTGTCTTTCCAGGCGATCTGGGTCTGGAAATCTTTCTCGGCCCATTCGCCGAGCCATCTCGATTCCTCGAAGCCGCGAACAATGTCGTTTGCCGCCCGGTCTCCGTAACGTTCGATGGCCGGCCGCACCAGGTTGCTCATCACCATCCGGCTGTGGTCGACGTCGATGTGGCAGTGCTCGTTGAAGTATCGGACGTCGAGCCCCGGGATGCTGTTTTTCAGTGTGTCGGCCCATTGCCGGCAGCCAGTGATGAAGGCGGTTTCGGCGTAGTAGATCGCTCCGACGTAGCGGAAAAAGTGCCGCTTGTCCCGGGTGATCATATTGAAGTAGTTGGACAGAAGGAGACTGCTGTTGAGGTAATACTGCCAGTAGTGATGCGGCACGTGGTTCAGATCGGCACTGCGCAGGGTGTTTTCGAAGAGCGTCGAATGCTTGGTATCGAATTCGCCGTAGCCCAACTCGTCGATGATGACCTTGAACAGGCTGGTGCCGAGGTCGCCGAAGCTCCCGCTGGCATAGCGGGCCATGGGGCTGGATTCGAGGAGAAAATCCGGCGCCAGTTGCAGCAACCAGTCTTGTCCCGCGTTTTTTGGGTCCTTGCTCGCCGCAATTGCCCTGGTCGCGAGCGACTCGCTAGCGGCGTCTTGGCTCAAAATATGCCCGAAGTATTCCTCGACGCGGGGCAACGTCCATGAACCGCCCACTGCGATTTCCTGGCCCAGGAACGAAAACAGATATTTCTCCAGGTAGGGCATGGCACAGGCGGCAGCAGCTCGACGGCCAGGTGCGTAGAACTCGTCAAACTCCTTTTCGTCGAACTCCATCGCGGGGCCGCTGGGCAGGAGGAGAAAATCGGTTTCATACATGGCGCCGAGAACTCGGTTCGCGCTGAGGACCGCATATGACAGCAATTGATCTACTGACGCCGGCGTACTGAAGTCGAGATACTTCAGGACATGCGGGCGCAGCTTCCGGCGATAGAAATGTTGCTCGTAGCGGTCGTCAAAGTCGTAATGCAGTACCGAGTTTGCGAAAAGCAAAATGGCATCCCGGGCCAGTTCGATATTCAGAAAGTCATCGGCTGAGCGCTGGTCGAGCACATCGGTTTTGTCATGCATGGTCGTCCTCCAAGGTCATTGTTACTTGACCGGAATTATTTAATGTAAGGTGAGCCGCCTGGTGCGTTGACACAGGGATGGCCTCGGCGAGTGGATGAAAGGCCTGGTGCCAGTGGCTGCCCGATTCGATGAGGTTTGTGACCACCTCGCTGCCAAAATGAAGGCTGAACCAGGTCAGAACCCCGTGCGCCGTTCCCGGTCGGTTGCACCGTATAGCGGCCGGCTGCGGTTCATTGTCGGCTCGGTAATCATAGGTGCGGAGCAGCACCGGTTCCGACAACAGCCGAAAATCGTGCAGCCTTGAATGTACAGGAAAGTAGCTCCGGGTCGAGTATTCATTCAGAATGGAGAGATCGAAACCGCAGACCTCTCTTACCCGATTCAGGTTGATGATGGACTCAGACTCCACAAGCAATCCAAATTGCTGGATTTTCTGCGGGAGAATGATGGTCCCGGAGTCTGCGATCGACACGATATCCTCGGATACGGAGAAGAAACCCTCCCCGATGACGCCGCAATCGATGGTTTCTGTAAAGATGATATCCGGCGCCCTATCTGTGGGCAGAAATTCCACCGCCGTCGAAGATGGGACGTTCCACAGGGTGATCTGATCTTTGTAGCCGGATTGGCCAATGATCCGGTCGGCGACCATAAACATCTGGTGATCGGCTTCGCACGTATAGACGTGTTGTGCACCGTGTTTTGCGAAGAGCATGGCGATCAGGCCGGTTCCAGCCCCAATTTCAAAAATCGTTTTGCCCTCGGGTTGCAGTTTTCTGATGGCATCTTCGATCGCCCTGCTCCTACTCGCGTCGTTGAGCATGGCGTAATGCCAGGACGGAAACCGTCTTACCGAGGATTCCGCTGGCTCTCGACCGCGAGAGCGCGCCAAAACCTGTTCCAAGAACGAGTTTGAGTTGAGCATGGTATCTCCCTCAATGCACATGAGGCTCTACAGGATTGACCTGTTAAATAGTTATTCCTACACCTCGATACCGACCGACGGCAAATCGATTATCCCTCGGTATTGACACAATGACAGTGCACAACTGCGATTGCGTCATCCGCGGACATCCCCAATGTCGCGAACTCGATATCACCAACCGTATCCGCGGCCTGGGCGGTAACTGTTGGATTTTGTGAG
Source organism: Pseudomonadota bacterium (assembly GCA_022360315.1). Lineage (GTDB taxonomy): Bacteria > Myxococcota_A > Polyangia > Haliangiales > Haliangiaceae > JAKSDA01. The sequence goes on from JAKSDA010000644.1 coordinate 5,199, forward strand.
TCGAAATCGCTGCAATCGGTAGAGCTACCGATAGCGAATTTCATAAAAGCTATCTGGGGTAATGGCGCCACGACCAGCCTCCTCTCAAATAAGGAGACCATATAGTATTCAGATACACAGTGCAATTGAATTTTTATCTCGATGTAACGAAATCAACGACCATTGCTATTAGTGTCTCCCCGCATACACAAGAAACGACAGCAAGAACAAGATAGTCGAGTCAGCTGACACCTACCCCGGGAGACCGGTGTTTGACCAAAAACTGACGACCGAAGAAATCGAGGTTCGTCGATCTATTGGCATCGACCAGCGGCACCTAAGTACCGCGACCCGCAAGTAAGTACCCATTATGGCCGACCAGCCCGCCGATGGCTGTGTTGCTCATCGGTCACGTAGGCCCACTATGCTCCCTCTTCGCGCCTTGCCCTCGACGCGCTGGACCGACCCTACTGGGCA
>JAKSDA010000340.1 GCA_022360315.1 Pseudomonadota bacterium
ACCAGAAGAAGCTCCATGCACCAAGCAACGCGACGTCACCCGGAGACTCTGCGGATTCCGACCGGCAGCAAACCGCGCGGCGTCGTTACGTCGAGTTGATCCGGGTCAGCGGCCGTGGCCAGGTCGAGCGCGAGACCCCTGAATCGCAGCGCCGATCCCTCGACAAACTGGCCCGAGCGGCAAAGCGGTTCCTTCAACCCAAGACCTCGCCTTGACTGGTCAGCTGCACCTCAGCGGCGAGTTTCTCCATCTCCCGGTCCTCGACCATCTCATCTACACCAAGAAAGAGCAGATCTCTGTGCGTGAGTACATGCCAGCCCTGCAGGACTGAGACACTCGGGTCCCGGTGCTCGGGCGGGAGTTCGGCCCATGGCAGACCTGCTGGCGAATCAGTCCGGAACCCGTAGTACCATTGTCGCGATCTGCAATGCAGCCCGGGACCGAGCAAAGCGCGCCGATGGAGCGGCACCTCCTCGATCACTGCGCCCGGCTGCGCATGGGTCCCGGGCGCGGGATCGGGAGCTACTTCGCCCTCGGCCTGGTGGGACTGCTCGTGGGGCAGATGGTGGGGGTCGGGCTGTCGGCCTGTGGCACGGCCTCGGTCGAGACCGTGTGGATCGCCGTGGTCTCGCCCATGGTTGGCTTCCTCGTCGGCGTCAAGCTCAGTCAACTTCTTCGCGGCTATGAGTGCGTCGTGTACTACGAGATGCTGGCCGCGTGCCTGGCGGCAGCGGCGGCAGTACTGTCCATCGCCGGCGAGCCGGTTCTCCCGGGCCTTGAGCTGGTCGCCATGGGCGTGGGCACGTTCCTGGTGCTCGGCCGCATCGGCTGCCTGACCGTCGGATGCTGTCATGGGCGACCGGCCCCGTGGGGGATCCGCTACGGAGCAGACCACGCTGCCGCGGGATTCTCGGCCCACTATGTCGGAGTTCGCCTGTTTCCGGTGCAGCTGGTCGACGCCGCGGTGAGCGCGGCTGCCGTCGCGGTTTCGGCAGCGGTTTATATGGGCGTGCACGAGCCGGGTGAGGTCGTCGCTTTGTACGTTGCCTTGTATGGCGTGGGGCGCTTCGCCGTCGAGTTGGCGCGGGGTGATGCTGCCCGGCCCTACGCCCTCGGAGTGAGTTACGCGCAGTGGGTGGCCCTTGTCAGCCACTGGCTGCTCGCCGCGATTGCGCTGGACGGATGGCTGGAACACACTATGCTCTATCTCGCCACCGCAGCGTTGACGACCGCCGGCTCGGTCGCCCTGATCGCGATCTCCCGGCGCCGGATGTCGCCGTTCACCCTCCGGCAGGCCGCGACAGTAGCCGCGCTGTACGATGCCCTCCGATCCGCCATCGAAGACGCCGACGGTGAGCCGCGCCCGCAGACCGTGTCGCGCATTGGAGTCCTTCTGTCGTACCAGGCTCACGAAAGCGGCGTTCGCCAGCTGACCCTGTCCCGCGCCGATATCCCTCTCGACCTCGCCTGCGCCGAAACTCTGCGACGCCAGGTGGTGCTGCTACTGCGCCACCTGGGCCCAACTCGGCTGGTGACAGGCGCGACGCCGGGCATATACCACGTGCTGCTGCAGCCGCAGGCGTGACCGCGCTGGCCTCCGCCGGCCCCTTCCTTGGCGTAGTAGCACGCGGCGTATGATTGGTACTTGTGCTGCGGGAAATGGACCTCCCGAGAACGGCAGCAAAGCCAATCTGTCAGGTCTCGAGGTGAACATCAGTTGCGAACGTTTTCGTCTGCGTCGTGTCCTCCCCGAGCTCCTCGGCCCCGTCGTGGCTCGGCGGGTTTGGCTGAGCCGGATTTCGCTTCACGCCCTGCGGCGGTGCAGGATACCATTTATAGACGTTGCCGTGCATATCGTATGGCTTCCATCGATTCGGCTGCTTGCTGTAGACGGCAACGTAATCCGACGTTTTTTGACGGTCGTATCGAGCCTGATTCCGCCATCCCTCACCGCTGTCGAGTGTGTCGGAGTGCTCGAGGGGTCAAGGGTTCACTCGTTCTCACTCGCCGGCTACGCCGCCCTTAACCCGTCTGCGCGCTCCTACGGGTGGCTAACTAGGCGAGTAAGTCCACTTGGGTGCTGCCTTGGCCGGGCCGAGACGCGAGAACGACTCCGCTGAATTGTCAACCCTGATCCATCACGCCCGATGAGGGATCACTTCACTTGATACTGGGATGGCGATTCAACCGTCAAAAAACTGCGGATTTTCTCTGCCGTCTACAGTTTGCGTGCCACTGGCTGCAGTCTGCCGCCAGAGTCCAAAAAGCGAAAGGTAGCCGTCGCCATCCCAGGTCACTCGGTACTGATGAAAACTCTCCGCGTCGCCAGAGCGGCGATCCATCACCGCCAGCGGGCTTGCTCGTCGGTCAGATACACCCAGTATTCTCCACTCCTCGCCCACCGACTGGCGGCGCGCCTCGTCGCTCTGGCTCGGTCCGAGGTTTTGGACCGGCTCTAAAAGAAATCATGGAAACGGTCCTGCCTGCGTCGGTGCTACGGAAGATCGTGCAGGCTACGGGTTCGAGAAACGTGAGCGCAAGAGAGATGCACTTGCCTTGCTGCGCGCCATGGTCATATCGGCAGCGAGTCCATCTGGTGGACGACAAGCGGATGTAATGCGGGCTTATTTGAGGGTGGGGCTCCCAAATCGGTTTGCGGCTAGTAAGTACCTTCGGTTGGGTGGTTGAAAGCGAAGCTGGAGTAGACGTCGTTACTGCACATGGGACGACACGCATCTGCGATCTGCAATACAGAACCTGTTCAAGTACGTACCTTTCCAAATGCCAAATGGTTCGAGAACATCATTGTTTTGGTCCTCGACGATCGCGTGGAAATACTGGGCGTGCTCGACTACAAGTTTCTGTTTCCACCAGACGAGCGGCGAGCCCCTATCGGTCGCAGGTCCGAACACTTCTCGCGTTCAAGGACGTTCGATTACTGACTAAAGGGGCTCTTCGGGGAATCGTGTGGGTAGATTCTCTGAACATCTGCTTAGGCAAACCCATGGTCGAGCTGCGCCGTGTATGTGCTGGCGACGGCGAGGATGCCTGCATCCTACACTATAGAACTATTTGCACTCATTGGCACCTAACCAGTCGGAATGGCAAGGCTTTATGCTGCATCTCCCGGTTGCCAAACCGAACATCTTGCCCTGACAGGAACGGGAAGGGTGACAACGTGCGCCGGCAAGATGTTGCCGTCCTCGCGCAGCGTGAAGAGCGGCTCAGAAGATATCTGCTACGGCGATCTCGAGCATCGGCAACTCGGTCGGACGCAG
>JAKSDA010000596.1 GCA_022360315.1 Pseudomonadota bacterium
CAGACCTGGGGCCGGAACGAGCCGCCATCAGTGTCGGCGACCTGGATGATCACGCTCTCGCCGGCACTGGCGTCGAAGGTATAGGAATCGAGATCGCCCAATTCCACGGTGTCGGCCACGAATCCACCGCTGGGTAGCTCGCCGCCATCGCTGGCGCCGGGCAGGTGGGCAAAATAGATATTGTAATTTCCGGTATAGTGGTCATGATAGTCGGATACTACCACCGTGTGTGTGCCGCTGTCCTGGACCGTACGGCTGATGCGGGCGACGTTGGAATCATGGTTGCCGGTGATGTAGTTGCCGGCGGGTCCGTAGAGCCAGACCTGGGGCCGGAACGAACTGCCGTCGGTGTCGGCGACCTGGATGATGATACTCTCGCCGGCACTGGCGGTGAAGGTGTGGCTGTCCCGCTGCCCGGGTAACGAGATGGCACCTTCGTAAACCCCTCCGTTGACCAGGGAAGACGCATCTGCAACGCCGACCATGGTGAGCATGAGTGCAATGACCACAAGAGATATCGCCTGAGTGCTCATCTTGGTGGCAATCGCCGTAGTTTCATGTTTTCTCGTCATCAATACCATTCTTCCTTGTTGTGAGTTTTGCCTTGCTCGAATCATCGGTATGGCTTCGACACCACCTCCAGGTCCGAAAAAATCGAGCCGAGATCCATCATCCCCGGTGCATTTCTGCGATCGGTAATCTCGACGGTTTTGCACCGGCGAGCTTCGCAACCATCGCCCCGTTGCGGGACGGGTCGGTCATACCTGAAACCCCATACTCGTTAATTGCTGAGGCGAGACAAAGAACCTTTAAGGCCGGTACTGCTGGGATCATAAACGCTGCCAACCAAAAGCTCGATCTGCAAGGTATCGGAATTCATGATTGTTAACCGCACAAAAATCTCTTCAATACATGGGCCAGAAAGCAGTTGCGCATCAAGCACCAGTTGATCAGCCGAAGACTGCTCTACCTCGAAATTGGCACTACACCCAAACGTTATATTGTCACCGCTTATCCGCTCCTCGCCAATCTCCATGCGCATTGCTTCATGTCCAATATTGCCGCGCCAGGTACCGTAAAAAGTGGCATTTATACTGCCGCCGCTATCCATTCGAGAACCAGATGGGCCCATCTCCTCTTCACTTTCACCGCAGGCTGTTAACAGCATGAGCATTAATAGAGGTACGAGCCACGGTGTGTTGATTGTTGAAACCACGTTCACAAAACATTCCTTTCCGCTGAAACACTGTCCCCCGTTGCGCCCAGGAGGCCGGAAAAGACCAGACAATCGGGGCGACTGCGAAAGCAGTGCGAGCTGACTCCGCGACGTCGCCGGAACATAAAAAAAACACCATTACCAGGCGCTGCTAGCTGACTACCGCCAGCAGACGCTGCATACGCCAGTTGAATTGCTCCCCCCTCTCTATTGCCGGCGAAATCAGTCTCGCGATGCCTTTATCAATTTAGTTTATGGCCAAAGCTCTATCAAGTTCTATTCAATAGTAATTTTTGTAGGACCCCTTGCAGAAGCATACTGATCGCCATTTGCTACAAAATTTTGTCCCATTTCGCGGCCAGTGTGCGATTCCGCGTTACGCCGACCATTCGAGACAACCCACAGCCATCATCTGACCAGGATCGTGGCCACTCACACCCATCTCTGCACGATTCCCGGCCAGTCTTATGGAGAGACAGGCTTCCCAGTCGATGCTGCTCCCACGCGCTGCTCGCCACAATGATCGAGGCGCGTGCGCATGACTGCTATTTCATAGATCGGCCATTGGCCTCGCAACAGAAACACCTGGTTTGATCCATAATCAATGTGTTTCTGTTCAGAACAGGGCCTCGACACTCGCAGGGTCAAAGTGGCCCTGCTCGAGACTCTTTTCAATGAGCCGCAGAAGGATGTCGCGGCTCTCGGGTGTCACCGCCGGGTACCATTGAGGGTTGGCCATGACCAGGCCGCGCCAGGCCAAAAATGGCGGCGCGACGTCGAAGATGTCGAAATCGCTGGTTTGCTCGATATAACCCTGCCAGAACTGATGCCACAGCTGGCCCAAATTGCCGTGCCAGGCGCCGTCGTGGCCCACGGCAAAGAAGATGTAGTTCAGTGCCAGGCATACCACGTCGTCGGCCGGGTCGCCGTGGCAGCCGCGCGCGGCGTCGAGTAAGGCCAGATTGTCGTCCTCGTCGAACAGAATATTGAAGGGATGAAAATCGCCGTGGGTGAGAGTCAGGCGGTGCTCGCGGCCGCGCAACCGCCAACGCCAGGTCACACAGCGAGCCTCGATGGCGCGCAATCGCTCGCGCGGCGCACTGGGCACATCGGGTGGGTAGCCGTCGATCAACCCGAAGATACCCTCGCCGTGCCCGACCAGATCGCGAATCGCCCTTGTGTACACGGCCGGACGACCGCCTCGATGGCTGTGCAGTTCAGCCAGATAACTGGCCAATATATCACAGCGCCGGCGATCGCGATCGTCGAGGGAGCCCTGGCGGGCAATGCGACGCAAGTCCTCGGCGTAGATCTCGCCCGGGGCAAACTCGGTGACCAAATAGAACTCACCACTGTCGCGGACCGAGCGGAGGTGGCCATTTCGCTCGATGAACCCGACGTCGAGTGGCCGCACGTGTCTGGCGATGGCACCAAACGTGTCGTAGGCCAGAAGCATCTCCTCGGCGCGATCAGAGCGCCGGTCGTGGCCAAAGTCGTCTCCGATGGCAGTGTGAAGGACCAGCCGCGAGCGCTGGCCCGAGATCGTACGGATGGTGAGCATGAGCGGCTTGCCGTAGCCGATGCCCTTCTCGGTGGCCGCATCGCTCTTGCCCTCGTCACTGCCCAGCTCGCGCACTCGTTCCACTGTGCCGCCGGGAAAGAGTCGCTCTACGAGATCTTCGATATGCGTACGCATAGGGCGGTGATATGCATAAATCGGGCACGGACATCCCGACCGGGTCAGCCCGACGGCACGCAGCAATTGCGCAGCGTGGTCATCTCGATGCAAATACTGCGTGGTTGCTCAGCCGGGTGAGGCCCACGGCGGTGACAGCGTGGTCTCTTCGATCAGCAGATCGAGAAACGAGCGGACTTTGGCCGATAAATGTCGGTTGCTGGGGTAGATGGCATAAAGCGAGTAAGGACCGGGACAGTGCTCGGCCAGAACTTCGACCAGCTCGCCCCGCGCCAGGTACTCGCCGCACAAAAATGCCGGCAGGTAGGCGATACCGCGGTGGAGCAAGGCCGCGTCGCGCCCCATGACCAGGCTGTTGGCGTTGAATCGACCGACTACGGACACCGCCGCACTACCGTCCCGTCCGGTGAACGGCCAGTCCTGGCGAAGCGCATGTCCGACCAGGATACACTGGTGATCGGCGAGATCGCCCGGTACCAGCGGCTGGCCGTGCTCGCGAATGTACTCGCGACTGGCACAGTAAAGCGAACGCGCCTCGCCCAGCTTGCGGGCGATGAGTTGAGAATTGGCCAGCGTGCCAATGCGAATTGCCAGGTCGAAATTCTCCTCGATAAGGTCGATATGGCGCTCGGCCAGCACGAGATCCACGCTCACATCGGGATGTCGGCGCAGGTACTCGGCAATGATCGGTGTCAAGAATGCGTCGCCAAAAAGATGGGGCGCAGTCAGACGCAACACACCCTGGGGTACCAGACGAGCATGCGACACACTCAGGTCGGCCTCGCGCGCCTCGGTCACAATGCGCACACAGCTCTGGTAGTACGCCTCGCCAACTTCGGTAAGCCGCACTCGCCGCGTGGTCCGCTCGAGAAGACGCGCGCCAAGACGCTCCTCCAACCGTGAAATATACACTGATACCGATGCCTTGGATAATCCCAGCGCACGTGCTGCCGGGCTGAATCCGCCCTCGTGCACCACCCGCTCGAAAACCACCATCTCGTTCAGATTGATCACGATTGTTCATTTTAGCGAACAATGTAATCACAAAAAACAGAATTGTTCGATCGCAGTGGGACCGCTTATAACGTTGGCAAGGTTGATCCGAAGGCCGCTCGCAAGGGTGGGCCGAGGGCCGCCTGCAAGCCAATCCGAACAACGTGATAGTCGAGAGCCAGCAGTCGAGAGCCAGGAGTCGAAAACCATGAGTATCGACGTGACAGCCGAGACAGTGATCAAGCGAAGGCGCGGCGATGTGGCCAGTTTTGCCATGGACGCCGACAACGATCCGGTCTGGATCGGTGGCATCAAGCAGGCCAGGACGCTGACCGAGAGGCCGTTTGGCAAGGGCACGCGTGTCGAGCGCGTGGCCGGATTCCTCGGCAAGCGTATCGAGTACATCAACGAGGTCACAGAGTATGAACCCGAGTCACACCTGGTCATGGAATCGGTGAAGAGTCCGTTTCAGATGCGTATTTCGTACCGATTCGAGGATCGGCAGGGAGACACGTTGGCGCGGATTCGGGTCGAGGGCGAGACAAACGGATTTTACCGGCTGGCCAGGCCGCTTTTGTCCCGCGCGGTCAAGCGGTCGATTACCAATGACCTCAACACGCTCAAAACCCTGCTGGAATCGGGCCAGAATCGCCCTCATGGGTAACCGGGCCAACCGGATTTACAGCGATTCGGTGGTCAGAGGGGTTGAATTCTCGGGTCCGGCAGTACCAAGGTGACCGGCACTTGGGCACAATGCGCCCATGTTGAGAACTACGCTTCTATTGGCCACCGGTATTGCCGCACTTGTTGTCGCACCTGCTCTTGCTAGCGCCGAACACGGCATCGGTCTGGGCGCCCAGGCCATGATCACCGGGCCTGTCGGAGGGTCGGTCACGTACGACGCGGCGAGATTCCATATTGATGGGATCGTCGGGATTTATGACGATGATCCCGGCGATGACAACGCAGTCCATATGGGTGCGCGTTTCTATTACAAGGTTCACGAAAAGGGGGTGTCGGACCTCTCGGTTGGCGGTGGTCTGGGTATCATCAACGAAGCCAATACTGACCTGCACATCGAGGGCAGCGCCAAAATTCGAGTGTGGCTGGTGTCGAATGTTGCATTTAGCACCACGCTCGGTATTGGTTTTGTCATCGACGGCGATGAAGGCGACGACGATGATCTCGCCTTGACCGGCCAGCTCAACGCCTTACTGGGCATCACGTATTTCTTCGAGTGAGCCATACCCGGCTGGACATCCAGCACTTGCTGCGCCGTATTGGGATGAAACGCTGGCTCGAGTTTCTCGCGGTTGATGGCCCCTTTCTGTCCGGTTTCTTGCCCACCGTCGTGGTCGCTGCGCCAGCCGACGAGGTTGTGAATGTAAATCCCCGGCATGCCGATGAGCGAGAGCAGAATGGCTTGTGACGCCAAAAATTTGGCCACACACACATCATCGTTGTCGCGATGCCATCGGGATCGGCCGATATAGAAATCTCCGCTCACGGACGCGATTCGGGCTCGTTGTCGGGCTCGTCGGGCCGTTCTGGCCCGGGTGGCGAAGCGGAATCCTTCTCAATGGAGCTCGGGCGCGCCGGGATCGTCTGCTCATCCCCGGGCAGCAGCCCGGCCTTCGCGATCCACGCCAGGTAGTAATCGTCGTCCCGCCTCTCCTCGAGTTCGCCGCATTCGACAGCAGCTTCGAGGGCCCGCTTGATGTCACCGATCAGGCGAGACGGTGGCAGATCGAACCGGCTCATGATCGCATTGCCCAGACCGCTCGGCAGCGGGGGCAGACGAGAATCGCGCTCGAGAATGTCCTCGATACGGGTTTCGAGCTGCTTGATCTGGCTCAGCAAGAATCGACGCCTGCCGGGCCGCTTGGAGGTGATATCGGCGCGAGAGAGATCGAGCAGATCGACGATATGCTCTGCCATCTCGCGGTGAAAACGGCGCACTGCGCTGTCGGTCCACGAGCTGTCGTACTGGGCCGAGCGCAGGTGGTACTTGATCAGGAAGCGGATGACCCGACGCTGCGTCCGCTCGAACGGCAACCGGCGGGCGATCTTGTCGAACATGCGCGCTCCGACCTCGGCATGGCCGTGAAAATGAACGCCGTTTTTGGTGAACCGGCGGGTGGGCACTTTGCCGATGTCGTGGAGCAATGCAGCCCAACGCACAACCGGCCGCCGCACCGACTGTTTGACTACCAGCTTGGTGTGCTCCCAGACGTCCTTGTGCCTGCGGCCAGCCTCTTGCTTGAGGTCGACGGTTGCGCCGAGTTCGGGTAGCAAGCGGTCCACGACTCCGACGACCTGGAGCCACTGCAGTGCCTGGTCGATATCGCGTCCGAGCAGGCACGCCTCGAGCTCGGCGACCACTTGCTTGCCATCGGCGCTGTCCAGGCAGGACACGTTGTCCCGGCAAATTCGGGTCACGATTTCGGCCGGCCATTGACCGCGGTTCTCCGCAATATGCGTGGCAATGCGGAGAATCGTGATGGGATCTTGCTCGAACTGAGCACGCAGGCGTTCTGCCATGTCGGCTGCCTGGGGATTGTCGAGCCAGTTTTTGACTGCCTGCATAACCTTGACCTGTTAGCCAAGCGTCTCGAATGCGTCAAGCAAATCGATGTATTTCCCCCTGATGAGACGTTGAGGGACTATGGATCGAAACTTGCTTGACGCCCCGGTCGTGCAAGGCCGTATCACCGAAATCGATCTTCCTGCCGCCGAAAAGACATTTCCCGGAATCAGCGCTATCTACGAGATATTGCCCGAAAAGCCCGCAACCTTCTTGCAGCTCGTGTGGCTCTACGAAGAGCTGATGATGGAATGCGAACCCCCCGACGTATCGGCTGAGGACAGGTTACCTCGCCATTGAGGGTGGCTGATCGATCTTCCACTGCGCCAGTTCGTCTCACTAAGCCTCTGAAAACTAATCTATTTTCTGAGCCCGAAGCCAGTGGAATGGCGATGCGGGGGCGGTGATTGCGACCGCGGTAGTCAAAGGCGCGAGCGAGCATCCCGCGGAGCGTGTTAAAAACACCTGATCAGGCAGCGGAGAGAGCCACCCGTTGGTTGACGATCGTGGGCGGCCTGGCCAGGGGAGTTTTTGCGATGGCCTCTACCCGCGGCGGGCTTCTTCGGCTTTGCGTCGACGGATGACATCGAGGATGGTGGAAACCCGTTTGAACTTATCGCCGAGTGTGTCTTCCTCTACCGGGTACTCCGTGAGGAAGGCGAGCTCGTCTTCGTAGAGCATTTCACCGGCCTCGACCTCGTCGAGATAGGAAGCCACGTCTTTGCCCTTGTACGCTTGCTTGCTCAGCCCGGGGATTTTGGACTGCAGCCAGGTGTAGAGGTCTCCCATGACTTCCTGGCACAGTTCCAGACCCTGGTCCAACTCGGAGAAGAACTCGGGAAAGCGGTTCTTGATATGTTCCGCATCTTCCCCACCACGTTCCAGGGCCTGGCTCGCTGCAATGCGCACGATGATGCAATCATCGCAGTAGCTCACGAAACTATCGTGGCGATCGGCGACGAGGTCGTTGGGCGAAATGGTGTAGATGATGGCACCTATCATCAGTTCTCGGGCGTTGCGATCGAGATCCTCGTTGTCAGCGATCTCGTGGAGAACCTTGAGATCGAAGGGGAGCGACACCAGCCACTGACTTATGAGTTGGATGAAGCGATGCTCCTTTTCTTTGCCGTCCAATGTCTTTCTCTCGTTGTCAATGAAAATGTACAGACGTTACCCACGTTGAGAACACGGGACCCTTATGGCGCAATGCAACACTAGCAGGCCACCCTCACTTAGGTTGTGATTATCGGCGCCTCCCAGAGAATTACAAGCCCCCGTCCTCTTTGGCCCATGTCTCAGCCATGATAACCTTTTCATGAACGTGGCCCATCGATCGCCCATCCTCGGGTACAACCACAACATCAGTTATCGGGGCCTGGTCTTTCACGTCCAAACCGAGGATTCTGGTGTAACGAACCCCCACATTTATACACACCTCTTCCACGAGGGTGTGATCCTCTCCACGCGCAAACTCGAGTACAGCGCCGAAGCATCCGACGATGTGGTCAAGTCGTTGATGCAGGCTCAACACAGAGCAGTGCTCAAAGATCTCAAGCGCGGCGAGTTCGATGACAAGATCGATAGTTACCTGGGAGGTCATCCGGATCTGCTGCCGGCCGATAGCGAAAGAAGGGCCAATTCTGCCGAGATACAAGCCCTTGTGTCGTCCGTGGCTGGTGACGAGGAGGCCCCGCTTGCAGACGAGGACAATTCGGCCATCCCGACCGCTCGGCGTGCCGGTTCGGACGTGTCGGCGGCGTTTCAGGCCATTCAGCTGCCACGAGAAGACGGCGAGCCACCGGACTTGGAGCCGACGTCTCATCCGGCCACCCGTCCGTCCGATGGGCATCGCGACGGGGGCAGGAAAAAACCGCGCCGGAGGCCGACACCGATCACTCCGGCTCCGCCTCCAGTGACCTCGGTGGGCCCGGCGGTTCACCTTCCTGCACCGGCGTCGACCCGGACCACGCGGAGAACCGGACGTATTCCGCGCCGCGAGCGCACTCAGCCAGGAGTCGGCCGGGGCAGTCCGATCAGGCCGACGCCGCCGCCGGTCGCCAAGTCGGAATCCGAGCCGGCAGCATCGGCCGGCCACGCAGAGCCGGCCGGCAATGCACAACCCCGAAATGCACAGCCCCAGGGCAATGTTCTGATCTCGCAGCCTCCCATTGTGGTGGACAGTCACCAGGGGCCAGCACGGCAACGCACTACCACACCGGTGAGCCCGATCGCTGTAAACGGGTCTGCGGCCGGGGCCGACCCGGTGCTTCGCACTGTTCGCCCCGAGCCGGGCGGTCCGCATAAGGACGGCGAGTCGCCGCCGCCGTCGCCCATTCCTCCCGAGATCCGCTCGGGCCGTCGTGCACCTGCCCCGCCTGTATCGCGCGGACCGACTATGGCGCCGCGGCGTTCTTCGGTTCCGCGCCGGCCGCCGGTGCGGAAGGTCCGCGAAAACAACGCCGCGGACGGGATCTTCGACCAAAATCTCATCTCGGAGAAGAGTCTGGACGAGGTCATCCTGGCCTATCTCAGCGAAGATGGTTCCGACGAGTGAGCTCACCCGGGCCAGCCATTCTGTTTCATCGGGGCTAATCGCGGATCGTCCAGTCGGTTCCGCCCGGGGTGTCGAGAACTTCCGCTCCGAGTTCGTGGATCAGGCCGCGGATCTCGTCGGCTCGTCCGTAGTCCCTGGCCTTGCGCGCTGCACTGCGCTCGGCCACAAGAGTTTCGATACGGTCGATGTCGAGGCCGCGTGCCCTGGCCAGGCGGCTGCGCCGCTGGGCCAGGAACGCGATGGGCTCGCTGGTCAAGATGCCGAGAGCGCCGTTCGCCACATCTCGGATCTGGTCGGCCAGCCTGGCCAGCGAGCGCCGGCGAACTTTCTTGGGTGCGCTCTTGGGTTCGTCGAGAAGTTTGTTGGCCGCGCGCGCGGCATCGCCGAGCGCGGCGACCACCACCGGCGAGTTGAAGTCATCGTGCAGGGCGTCGCGGGTGATCGGTATCAGCTGGTCGGCCGCGGCTATGACCTCGCCTTTACCGGGATCGGCGCCTGTGGCCAGAAAATCGTCTAGCCGCCTGAGCGTGGTATAGAAATAGTCCAGCCGCCGGTCGGCCTCTTCGAGGTCGCGGAAGTGGATGACGCCGTGTTCTTCCTCGACTTCGAAGTTGACCGGTGAGCGGTAGTGGTGGGAGATGCAGAAAAACCGCAGTGCCTCGCCGCCCACCGCATCGGCGATCTGTTTGCAGCCAAACACATTGCCCAGCGACTTGGACATCTTTTCGCCGCTGAAGTTGAGAAAGCCGTTGTGCATCCAGTAGCGGGCGAACGTATCCGTGCCCCTGGCCGCCTGGGACTGGGCCATCTCGTTCTCGTGATGGGGAAATATCAGATCTTTGCCGCCGCCGTGGATATCGAAGGTCTCGCCCAGATGGCGAATCGTCATGGCCGAGCACTCGATATGCCAGCCCGGCCGGCCTTTGCCCCAGGGCGAATCCCAGGACAGCTCGCCCGGCTTGGCCGCTTTCCAGAGCGCGAAGTCGCCCGGTGCACGCTTGCGCTGATCGACCTCGACCCGGGCGCCAGCTCGCAAATCCTCGATCGATTGCCCGCTGAGCTTGCCGTATTCGGGAAATGACTCGACTGAAAAGTACACATCGCCGTCGACGTCGTAGGCGGCGCCTCGCTCGATGATCTGTTCGACGAGCGCGATGATGTCGTCGATGTGGGTCGAAACACGCGGCTCCACATCGGGCATGGCCACGCCAAATCGGGCCATATCGCGGTTGTACTCGTCGGTGTAGCGCGCGGCCAGGTCCAGCGGCTGCTCGCCATCTCGCGCCGCGCGGGCAAAGATTTTGTCCTCGACATCGGTAATATTGCGGACAAAGCGAACGTCATGACCGAGCCAGGACAGGCTGCGGCGGATCATGTCAAACAAGATGGCCGAGTACGCGTGCCCGATATGAGCCGAGTCGTAGGGGGTCGGCCCGCACAGATACATCGATACTTTGCCCGCCTCGACCGGCTCGAAGAGGACTTTTTTCCGCCTCAGTGAATCGTAGATACGCAGCTTACTCACAGCATCACTAGTTGCGCCCGGTCGAGCGGCCGGGCAGTTCGGGGGAAGACAAAGCCGACGGCAAGGGGTCGTCGGGCTTCAGTGCTGCCCGTACCGTACGCCACAACGCCCACAAAAACAGCAGCCCAAAAAAGCCCAGGCCTGCGTAGAGCGGCAGCACGTACCAGTACAGTTCGGGTTTTTCGTGGCCGAGCAAAACCATCGCGTCGGGGTCGAGTTCGCGCGCGACGGCGACGGCTATCCACGAGATATTCGCAAGTGGTAACTGAATACCACCGGCAGACAGGACATCGCGGTCGCGGGTCAGCTCGCCAAACGTCGCCTCGTGGACCTTCTTGACCGGATCGAGCAGGGCCGAGAACAGCTGTTTTTCCTGCAGCGCGGCCCGCGCTGCAGCGACTCCGCCCGGCACGGTGGCGAGATAGATCCACGAGTCTTTCTGACCGATCGGCCTGGCCTCGGGCGGGACCATTCCGGCCCCGACCAGCGCGTCGGTCCAGGCCTGGCTGGTAGGCAGGGTGTCGGTGGCAAAGACGTGAATCCGCACTCTGTCGGCCACCTCTTCATAAATATGTACGGGCGTGTCGGCAGCTACAGTGATGTGATCGCCGGCCGGATCGATCAATGTGGTCGTGTTCTGCTCGACTGCCCGGGCGACCTGGTCGGGCCGGACAAATCGCGGTTCCGGCCCGCGCTCGGCCACGTGACGGCGCAGCTCATCGGCAAACGGCAGGTCGGCGACCCGGCGCAGCCGCCCGCTGTACACCTCTTCATAACGGATCCCGGCGGTCCAGACATTGCCGCCGATCATCAGCCACAGCTTGCCGTTCGACCCCTGTACAGGGGCGAGACGGTTGCCCTGATCGGCCTTGCTGCGCGCCACTCGGACCGCAAACGTGCGGTCGGGAATTGCTCGGACCGTTACAAATTGCTCGGCATTGCCGGGATCGATGGCCTCGGCCATCGAGTCGAGCGCACGCGGCGTTTCGGAATTGTGCGAAAAGCGCAGGTCGCTGTGCAATACAAACCCCATGTAGACACAGAACAGCACAATACTGAGCGCCAGGACCGGGCCGATGTTGGTCCTGGGTCGCGGCAGGGCGATCAGTTCTGGATCGAGCTCGTCGTGCGAATACGGCCGGCCCGTCATCTCCTCGAGCGACAAGGTCTGTCCGGCTGGTCCGGCCCCGTCTGACCTGTCTACTCGACCACCCGGCGTCGCGCTGTCCACGCCTGCCTGGTCCGAGTCCGCGCCGGGCGCGGACGTATCGCTTTCGTCTGCCATCGGATCTTCGAGATCCTAGCCTGCAATCGTCGCTACTGCCAGTGGCGCGTGGTCGGACCAGCGTTGCTAGATCGTCCCCGCGAAGCCACGGCACGGCCAGTTGCCGAGAAGTCGGCTGCTTCGACCGGGTTGCGCCCGCAACCAATACCGTCCCGCTCCGCACACTGCGGGCGAAGAAACCGTGTTACGCCGATATCTCCATTATCACACAATCGTCACAATCATCGAATTTCGTCATTTGCACTTGCGACCGTCAGCGCTATTCATTGTGGCCACACGAGCAGTATTCTATTTCGTTACATAAATCAGAGTTTCTGCCGGTCGACGAATATGCAAGATACAGAATTGTTACCAAATAGTTACAGAGTATTTTCATATATTTTATATATGCATTGACGTAACCACTGTGCGATCTGCTACTATCGACTGGCTTTCCGTTATAAGTCCAAAACCAACACAAATATCGGAGTAAGCCATGACGGGTGTCCGTGCTTTGCGGTCTCTGGCATACACCCCATGGGTGTGGTATATCGCCTTACCGGTCGGCATCTCGGGTTGTGGATCCAACGCGATCGACGAGGAGGAGATCGACAACAATCGATACGAGCTTATTGGCGAAGTGAAAGTAGCATTCCTCGGCGACCAGGGAATTGGCAGTAGCTCGTACGATGTATTGTACATGATTCGAGACGAGGGAGTCGAGGCCCTCATTCACCTGGGTGATTTTGACTATCAAGACGATCCCGATTCCTGGGATGATATGCTGACGGCGGTTTTGGGGCCGGATTTTCCGGTATTTGCTGCGATCGGCAATCACGATAAAAATGAGTGGCCGACATATCAGCAAACGCTGAAAAACCGTTTATCGCTGGTCGACGAAGCGTCCTGCGAGGGCAACCTCGGCGTTAAATCTACCTGCACCTGGCGGGGATTATTCATCATCCTGTCGGGTATTGGAAGCCTTGGCTCGGGCCACGAGGTCTATCTGGCCGACCAGCTATCGAGTAGTGATGCGACCTGGCGTATCTGTGCCTGGCACAAGAACATGCGCCGCATGCAAGTTGGTGGCAAGGAGGATGAGACCGGGTGGAGTATCTACGAGTCGTGCCGACAGGGTGGTGCAATCGTGGCGACGGGACACGAGCATTCGTACTCGCGCACTCACCTGATGGACAGTTTTCAGAATCGGACCGTGGCCTCGACGTCGGACCCACTCGTACTGGAAAACGGCAAGAGTTTCGCATTTGTAGCGGGACTGGGTGGGCTCAGCATACGGGATCAGGAGCTCGACGGTCCGTGGTGGGCATCGATTTACACATCCGATCAAGACGCCAACCACGGTGCCCTTATTTGCACGTTCCGAGCGGGTGGCGTGCACGATCAGGCCAGTTGTTACTTCATGGATATCGATGGAGTTATTCCGGATCGTTTCGATGTAGTCAGTGCTGTAAATAGTTATCCCACCATCTGCCCGTGGGCGGCCGGCCATCCTGATCGATGTCGGGATTGTGGTCCGTGCGAAGTCGGTATAGGAGACTGCGACAACGACAGCGAATGCCAGAGTGGTCTGGTATGCGCCTATGACGTCGGCGAGGACTACGGTTACGAGTATGGCATTGACGTCTGTGTTTCCCCGGATTGTCAGTGGCCAGTGGGTCATTCGAACTACTGTGAAGATTGCGGGCCGTGCGGTAATGGCGAGGGCGACTGTGATGGTGATTATGAATGCCAGAGTGGTTTGGTCTGTGCGACTGATGTAGGGGCTGACTACGGCTACGGGCCCGAGGTCGACGTCTGTGTTTCCCCGGGTTGCCAGTGGCCGGTGGGTCATTCGAACTACTGTGAAGATTGCGGACCGTGCGGCGATGGCGAGGGCGACTGCGATGGTGATTATGAATGCCAGAGCGGGTTGGTCTGTGCGACCGATGTGGGCGCCGATCACGGCTATGCGCCCGAGGTCGACGTCTGTGTGACCCCGGGCTGCCGCTGGTCTCGGGGCGACCTCAATTACTGTCGAGACTGCGGTCCGTGTGTGCAAGGGGAAGGCAACTGTCAAAATGACAGTGAATGCCAGAGCGGCCTTGACTGCGCGGTCGATGTTGGAGCAGACCACGGCTACGCTCCCGATGTGGATGTGTGTGTGACCCCGAAATGCCCCTGGCCCATGGGCCACTCGAGCTACTGCCGAGATTGCGGACCGTGCCGCGATGGCGAGGGCGACTGCGACAATGCCGGAGAATGTGAGAGTGGTCTGGTCTGTGCGGCGGATGTTGGCGCCGACTATGGCTATGCGTCCGAGGTCGACGTTTGTGCTACCGAGGGCTGTCCGTGGCCGCTTCGTCGGCTGCCAGGCGTTGCGAGGCGGCCGCAGCCCAAACGCAAGGCCGAGGCGAAGAGGGCCGCAGCCAAGAAAACCGAAGCGCTGTGATCCAGACGGCTGACAGCCTATTCAGTAGCCGGAGCGGTAACAGCGGCGCGGCTGTCGAGCGAGCTTGGCTTCCGTGCGCGGGTCTTTTTCGCGGGTGGAGTGAAAAAGCAGAGATCTGAGGGCTTTACTCCGTCTTTGACTGTCATCGTCGGCCCGCAAGCGTGAACATCCGCTACCGAATGATACGTTGCCTTGCCGAGGTCAAACGCTTCCTGGAGCGAACGCCCGAGGCCGATCGCTCGATAGAACGCCGATGCGAACTTGAGAGCTGCCCCGTCATCAATGGTGTGCGCCATGCCAATGGCGCAATCAATATGCTTTGTGATGGCCTCGGCCTGGACATGCGAATAGCAGGCGTTGAATACGGCCAACCGTACGTTGTCTTGGACTGCACAAACCACAGCCGCTAGAAGCTCAGGTTGCATCACATGGCCGTTACCACTCTCGTTCACGAGCATCACACCCTCTGCCAACCCGTGGCCACTGAAGTGAACGATCTCCGGCTGGTGCTCAAGTAAGGCAAGTTGGAGATCTTCGAGCCCGACGGCCCACCGAGAAATCAGCTCGATTGAGTCTTTGTATTTCGATTCACGGATAGCTTTCTCGATCGCGCGCATTTCGCGATCCAATGCCAACGGAGCGGCATCGACCGGATTGGCACCGAGCACCAGAATGGTAGTAACTTTGGCTGGCTCCGAGGCCAGCCTCTCTTCGAGGGCCAATATTCTGTAACCCATTATCTGCTGTAGATCGCCATCCTTAAAAAGTCGTTGGAGCAGCTGTGCAGCATCCTCCGACATAGCGAGTTCTAGTATCACGCTGCCCAGTCGGAAGCCTCGGATTTTTAGTTGCGGGTCATAGAGACGCGCTCGGAGTTCTGCTTCAATCTCAGTGAGAACCGCGGCTGTGATTTCGGAAAGCTCGCCCTCTAGTCTGAGATTCCAGCGAGCGAGGCTTGTTTCAGCGTCGACAAAGCCAAGGTTGAGGAGCGTCGCGCCGCGGAGGTCGGCCCCGCGGAGGTCGGCCCCGCGGAGGTCGGCTTGGTGGAGGTTCGCTCGAAGGTCGGCGCTGGTGAGGTTGGCCCCGCGAAGATTCGCTCTGCACAGGTACGCCAAGCTCAGGTTAGCTCTGCTCAGGTTAGCTCTGCTCAGGTTAGCTCCGGCGAGATAGGATAGGCGGAGGTTGGCCTCGCTGAGGTTGGCCTCGCTGAGGTTGGCCTCGCTGAGGTTGGCCTCGCTGAGGTTTGTGTCGAAAAGGTCGGCCCCGCTGAGGTTGGCCGCCCGAAGCTCCACGCCGCTGAGATTGGAGCTGCAGAGAACGGTGTTGACAAGCTGCGCGCAGTTAAGGTTGGTGTTATCGAGCTTCGCGCCACGTAGGTCGGCGTCGGTGAGGTCAGCCTCCCACAAGTCAGCACTGCTGAAAACGGCGCCAGCGCTGGTAGCTCTGTAGGAGAAGCTGCTGGTAGCTCTGTAGGGGAAGCCAGGTGTACCAGTTGCAAAACGTGGGTAGCATTTTGCCCCGCGTAGGTTGGCCCTGCGCAGGTGGGCCCCGCGCAGGTCGGCCGCGCACAGGATGGCGCCGTGGAGGTTGGCCTCGCTGAGGTTGGCCCCGCTGAGGTCGGCCCTACTAAGGTTGGCCCCGCTGAGGTTGGCCCCGTAGAGGTTGGCCCGGCTGAGGTCGGCGCTGAAGAGGGTGGCCCGGCTGAGGTCGGCCCTACTGAGGTTGGCCCGGCTGAGGTCGGCCTGGCTGAGGTTGGCCCGGCTGAGGTTGGCGCTGAAGAGGGTGGCCCAACTAAAATCGCGCTTCCCATTTGCATACTGCTCGAGTAGTTTACGCCCTTCCATGCCCTAAATGAGAACCACTAGGAGAGCCACGAGCAAGCCTAAACAGCGGCATCTGAAGGAGTCGCCCCACTCAACCTGTACGAAGTATTGGATGTGTCCACTATTTAGGACACTGGGCAGCGACTGACAGAGCGTCTGCCCGTCTGGCTGTGACGAGCCAGTAGCGATCGACGAGGGCGCGATGGTAGCTGAGCTCTTGTCACCAAGGTTAGACGCGAGCACGTCGAATTGACGCGCCACTCACTTGCCCTCGACAGGTATTGCTCGTTTACAGTACCCAAACCGTGCCGGCGCACAAAAAGGATCTGCCCCATGGGAACCACAACGACACGAGAAAAGAGCCCGCGCTCAAGACGTTCTGGCACTATCCCTACGCCAGCCTGATCACAAAGCGAAAACCGCCGAGCTGGGAGGTCACTGTCGAGAAAGTCCTGTCGCTTTTGCCACGAGCAGCCGACCAGCTGCTACTGCGCCGTAAGAGCACCGAGGGCCATGACCAGGAGGCGCAGGTCATGCGTGGGCTGTGGCCCCTCTTGACCGACGTGGCGCTGCTCGAATTCAAGGGGCCGACCCACGGTCTCCGCCAGCGCGATCTCATGAAGCTGCTCAGCTACGGTACGGAGTATTTGTCGCTAGACGAGTGCCCCATTAGGAAGCCGTCGGAGCTAAGTCTCGTACTCGCTGTACCCAAGGAGACCCCAACGCTGCTGGAAGAGTACGCGCAGTGTGATCTGAAACCACAGGAGCCTGAAGGCGGGTATGTCCGGCTCACTGGGTGGAAGTATACTATGATTGTTGCCCTACTCGACCAGGTGGCCGAAGCTGAACATGATGATTTTATTCGACTTTTTACCCACGACCGGAAAAAGGTCAAAGATCCAAAGGCCCTGCAGTGGATGCAAGCTTGGGTCAGGAAGGCTAGCACCATGGAAGAGCTGAAAGACACAGAAGAATATGAAGACATCGTCAAGGGGCTCATCGACTCGGTAGGCATGGAGAAATTGCTGAGCCTCATCGAACCCGACGAGGTCTTCCGGCACTTCAAGCCCGAGCAGCGCCTAGCCGGCCTCGATCCGGACGAGGTGCTCCGTCATTACGACCCGGAGCAGCGGCTCGCCGGGCTCGACCAGGAGCAGCTGAGGCTACTCCGGGCCGCTCTCGACAAAAAGCTCAACGGGTCGTAGCCGGCACTGTCGGACTACGGCTTGGTGATCGTCTGCTCGGCCAAAACGCCGATATCACGCTCGACCATGGCCAGGGCGTGGCGCGAGACCTCGGCCTTGATGCGGGCGGTAGCGGGAAGTTGACGGCGATCGGAGTGTAGGTCACGCTGCCGCGCTATGAATAACTACGAGAAACTTGCGAACCACATCCACACGAATAGGTGGCAGGCACTCGGAGACAAACAGGTTGACACGCTGCAGATCGAGAATAGCAGCGGGACTGAGCGCTTCCGCCGAGTCATAGAGCGCGGGGACGGTGTAAGCTTTTCAACTTGGCGCCACGGTAGGAGCAAGTCTCCAAGTTGAAAAGCTTACACCGTCCGTGCGCCGGTCAAAACCGGCGGGGAGTAGCGAATGAAAGAGTCGTACAGTGAAGGAATAACGCACCACACTGGCCGCCCGCCTGATCGACTGGCTGGCGTGGAAATATCGACTGCTATTCGTCATTAGTGCAGGGAACCATTTCCAGCCGTTCACGCTTTCCGTGTCTCGCAATGAGTATGAACGTATCGATGATGAGCAGGCTGTGCAACTCGCACTACACGCGATGTGGCAGGATGCAGCAAATCGCCGTTTGCTGTCACCGGCAGAGTCATTAAATGCAGTCACTGTGGGGGCTGCCCACGCCGATGCCGGCGGGGCTTACACGCGTGGCCAGCGTATTGATCTGCTGCGCAACCGCGTTCTTTGCAGCCCGATCAGCACAGTGAGCGGTGGGTATCGGCGCGCTGTGAAACCCGATATTTTGATGCCCGGTGGTCGTCAGCTCTACAGTTTGCAGTATCAGATTTCGGATCATGCCACGTTGGCGTGCTCAGCCGGCACTGCGCCACCAGGACAAAGGCTAGCCGTGCCGGGATCGCGCCCTGGCGAATTGAGTCGATTTGTTCACCAGCGCGGCAGCAGCAACGCAGCCGCTTTGGCAACCCGGCTTGCTGCGCAGCTCTACGATCGCCTGCTTGAGCTGCGCCAGCAGCCCGGTGATGAACGTATCACGGACGAATCGATGGTAGTCCTCGTGAAGGCATTGCTCGTCCATAGTGCCTTGTGGAGGGGCCCAAGGGCGATCGAACGGCTTCTCGATGACACGTTCAAGATGCGGCGCGATAACGAGTGGCAGCGACGACGAGAGATCACGGCACGGTTTGTTGGGTTTGGCAACGTAGATCCCCGGCGGGTCTTGTCCTCGGACGATTATCGCGTCGTGCTGCTCGGCAGCAGCGCGATCGAGAAGGATCAGAGCCACGTCTATGAGATTCCGATCCCGGCGTCTCTGAATGCAATGACGGTCAGACGCCGTATCGTGGCAACGCTCGCCTGGCTGAGTCCACTCAATCCAAGACACCACAGATATCGACGTGCCAATCTCTATTTGACGGTGAATGGAAACAAGCACGACTTGTTTGACACGACGACGGATGCCAATGAGACGCTTGCCGGCCGGGGAACCGTGCAACATCTCGTCTACGAAAGTGACCGTCGGGTTGTGATTGCTGAAGACGATATATTGACGGTACGGGTCAGTTGTGCCGAGGAGGCCGGCGAACTCGTACATACAGTCCCCTACGGGCTCGCCATTACCATGGAGGTCGATCCAGCTGCCGAAATCCCGATCTATGCGCAGATTCGCGATCGCATCCAGCTGCGGATCCGGGTCCGCAGCAGCTAATTGCCGCGCAATTCGCAACGTGATGTCGCTGTGAGGTCATAGATCGTCCGATGGTTGCTCGGCACAATGCCTGCTCGAACACTGCGGCAATCAGATCGTCGATCCAGGCGAAACCTGCGATAAAGGCGGCCTAGATCATCCGCTTTGCGATGGCGACTGCTCAGTTCCCGAGTGCGGAGACCGGTATCTGAACACGCTGGTCGGCGAAGAGTGCGACGACCGGCGCACGGACGGTGCAAGCTTTTAAACTCGGAGACTTGCTCCTACAGTGGCGCCAAGTTTAAAAGCTTACACCGTCCCTAGAGCGCCCTCGTCCCTAGAGCGCCCTCGGCAACCACGATATGGCCGTCGAGCGCGATGGTGCAGTTGCGCATGGGCAGATCGAAGTGCCCCTGGGTATAGCGGCCAGCAAATTGGTTAGCCCCGGTCGAGTACAGAAAATTGCCGGCAAATGCACGAAGCTCGGTGCCGTTGCAGTCGTTCTTGTCGTACATCATCATGGCTTCCCAGCGGGCTCGCGGATTCATACCCCAGCCGACGTGAGAGACGGCGTAGGCGTTGCGGTCGCCCCAGGCAGCCATGTACTCGCGAAACAGGTCGGCGTCCACACCATCACCCTCGATCTCGGTGATGTAGTCGCTCTCGACGGTCAGCCGGATCGGCCGTTCAATATAGCGCTTGAAGGTCAAGTTGACATCTCCTGGAGCCAGGACCAAAGTGCCGTTGACTGTCTTAGCACGGGGAAAGGAGACCACGATCCCACCCGGCCAGTGGGCCACTTGTTTGGGTCGGTCGCAACAGCCCCAAACCCCGGCAACCATTGCCTTGCCGACATCGATACGCAGATCGGTGCCGGCGGCAGAGCGCACGGTCATCTGCTCAGCACCACGCAACCTGGCGACCGCAGCGGCGACCGCCGGCTCGAGTGCGGGATCGGGTATCAGGCGCTCCAGCACCTCGGGATGCTCGTTGCTGATCATGAGCAGCCGGGCACCGTCGGCGACGATGTGGCGCAGCTCCGGCGCGTGCAGCATGCCCTCGACCGTGACATCGACGACCAGGGAGGACGCCGCGAGTGCCGCGATGACCGGCTCGAGCCCGCCGATCGCACTGGATGACCCGGTCGAGCGAATGGGCACAGGGGCGCGTTGTGGCGGCGACGGAAGGACTACATGAAATGGCCGGGCGGCGACGGCCAGAAGGGCCAACTCGGCGAGCTCGACGTTGATCTGCCGAGATTGGGTCTCCGACAGGATGGCCACCGGATCGCCAGCGGCGACCTTACACAGCTCGAATACGCGGGCAAATGCCGCGATCCACTTGCCCTCGATGCGATGCTCGTGCACAGTAAACTCCCTTGCGGGTCACGCGGCCTGGCCCGACTTGGACGACGCGATCGCCCGGTCGAGTACCGCGGCAGCGCTGCGCAGCCCGATATCCACGGCCTCGCGGTGAAGACGACGAAGTTCAGCCACGCTGTCCTCGGCTTTTTTGTCGCGCAGATAAACGGCCAATGAACGACCCCAGGCGACGAAAAACTGGCTCCATGGCATGGGCTCGTTATCGGTAAATTGGGCCAGTTTGTCGGCATATTGGTCCACTCGATCGGCGTCGCCAAAACGAAATGCCGCGTCCATAGCATCGCGGTAGAAAAGCAGATAATTGTAGCCAGGCGCCCCGGCGTCGAGAAGCTCGTCGCCCCTGCCAAGTGCCCGGCCGAAAATCTCGGAGTCCTCGGTAACAAAGGCCAGCGCACCGAACTGCATGGGGCCGGCAAATACCAGATCGCTGTCCCGGTTCCTCTCGACCGCCTCGAGTACCAGGGTCTCAGCCTCGCGGCGGGACCCCTGTAATGCGACAGCGCGGCCGAGCAAGGTCATGTGGGGCAGCTCGAAGCGCTGCATGCCCATAGTGCGCGCAATCGCCACCGATTCGTGCAGTTCTTCGCGCGCCTCGTCGAGACGTCCGATCTCGGTGAGGATCATGCCGAGCCACGCACGTGCCATGACCTCGGCCCGTTTGTGACCGATGCGAGCGGCACCTCGAGCCCCCTCTGCGCCGTCTTGCACCGCGGCTTCGACCTCGTTGCGGTAGAAGCGCGTCCAGCCGCGCAGTGGCAGATTGGCGATTTCTATGCCGACAAACCCGTGCGTGCGGCACAGCTCGACACAGGCGTCAAAGCGCTCGAAGGCCGAGAGCATTCGCCCGCTGGCCAGATGGGCGTCGCCCATGCCACCCAGGGCTCGTATTTCATACTCGAGCGAGCCGGCTTTTTGGGCGTAGCGACGCGCGTACTCGTGCTGGTCCAGGCAGCCCTGTGCGTCGCCGGTGGGAAAGAGTAAGTTGCCGCGCAAAAAGTGGATGGCTGCCCGCTCCTCGCTCAGTCCGTGGGAAGAAGCGACTGCCTCGGCCCGCTCGAGCAGTGTGAGCGCCTCGTCGTTTTGCTCGGACATGCGCATACCCTCGGCCAGACCGATCCAGGCCCGACAGCGCAGAGTCTCGAGTTCGGGGCTGGTCTTGCCATTCTCGGCGCCTTCCGGCATGCGGGAAAGGGCCGAGCGATACAGCTCGGCCGCGCGATCGAAGGCCAGTTGATCAGCCGCACCGCGCGCCGCCTCGACCAGATAATGCACGCCGCGGTCGCGATCACCCGCTGCCAGCCAGTGGTGAGCCAGCGCCGCAGAGGACGCGCCGCCCCACGCTTCGAGCGCTCGGGCCAGAGTTTTGTGCAGCGAGCTGAGCTGGTCGGCGCTCAGTCGATCGATGATCGCCTCGCGCACCTTGTCGTGGTACGAGTCGACCCATAGTCGCCGGTCCAGACGGGTGATGCGGCGAGCCAATCTGGCAATGCGCAATACCGACCAGGCCCTCTCGCGGTTGGTGTTGGACAGTCCACCCGCCTCGGCCAGGACCCGCAGCGGAATTGGCTCGCCGGCTACCGCGATGAGGTGGAGCAACACCCGCGGCGTCTGCGACAGACCGGTGACACGCTGCCAGACGACGCTCTTCAAACTGAGCGAGGACATCCGGTCGAACTCGTCCGGCGCCTCCTGGGCGTAGCGCGCCAGCTCGGCCAAAAGCATTGGATGACCGGCGACCTCCTGCCACATTTGGTCGTCGAATGCCTGCAGGGCAGCATTCTGGTTGGCCAGCTTGAGCATTAGCTCGCGCTGTTCGTTGCCGTCGAGAGGCCCGAGAGTGAGCCAGCTCAGTATGCCTTGATCGGCAAATGTCGAGGTCAGCTCGGCCAGCCGCTGGTCGCCATCGGAGTCCTCTTGAGAGCGGATCGTGCCAACCACGAGCAGACCTTGCGGGGCTGGATCACGCAGCAAGCTGTACAGTAGATCGAGGCTGTCCCGGTCGGCCCACTGAAGGTCCTCGGTGCGGATCACGATGGGATCGTCGCGGGCCAACTCGTTTAGCAGGGTGCGTAGCGATGACACTGCCTGGCTGCGCAGATCGACGGGATTTCTGCCCTGAAACGTCTTACCGCCGTCGCAGCCGGGCACCCGGCTCAGGGCTGGAAAAAGTCGGGTAATCGCACCGACGTCACCGGGCAAAAGCGCCTTCCGCTCGGCTTCGGGCAACTCGAGCAAGAAATGGCTCAAGTCGTCGATCACGCCGTCGAATGCCTTGTAGGCCAGACTTTCGCGTTCGTGACAGCGGCCCGACATGATGATGGTGGTCGGCTCCTCGGCCCTGATCTGGCGCAAAAACTGCTCGATCAGGCTGGTTTTGCCCATTCCCGAGGGACCGCGGACAAATACGCATCGCGCCGCTCCGTCGCGAACCGCCGCATAGGCGTGGTGCAGTTCATCGAGTTCGTGGGTGCGGCCGACGAATACGTCGAGCTCGGCCGTCGGTCTCGAGGTGATCGCCGGTGCTGCATCCGTTGTGGCGATGCCCAGGGCTGCGAGTACTTCAGTGCCCGTGGCCCGCCGCGAGATGTCGCGCTGCAGCAAACTCGCACACAGATGGCTGAGATCCTCTGGCACCTTGGTGACAAAGAGATTGAGCGGCAGAGGGTCCAGCTCCTGTTTGGCCGCGACCACCTGGTGGGGCGAGCCCTCGAATGGAAGACGCCGGGTGAGAGCGAGATAGAGCATCACACCCAACGCGTACCAGTCGGCAGCCGCGCTGGGCGGTACGCCCTGGATCTGCTCGGGTGCCATGAACGCCGGGGTTCCGACAATGCTCGCCCGCATCTGCGCATCTTGCGGAACTCTCATCTCAGCCACGATGCCGAAGTCCATGAGTACCGCCCGGCCCGCCCCGGTCACGCACACATTCGACGGCTTGAGGTCGCGGTGGACGATACCGACCGAGTGCAGGGCATAGAGCGCGCGAGCGATCTGAGTGATCGCTTCGCGCAGCCGATCGATCCGGACCACTTCATTGACATCCGAACGCAGTGCTGGAGGGCTCGGCACGCCGCTGACCGCGTCGGCGCGAACGGTTTGCTGGACTAGCAAACCGCTTTCCTTGGAGGCCAGGCTGCCACCGGTCGCTGCGGTCACCGTGTCGGTATCGACGAGCGCCGTGCCCGCAGTCGATAGGGATTGCTCCGACGAATCATCCCGAACGTAGGAGATAAAATCCACCCCTTCCACAAGCTCCATGGTGAGAAACCAATCATCCCCGTCTGAGACGAGCTCGTAGAGGTCGACAATGTTGGGATGGCTCAGATCGCTGAGTGCACGGAACTCGCGTTTGAAGCGATACAGACCGAGCGCATCGATATTGCGCAGCGTTTTGAGCGCCACGCGCATTTCACGGACCTGGTCATAGGCGTCGTAGACGATGCCCATGCCACCTTCACCCAGCTTGTCGAGCAAGCGAAAACGCGCCGATCCGGTGAAGGGCATGAGAACTCACAATGTATCGTACCCGGATATCAATGGACAACCGGAAAGATTCCAAAGAGATGGACAAAACAAACAAGTCGAAATAGCAACCCGGGCTGGTTGGGCATAACAGGCACGCACACACGGGGAGCGATGCTCACTCGGCCTTGCTCGCACTGGTAGACCGGCGTAGAGTCGCCGCCAAACAGCGCGAAAAAGGAGCCGCCATGTCTGCCGAAAACAGAACCATTCTTGCCCGTGCCGTCGAAGCATATAACTCGGGCAATCTGTCGGACTATTTTCAGCTCTATGACGAATCTGTTGTCCTCCATGGTTACGGTCCCCAGCCCATCGATCTCGCCGGAGCCACGGCGTTCTACACCGGTCTGAAAAACGCCTTCCCAGACGGTGTATTGAGCATTGATGTCCAGATCGAGGAGGGCGACAAGATCGCCTGTGTGTACAGTATGCGCGGTACCCATAAGGGCGAGTTCGCGGACATCGCCCCGACCGAAAAGTCGGTCCATCTCACCGGCCAGACGATGTTTCGCTTCTCGGACGGCAAGGTCGTCGAGCGCTGGAATACCGCAGACGTACTCGGACTCCTGGTGCAACTGGGCGCGGTCACCCCACCGAGTTGAGCCGATCCCGGACGTCCCGGCAAGCAATTCGATCGGACAATCCGGACACCGGGATGATCGTTCGTGGACTCTATGACGCCAGCAGTGCCTGGATGTTGTCGGGGTCGAAGAAGTCCAGGCAGTCCTCACAGCCCTCGACAAAACCGAGGAAATGGCTGGCCAGCTTGGGTTTGTCGGGCATCAGACCGATGAGCTCCTGCGCTTCGGGCGGCGGCGGCTCCAGACCAGCACCAGCGACGACAAAATCGTAGTGGGCAGACCAGCGATCGTTGCGCCGCTTCTCGTACTCGTCGAGCGCCTGTTCCATCGGCTTGTCGCCCGACAGCCCGGCGTGGATGGCTTGGGCGAGGTACTCTCCGTTGATCAGTGAATAGGAGATCCCCGACGGGTTGTTGGAGTCGTGGTGGATCTCGGCGTCGCCGGCCAATGCCCAGCCCGGTCCGCCCGGCTTGCGGAAGTAATTTGGCTGATACCCGGTCCCGATCCAGCGCTCTTCGCGTTTGCCCTCCATGAGACGCTCGTGGAAATCGGGCACATGTTGCTTCCAGTCGCCCATGAAATTTTGATCGATATCCTCGCAGAACTCGTGATACGCGTCGATGGGTACGTACTCCATCACCGTGGTCAGACCGTCGTTCGTGGTCTGCGCGGCAAAGAGGCGATCAGGCCGGAAGTAGATGACCACATTGTCGAGTGGTACGCCGCTCCAGTAGCTAAACACGATGCCGCTTCTGGTCGGCGTCTCCCTGTATTTGGGTGCGTTTACCGTACGGGCAACCAGTGAGTTGATGCCGTCGGCACCGATGACGATCTTGGCTTTCTCGGTGACCTCCGTGCCACTCTTGACGTCACGGCCGCGAATCCCGACCACCCGACCGTCCTCGATTGAGACTTCGGTAACCTCAAATCTATCGCGCAATTCGACACCGGCCTCGACGGCCCCTTCGACCAGGGCGTTGTCAAGAACGTGGCGGCGGGGTCCATTGAGCCACGTGATGCCATCCTGTGGCGGTGGAGACGTGACGACCTTGAATGGGCCGAAATCCATTTCGACCGCCTCGTTGCGCGGCGTATTGGCCGCCTCGATGCGTTCGAGCAGACCCATTCTATCGAGTGCTGCCACTCCGGGGGTAAATACCGTATGAGTCGAAAGGCGTTTGCCGCTGGGGAATTGGCTTTTGTCGACGAGCAGGACGCGGTGGCCTTTTTGAGCCAGGAGTCGCGCGGTTGGTGCGCCAGCGCAACGAGCACCAATGACGATGGCATCGTACATATTTACTACCTCTGAAGGAATGGAAATACCCACCCATGCAGGTTGTCCGGGCCATGGGTACCTAAAAAGTACCACGAAATGCCCAGCTCACGAAGCGCTGAAATGGGGCGTTGCAGCCGCCTGTAGACGGTTGGTGGAGGATGGGTCGGCGCGGGCCAAGCTGGTATTTGGACGCCGATCCATCAGTGATGGCGGGCCAAACCGAAATGAATTAGTCGTGCATCAAATACGGCTTTCTATTGCGTAAGACTGTTCTATTATGAGGCGAAAGGGCCGAGCCGGCCGGCCGGGGGGGTTGCCCAAAAATGACAACCCAAGCGTGATGCCCTCGGGCCGCTCACCGTCACGTTGCGTCCTTTCCAACGTGATCGTGTGTAGTTGGGCAGTCGTGCGCTTACATGCTGGGCATCGGTATGTAGCCCTTGAGCTGGTGCACGCGCTCGAGCCACTTGGCGATGTTGGGATAATCTGAGAAGCTGATCTTGCCCATTCCGGCGGCGTCGCACCAAGGATACATCGCGTAGTCGACGACGGTGTGCCCACCGCACACGTACTCGTTGTCTTTGAGATGGCTGTCCAGTATCGTCGCGGCCTTGTTGAAGTTGGCCACCGCCGCGTCGATGAAGTGCTGATTGGGGCCGCCGAGATTCAACATCTGCTTCAACGTGTGCTCGAAACACAGACTGACGATGTGCGGCTCGAAGTGCGAGCTGTTCCAGAACAGCCAGCGGTCGACATTGGCCCGTCCTTTGGGATCGGTGGGGAGCAGATTGGACGATGGGTTCAGTGAGGCGATGTACAGTAGGATCGCTTGCGATTCCCACAGCATCATGTCGCCGTCCTGCAGCGCGGGCGCCTTGGCGTTGGGATTGATGGCGAGGAATTCCGGTTTTCGCATTTCACCGCCAAAGAAGTCGATCTCGTGCCGGTCGATGGTTAGCCCGAGATGCTTGATCAGCGACTCGACCTTGCGTCCGTTAATTGATTGCGGAAAGTTGTAAAGCTTCATACCAGGATCCTTTCACGGTGGATGGCAGCGGGTGAACAGAGACGGCGCCGACAGTAAATGGCAACGGCAGCAGATGGCAATGCCAGATAGCAACCCAAAATGACAAACCCAAAATGACAGTCAGGGCGGCAGCTGTGTGGGACTGTCAGCTATACTTGGCGACAGCCTAGACCTGGAGAAGCCATGGAACGCACTAGCCCGAGTTTGGAGGACGTCCTCTACAAAGCGGTCGGCTCCTGGACGACTGGCATCCTGAATGCGGCGACGGTCCATTCCATCTTCACGCACATCGACAACGGCGCCCGTACCAGTGGAGCCATTGCCGAACGGGCCAAGATCGCCCCGCGCGGGGCCCAGGCCGTGCTCGACGGCCTGCTCGGCATCGGACTGGTGACCCGTGAGGGCGACGAGTATCGCAATACCGCCGAGGCAGAAGCGTATCTGGTGCGGGACAAACCGGGATACATGGGCGATCTGGTCCAGTTCTTCGCCGATCACATGGGGGAGTGGTCAAGGCTGTGGCAAGTCGTACGCGACGGCGTACCGAGCAAAGCCCAGGGGGATGACGCCACCGGTACCGACTGGGAAAAGGTGGTTCTTTCCATCATTCCGCTGTCGCAGCCGGGTGCAGTGGCCTCGGCTGCCCGTCTGGATATCGCCAATGCCGGGCCCATTTCTCTGCTCGACGTGGGCGGTGGTTCGGGGATTTATTCCGCCACATGGCTCGAGGCAAATCCCCGCGCCCGGGCGACCCAGGTGGACTTTGCCGAGATCAACTCGATCGCGCGCCGCTACGTGTCGTCTCGCGCTGTCGGCGATCGCTTCTCGACCGCCGACGGCAGCTTACACGACGTCGACTTCGGCAACGATGAGCACGACTTCGCCGTCTATTCCCATGTCGCCCACGGCGAATCACCGGCCGGAAACCTCGATGCATTCCGCAAGCTGCGCACCGCGCTGAAGCCAGGGGGGACGTTGGTGATCGCCGACTTCATCCTCGACGACGACCGGACCGCCCCGCCGTTTGTTCTGATGTTTCAATGCAACATGCTCAAAGCCAACCGACAGGGTGGCTGCTGGCGCAAACAAGACTACCGCTCGTGGCTGGACAGCGCCGGGTTTCGCGACATCTCGACCGAACTCCTCGCCCCCATACCCCTTACACTCATCTACGCCGTGTAGAGTTCATCTCAAAAGCAACCGGATCAGCGGCGCGAAGCCTGCCCTGGACTCACCAGGCAGCTCGAGGCTCGGTGCCCGCCCGGCCGGGATCGGCCGCTATCGATTCGGCGTTATCCCTGGTACCCAACGCCATCTGCGAGTAGCTCCACAGCTCGTCCATGAAGGCGATGAGGCCGTCGAAAGTATCCTCTACCGCCTCTAGAGCTGAACGGCGCAGTTCCTCGGTTAGCTCGATCTCTTGCAGGCGACGGCTCAGCTCGCCCTCGTTGGCCACGTGGCCGAGCTCGTTGTCCAGATGAAGTCGGCCAAAAAAATCGAGCTCAAACTCCCGTTCGCGACAAAGCTCGCGGGCCACAGGATTAATCCGACTCAAAAATACGTTGCCACAATCCTCGAACACTTCAATGATGGAGAGTTTGATGAGTGGATGCGCTCCCAAAGCCCGTGCCACCACTCGATACATGAGCATGCGGGTCTCGATCATACAGTCGCTCCACAGAAAACGCATGCTTTCCGTAATACCGGTAATTTTGTCATCCCAACCGAGCTTGCGCAAATCGTCGAGCAACCACATCCAGTGATCCTCGTCCTCATACGAGTGTCGATTGACGATCTGTTGATACTCATCGTCAAAAGACAGGTCGCGGTAAATAAGCTTGTTTAGATCTGTAAAGGTCATGACGAAATGACCGATACATGGTGCAAAGACCAACTTGTCGCCTGGCCGAATTGCCGGATCGCGCAAGAACTCATAGAAAGGGGCTCGTTTGTACTCGTCGAGCCTCGCCCGTATTCGGGCGTACACGTGCTTCATTATTCACCCCGTTAATTCACTATGATGTAGTGAAAGCGGAAAGTCCAGTCGAGAGACATTGTTTTGTACATCGTCCCCGACGGGCGAAAACTTTAACCAATATACGTTGGCGTTGGCCCATGCGCACAACGTGTATCATAATGAGTGCGTACATTGAATTGCTGCCCTGATGAAGCCGCTGATCCCGAGGCATTATCCACATCGATCCGATATTGAGCCAATTCCGCAGTGATCTCTCGCACAGGCTAGAGAAGGGTGTTTGGCACCACCAAACGGGCTGCCCGGTTGGTCGAGCACGGTACACACAGCTGCTCGTGCTGTATGACCGTCCGGATTACTCACCAAATTATTCGCTGTGTGATTCGATCGACAAACACTCTTCGGAGATAGTTAATGAGCGATCTCTACCGTGACACAACAAGTTCGTTAGATTGCTTATTATGAATTAAAGATCTGTTTCACGCATCCCGATGATGACCTACATACGGCCAGAGGCGGCCGTAAAGGCGGAACCATGGGAAAAGCACTCGTTACCCTGATAAATCCAAATAAAGTCCACCCGGGAATCACACCCTACGCTCTGGATATTTTAACCACATCGCTCGAGCAAAACCAGTTTGATGTCGAAGTCATCGATCTCACCTTCGAACGCGAACACTGGCGCGAACTCCTGGCGCGATACTTTGCGGAGCGCGAACCCCTGCTCATCGGGTGTACAATCCGCAACACCGATACGATATACCCTCAAGAACAGAGGGTATTCCTGGCCGAGCACCGAGAAATCATCGCAGCGGTCAGAGCACTCAGCGATGCGCCCATTGTCTGTGGTGGTGTCGGATTCTCGTCCATGCCATTTGCATTGGTCGACTATTTTGGCGTCGATTACGCGGTCAAGGGCCCTGGCGAGTTAATTCTGAGTCAGCTCGCCGATAATTTGTACCACAGCAGATCCCCTTATACTGTAATTGGCTTGATTATCAATGAGAGTGGAAAAATCATCCAGGTTGACAGTGACACGCCTCGTCTGCTCACCGGCCGCGCTGACCGAGTCAACCGGGTCACAGCCTATAACCGCCGCTCCGGGGTGCCCTGGCGGGTGGACAACCGCGAGTACTATCGCCGGGGAGGACTGAGCAATATCATTACCAAGAACGGCTGTTCATTTTCTTGTACTCATTGTGTCGAGCCCGACGCGAAAGGCAATCAGTTTGCAAAGCGCAGCTATCGGTCAGTAGTCGACGAGATCGAAGCACTGGCCAGCCAGGGAGTCCGCGACATTCATACGACCGACAGCGAGGTCAATCTCAGCCTCGGCCATATCAAGAAAATTTTACGCGAAATCATCTCTCGTAAAGCGGCGGATCGAGAGTCACCCCTACACGGCATGCGCCTGTGGATGTACTGTCAGCCGGTGCCATTCGACGAGGAATTCGCCGATTTGCTCCGGCTGGCCGGATGTGCAGGTGTTAACTTTGGCAGTGACCACACCTGTGACGACATGCTGAAAAGCTGGAAGGTCACCGCGAATGGGGCTAGATTCTATACATACGAGCACATCAAGCGGGCCAATCAGCTGGTTGTAGATCGCGGCATGTTGGTGATGCATGACATCTTGCTGGGCATGCCTGGCGAGACCATCGATACCGTCTATCAGTGTATCGACGAGACTCTGGCACTCGACGCCACAGTTATCGGGTACACCTTGGGCATACGGATATTTCCATATTCTCCTCTGGGAGTGCGGTTCGCCGCCGAGTCGGACGGTGAACGAACCATCCCGGGCTTGCAGTCGAACACCGCGGTCGGTCCGATTTTGCTGAAGCCGGTCGAGGCTTGTGAGAGCCGTGTGCAATACGAGAGGCAGTTCATGTTCGACGAGCACGGCCGTTTCCGTCCGGTGTATTACTTTTCGCCCGAACTGCCCGAGTCTGCCGAGACTCTGCGCGGGCCCAGCCGGCAGTGGGCCCGCACGGTCGAGCTCATGTGGGATTATATCGCCAAAGAGGACCATCACCGGGTCATGCTGCCCACTCTTCCCGGCCTGAGCAAAGACGACAACAACTACGCGGACAATCCATTCCTCACCGCGTTGGTCGAACTCGGCTACAAAGGTGCTTTCTGGGCCAGGTGGCGGGAGCGCGACGAGATTATCGAGCAAGCCCGGGTCCGCCGTTCGGTGCCACGGGCAAGCCAATCGCAGAAACTCCGCGCCGCGTCTCTGTCCATGTCTCAGCTCGCTGGTGGGTAGCAGGCCTCGTTTTACCACCTGGTACGGCGTCCAATCACATAGCTATGGCCCGGATTATTCATCACGGGCCAGACTCGTATTCCTCACCACAATCTATCTTGCGGCAGCGCTTCCCGGCCAGCAGGTCTGGCGCGAGCTCTAACCTACCCCTGGACCAATAACGGTCTTGCCACTACAGGTTCAGCTCTCAAGCCCATCCGCGACGATCCGAAGATCGCGACTGACGGTAGACACGGTCAAGGAAACCTGAGAGATCTCCATGGAACATCATCCTTGTAGCGACATCGGCGGGGTTATCGGCACATATCGCATGCTGGCCAAAATCGGCTCGGGCGAAACTGGCGATGTCTATCTGGGTGAACACGAACGAGTTGGCAACCGTACTGCGATCAAGCTCATTCGTCGCGAATTGAGCAGGCGCTCCGATGTCGTGGCCCAGTGCTTTGATACCGCCAAGTCGGTCAACAATCTTCGACTGGCCGGGGTCGCAGCTGTATACGATTACGGTTATTATCAGACGACTCGAGCGTACATCATCAGCGAATACGTGCGCGGCGAAAGTCTGAGCCACAGGTTGGCGCAGAACCAGCGCATGAGCGTGGCACACGTGGTCGAGCTCACCCGCCAGATCGCCTCCACCCTTGCCGAAATCCACGAGCGCGGCATCGTGCACGGCCGGCTGAAGCCAAATAACGTCATGCTGGTTCCGGCCCCGGAGTCGACCGGCGGCGAGCGTATTCGACTGCTCGACTTTGGCATCGCCAGACTCACCAATGTCGATTACAACGGCGAGCACGGGTTGTCTTTTCGACCGGTGCCGTCGCCGTACACTGCGCCCGAACTGGCTGACGGTGAGCTTCCGGCAGATGTCCGCAGCGATCTATTTTCACTCGGCTGTCTTTTGCGCGCGATGATCGGCGGTGTCAACTGGAATTCCGGCGAGTTTCCCGGCCATCATCGCAACCGACTCTCGCGACTGGCTGTGACTTTCCGCGAGATCGACATATCGATCCCGGCATCGCTGCGGACGATCATCGCCCGGTCGGTCGCAGTGGATCCCAAGGATCGCTACCGCTCTGTGGACGAGTTCATCGCCGCACTCGACGCGATCAAGATGAACCACGTCCGCGTCATAGAGAGTCGGCCGGGCGACGAGTGGAAGCTGCCCGAGCTGACCAAATGTGAGGTTGTCGCGGTCGAGCGGGCCGAGATCGACGATTTGCCCGATCTCACCGATTGTGTCGAGGAGATCGATCCGAGACGCTCCGTCATGGCGTGTAGTGGCGAAACTGCGGTCACAGGCGTCCCCGGCGGGCCGAGCGACGCCGCCCAGCCGGCCACGGTCATCGTCGCACCAGATCTGCGGGCAACCACGGTCGAGTTTGTCGCCAAGAGCCAGGGATCAGGCCCGTACAACGGCACACCGGAAGAACTCGCGATGAGCGACACCATGCCGATGGCGTTGCCACCGTCACAGAACGTTGCAGTGGACGCTGCGCGCGATCCCATGTCGCCGTATATCGAGGAGCCTCTGCCCCCGCTGCCGCAAGACAGTCAACCTTGGCCCGGCTCCCAGGTCGCCCCGAAACCAAACGACGCGGCAGGGCCAGTCGGTGAATCGAGTCTGTCCGCACGGCCCACGTCTCGATTGCCGCGGGCTCGAGATCATCTGGAGCGGCTGCTGCCTCCGCCCGGCCGTCGCAGAGTAACTCGCGCGGGATTGAGCCGCACCAACTCGGCTCCTTCGCTGGCCAGCCTGCTCAGTGAAGCTCAAGCCGCGAGGACGGTCAGTGAAGAATCACCGGGGCCATATCCGACGGACATCATGACCCCTGGTGCCACTGCCAAAATGCGCCGGTCATCCACACTCAGCGAGGCGAGCGGCATATTCGAGGCAGAGGCCGAGCCGTCCGCCTGGCGCAGGAAGCGATATATCCCCTGGCTGACGGCTGGAGTCGCCTTGTGCACCACTATTCTGATCGGTTGGTCGCTGCTCGACAGCGCTGGCCATGGTCCTGCCAAATCGGTCTCGGCGTCATCGGGCCGGTTATTTGGACCTGCGAGCAATTCCAATACGCAGTTGGGCGGAGGCGGGGAGACGACGAGTGACAGCAAACAAGAGCCGGCTTCACGAACCAGGATCACCATCATTTCCACGCCGCCACGAGCGCGGGTATTGCGCGGGCCCGAGCGGATTTTGCTCGGGCATACTCCACTTACCGACACCGTCCCCGCAGGGATAACCGAGACGGTAGTCTATCTCATCGAGGCTCCCGGCTATCGCGGCAAGGAAATCTACGCTCGTACCGACGGGGACCGAGAATACCGCGTCGAACTGGCCCAACGTTTACCACCCACGGCTTCGCGCCTACAGTCCGACGACGGCCAACGGGGCGACAATGCCGGCAGCGCCAACAACAGCCACAAAAGAGGAGAATCGGGTGCGCAGACGCCGGACAGTAAGAACCCGCGGAGTGCGCAGACAAAAGCGCAGAATTCTCGGCGAGCGAGCGCGGGAACCGACCGCGCGGACCAGGGTGGGGTATCCAGGCGCCGGGCAACGCTGGGCCAGAAGTCCCGGAAAAAAGCCCTATCAGACCAGTCTCACCACACCCTGGAGGAAGGGTGGCGTGACCGCTCCATCAACCCGTTTTGACAGTGACGTCATGACTTCACAGCCCATCTCAAAATTTGCACTGCGCAGAGCTCGACGCTGGCGCGGCACGAGCGAGGAGCATTCGGAGTGTATTGTAGAAACACGTGAGTGGGCACCGCAGGGAACAATCGGGTCATCGGTGCGCGACCGCGGGCCTGGTGATAGAGGAGTGTCGACAAGGGTCAGAGCACACACCTGTCTCGTATTTGTCTGCCTGTGGTCTGTCCTGTCGGGCCCCGGCGACGCGGTCGGGAACAAGAACTCGGACCGCAAGCGCATACGAAAAGCTCGCGAGATCACGGCCAGGGCGCTCGAAAAACAAGAAGCGGGGGACTATCCGGCGGCCATTGCCCTGTTCGAGCGCGCCCATCGCGTGGTCGAGCATCCGGTACTGCTCTACAACATCGGTCAGGCCTATCGTCTGTCTGGCAACCACGAGCTGGCCCTGCACTACTATCGGTCCTATCTGCACCGCGCTCCCACTGGCAGCCAGGCCGAGCTGACCCGCGAGCTCATTGCCGAGGTAGAACGGATCCTCGATATCAAACACACACTGCGATCACTCTACGAGGAGGTCGGCGAATCGCTGGAGCTTCTGGCCGAACTGCGCGGCGAGGCCGTTGCAGGGCCCTTGCGACAGCGATACGGCCAGGTGCGATACCCCGAGGTGGCGGGCGATGCAAGGCTGTCCCACGAGGCCACCGAGTACCTCGTCGAGCTCGCGGAGGATATTCAGCAAACTCTCATTGACACAGCAGTGAGCCAAGTGGAGGACGACGAGCCGCCGGTGCATATCACGGCTCGGCGTTCGGCGACCACTCGAAAGGTCGTCGGAGCGTCGCTGTGGATCACCGGCGCGGGCAGCCTGGCCCTCGGTATCAAATATGGGTTCGATATGTCCCGAGCAAGCGATGACAATGAATCGGGCGACCCGAGTGAAAAATACCGGGCGCGGCGAGGTGCGCTCCTATTCACCAGTATCGGCGTTGTCGCCTTGATCAGCGGCACGCTGTTGTACTGGAGCGGGGTCCGGGCGGAAAAAGAGACGCGCCGCATCTCGATCGTTCCCATGGCTTCACCGCGCGCTCTCGGCCTGACCCTGAACGGTCGGTTCTGACCCGCCATTCCCCCTGGAGTTGGTCGAGGCCGGAGTTGGGTACTTCCACTGAGATACTGAATCTTATAGTCTCGAATTGGATATCCAGAGCTGGTGTATAGTTCGACGCGGCCAAAGCGTTTGTTGCCACCGAAGTTCAGCTCTACCCATTGCGGCATCCAAATCTGTCCGTTCTATATGCCGCTGGTTGAAGAATCATTATATCCAGCGGCAGGACCATGTATCATGGAGTGGAATATCGTTATTCCAGATCGGACTACGGTTTCAGCACCAGGCGTCCGGTAACGCCGCGGCTCTCCAGCCTGCGATGGGCCTTGACGGCGTCGTCGAGATCCAGCACCTCGTCGAGCACTGGTTCGATGGCTCCCTCGGTTACCCAATCGAGCACTTGCTCGAGATCCCGGCGCGAGCATGCAGAGGTGCCGGACAGGCTGAGTTCGTTGAGAATCATCAGCCCCGGATTGAGTTCGAAACGGCTGACCGTGACGTTTCCGGCCACGACACAGCGGCCCATCGGCTTCAGGCTGCGCACCGACGCGTTCAGGGTGGGCTCTCCGACGCAGTCGAAAGCCACGTCGACGCCACCCGTGAGTTGCTTGACCTGCTTGTGAAAGGCCAGATCGGTGGACACGACGACCTCTTCAGCACCGCGAGCCCGCAGCGAATCGACCTTGGCCTGCGAAGAAGTCACCGCCACAACTCTGGCGCCGAGTGCGCGGGCGACCTGAATGGCATGGAGCCCGACTCCGCCCGACGCACCGGTGATGAGTACGGTCTGACCGCGATCGAGTCGGGCGTGCCCGCGCAGGCCGCGCAGAGCCACCCCGGCGGTGCAGGCCAGAAAACACGCCTTTTCAAACGGTACCCGGGCTGGCAGGGCGACCAGGCAGCTAGCCGGCAAGAGTGCGTACTCGGCGTAGCCGCCGTCGATGGTCAGTCCCACTGCGTACGGCTGGCGCATGCAACGCGGCTCGTGACCGGCACGGCAATACTCACACTCGCCGCACGCCCCCCGGTGCAGATTGACAACTCGGTCGCCGACCGCAAAGTCCTCGACACCGTCGCCGACCTCGACCACTTCACCCGCGATCTCGTGACCGGGGATGATCGGCCGCTTCATGTATGGAAACCCGCCCAGGCGATCGATCACATCGCGGTAGCAAACTCCGGCCGCGCGCACTCTGACCGTGACCCGGCCCGGCTGCACCGACGGCCTGGGCCACTCGGCCTCGGTGATCAAGTTCTCGGCCGGTCCCACTTCGTGCAGCACAACAGCTTTCATGGCCACGAGCCTAGCCCGAATGCATCTCATCCGGGATTTGTTGATGTAACTCGCTAGAATGAATAAGTAATTCCGTTGCCACTGGGCTTGCCTCGCGCGCTCTGCTCACCCCTGCAGCGATAATTCGCAAATTAATTGCATTTGATTCGAATAACGGCTGATCGAGGCGCCTGCCCCCCGCATATTCACCCGACCCATCCACATGCCCTGGCGGCACGAGCGGTGCAGACATAGCGCCGTGAGGTGCGGTCTTGGAGGAGAGAAGAGTCAGACCGACACCTCACGGCCGCTACGCGATGAGGAGAGACAGTTATACACTGCGTAGATTTTATTGCAATACAATTGCTATAGCATTATACTTGATATAAATGCCAACCCGGCACCGTGACCATACACGGCCCCGGCCGCGATTGCGGTCGGGGCCACCGTGTGATCTCACGACACCTGATCGGATAGAGACGGAGCGGACGCACGGCGTGAGGACAGCTGCTGTTCGTCGGTCCCCAGCGGCAGAAGGACGCGGAATGTACAGCCCTGGCCGGGTCGGCTGTCGATGCGAATATCGCCGCCGTGTTCGGTGATGATGCTGTGGCAGGTGGCCAGCCCCATTCCGGTTCCGCTGCTCTTGGTGGTGAAGAACGGTTCGAACACCCGGGGCAATATCTCCGGGGTGATCCCCGGGCCATCGTCGTCAACTTCGATGACGGCCTGTTCGCCGCGTTGCTCGATGCGCAGGGTCACGCGACTTTCGGCCGCAGCAGCGCCGTTGCGCAAGAGATTCCACACCACTTGGCGCACCCGCCCGGGGTCGGCGATGATCTCGAGCGCGGTCTCCCCCCCCGCGCTCGCGCACTGGCACACCAGATTGACATCGACCTCGCCCAGGTTGCGATCTCGCCGGAACACACTCATGGTCTCGCGAACCAGGTCGACCAGATCGAAGCGCAGGAGCTCGCGCGGCTGCGGATTGGTGTAATCCAGGAGGTCGGTGAGCAAGCTATTGAGGCGATCGACCTCACGGGTGATGATATCCATGAGCGCGCGGCCCTCGTCATCGCTACGCGGATCGGTCCGCAGAAGCTCGATAGAACCGGAAATCGCCGCCAGGGGATTGCGGATTTCGTGCGCCACCCCGGCCGCCAGGCGTCCCACTACAGCCAGTCTTTCGGCCCGGCGAACCTGCACCTCCATGGCACGCATCTCGGTCAGGTCCTGGAAGTTGATGATACGGCCGATGACCTCGTCCTGATTGTCGCGCAGCGGCGACACCGACACGCCCACGACCAGTTCGATCGGTTTTGAACGAGCTGGCCGGTCGCCCGGCTGGTCCGCGCTGTCTCGGCCGGCCCGGCCTTGTTTGGCGGGCCGGCGCAGCAGGCATACATTCAGCTCGAGGCGCCGCACTTCTTCGCGATCGCCCAGACCGACCAGTACATCGGCCAGCTCTGGCATGAAGCCGAGCACTGGCTTGCCGACGACTTCGTCCGAACTCAGCTCGAGAATGTCGCAGGCAACCCGATTGGTCGTCAGCACATTGCCGTTCATGTCGACCGTGATGAGCCCGCTCGACAGACAGCGGACGATATCCTGGTACAGCGCCCGCAGGTCGGCAACCCGGGTGCGCTGGGTTTCGAGAGAAGCGCTGGTGTATTGAATCTGGCCGCCCAGATTGTAGGCCAGAACCGCGACGCCTGCGAACGCAGCCAGATTGAGCGCCATGGCCCGGCCCAGCTCGACGCTGGTCAAGCTGCTGGGCAGCACTCGCTGGCCGGCAAAACTGGGCAGGATGTCGAGCCATCCCAGCAAACTCACCGCTGAAAACACCGCGATGGATGCTGCGGCGACGATGACCGCGCCGGCCCGGAGTCGAATGGTGGCAGCGGCGATGATCGACAGGGCGAAGAAAAACGTATATGCACTCTGCGCTCCGCCGGTAACGTGAACCAAAAGCGCACTGGTGATCAGGTCGGCCACGAGCTGAATATCGGCCAGCCGTCGGGGATCGGCGACGCGATTGAGCACCAGCGAATAGATGATCGTGAGCAGATATGTCGTGCCGATGATGACGAAAAGCACCAGCGAATTGGGCGCCAACGGATCGACATTACTGAGCCAGGACAAGAGCAGCGTCGCTCCCAGGACCAGGCTGATCAACACCAGCCGGAACAACATCAGGTAGGTGACCCGTCGGTGCAGACCGACGCGACGCGACAGGTCGCCGCCGGTCAGGGTGCGAATGGTACGAAATAGCGCCGGAGCTGCAGATTCGCCGCTCGGTGCCGACCCCCCCGGACGA
This sequence comes from Pseudomonadota bacterium, assembly GCA_022360315.1. Classification (GTDB taxonomy): domain Bacteria; phylum Myxococcota_A; class Polyangia; order Haliangiales; family Haliangiaceae; genus JAKSDA01. Next base: position 38,380 of record JAKSDA010000596.1, read on the forward strand.
CTCCCCGCCGATTCGTCCGGTACCTGTTCTTTCATTCGGCGTTGATACTGCCGGCCAGCTCGAATACCGGCAGGTACATGGCCACAATGAGGCCGCCGACAATGCCGCCCAAAAACACCATCATGACCGGCTCGAGCAGCGAGGTGAGTGCGCCCACTGCCACATCGACCTCGTCCTCGTAGAAGTCGGCGATCTTTTGCAGCATTTGGTCCATGGCGCCGGTCTGCTCGCCGACCCCGATCATATGCACGACCATGGCCGGAAATACGCCGGTTTCACTCAGCGGCCCGGCCAGGTCCTTGCCGGCCGCGATCTGCTCGCGGGCGTAGAGAATGCCCTTCTGGACCGTGCGATTGCCGGTTGTCTTGGCGCAGATGTCGAGGGAATCGAGAATCGGCACCCCCGAGGAAAGCAGTGTGCCGAGAGTGCGGGTAAAGCGGGCCACCACTACCTTGCGCAGCACGTCGCCGATGATCGGGACCTTGAGGATAAGCGCATCGAAGGCATCTCGTCCCTTGTCCGACCGCAGCGTCCAGGTGAGCAGCACCGAAAACGCGATAAGCCCGCCGAAGTACCAATACCAGTTGGCCAAAAAACTGTTGGACAGGTTGAGGACGAACTGTGTTGGTGCGGGCAACTTGGCGCCCCGGAACTCGCTGTACATGTCCTCGAAGACCGGGATGACCTTGGCCAGCATGACCAAGATGACGAGCAGGGCCACGTTGATGATGGCGATGGGATAGACCATCGCGCTCTTGACCTGGCGCTTGAGCTTGACCGCCTTTTCGATGTAGGTCGCCAGGCGGTTGAGGATGGTGTCGAGGATACCGCCGACCTCGCCGGCCTGGATCAGGTTGACGAAGAGGTCGTCGAACACCTTTGGGTGCCGGCGCAGCGCGTCCGAGAAGTTGGCCCCGGCTTCAACGTTGGCCTTGATGTTCTGCAGTATCCGGGCAAACGTCTTGTTGTCGGTCTGCGTGCCCAGGATATCTAGGCATTGCACCAGCGGTAGGCCGGCCTCGACCATGGTGGACAGCTGACGGGTGAATACCAGGATATCCCGTGTCTTCACCCCCGAGCCGAAAAGCACGATCTCCTTGTCGCCAAAGGAGCGTCTGATGCGCTTGGGCGAGATCTGTTCCGAACGCAGCCGATTGGCTACCGCATCCTCATCGGCTGCCTCCATGACGCCGCGCCGGACATCACCGGTGCGAGTCACTCCTTCCCATTGATATTTTGGCATCGCCGGTACCTTCTTTCTAATTCGACGGCGGGCGCATCGACCCCCCGGACTGGGCTGTAGTGATCATCGTCTTGAGCTCGTCAATCTCCGAGGAGCGACCCAGCGCGTCTTCCAGCGTGATTTGGCGCTTGAGAAACAGATCGCAGAGCGACTGGTTCATGGTCTGCATCGCGAATTTGGACTGGCCGATCTGCATTTGCGAGTAAATCTGGTGCAGTTTGTCCTCGCGGATGAGATTGCGGATAGCGGCGTTGGGAATGAGAATCTCACAGGCCATTACCCGCCCGGAGCCGGACGCGCGCGGCACCAGGGTCTGGCAGATCACAGCCTCGAGCACGAACGAGAGCACCGCCCGCACCTGAGACTGCTGATGGGGCGGAAATACGTCGATGATCCGGTTGATGGTCTGGACCGCGCTGTTGGTGTGCAGCGTGGCCATGGCCAGGTGACCGGTCTCGGCGATGGTAAGAGCGGCCTCGATGGTCTCGAGGTCGCGCATTTCGCCGATGAGAACCACATCGGGATCCTGGCGGAGGATGTACTTGAGTGCCTTGGAAAACGACTTGGTGTCGGATCCCACTTCGCGCTGGTTGACCAGGCTGTTCTTGTGCTGGTGCAAATACTCGATGGGATCTTCGATGGTGACGATGTGATGGCGGTGGGACTGGTTGATGCGGTCGATCATCGACGCCAGGGTGGTCGATTTGCCCGAGCCAGTGGGGCCGGTGACCAGGATCAAGCCGCGCGGCCGTTCACACAGATCCTCGATGACCCTGGGCATGCCGATTTCGGTCAACGGCATAATATTGAAGGGGACCAGCCGAAACGCCCCGGCCACCGCGTTGCGCTGCATGAAAATATTGGCCCGAAATCGGGCCAGATTCTTGACACCAAATGAGAGATCGAGCTCGAGGTCCTCCTCGAAGCGCATTTTTTGCGAATCGGTGAGGATCGAATAACACAGTTGCTTGGTGTCCATCGGAGCGAGTGAATCGGTGCGCAGCGGGACGAGCTGTCCATCGATGCGCAACTGGGGCGGCGTTCCGGTGGTGATGTGAAGATCGGATGCGCCCTGGTCGATCATGGCTTTGAGCAACTGATGTAGAGTGGGAACCGCCATTGATGGACCTCGTCAATCGGCTACTGTGGTTCGAAGAATTTCTTCAGGAGTGGTGGTGCCTTCGATAATTTTGTTGATTCCGGCCATTCGCAGGGTCTGCACGCCCTCGCGGATCATATCGGTCTTGAGTTCGGCGGCCGAGGCCCCCTGCAGGACCAGCTCCTTGAGGTTTTCGGTGAAGGGCATGACTTCGTAGAGGGCGATGCGGCCGCGATACCCGGTGTTGCCGCAACTCTTGCACCCGACCCCCCGGTACAGAGTACACGTCTCGATCTGTTGCGGAGTCATCCCCATATCTCTCAGCGCCTCGCCGTGCTTTTCGGTCTCTTCCCGGCAATCGAAGCAGATCTTGCGGGCCAGGCGCTGGGCCAGGATCAGATTGACCGATGCGGTGACCAGGAATGGTTCGACGCCCATATTGAGTAGGCGCGAAATCGTCGAGGGAGCGTCGTTGGTGTGAAGCGTGGACAGTACCAGGTGTCCGGTGAGCGCGGCCTTGACGCCGATCTCCGCGGTCTCGAAGTCGCGGATCTCCCCCACCATGATGATGTTGGGATCCTGGCGCAAAAACGAGCGCAGCGACGTGGCGAAGTTCAGGCCGATCTCCTCGTGCATCTGTACCTGGTTGATGCCGGGCAGGTTGAACTCCACCGGATCTTCCGCGGTGCTGATATTGCACTCGCTGGTGTTGAGTTCGGTGAGCGCCGAGTACAGCGTTGTCGTTTTTCCCGAACCGGTCGGTCCCGTCACCAGGACCATGCCGTACGGCTGGTAGATGGCTTTCTTGAAATCACTGAGTGGTTCGGGCTCGAAACCGAGTCTGGTCATATCGAGCTGAAGCTGCGACTTGTCGAGCAGTCGGAGGACGATCTTTTCGCCATAGAGCGTGGGCAGGCACGAGACGCGAAAGTCCATTTCGCGGTTTTTGCCGATTTTCAGCTTGATGCGCCCGTCCTGGGGTAATCGCCGCTCGGCGATATCGAGGCTCGCCATGATCTTGATGCGGCTGATGATGGCATTGCGCAACTTGAGCGGCGGGTGCATGGCCTCGTGCAAGATGCCGTCGACCCGAAAGCGAACCCGGAACGACTTTTCGTACGGTTCGAGGTGGATGTCCGATGCCTTGCGCTTGATCGCCGAGAGCAGAATGGCGTTGCACAGCTTGACCACCGGCGCCTCGCCCGCCTGATTTTCGAGATCGACAATGTTGACCGACTCCTCCGCGGTCGAGGCAAAATCGACTTCCTCGTCGAATTCGCCGATCACCTCGTCGAGGTCGGGGCCCTTGTCGTAGTAACGCAATATGGCGTCTTCGATTGCCGATTCGGACGCCACTACAGGTTCGATATTGTATTGAGTGAGAAACTTGAGCTCGTCGATGGCGTAGATGTTCGACGGATCGGACATCGCGACGATCAAGGTCGAACCGGCGCGATTGACCGGAATGACCATGTGCTTCTGCGCGACGTCCTTTGGAATCAGCTTGAGAACCTCGGCAGCAATATCGAAATCGCTCAGGTTGATGGAGGGCAAGCTGTACTGGCGAGCCAGGAAATGGGTCAAATCCTGGTCGTCCACGTAACCGAGCTTGTTCAAAGCGACGCCCAGCCGTTTGCCGGTGCGCCTGGCTTCGTCTTGAGCCTCCTGCAACTGCTGAAGCGAGATCATCTTCTCGCGAACGAGAAGCTCGCCTAATCGGCTCATGCGTTAACCCCCTGAAGATGATAGGTTTTTCACCAGAGTAGCCGGTGATGGCCGCGCTGTCAAACCACCTTGGCAACGATCGGCTCGTCCAAACGCCGCGCTCTGGTTCGCATTCCTTGCCGAACCGTCCCGACCAGACGAGTCTCGAGATGTAGTCCCATAGAGTTTCATCGGTGTCTTTATCGCTCATCGGGGCTGCCAATGGCATATTGATCGGACCTTTATTTACACGTCTAAGAAGGGTACCTGCGGCGAGTCAGTTCGAGTTAGTCCGGCACGTTAGCCCGCGTCGAAGCGAGATTTACGCATGAGCGTCGGTTTGTATGCGCAAATGCACGTCGTTGTACTCATCGGCAAATTGCGCGAGTGAGCGTGGCAGATTCAGGTGCACGATGAGCAGATGGGAGAGCCCGGGTTCGCAAGGCGAATTTTTTTGCGCCGGTTGCTCGATGTCCGGGTGTCCAGATCGTCTTCGGATGCCACGCAACACGAGAAAACTGGGAGGCGGGGTGCAGATGACCCGCAAGAGATGACAGGCAAACGATGATACGCAAAAGTGACGTGCAACGTGAGGAAGGCAAGCGCAGCGGTGCTCCATTAAGCGGTGCTCCATTCTTAGTCGCCATATGCCACGTGTCATCTGCCTCTGCCACATCTGCTTCGCATCATCTATCGCATCATCTACCCGGTTTTTGTCTCCAGGTTTTTGTCTCCATCGACTCCGCGACCTTCACCTGGCTGGCGAAGTAGCCGAGCAAATGACTAAGAGAATAAAATTACCGGAGTTGTTGATGGACTATAGAAAAGCGCGCGAGCTTGCCAGCCTACGCCACGAACTACGGAAACTTCTGTCGCTCGGACAGCACGAAGGCGCCGCAGACCTGTTGAGCCGGTTCCACTCGGTGGCAGATCGAGATATTTCTCTGCAAAACGAGTACGAGCGCTGGAGACTGCGTTTCCACCTGCTGCGACGAGCCGCGTAGCCGTATGTTTCCGGCCAACAGAGCCGTAGTTTACTCCCGGAGTTCAGTGCAACTGCACGGCGCCGTGGGACCGCAGGTGCCGGAAAGACCGTTTTGCAAGGCATACCGGCCAGCGACGCAGTCGCGTCTGGCGTGTTCGATTGGCGCCAGATAACTCACGCCGTAGATAGTTCTGCTCGATCGAAATCATTGTTTGTCGAGTGTAAGAGCGAGTGGGTGCCCACTGTCCTGGCCATGGTGGCGAGGGTCGGACCGCGAGCGCTCTCGAGGGTTTAGTTAGCACTCGATCGTCCGATGAAGTTGGAGCCGAGTCCAAAAATCGTCCCATCTATCCCCCAGGTTGCCCACTACTGCAACGAATCAGCATTTTCGACCTCGGCCACCATTGAAAACACCATCGTTCCTCCTGATTTGCCGTTCTTTGCACGTCCGAGTCGGGCGTATCTCTCTATCCCATCACCAAGGAGTTTGATTATGCGGAAACGCTCATTGATCCGCTGTTTCACCGTGTTTCCATGGATTGCTTTCGTTCTGACCGGTTGTACTGCGATGGAGGGCGAAGTGACCGAAGTCCATGAGCCGCGCTCTGCCGGTGCCCAGGCCGGCGAGGCCATTCCCGGCCATTACATTGTGGTATTGCGCGACGATATCGCGACCAAGGCGGCGCGCAGCCTCGAAGAACGGGTTGGCGATTTCGGGCTGGGGGATCGGGTGAAGCGAGTGTTTTCGGTGATTCCTGCCTTTGCCGCCCGGCTATCCCCGGCCGAGCTCGCCCGACTCCAGCGCGCCCCTACCGTGGCGCACATCGAGCCGGACCGAGTGATGTCCATTGACGGCACGCGCAAGGTCGAGGCCGATGGTGTCGACCGTATCGATCAGCGCGCGCTCCCCTGCAATGGCGACTTCAACGATAACGGCCTCACTGGCAAAAATGTCAATCTCTATATTGTAGACACTGGAATTCGCAAGACCCATCGGGAGTTTGGCGACCGGGTCAGCAAGGGATTTACAGCGATCGTCAAGACGGATGATCTGGGTGCCTGCGCAGCCGCTGACGCTGTTGGCGACTGCGACTGCCAGGGCCACGGCAGCCACGTGGCCAGCACCGCCGCAGGCGCCGCCTACGGCGTTGCCCCCCAGGCCAGATTGCACCCGGTGCGCGTCCTGGACTGTTACGGTGGTGGCACGACATCGGGTGTCATTGCCGGAGTTGATTTTGTCGCTGCAGATTGTGCCAGACAGCCCGGTCCCTGCGTCGCCAATATGAGCCTGGGCGGAGCTCGTTCCGAGGGGTTGAACCAGGCGATCCAGAGGGCGGTTGCTGCGGGAATTTCCTTTGCTGTGGCTGCTGGCAATAGCAATACAAACGCCTGCCAGACCTCACCAGCGAGCGCCGAGACGGCGATTGCCGTGGCTGCCACCGATGACCATGACAGGCGAGCATCGTTTTCCAACTTTGGCGAGTGCGTGGATATTTTTGCTCCTGGTGTGACCATCAAGGGTGCCAGTGCGGTGAGCGATACCTCGACGATGGAACTCTCGGGCACGTCCATGGCCAGCCCTCACGTCGCTGGTGCCATTGCATTGCATCTGGAAAAGAACCCCACGGCGACCCCGACTGACATCAGAAACGCTCTCGAAAATTCGGCCACGATCGATTGTGTCGATGACCCCAAGGGGCCGTGGAACCGCTTGCTCTACGCCGACCTCTCGGCAGGACCGTTCAGCTGTTCGGCATTGAATCCCAACACCTGCGAGGGTCACTGCGATGGCCAGTCGGCAGGCGATTGTTGGTGCGACACCATGTGCGAAAATTACGGCGATTGCTGCTCGGATTACCGGCCGATATGCGTCGACAATACGTGCCAGAACAACTGCAACAAACAGGCACCGGGGGGCTGCTGGTGTGACAGCCTGTGCGCCCACTTTGGCGATTGCTGTACCGACAAACGGGACATGTGCGGGTCCTGAGTCCTGTGTACCAGCAGACGCCGACGTTAGCAGCATTCGGGAAAAATCGTTTTTCCCGAATCTGCGTGCGTCCGGGATTTCCCGAACGCTGCTAGCGACGATCCTGGTACAGAGCGGTCAAGCGGTAGATACCGGTTGAATGTCCATCGCTGAAGTGAATGCTCAGTCCGTAGTTTCCGACCAGCGCCATATGAGTGACCGTGAGATCATCCGGTACCGTGTCGGGGTCGAGAATGCGCTCGCCGGTGAACTCGTTCTGGCACACCGCACAGACACAGCGGACGCGCAGGTCGCGGGCCGACCAGACGTCCTCGACATCGTCATCCCAGACAAATCGGACCTCGGGCTTGCCCAGACCCACGATTTCGATTGGCATCGGCATGGTGCCTACCTTACCCGCATGGTTGCCGCTGGCGCCACATCGTGTACGGTAGCGCGCGCATGCCCCGAAAATCGGACAAAAAGCCGGCGGCCCGGACGAGCAAGACCAGGGTTCGCTTGGCCCGGCGGGATGGTCAGACAGTCGGACTCCTCGATCGGCCCGATCCGACAAAGCGCCCGAAGAGTACCAAGCTCACCAAACGCAACAGTAGAAGTGCGGCGCTTCGCCCGGTCCGGCGGAGTGGCCGGACTTCTCCAGGCAAGGATCGACGCGCTTTCAGCACAGCCCGCGCGCCGGGACGCAGCGAACAGGGCGGTGATACCGAGCTGAGCCAAAAGCTGGCTAGAGCACTGCGAGCAGCGCAGTCCGATAACCAGGTCAACCCGCTCCACGCCTATCCAGCCCGTATGCACCCGGCCACGGCTCGCTCTCTGGTCGAACTGACCCTGGGCCTTGCCGGGCCAGGTCCGCTGGTCTTGTTGGATCCATTTTGTGGCTCGGGCACGACGCTGATCGAAGGCTGCCGGCAGGGTGCCCGTACCCTCGGCGTCGACGCCAATCCGCTGGCTGTGCTCATCGCCACAGCGCAGACCTGGATCGCTCCAAGCAAGAGATACGCCGAGCTTCGCAAACTCGGTCACAGTATTACCAGTGCGGTGTTGGCCACGGGAAAAGCCGCTCGCCGGGCGAGCCATGAACCGGCTCCTCTGCGGGCTCCGGCCGGCGTGGACCCGGAACGGCGCAATCGCCTGCTGGCCGACTGGTTTGCACCCCATGTGCGACGCGAACTCGAAGCCATCGCCGCACAGATCGACGAGGTCCAACAACGCGATGCCGAGCTGGCCAATTTTTTAACGGTTGCGCTCTCGGCGATACTATACAAAGTATCTTACAGAGCCTCGGATACGGATTCGAGCCGTCTTTCCCGGCGCGTTGCACGGGGTCACGCTGCTCGTCTTTTTGGCCAGCGCATCGACCAGCTGATCTCGGGCCTCGGCGATCTGGCCGGGGCGCCTCCGAGTACCGTACACTGTGGCGATGCCCGGCACCTTGCCGATGTGGGCGTGGCCGACAGCAGTATCGATGCCATCGTGACTTCGCCTCCCTATCCAGGAACCTACGATTACGCCGAACAGCACCGCTTGCGTCTGGATTTTCTGGCCATCCCGACGGATCAACTCGGCCAGCGCGAGATCGGCGCCAGGCGACATTTTGCCGGGCAAGGAGCGCCACCGCGTCGAGCCCGACGGCGCTTCACGCGCTCGCTGACCGCGGCCCTGACCGAAATCGCTCGAGTCCTCCGACCGGGCGGTCGAGCGGCCGTCATGCTCGGCGATTCGATCGCAGGTGGTCGGGTCATGTGGGCTGACGAGACAATCGCCACTGCAATCGAAAGAGTCGAATCGCGCACGGACGGTGCGCCTGGGCACGGTTCGGCTATATCAATCGAGGTCGAGGCCTGGGCCTGGCACTCACGCCCCACGCTGGGACGCGAGGAATATCGACTGTTTGGAGATCGACCGAAACGAGAATGCATTTTTTTGCTCAGAAAAAGCGTCTCCTTGACAAATCTCTCGAGGCCGCCTCGAAAAACAAAACCCTGGTAAGTGCGTGCACTACACCAATCCAAGCGTCAATACTAACGTAGTAAGAACATGTTGAACCAACGGGTAGGGCGATATCAGATCCGCGAAAAGCTCGCCCAGGGCGGCATGGGCGAGGTCTATTTGGCCCGGCACGAATTGCTCGACCGTGAGGCAGTGGTCAAAGTTCTCCACCCCAAGTTTTCTCACGACGCCGATCTGGTGGCGCGTTTTTTCAACGAAGCCCAGGCTGCTCACGACATCAAGCACCCGGGAATCGTCCAGGTATACGATCTCGATCGCACTGCGGATGGGCGCGCGTGCATCATCATGGAGCGACTGCAGGGCCAGACATTGGCCGAGCGTCTCCGGCATGGCCCATTCGAGTTGGAGCCTGCTGGGACGATCATACGCCAGCTCGCCGGGGCGCTTGGCGCGGCCCATGCCATCAACATTGTCCACCGGGACCTCAAGCCAGAGAATATCTTTTTGGTACCGGAGCATGATCTGCCCGGTGGCGAGCGGGTCAAAGTGCTCGACTTCGGTGTTGCCAAGTTGGCGCAGAGGCAAAAAGGCGAAAATCTCACCGCTCAGGGCTCGATTTTTGGAACGCCGGCATACATGGCGCCCGAGCAGTGCACCGATGCGGCCACCGTGGATCACCGTGCTGATCTCTACGCCATCGGTTGTATTTTCTATGAGCTTCTCTGTGGTGAGCCGCCTTTTGGCCGGGGCGGGCTGGAGCTTTTGGCCGCTCAACTGCGCGACGATCCCATCCCGCCCAGGGACAAGAATCCGGCGATTCCCCGGGATATCGACGCCACGATCATGAGTCTATTGGCCAAAGATCCAGACCAACGGTTCCAAAACTGTGAAGCGCTGATCAGCGCTCTGGGTGGTGCGAATCTCCGTGCGAGTATAACGGTCGCTCCGGTACCGCCCGATCCTGCGCCAGTCCGGGGCAATTCTGCGGCTGTTCGGGCCAATCACCTGGCGTTTGCGAGCACTGTGACGCCATCCGAGAACGCCGCTGCGGTGACATCGATTCCATCGGGTGAATCGGCCCGCGCGCAGATGACTGCACCTGGCCGCGCTGGCGCTGCGGCAAACAGCGCCCCGGCAGAACCCAGAACAGCCATTCAGCAACCGACCACATATCGCCGCGCTGCGGGTGAGGTCGAACCGCCTGACGGGCCGCCGCGTGCTCCGAGGATAGGCTTGACCCTGACGGCACTGGCGGTATTTGCCATCGGCGCCGGAGGAGCATTTGCGCTCGTATCGGCGCAGCATAGCGCGGCGAACCGTGAAAATCCGACCAGTGGACAGCCTGGTATTGGTTCGCCCGACCAGCTGGCTGGTGGTAATTCCGACGCCGCTCCAAGGCCCTCTACCCCACCGGTCCCGACCGCTGTTGCCAGCAGCGAATCGGATCTGCCGGACGGCCCGGACAAGGGCGCGCCGGATGGCAATGACGGGCAAAAAACCCGATCGAGTCCGATCTCGGGCGCCCCATCCGATGCGAGCAAGAGCCCTCCGGCCCGCGAAAAAGACGGCGATCAGCTGGCCGGCACCCCACGGTCGGCACAGGCCCGGAGTTCGACGCCCGGCTCGAGCGCCGAGCTTGCCGCAGCGCGGGAAAACACCGAAAACGACGCCAGCGACGAAGCGGCTAACGAAGACAAACTGGGCGAAGAGGAGCTCGGCGCATTACCGCAGCGATTGCCCAAGGCCGGGTCCAGGGACCGGATGAAGGATGTTGTCCGCAAGCATCTACTCAAATGCGGGGAATTGAGCAAAGTCAGAGGCACGCATGCCATCCGGGTCGCGGTTTCGCCCGCCGGCAAGGTGACAGTCGCCGTGAAGCATAAAGACAAGCGCTTCAAACAGTGCATTCGCCAGCGTATTTCGGGATTGAAGTTCGGCCGTGCCCACAAGGAGAGTCGATTTAAATACATAATGCAATTCGGCCGCAAAAAGCGCTAGCATGGCGTTCCATGAGTAAGTTCGGATAGGTCCAGCGCGTCGAGGACAAGGCGGCGAGGAGCGAACACGGTTGGCCTACGTTCCCGACGAGTAACGCAGCCATTGGCGGGCAGGACGGGCATAAATCGGTACGTAATTGCGGACAGCTGTACTAAGCTGTAGGGCGATGTGCCCGAACCGTCGCGGGATGCTGGCAGCTGTGCTGGTCTTCTTGGTCGTGGCCGGATGCCAGGATGTATTTGGCATCGACGTGGTCGTGAGCGGCCCGGATACAACGGCCTGCGAGTCCAATGCGGGCGTATGTGGCGCAGGCCAGTGTCGCGACCAAGGCAAAGGCTATGTATGCGACTGCCAATCCGGTTACGAATTCGACGGCACTACCTGCACAGACATCGACGAATGCGCTGGCAACGAGCACGACTGCGATATAAACGCCACCTGTCGCAATATCGAGGGAGCGTTCGAGTGCGCGTGCACGGGCGGCTATGTCGGCGATGGCAGTACCTGCACCCTTCCCGCATCTTGTCGGGATGTGTTGCTCGCCGGCTACGACGACGGAGTGTATGCCATCGATCCCCGGGACGGTGGAAGCGCACAGCCGTACGACGTGTTTTGCAGTAGCTCGCTGGCCGGAGGCGGCTGGCAGTTGATCTCGGCGCGCACCAGCGACAATGGCGCGCTGTTTGCAGCCGGCGTATGCGTCGATCCCGCCAGCGATTGCTCTGGCACCATCCCGGCGGCGCAGCGCGCGCCCGGCGCGGCGCCGGACATCCTCTTTGCCACGACAGATGGTCTATTTTGGCTGCACATGACCGGGCTCTCATCAGCGGGCACTGGTGCCCTGTTCGACGTCATTACTCTGAAGCGCGTGCTGACCGACAATAGCGACTGTACCTATCCGCATTATTGCGGCGTCACTCTCGATACAGACTTACAGGTGGCCGCAGCCTCCCCGGGGTACACGCCGAGGTTCAACAATCTGGTGGCACAATACTGTCGCCTCGGCGGCCTGTGGTTCGGCAATGGTGGCGGCCAACCCTACCACCATGTCGTATCGCTCAATTACACCGGCTATTGCCCGCCGGGTGGCATGGATTTTAGCGGGCCGGAAAATGCCTCACTGGGCAATGTCGCGTGCGGACAACCGGGAGCCATGTACTTTCGGTATCGGGTCAATTCGGCCCGGCCAGTGTATGTGCGGCCCGACGAGACAGGCGATATACAACAGCCTTGAGGCGAGAGTACTGGCACTGGAAGCAGAGACACATCGCTGACTGTAGTGGTGATACCCAGGGATCGAACCCACATACCCGGTTTCCCAGCCGATATTCCCGGGGCTCTGCGCGCCGGCACCAATACGGCGCGCACAGCCCGGTCCACACCGTCCTCAGCAGCCAGGATCATGGCTCCGTAATCGTCGAGATCGGCCCCGTGAACTGCCACGTACAGGTCGTCGGCCAGTTTGACCGTCATCGGTGTATTGACGTCGATGAGTTCGTCGTGATCGTGTGTAGTTCAGTTACTGGAGTTTGAGGCGGCGGATGCGGTGAAACCGCTCCCCTATGTCACTGCCGCGGTTGCCGTCGGCGATGTACAGAAACGATCCGTCGGGCACCACGTCCATTCCCTCCATGCCGAAAAACTGCGCCTGAAGGGGATCCTCATGGTCCAAGTACCCCGGCGTTCCGTCCCCGGCGATGGTGGTAACCACGTTGTTCGCCACATCGATCTTCCGCACCACATAACCCCCGTTGTCGGCGACATAAATGATTCCCGCATCGTCGATGGCGAGCGCCGCCGGCTCGTTGAACTGAGCATCGAGCAGCGGGCCGTCCACCGTTCCGACAGTTCCGTTGCCGGCAAGGGTGGTGACAACGCCCGCGGACGTGATGCGGCGAATGCAGTGGTTCAGACGATCGCTGATAAAAACGTCGCCGGCTCCGTCCACCACCAAATCCCAGGGCGAATCAAACCGTGCCTCGGCTCCAGTGGCATCGGTGTGAGCTGATGTATTCTCCGCGCCAGCCAAAAGCTGACGGGCCGGAGTCGCCTGGCTCGGGTCCAGGATCGATACGGTATGGTTCAGGTAGTCTGCCAGTATCAGAGTGCTGTCGGGCAATTCTGCGATGCCGCGAGGACGGCCGAGATCGGTCGCCACCATGTCCGCTGCGCCGCTGCTGGTATCGATTCGCCAGATCGTTCCAGTGCCTATGCTCTGCCCGGCCTCGTTGGCATCGGTCTGAACATAGAGAGTGCCATCATCACTCGACACCAGCCCAAAAGGACGGGAAAAACCCGTCTGATGCGTCAGTGTGGTCACGTCCCCCTCGGGCGTGACCCGACGGAGCGAACCGTTGTCGAAATCGGCGACCAGAATTGTGCCAGAGGACTCGACAATGAGATTTGTCGGGTTGTTAAACCGAGCAATATCGCGCGCTCCATCCACCTGACCGGGCTCTGCAGAACCGACTAGCGTCGAAACTCCATCGCCCAGCGGTGGGAGCATCACTACGCCTCCGTTATCGGTCCCACTTGGACTGCAATTGACGATCGCTGCCGCGACGAAGATCAATAGGATGTGCAGCTTCTTATAATAGTGCCATTTTTTCATGTTTCCCCCTTTACATAAAAATGACCACGAGAATACGACATGTCCGACCTCGTGTCTAGCATCAGACACGCCCCTCCAGCATACGTAACACGTACATCAGTTCCTGTACATGCAGTCAAGCCCTGGCGGTCAAGCCCCTCGCCTGTCTGTACTTGGTTTTGCGATGTTTTTGGCGGTCAGATATTCAGGCGCCTGATCAGACGGTACAGGGTAGTACGGTCGATACCGAGGATTTCGGCGGCCTGGCCCCGTTGGCCCTCTGCTTCATCTAGTGCACCGCGGATGCGCTCGACGGTTGCTCGGTCGAGATACGCTTTGAGAGTGCCGGTCGGTTTTTCAGTGCTCGGAGCGGTTGTCTGAGTGAGAAGCAGGTCTTCGGGTTCGATGGTTTCGGTCGTGGCCAGGAGAGATGCCCGCTCGATAACGTTTTCCAGTTCGCGGACATTGCCCGGCCAGGAATGGGCGAGCAGTGCTTGCCTGGCGTCCTCGCCCAACCTGAGTGGGCGTCCGATCTGGGTCAAGAACCGCTCGGCCAGGGGCAACAGGTCTTCTCGTCGTTCGCGCAGTGGTGGCAGTGCGAGCGGGACCACATTGAGACGAAAGAACAGATCTTGGCGAAAGCGGCCGGCAGCGATCTCGTCGGTCAGTTTGCGATTGGTCGCGGCCACGACGCGCACATCGATATTGCGCGGCGTGGTACCGCCGACGCGCAAAACTTCGCCTTCCTGCAAGACGCGCAGCAGCTTGGCCTGGAAATCTGGATCGACCTCACCGATCTCGTCGAGAAAGAGCGTGCCGCCATCGGCGCGTTCGAAGCACCCCGCCCTGGCCTGGGCCGCGCCGGTATAGGCGCCTTTTTCGTGGCCGAAGAGTTCGCTTTCGAGCACGCCGGGGGCCAGGGCTTTGCAGTTGATGGCGACAAACGGCTGGCCGACTCGATCGCTCCAGTAATGCAGAAGCCGGGCGCACAGTTCTTTTCCGGTTCCGCTTTCCCCCTGAATGAGCACTGAGGCTTTGGCCCTTGCGACTCGCTGGATCAGAGACAACACGTCCTTTATTGCCGGGCTCTCGGCCACGAGGGAATCGGGCGAGTATCTCCCGGCGATCTCCTGGCGCAGATAGCGGTTCTCGCGCTGCAGTTTGGTGAGTTCGACAGCGCGTCCCACGATGCTGCGCAATTCGTGGTTGTCAAAGGGCTTGGCCACGTAGTCGAACGCGCCTTCGCGCATTGCCTTGACCGCGCTGGGCACATCGGCGAATGCGGTGATCAGGACGACCGGGACGTCGGGTTTTCGCCGGTGCACCGCGCGCAAGAGCTCGATACCGTCCATACCGGGCATCTTGCGATCGGTGACCACGACGTCGGCACCGCGGGCATCGAACGCGGCGAGTGCGTCCTGGCCGCTGGTGGCGGTCTCGCACGCGTAGCCGGAGCGCTCGAGTGCAGTGGCGATGGCCGCGGCCATGCGCGCTTCATCGTCGACGATGAGGATCCGCGGAGTCACCGTTCACGCCTCCTTTTGTGGTAGATGCATGATAAACCGGGCCCCGCCATCCGGGCGTTTTTCGACCGCAATGGTCCCGTCGTGAGCCTCGGCGATCCTTTTGGCCACCGACAACCCGAGACCGCTGCCGCTGCTCTTGGTAGTAAAAAACGGCTCGAAGATCTTGTTGCGGACGTCGTCGCCCACTCCGGGACCGCAATCGGCGACGCTCAACTCCACACCTCCGTTGCGCTGCTGCGCGGCCAGAGTCAGGCTGGTTCTGTCGGGCGTGGCCTCCACGCCGTTGGCGAGCAAGCCGAGGAGAGCCTGACACATCAGATCGGCGTCCAGGTGCAGGGCAATATCGCTGTCAAGGCGCTGCAGTGCGAGCTGTTTGGGGGCGAGCAGGCCGCTGGCCAGAAGCTCCACGCGGTCGAACAATTCGGCCGCTGTCACGGTTTGAATGTCCAGGCGCATAGGTCGCGCATAGTCGAGCACAGTCGTGACCACTCGATTCAGCCGGTCGATTTCTTCGAGTAGAAAGCCGTATTGCTCGGCGATGGCTGGCCGGGACTCGCCGATCTCCTCGGTGATGTTTTGCAGAGTCGAGCGGATGATGGCCAGTGGATTGCGTACCTCGTGGGCGATGGTCGCTGCGAGTTGGCCGAGTGCCGCCAGTTTTTCGCGTTCGGCCAGACCTATCTGCAAGCCGCGCAGTGTGTTCATCTGCTCGCGAACCCTGGCCACTGCGTGCTGTTCGCGCCGGCGACTCTCCATGAGCCAGCCGATGAGATAGCCCAGGACGCCAAAAGAAACCGCCAGATAGGCCCAAACCGCGGTTGTGGCGTCGGAATCACTGATCGCGAACGTGATGCCCAGGACCGAAGCGATGACCATATCGACTGCACTGATAGCGACCCCGATGGTCAAGCCGATCCAGCGAAGCGGGCGATCACGGACAATGGGTTTTGGTTCCGCGGTGGTCACGATTGGATGATCAAAGCAAGTTATGGGCCGCCTTTCATCGTGCTCTCGGGTCTCGAGCCAGGCGTCCCCGGTTGACCAGGACACGGTCGCAGCCTGACTATGGCACGGTTGCAGCGGGTGGATACAGCGCAGATACTGTTCGGTCGGCATCCGATGTTGCAGATCTGCAACCACACCGAGTTGCAGTATTGCAGCATCCTGCCGGCCGGTCGGTGGCCATTTGATGATTACAAGCGCGATCCGGGCCGCATCGACAGCGCTTTCGCAGCCATGCCGCACTGGCACGTTTCTCGCTGTACTGCACGGCAAATGTCGTCAACCGGATCACAGCCCAGTCCTGACTAAAGGGTTGCAGTCCGGTGAACCGGGCCCACAACCCAAAGGAGATGCAGATATGAAGCGGTTTCTTGTTGCAGTCGTACTCGTGGATTTTGCCATTCTGACCGGCTACGCGGTCGTTGTGACCGGCCTGTCCGGTCTGATAGATCTGCTGGCTTCTGGTGACCTGTGGGTCTACCAGCTCACTTTCGACTTTCTCATCTCGCTCGGTATTGCGGTCGCGTGGATGATCGGAGACGCCAGAAAGCGCGGTGTATCGTGGCGGCCTTATCTTGTGCTGACCTTGCTTCTCGGCAGCATCGGTCCTCTGCTCTACATCGTGGTTCACGCCATCGGTCACAGCAAAGTCAAACCTGTCCAGGCCCCGGGCCTGGCAGCGCGGAGTCGGGCATCGGCCTGAGCCAAAACTCCGGCTGCACTCGAGTCGCCGAGTTGACAAGCTACTTCTGATCGCGGCGCCGAGGCGGGCTGGCGATGCCGATGATGCCGTTGCCGGCGACCGATATCGACCAACTCCATGCCAGGCCACCGTTGTGAGCGTATACTGAACTTTGGCCCGAATTCACTCCGGCTCAGACCAATGGCACCGTGAGCTTCGCGTCTTTTGAGTTCATCTTTTTTCTCATCGCCGTTCTGAGTTTTTACTACTGGCTCCCACATCGCTGGCAGAACGGAATGTTGCTCTGCGCCAGCTATATCTTTTACGGCTGGTGGGATTGGCGCTATTGCGCGTTGATCTTGCTATCGACCGTGGTGGACTATGGCTGGCAATCGCAGTGGCAAGAGACGCACCTATATCAATTTGATGGCCACCATGTTGATCGGTGGCCTGTGGCACGGGGCCAGCTGGCGATTCGTGGTCTGGGGTGGTTTACACGGCTTGTATCTGGCTGTGCACAAGATGATGACCCGCCCGGCCAAAATCGGCCTGTCAACGCCTCCGTCCGGTATCCGGGCGGCAGTTGGATTTGCGCTAAAGGTCGTGTTGACCTTTCATCTGGTATGTTTGACCTGGATCTGTTTTCGCGCCGAGAGCAACGACATTGCGGTGAGTTATGTCGCCGGCCTGCTATCCATCCCCTTTGACGGCGCGCTGCCAGATGCCGAACTAGTCACGGTCGCGTGGGTGAGCGCATTTCTTTTGTTGCTCATCGACTATCGATGTTGGTACGGCGATCGCGAAGTGCCAGTCAGTGCGGATTGGTCGCCGTGGCTGCGCGGTCTGATCTACGCCATTGCTTTCCTGGCCATCAGTTTCGTGGGTGAACGCGATGTTCCCAACTTCATCTACTTTCAGTTCTGAAGCGCCCCGCCGGCTACCGAGACTGAGTCGGGCGTTTTTCGTGGCCCTGGGTCTATGCATCTGCGTTCGCCTGGTCGTTTGGCTCGTGCCGGATTCGATCCAGCGTTTTCACGGTGGAGTCAATGACAGGGATTTTCTCGCCGCCGAGTACAATTTGCGCTCGACTCAGCCCCATCTCGTGGTCGCGGTGATGGGCAGTTCGGTGCTCTACGAGGGAGTGAGTGCCTCGCTTCTGGCCAGCGAACTCGGGCTGGAGCCAGAGGGGGTAGCCAGCGGCGCTTTTCGCGGTGGCACGGCCTACGATGCTGTGCTCATGCTGCGGCGTGATCCCGGGCTCTTCGGCCAGCTCCACCTCTTGATCATCGACGCTCAACTGTGGCAGTTCAACGACAGAAGCTGGGAGTTTCGCAGCCCGCACAGTTATCGCTATGCCAGCTTGCGCGATCGGATGGGCATCTACGAGTTCGGCTATCGCGCCGTGGCGGTGGCCGATTGGTTTTGGCCGTTCGTGAGCGAGCGTCGCCAACTCCGGCAGTGGCTGGCCGGGCACAAGAGCGTGGGCCCACTGCTCCCGCCGCGCCGACGCCAGCCCAATGCCGACTTTGCGCCGGCCACCCAGGCCCGACGACAGTCGGAACGATTTCACTTCTCCGTGGCAATGGCCACAGCGTGGCACGAACTGCTGGCGTTCACCGAGCAGCGCGGTGTCAACGTGTTGCTGGTGCAGCCACCCAAACGAGCGGCATACCAGGATTGGATCGACAAAAACGCCACTGCTGCGTACCGGCAATACCTGTCGTTCGTGCACTCGCTGGACGGCCCCGGAGTGGCCGTGCACACCTGGGAGCGGCCCGACGAGATCGGCCTGTCGGACGACTCATTCTATGACTACGGCCACATGAGCGAGGATGGAGCGGCCCGTTTCACCCGCTTTCTGGCCACAATGATCCGCCGCGAAGGGCTACTCCTGCCAGCAGGACGGTCCCCTAGCCAGCCAGTGGCGAGCCCGTAATGCCTGTGTTCTACTGTGCAAAAAGCCCAAAATGGAGGGCAAAAACGGGGGGATTCGCCTGCAATATCAGCATGTTAAGAATCAGGGACGGAGGCGGGTTAGTATTCCCGGCTGGACAGGGCGAGCAGGATTGTGGTCACCAGAAAGAGGAGACACGGCAACAAGCCGAGCGAGAGGTCGACGCCCACAGCGTCGCGAACTTTGGGTGAGCCGAAGAATAGCGCCCCGCTCAGAGTTCCGTTGAGAGCCAGGGCAAATGACCAGCCGACCCGGCTTCCCCGCAGTGCGTAAAAGCAAACCGTGGCCTCGACAACGCCGGTCAGAAGAAGGGCGACCTTGAATACGTAGGGCTCGTCCGTGCCAACGGCAAACATGTATAGGGACGCGCCGACCAGGACCGCGGCAATGGCCATTCCAAGGTAACACCCGTACCGCGCTGCCGAGCCGCCGGATAGAGAATTCTCGCTCGTCGAATCGGGTTTGGTCATTTCTTCTCACTGGCGGAGTTGATCACAGCTCCTGGTTATCTCGATGATTGTCCCCGTCCAGACGTTCAGCGCTTGCGCCGCATCAAACGCGACCAGAATCCCCGCGGTTTGTCGTCCGACGCAACCGGCTCCTGCAACGAGGGAGGAACTGTGGGCTCGGGCGTCCGGTTGGGCCGCACCACCGGGTGCGAGGTCGACGACACGGGCGGGTTGCTGGCATACCGCTTGGGCCGGTCTGCCGGCAAAGACCCCGGCACTCCGGGCGATTCGCCCAGTTGCGGATGAGAGTTGAGCGCTGTGGCCGCCTCCATCTGTTCGCGCGCATACTCCTTGCGAAAGAGCTGGCGCATGAATTGGCGCAACTCTTTGGGATCGAAACGGTAGCCCTCCAGGATACGTTGCAGATCGGCAGCCATGGCCGCCGCGCTCTGATAGCGATCGTCCACGTCGCGGGCCAGGGCGTGGAGTACCACGCGGTCGAGTTCCTCGGTCACCCGGCGGTTGAACCTGGACGGTCGCGGAACCTCGGCCTTGCGGACTTTCTCCATCAGCGCAAACTCGGTATCGCCGCGGAAGAGCTTCTCGGTGGTGAGCATCTCGTGAAGAATGATGCCGGCCGAGAACACATCGGTGCGGGCGTCGAGCGGCATGCCGCGGATCTGCTCGGGCGACATATAGCTGAACTTGCCCTTGAGCACGCCGATTTCGGACATGAACTTCATGAGCCCCTGGGCGATGCCAAAGTCCAGTAGCTTGACCTCGCCGTCATAGGACAGACGGACGTTCGACGGAGATACGTCGCGGTTGACAATGTTGAGCGGGCGACCATCTTTGCCGCGCACATTGTGGGCAAAGGATAGCCCATGGCCAATGCGCGACGCGATGTACACCGCATGGGGCACCGGGATGCGCTGATTGGTTTCCTGGCAGCGACGCAAGCACTGGGTCAGATCGCGTCCGCCGATGTACTCCATGGCGATGTAATGCCGACCGTCGATCTGACCGAATTCCCAGGTGCGAACGATGCTCGAGTTTTCGAGCATCATGGCCAGCTGACCCTCGCGGTTGAACATATCGACAAACCGCGCCTCCCGGGCCAGTTGCGGGCGCATCACCTTGATGGCGAACAGATCCTGGCTTTCGCCGCCACGCAATCGGGCACGGTACACCTCGGCCATTCCTCCCCGGGCGATCAGGCCGAGTAGGTAATACTTGCCAAACAGAACCGGTTCCGACGGCGATCCCGGATCCAGCTTGCTCTTCTCACGCTTGCCTTGCGACTTCGACGCCATGTCGTGACCGCGTGACTCTACCACTTTATGACATAGCGTCGACCGGGCTCGAGCGAGATGGTGCGCTCTTCGACCCGCGTGCCAGCATCATCGCGCAGAACCATGCCCAGCGAGCGACCGTCCTCTGGCACGATGACTCCAACCTCGGGTTGGGAGATGCCCAGATCCATCATGACCCCGGGCGCCCGCGGATTCTCGATGGTGATCCGACCATAGGGCTGGGTGAGCTGGTTGACGATGATCGCCCAGCGAAAACGCACGGCACTCGGCCGATCGGGCTCGACCACCGCGTATTCGAAGTAGGCGATCTCATACCGGTAGCTGACGCACAATGCGCGGTACTCGCCAGGTGCCACTCGCAGTGCCGAAATGGAGACCTTGGCGGGAACCCGCTGGCGATTGAGCCACAGCTCATCGCACGGCAGCGAACTCTCTATGGCCAGGTGACCGAGGGCCCGCTTGCCCAGAGCACGGCGAATGGCGTCGGCATTTTTGCCAAACGGCCGCGCACGGAGGTAATCGTGAAACAATGAGATCTTCTTTTCGGCCAGTCCGAGCTTGTCGTAGATTGTCCCGAGTTCGCGCACAAATCCAGGCAACTCGGGGTCCAGTGCATGGCCCATTTCGAAATACACGCGGGCGTCTGCGTAATGCCGCTTGCGCAAGGCACTGCGACCGAAACGAAAGGCCTGGCGGGCCCGTCGAGTGAGCCGTGCCGGAACAAAACCCCGTGTTGGCTCGCCTATCCGACCCCACTCGTCTCGCTTGCTCCGGGCCAGTTCCAGTTCCGCTGCCCCGGCCGGACCTCCCGGCGTGGGATGCGAAGCGGCGCTGTCGCGGGCCGGCGCGGTCGGGCGGCTGTCTATTCGATCCGCCGTGGCCGAGATAAAGGCATCGAGAATTGACACTGCCTGTCGATATTGGCCGACATTCGCCCACGACTGGGCGAGTTCGAGAGCTTCGGAACAGCCCGGTCCGCGGGCCGCAACAAGAGCCTGATAGAGTGGGATGGCATCGCGCCATTTATCCTGTTTGAAGGCCTCCATGGCCGTTTTGGCCAGGAACGCCGAGAGCTGGTGGCGCCGACTCGGTCCGGGCAGAGAAAGCCGGGTAGGCGACGATCGAGCTGTCTCGGCGTCGGACCTGGCCCCGGTTGAATAGCCGGCCGGCCGATCGCTCTGCTCGGCGACAACTCCACTTCGCTTGGCCTGCCCAGGCGTCCGGCCGCCCGTCGGGGGATCAATCGACCCGGCATCGCTTTCGATCGCCTCCGTTGCCGCTGCGCCTGCCAGGCGGCCGCGCGGCTGGACAAGCCCGGTCTGGCCGGCCTTGCTTTCCGTCGCCGGCCGACTCACGCGATCGCCGGGCAGAGCGGCCGGAGCGGCGGTTACTCGCTCATCTCCGATCGGCACTATGTTGCCAGATAAGACCGAAGCATCCGGCGCGGAAGCACTATCAGGACGCGTCGACATCGTCACTTCCGACCTGGGTGCTCCACAAGCAAGAAGAATCGTATAAGCTACGACATAAGCGCACAGAGTCCGAGCTAGTCCGAAGTACCGCTCGCCTGATTTAGCCATAGATTAGTAACGTAACACGTACTACCGGAGTTTGTGGCGCGGACGAAATTTTATTATGTTACTGAAACTCAAGGTTGTTGTAAGGAGTTGGGCCGTGTCACTCTTGCCTGCAGACTAGTACGAGCGTTGTCCATGCGCGCTCTGGTTTTGGAACGCAACAAGAAGGTAAGCCGCCGCCTGGTGCGCTATTTCACCTCTGCTGGATATGAGGCCGAGGCAGTGCACACCCCTGAGCACGTCATGGGTAACCTCGACGGTGTTAGCGTATTGGCTGCAGATGCTTTCGACGTCGATCTGGTGGTCGAAATCCTGACCAACAAGCCTGCCATGCGGGGCATTCTATGGACTGCCGAACCGCTCAAGCGCGCGCTGCGCTACATGAACGACCTGCCGCAGCTATCCAACATATGTGGCCGCAAGGATTTCGAGTCGGCACCGCGAGCGTGGGAGATTGTCATGGTAGCGCGGCGTCTTTTGCCGACCAACGAGAGCCGGGTCAAGTTCTCCGATTTTCTCCACTGGGGATATACTGGCTTTCAGGAGCAAGTCGCGTCCACCGAGCAACGCGATGCGATCGTCGCCAAGGTCCAGGAATTCGTCGGCCATTTGGGTTTGCCCAAACGAGTCGGCGAATCCCTGGGCGAACTCGCCCACGAGCTTCTGATGAACGCCATGTTCGATGCGCCGATCGACGCCGATGGCAAACCCAAGTACGCCCGTGACCGGAAGGCCACGTTGGTGCTTCCGCCCTCCGAGCAACCGCTCTTCCGCGTCGCCGCGGACGGCTCGCGCCTGGCGATTCAGGTCATCGACTCGTTTGGCCAGCTCAGGCGTCATCATGTATTCGGCGGCCTGGCGCGTGGACTGGAACGGGGCGAGATGGACACTTCCCACGGTGGCGCCGGGCTGGGCATGGTCGTTTGCCACAACGCGACCGTGGCGATGTTCTACGACGTCGTCCCCAACCAGCATACCGAAGTCACCGGTATCTTCGACATGGACCTCAACGTGCGAGAATTCCGCATCCGAGCCAAGTCACTGCACTACTTTCAGGCGTAGGAGTCTCCGATGGACGCGGCGCGACACTCCGCAGGTAGCACCCTGCAGAAACTGACCATAGACAAGTTTACCGACCGAGACGTGGTTTGTCTGAAACTGGACGGCTGGATCGACGAGGATTTTGACGGCAAAAAACTGGCTCATACGATCCGCGCGCGCAACCTGATCCTGCATCTGTCCGGCGTCCGCCGCATCTCTTCCTTCGGCATCCGCGAGTGGGTGGATTTCATCGCCGCCGCGAGCAAGTCCGTCGAGGACATCATCCTCGTCGAATGCTCGCCCAAGATCGTGGACCAGCTGAACATGGTCGGTAACTTCATCGGTCGGGGTCGGGTTTTCAGCTTCTACGTCCCGTACCGTTGCGACTATTGCGACCGAGAGGACGAAATCCTCATGCAAGTGGACCGCGACTGGGCCGCCATCACCAGCATGACTCCGCCCGAGCGACCGTGCCCCAACTGCGGCGATACCCAGTACTTCGACGAGGACGCGATTACCTACTTCTCGTATATTGCCAGCCAGCCGCGATTTGCCCTCGAGCCAGCGGTGACTGCACTCTTATCGTCCAAGTTGAACGGCGCGCAAGCTGACATCGCGCAGAGATTGCGGGTCGACAAAATCATCGAAGATCGCTTCACCTATCTCAAATTGTCTGGCGATCTCGATGACGGGTTTCCCCATATAAAGCTGGCCGAGGGGTTGGAGGGGGCGATCATCATCGATCTCACTGATCTCGGTCGGATCGAGCCGGCCGGGGCGGCGCAATGGCGTACTTTCATCCAGCTCATCACACCGGCCGCGGAGATCATCGTGTTTCTCGGCGTGCCACCCATATTCCTCGAGAAACTGACCAGCCGCGACGATATTGGGCCGCTCGGACAGGTAGAGACCCTTGCACTGCCCTACGCGTGCACCAAATGCGCCACGACTGCGCCCCATATCGTCAGTGTGGGGGGGCACTATGACCTGCTCAAGTTTGCAACCCCGCCGGAGATGAAATGCGTCGAGTGCAAGTCGTCGTGCCACTGTTCTGCCCCCGACAGCGTGCTCTCCTACCTGCCCGGCCTGCCCAAGCCAAACCTGCCCCAGCCGGTCCGCAAATTTATCAAGTCGATCAAGGGCCGCAAACCTATCCAGCAGCGGTCTGCGGTGACAGCGGCGACCGGCGAACTCCCGGTTGCCGCCATGCGGCGGCGAAGCTGGGTCATGGTGGTCGCGGCGGCGATCTTTGCTGCAGTGCTCACCGCTGGAGGTCTGCTCGGGTACCGCTACCTGCATAACCCCGGCGGTCGGACGGCAAGCTCCACCGGTGTGGGCAAACTCGTCGAGGCAAGCGCACCTGCCCGACCGGCGTGGATCGCATCCAGCGCGATATTTTCGGGCCATTGCAATTCGGGAGCAAAGCTCGGCATGAACTGTGTGGGGGTATCATCTCATGCCGTCAGCGAGGCCGATGCGCAGGAGGAAGCCCAGGCCGCGGCTCTCGAGGCCATGGTCCACGCCCTCGGTCCTCGCATCGATCACCCCGATTGGTCGCGGTATATGGCTCCCATGTTTACTGACATACGCCAGGCCAAGATGTCGCTTTTATCCGAGCAAAACGACCGCCAATCGATTCACTACGACCGCGCCTTCGGCACTGTGCGCGAGGGTCGCAAAGCAGTGGCGAACACCCTTCGCAAGGGCGGTGGTCGCGTGATTAGCACCACACCGACAGCACAGTACTGGGAGCGATACGAGTCCCCTTACGGCGGCCATCGCTACCTGGTGTTTGTCGAGTATCAGGTGACAGGGGACATCATCGACAAGCTCATCGAGACGTATTCGCGATCGGCCCGGGCCGCAGCGACCAAGGCCATGACCATATTTCCCGGCATTGGCTGGCGTTATCCCGACATCGACCGCGGCGCAGTGATCACGTCTATCGGCGACGGCATCCTCAAATCCATGGGACTGACCGAGGGTTATATCGTGCTTTCGATTCAGGATCGCACGGTTAAAGATGCCCCCTCGTTTGCCCGCATTCTCAAGCAAGAGCTCAAACAGCTGCGCAGGGACGGCGGCGATCTTCACCTGGAAGTCAAGACTGGTGACAACCTGCCCACGGAGTTTCACCATCCCATTTCCAGGGTCAAATCCGCGGTACAGCCATCGTCGACTCAGCACAACAAGAGCACCGTGCGCGGGCCGGTCAATACCTGGGACCGCGTCGGCGGCAATAGCTCCGACGGCAAAGCCTCCAATACCCCGAAGTAACCCGACTGCGCGGGATCGCACGCGCATTGGCCGTGCGTCTTCTGACCGTCAGACTGGCGACAGAGGAAATCAGTGCCAGCACGAGAGAAATGTCCAGTGACAGCATCAGGCCGCAGCAGTACGGCTCCGTCTTTTCTGCACCTCGCGATAAACGGCATCCATGATGTTGCCGGTCAGCCGCAGGGTTACTTTGAGGGCATCCAGCGCACCTGCCTGCTGTTCCTCTGTGACGCAAGAGTTGGCGATGATATTTTTAACCTGTGCAAAGTGTGCCTCATCGATGGTGCTGTGCTCGACGAAGAAGGTGAGCTGATCATCAGTGAGTTTCACATCGCGCTTGATCGCTTCAATGAGCTCACTGATGTATGCATAGGCGTTTTCCGCCCAATAGCTGTACCCCAAGCGATGGGTCGCATCGCGATTGTGGGCCAATTGGTATAGATAGGCCACGAATGCTTGAGTCTCTGGCAACGGGTTTGAAGACTCCACCGTCTCGCGCTGCACCCCTACCTGGGCAAGGTCGCGAATCACCATCTGGTCGTGACCCGCTTCTTGATAGGCGTGGTGCAAGCAATACTTGAGCAATGCCAATCGATCGGATTGCACGCCCAGCACCGCCAGGGCTTGATTTTGAGCGTTGTGTCTCGTGTAATGATAAATTTCAGTCATCAAGGCTACGTATAAATCTCGGTCGATACCATGAGTGCGCAGATGACGAATGAAGTCACCCTCATAAATCTCGTTCCAACCCTCTTGTTCTGCTGCGGCCAATTGCTCAAAAAGCGCTCGAGTTTCCATATTAGCCTCCTAAATTCTTGATATTTTTCCGATCGGGTTAATCAGTTATATGGATCCCAAACTCGATATATATATATATTATCCGAGGTCAGTTAAACAGTTTTGGGCGGCCTGTCAATGATTTCCTGGCCAGTATTCAGAGTGCGTCTGAAATCCCGCCGCGCGCTACAAATCACGCTCTCGATCGGTGTGGTCTGTGGCAAACGGTCGCTGCCCGCCGATATGACTGAGCGGTTGAAACAATCGTACGGCAAGATACCCGGCCAAGCTGCGTTTGACGTTGCTTTCAGCTCCATCGACAATCTCGCAGCGAGATCTATCCCACTACAGACGACCGCTCCGCCTCTACTGCGGACGCCCGCGCCACGATCCGCGGCGAACCAGCACGCGGGGCAAAATGCCGGCAGCTTCGAGAGCGGCGATGCGTCGACCGAGGACTTGAATCCGGGCCAGCGCGGCAGCATCGTCCATGTGCTCCTCGAGCAATTCGGAATAGCGCTCGCGCACGTCACTGGCCTCGCCAGCGGCATCGTCCGAGTCGCCCGCCTGCTCCACATCGTCGAGTTGCACGCCGAGATCGACAAGCTGATAGCGCAACCACAATTCGCCACCGCACGCTCGCGCGATCTCGGCAGCGTCGTCGTGGAAATCGCCGATCAGGCCGGGCTCGCTTTCGATTGCGGCAACCAGCACCGCGGCGGCCTCGTCTTCACGGCTGGCCGCAAATAACGCGTCGCTGTAACAGGCCATGATTCCCGAATGAGATGGACGCCGCGCGGATAGATCGGCCCAAAACCGAGTCCTCGTCTCGTCGTCCAGTTCGGCGTCTTGGGATAGCGTGCGAACCACACCAACCAGAGTTACCAGATCGGGCGGGTCCCCAGCGGCGAGCTCGTCAGCCAGCGCGGTCAACAATGCTGCGTCCCGTGTGTCATCGCGCAGCAAATGGGCAACCCGCTGGTCTCGCTCGCTCTCGCTCGCCCGCTCGCGATACAATCTGGTGTCGAACAAACGGCCCATATCACGCCGATCCTCGCAGTAGGACGAAATGCTCAGATCGCCACCATCATAGCAGGCGCGTCTGACGTAGGCCGTTACCGATCGAATGTACCGTCTGGCCCCAGGCCTTCAAGGGAGGGCCAGATCCAGCGTCATTACCACCGCATCTTCGCCATTTTCGGCATAGTACCTGGGACGCACACCCACCTCCTCGAACCCGTGAGCCCGGTATAGCCGACGGGCGGGATGATTGGATGTCCGCACCTCGAGTGTCACATAGCGACACTCGTGCCGCTGCGCAAATGCGAGTAGGTGCGCCATGAGTCTCGTGGCAATGCCGCGGCGCCGCCAATCCCAATGGGTCGCCAGGTTGAGCAGATGGACTTCGTCACGGACCAGCCAATAGTTGCAAAACGCCACGACGTGGCTCCGGCCACTGCTGTCGCGAACACGCACCAGATCCACATAGGCCCAATCGCGCTCGAGCTCCTCGACAAAAAGCTTCTCGGGCCATGGCGATGGATGAGACTGCCGCTCGATCTCCAATACATCGGCGATGTCACCCGGCCCCATGGGTGTGATCTCGAGCCGGCGTTGGCGCATAGAATGATTCTAAATGCCGCAACATGGTTCGCTAGCCAACAAACCTCTATTTCTGTAACCGGCGCAAAATAGAGCCAGCTCACCCCCGTACTCTTGGTCAGAGTTGTAGAGTTGTTTAGTAGGTGTCATTACTACACCCAACCGGTTATCATGGTAGTTCGTGGCGAGTCCTTCTCGGCAACGCGAGCGCAGTACCTTTGGCAAGTACACCCTCATTGGCAGGTTGGCCAAGGGGGGCATGGGTGAGATCTGTCTGGCTCGTCTCGAGGGGGTGGCCGGTTTCGAGAAACTGGTCGTCATCAAGCGAGTTTTGCGGCACCTCGCAGATCACAAGCGCTACGTGGACATGTTGCTCGACGAGGCGCGCATTGCTGCTCGTCTCTCTCATCCCAATATCTGTCAGGTCTACGAGCTCGACGAGGTCGACGGCGAGTACTACATCGCAATGGAGTATCTGGAGGGGGTCAGCATGTCTGATCTCATACACCGGATGGCCAAGCAGAAAATGCTGCTCGACCCGCGGCTTATCGCGGCGATCATCACGCAGGCGTGCGAGGGGTTACACGCAGCCCACGGGCTCGTGGACCGCCACGGGCGCCCGACCAATTTGGTCCACCGAGACATTTCGCCCTCCAATGTATTCATCACGGCGGCCGGACCGGTCAAAATTCTCGACTTCGGCGTTGCCAAGATTCCGGACAAGCTGGCCAATACTCGCACTGGAGCTGTCAAGGGCAAATGGTCGTATATGTCGCCAGAGCAAGTCTTGCGCCAGCCGCTCGACCGGCGCTCCGATATTTTTTCGCTCGGGGTGGTGACGTTTGAAGCTCTGACCGGCCGGCGACTGTTTCGCCGGAACTCGGAATACGAGATCTGCCGGGCCATCACCGAAACCGATGCGCCGGCTGTCGACCGCTATCGTCCCGATCTGCCCGACGAGTTGTCCGCCGTGGTGGCCAGAGCGCTGGCTCGCTCTCACCACCAGCGCTTTGACACGGCCAGTCAGATGAGCAAGGCGATCGTCCAGTCGGTTGCCGCGCTCGGTGGTCCGGCCACATTGTCCGAAATCTCAGAGTTTGTGAACGGCTGTTTTGCCGACGAAATGGCAAAGCGGCGCACGTTTGTCAGCCGGTTAGAAACGGCTCGGGGCAACATCGAGCTAAATAGCAGCGAAACGCTCCCGATTGCCCCCGAGGTCGATACAGACACGAGCGTGGTTTCGGAGACGCGGGGGACAGAAATCGACCGAGGATCGGGTGAAAAGCCGACCGTGACCAGCCTGCTGGCCGCTTCCCCGAACGATCGGCCGGAGCGGCGGAGGACCGCGCCGACTGCGCCCATGCGCGGCAGGGACCAGCCAGGCCTGTACAGCCACCGGCCGGATGACATTCAGTCCACTTCGCCCTCACCGGGGAAAAAAACCAAACGCCCGTTGTTGCGGGTACTGGTCGCGTTCATGCTTGTTGTCGCCGGATTGGGAGTCGGTGCTGGGCTGCTCTATGCAAACTTGTGGTCTCGCCAAGTGCCCCCCACAGCGCGGATCGATATCCAGGGTGGGGTGGTCGTGCAGGAGGTGGAAGATGCTGGAGCAGCGGAAGCGGGTGTGACCGCGGAGACAACCAAAACGTCCGCGGTGAGTGCAGGCCCATCGCCAGCCGAACGACAGGTGCTCAGCGGGGCTGAGCCAGCGGCTGAGAGCAAGAAGAAGTCGCGCAGGCGACGTGCCCGGCGTCTCGCCCGGGAGCGCAAACGCGATCCCGAAGCGTATTACTCCAAACTCGTGGGAAACCGGCGCAATGCCCTTCTGGCTTGCTTCGATCCATACCTGAGAAATCGGTCTGAACCGCCCAGGAAGCTCTACGTGGTCATCGAGATCAGCCGGCGCGGCCGCGTGTCCTCGGCGCGCATTGAGCCACCGGCGTTCGACAAAACTCCCGAGGGGCGCTGTTTGACCCAGGTTGTCCGCCAGATCGATTTTGGCAGCCACGATGATGGCATTATGGTGAAAATCCCGCTTCGTCCATCGGTGCGAAAAAAAACCTGAAGAATCGGATCCGATACGGGACACCTTGAAAGCGCATGGAAGATCGCTCAGCCCATGGCAGTCTCTCGATGCTGGCCCGGATTCGGGCTGGTGGGACGTGTGAATGCAGCTGAAACCACTCTTGCACGTCTTGCTGGTGGCCGTCTTCGCCACCGTGGCATCCGCGGTTGTGGCCCGATGGAGCGCGGGCAGCGGCCCGGTACCGGCGCGCGAACAAAGCGTTCAGCGCATCGTCTCCCTGTCGCCGCCGATCACCGAGACACTGTTTGCGCTTGGGGTCGGGTCGGCTGTGGTCGGCCGCTCGAGATTCTGCAGCCAGCCGCGCGAGGTTCGATCCATTCCCCCTGCGGGCACGGGTCTGCGCCCTGCCATCGAAGCGCTCGTGCGAATGCGGCCGACTCTCATCCTGGTCGAGGACAACGTTCAGACCCAGTACGATGCGCTGAAGAGAGTGGCGCCGACCGAGCTCTTGCGCTGGCTCGATGTCGAGGACATCATTGCCAGCGTGCGCAGATTGGGCGAGTTGACCGGGCGCAGCGCGGCAGCCGATTCTCTGGCCGGGCAGTTCGAGCGCCGCCTGCGCGGTACTGCCCCGGCCAGCGGTCTCCGGGTTCTGTTGGCATTTGCTCACGATCCGGGTCAACTCAAACGAATTTTCTATCTCAAGGCCGAATCCATTCACGGCGCCGTCTTACACGCAGCTGGCGCCCGCAATGCTGTGCCCAAAGGTCAAACAGGCGTCCCCCAGTTGAGCCTGGAAGCGGTGGTGCGACTCGATCCCGACATCATCATCCTACTCTCTGCCGACGACAATCTGGCCGACGCCGCGCGGCGCCAGCTGGTTCGCGACTGGGCCCGCCTGGGTTCGGTAGAGGCGGTCAAACACGGACGCATCGCGGTCTTAAACGGCTCGTGGATGTTCGGGACCGGGCCCCGGATCCTCGAGCTCATCGACCGATTGGCCGAGCAGATCGCGCGTTACGAGGCGGAACCTCGAGCGAAGTGAGCTGATGACAGACGCACTCGAACTGTCCAGTGTCACGGTCAGAGCGGGCTCTTCGGTGCTTCTCGACGAGGTGAGCCTGCGCCTCGACCGCGGACAGTTCATCGCCCTGGTCGGGCCCAATGGGGCCGGCAAGAGCCTGCTCATCCGCACCGCGCTGGGCCTTTTGCGGCCGGTGAGTGGCGAGGTCACCCTGGCCGGCCGGCCGGTTCGCGCGTTATCTGGCCGGCAACGAGCGGCCCGCCTGGCCTGGCTGCCCCAGGAGGCGCTGCCCGAGGACCCCCTGCGTTCGGTCGAGGTGGTGACCGCTGCGCGGTTTCGCTTCGACGAGCCGCTGGCCGAATCGCGGCGAGCTGCCGGGGTGGCGCTCGCCGCTGTCAAGGCCGAAAAATTATCTGAACGACTGGTATCGACGCTTTCGGGTGGCGAGCGGCAGCGCGTGGCCCTGGCCGCGACTCTCACCCAGGAGGCTCCGCTCTTGCTTCTGGACGAGCCCGCCAATCACCTCGACCCGGTGCAACAGATGGCGATGTATCAGCTCATCGGCTCTCTCTGGCAAGAGGGCCACGGCGTTCTGTGCGTCACTCACGACGTGAACCTGCTCGGCCACCTGGCCGCGGGGGACGCTCTCGAACAATGCCAGGTCGTCGGTTTAGCGGCGGGCAAGATACGATTTCGCACCAGTCTGCGCGCGGCCGAGTTACCGGACCGGCTCAGCCAGCTATTCGGAGTCAGATTTATCGAGTTGCGGGCCGACGAGCACAGTTACTTCGTGGTACGCAAGGCGCCCCGATTGCAATGACTATCCGCATCGCATCCATGGTCGCTGTGTCGGTTGCATGCGTGTGCGTGGCGCCGTTCATCGGCGAATCGCTCGACGGCGATGAGGCTCGCTTCATCCTGGTGAGTCTGCGCATTCCGCGGGTCGTGCTGGCCATTCTGGTCGGTGGCACGCTGGGACTGGTGGGAGCCTGTTATCAGACTGTCCTGGCCAATCCGCTGGCCACCCCGAGTACCGTGGGCACGACCGGGGGCGCCACGCTGGGGGCGCTCATCGCGATCATGAGCGGTGCCAGCTCCCCGGTATCAGGTGTTCCTCTGACCACCCTGGCGGCGTTTGCCGGGGCCCTTTTCGTAACCATGATCATCACCAGTATCGCCAGCACCGGGCGGGCGCGTACGGCCGATATCCTGCTCGCGGGAATCGCGATTTCTCTGGCCCTGGCTGCGGCGTCGACCGGTTTTCAATTTTTTTCCGACAATCGCGATCTGGCCGCGGGTGTGCGCTGGTCGCTCGGTGATCTATCGCAGATCGACTACGATGAGCTGTTCATTCTCTTGCCATTTCTGGTCCCCACGGCGCTGATTCTGCTGTATCAAACGCGAGCTCTCGAGGCACTGGTTACTGGAGAACAGCGCGCTCACTCGCAGGGAGTTGATGTGGGGTATGTGCGTTCGTTGACCCTCGGCATTGGAGCCCTGGGAGTTGGTGCGTGTGTCGCGCTATGCGGTCCGATCGCATTTGTCGGGCTCATCGTGCCTCATCTGGTGCGATTGAGCATGGGGGCGAGTCGGCGCATATTGCTGCCCATGTCGTTTGTATTCGGCGCCGCCTTTCTCGCCTTATGCGACGCTGTGGCGCGAGTGAGCGCGCCCCACTCCGAGTTACCGGTCGGAGTGGTAACCGCTGCGATCGGCGCCCCGGCGTTGACCTGGCTGGTGGTGCGAAGCAGCCGGGCGGTCAACTGAGCAGAAACCCATTGGCGTGGATCGATGGGTATGAGCTCGAGCGTCTACTCGCCGCGCTCGGGTCGCTCGCTCGGAGGTCGATAATCTGGATTGTGGGGAATCTCGTCGGGCACTGGGGTAACGCTCGGGGAGTATTCTCGCCTGAGATCGCCGGCCAGCAGATCGTCGAGAAGATCGGGGTTCATGCCGGTGATGGCAAAATAGTCGTCCTTGTAGCGCTTTGTGGTCGCGCGAATGAGATCCCACCGGTGCGCGGGGTCGGCGCCGTCGGCGACCAGCTGGCGCATTGCGGCCTTGAAGGCCGAATTGATGTCGTGCATGAGCTTTTCCCCGGCCTGGCGCTGGTCGGGCGACAGGTCGTGGCCGATGAGCTCCTCGACCTCGGACCAGCTTTGCGTCTGCTTGACCAGAAAGCCCAAATAGGTCAACTCCTGGACCTCTGCCACCGATAGCCCCTCGCGGTTTGCCTGATCCTCGGCAAACGCCTTGTTGTACTGGATAAACGCGGTGACGTTGGCGCGGAATGCTCTCTCACCCGGCCGTGCTTCACCGGCTGCGACGGCGCTCTCATAGACCTCGGCGAGTTCCCCGGGGGCGAGCGGCGGCGGCAGCGGCTCGGCCGGACGCCGCGGCGTATCGCGGCCCGGCACGGGCGGGCGAGCAGGCCGCACAGGTGCGGCCAGGCTCGTCGTTGACCCATGCGAATCCTGTGATCGGCTATCGGTCACCTCACTGCGATCGGACCACCGCACATAGGCCGCGATCGCTACCGCGACCCCGGCCGCGACCAGGACCACAGAGGGTCGCAACGTAGCGAGCTTCATGGGCCGGTCAGCGCGGGGGGTTACCAGCAGGGACTTGCGATCGAGACCCGCCAGCCCTGGCAGGTCGAAAACTCGCGGATCCAGCAATCGCTATTGCAGTCGAAAAGGATATTGTAGTTGCAGGAGTTCGACGACGAGGCGTAGTTCGGTGTGCCGTAGCGATTATTGGCCCGCAAACCACACGCGTCGAGCTGGGCCTTGCCAGTGGCGTAGTTCCAGTCGTACCAGCTGGCGTCGGGCACCGAGTCGGCCGTGGCGCCGTAATAACAGTAGCGCTTGGTGGTAAAGCCGTCGTAATCCTGGCTGGACCGAATCGTGGTCCAGTTGGTCAGACAGCCAACCCGGTGATAGGCCAGGCCGAGAAACAGATTGTCGCGGTAATACTCGACGTATTGCTGTTCCTCGACATACTGCTCGGACATCGAGTGGGTGTTGAAACTGCCCAGAACCAGGACGATTACTCCAGCAAACAAAACCTTGCGCATCGTATTTGAACTCCTTTGCCCAGCTGTCGAGAGTACTCGGGAGTACCCTCGCCGCCAACCCAATAATCAAGATGGTCGAGCCCGTGTGGGGGCGAGGATGTCGGAGTCGACGAAACTTGGCACGTTCGTGGAGTTCGTCGCGCGAAGGCAGTCGGCCGCCGCCAAGATTGGAACCCGAGTGAGGCGTTTCACGGCCGCTGCGCTCACGAAACATGCCCACAGTGTCTCGTAGAGCGGGTATGATGGGGTCCCTGTTGGGCAGGGAATCACTTCTCAGGAATCGCTTGTCAACTTGGAGAAACTATCGTGCCTCGTCGCCAGGTCACCAAGTTGCTACTGTTCCCATCTACACTACCCCTGTGCTCGAACTGACTCACACCGATCTCCATATGACCGAGCTATCGGGCGGTTCGGTGACCGATCACGGCACTTTTCTCGCCGTCCGGACGCCGGACAATCCCGGTTACTACCATGGCAATTATCTCTTCCTGCGCTTTTTGCCCCGGGACCTCGAAGCCTGGGTCAAGACAGCCGATGAGGTGATCGGCGCATCGCATATCTGTCTGCGCTGGGATGGCCCCGGGTTGTCCGATGCCGAAATGGCCGCCGCTGCTCGCGCCGGTTTCGGGTCCGATGACGGAATCGCCATGGAGTTGACCGCTGTCGGCAGCGTGAAATCGCGCGCCGACCTGGTCGTCCGTCCGCTGGTTTTTCCAGCCGAGTGGGACGCCGTAGTGGCGCTTGATGTCGCATGCGAACCCAGCGAGGAAGACAGCGCCGAGTACCAGCTGTTCAAGGATCGTATCCGGGCAGCGCGCCAACGATGGTTGAGCAACCATGCCGCCACGTGGTGGGGCGCGTTTGCCGGCGACCAGTTGGTCGGCGGGTGTGGGCTGGTGCCGTGCGGCGACGTGGGCCGATTTCAGGTTGTCGAGACTCATCCCGAGTACCGGCGTCAGGGAGTCTGCACCACGCTGATCGCGACTTTGGCCCGGGCCGGATTAAAAAAACACCGGGCATTGCTACTCTGCGCCGAACCCGATGGACCGGCACTGGAGCTGTACCGTCGTCTCGGTTTTGTCGAGGTCGGCTGGCAGCGCACCCTCATTCGCAGCGGCGCCGATCTTCGCGTGCGTCCCGAAGTCACCGGCGACCACGCCGGAATATACACCTTGATCGCGGCGGCGTTTGGCCAGCCCGGCGAGGCCGATCTGGTGGCCCGGCTGCGCGACCTGCCCGGGGTCATCAGCCTGGTTGCAGAACGCACCGGCAAGCTCCTGGGCCATGCTTTCTTCACACCTGTGCGGGTCGAGAGCCCGCGCGGCACGTGGGATGCGGTCGCTCTCGGCCCGGTGGCTGCGCGTCCGGGATACCAGCGGCGCGGGGTCGGCAGTGCCCTCATCGAGGCCGGTTTACTGGCCTGCGAGGAGGCCGGACATCGGGCCTGCTTTGTACTCGGCGATCCGGTTTATTATGCGCGGTTCGGCTTCGAGCCGGCGCAAAAATACCACCTGCGCCCGACCTGGTCGGTGCCGGCTGAGGCGTTCATGGTTGTCGCCCTAAAACCCGGTGCACTCGAGGGGCACTCGGGGCTGGTCCGTTATCATGCCGATTTCGACAAGGTATGAGGCAATGCCCTGCCAGCAGTGGATGGCGAGGACAGAGGCCGTCATGGCTTAGAGCCGGTCCAAAAACTCTCCGCGTCGCCAGAGCGGCGATCCATCACCGCCAGCGGGCTTGCTCGTCGGTCAAATACACCCAGTATTCTCCACTCCTCGCGCACCCACTGGCGGCGCGCCTCGCCGCTCTGGCTCGG
>JAKSDA010000380.1 GCA_022360315.1 Pseudomonadota bacterium
GCGAACAGGGCTGGATCAGCGATAATCACTTCCGCAGTAAATCTCTGAAAGCGGCGGGCAAGGCCGCGACCCTCATGGCGGCCACCGCGGTGACCGGCACCCTGGCCGGCGAATTCGCCGGCGGCTTTGCCCAGAGTCTGGGCGCGGGTAAATCGGCCGCTCAGCTCATCGCCGGCTCTACCGCCGGGATCGCCGCCGGACTCGGCGGCCATTTCACAGCCGATGTCTACGATCAGCTGCTCAACGACAAGCAGGGATTCGATCCTTTCACCAGCTATCTGGCCGTGGGTGCCGAGGGCGCCCTGGTCGGCACCGTGCTCTCTGGAGTGAGTCTGGCCGGAGGTCACTACTTGCCGGCCAGCGCTCAGCGCACCGTCGACGTCTATGCCGAGCGGTTTCCGCGCATGTCGTCGGTCCTGGAGCGGATTCGCGCCAGCGGATTCTCGAGCGGCCGCAGCGTGCGCATGACCGTCGCCGAGCTCCTGGACCTTTTGGGCTCGGGATTCGGCGGCCCAGGCGGCCCCACCGCCTTTGCTTACGCCACCGCGGGCGGCGGCGACGTACGAGCGCTTCCACCCGACACTCGGATCGGAGTCACCATAAGGCCGGTCCAGGCGGTCACAGGAGCCGTCAGTCGCCCGCTGCAGATGAGTCGGCCCGGCGGCGATTCCGGCAAGACAGGAGGCCCAGGTGGCCCGGGTGGCGATGTCGTGGGCGACACGAGTCAGGGAACGCCCGCTCAGAGTGCTGAGACCCCACCGGGGAAGCTGCCAAGAGACGTCGTGGCAATCGACAGGGTCGCCCTAGTTGATGACATTCACGCAGCTCCGAGCAAGTCCATCACGGGCTCGTCCCTCGAACCCACCGTCTGGGTGGAACGCATCAGGGCAATGCTCGCTCCCGATGAGCTGATCAAGTTCGAGCAGATGCATCGCAACATGGCACCGGGGGATATCCACCGCCACTATGGTGGCGATTTCGACATCGCGCTCAGCCGAGTCAAGGCTGCGACTGCCAAGGGCCAGGCTGTCAGAGAACGAACCGCAGCTTCTAAACAACGAGCTGCCGAGTTGCGAGCCATTATCCAGACTCGTGGGCTGATAAAAAAGCCGGCGATTCAGCAAATCCTTGACGAACTCGGTCCGAGTCCGACTAACCGGCGAATCGGCCGTGCCGTAGAAAAGATCCGGAGCAGACTTGTCACTGATATTTCAGCGAACGAGGCGCAAGCGCGGTACTCTGGAGCGCGGATACATCGGGATGTCGAGATATGGGTACAGCAGCCAGAGGTGACAGTCGCCGACTTTAATCTCAGACACCCTAATCACCAAGGAATGCGCAGGGTGCTGTCAACTTCGAATGGAAACCGCGTCCAT
This sequence comes from Pseudomonadota bacterium, assembly GCA_022360315.1. GTDB lineage: Bacteria > Myxococcota_A > Polyangia > Haliangiales > Haliangiaceae > JAKSDA01. Next base: position 1,377 of record JAKSDA010000380.1, read on the forward strand.
GTTCTTACCACTGATGTCGACATTCTGGTAGTGCAGCCGCAGCCCAATGGGAGGGCACGAATTGTCCACCGAGAGGAACTTAAGTCTGGTCTCACTGACAAGCCCGCCAAGGCGCAGCATCAACTGGATAAGGGACTCCGCCGTCTAAGTGAGATGGCGAAAGGCGAAGCAAAGATCCGACTGATCGAAGATGGCGTCGATATTACCGATACGATTGATTTCAGCACAGCCGATAGTTCAAGTGGAGTTACTCGTGGCCCTATTGGGAAAGGATTTGGTGATCACTTAGGAATATCTGCACGTGACCTTGAAGTATTGATCAAGGAACTCGTCGCGCTCGAAGTTCAGCTGCGCACATAGGAGTGGCAATGACGAAAGCATGGGGCACTATTTGCCTAGTCCGTCCCGACTGGGACGGCGAGGACGAAAACATGGATCAGGCGGTTGTTGAGGCATATGAACCGGCCAAGAGCTTCCTCGAGGTTGCTCCTGAACTTTGGCGGCTTGCTGGGGATGACGAACGTGCCGATCGCATTGAAGCGCTTGTTGATCAGGTTTATGAACGCGATCGACGCTGGATGACGGCTGAGGAAATCGAACAACTTATCCGATGGCTCGATGGGATCGAGGCCGCGCTTGTTGGTAAAGTCGTCGATGAGCAATGGATGGTTAGACCAGACCAGCTTCCTGCGTTAAGGGCTCATACAAAAACATTGGATTTGGACGAGCGGCGGGGCGAGCTTGCGTGTCACGCCGTCGGTGAGGGAATAGGGGATGTCTGTTCACTACGCTCAATTCTCCGCGAGGCCGTTGATCGTGGCCTCCTGATTTCGCTTGACTGAAGCAGTCCCTGTCCGGTGCCCGTCTCGTGCTCGCAATGACGCCTGACTCGTGCTCGCAATGACGCCTGAATAGTAGGGTCGGGGGCCAGGAAATCTAGGATGGGGCTAACCGTGACCGTCGCATCCCTGTTCGAAGAGTCGATTCGACCATTCCTTCACTCGCCTTGGCGTCGAAACGCGTTAGCTTCAGTCGTCGAATACGGACGCCGGCGCTCTGATCGAGCTATTCGGCTCTCAGGGAATGAACTATGAAGTGCCGAACGATTCGCCGTTTCGCCTACTGGGCCTCTAATACCCGTTTGCGCGGTCTAAACCGGCTTTCGCGTAATGGTTTGGCAAACCATTCGATGAATGGGTCGCAGATACGCCCTTGAGGGCACATCGGCAACACGTGCTCTTACACTACGGCCAGTTGAGAGTCACGTTGGGCTCCATGTTTCCGAGCGTTGCCA